>NZ_QUZK01000052.1 GCF_003410055.1 Wenzhouxiangella sediminis | reverse complement strand
GATTCCAACCTCATGAACCAATCAGTCTCGGGTTGCGGGAGGAGTCCATATACGACTTGTTATAGCCGTGGCTCAAAATAAGAGATAGCCTTTCTCATGCCCGGCTTCTTGATCTGGAACGCGGGCACTAGGTACGTAAATATGTTCAAGTCCTCGGCAAGTTGGTGGAGAACGTCATCGAGATCCTTTTCCTCTCCGTTCTCAATAGAGTCATATACCTCCTTTCTGCTTTCGCTAAGAATTAGGACTAGAAACACGAACTTATACTTCAGCCGATACAAATAGCCCTGACCAATAGCATCTTTAAGACCACCGTAACGAATGAACTTCATTTCGACGGCAATGCCATTCTCTCCAAGAGTCATATCCGGCCGGTGCTTCTTTCCGAACGCATAAACACTCTGAACGGATACTCCCTTTTTAATCTGAGTCACGACTTCCTCGTTATACTGCTCCTCCGTTGCCATCAACGTTGTCGCAAAACCACGCTCAAACGCGTTTTCCGTGTTACCTGTAGTCGCAAATGGAAATCGCATAATCTGCTTGTGCAGAAGGTTTGCGTCATCCCAAATCCGACCTCTTCGAACTCCCCTCTCGAATCCCATATTTTCTCCGTCTTGTTTGGGCTATAGAATGGCGAAAGTGGGTCATAGCGACTATTACGGCAATTTCGCCCCTTAATCTGCGCGCCGTGCTGATCACCAGGCCTATCATCCTGATTCTTCCCTCGATTTCCGCTTGCGGCGTTGCATGCCATGCGGCGAAACAGTCGGGTAGCATCAGATGACATGGCGGAACATGACGCAGCGCGCCATCTGACTCGGGTACTGGGCCGAGAGAAAACGACAATATCTGGACGGATGGTGCCGCCAACGCCATGGGTGTATAACGGATCGTGACTGCCCACGATCGCCCTCCTCTTTCAATCCAACTTCCGACCCTGCCCCTTCCCAAGTAGGGCCGGAAGAGATTTGAGGCTAGCACAAGTTTATTGGGTGGCGCTAGCGTGGGTTCTTCGTATTCGGGCGTCGGAGGCTTTGGAGGGAAGGTCCCGGCTCAAGGCCGGGACGACGCTTTGTTTAGCGCTGGATCTTGGATGCCAGGATGTCGACGCCGCGTCGGATTTCATCAGGCGGCGCTGCGGTGAAGCACATCCGCACGTGCTGATTATAGGGCCCGAAGCTCGGTCCCGGGGCAACCAGGACGCCGGCTTCGGCGAGGTCGCCGAGGAAGCCGTCCAGGCCGCGCTCGTCAAGTGCGTGGGATACGTCCGGGAACAGGAAGGTGCTGCCTTTCGGTCCTGGAAGACCGAGCGCTTCGGCGGCTTCGCGGCCGAGTTGGGCGTACTTCTCTCGTGCGTTGGCCACCCACTCGTCGGCGGCGCCGTTGAGGGCGTTGAGTGCTGCGAGTTGCGAGGCCGAGCAGGCAGAGTAGTTGATGTTGGTCATGATGCGCTTGACGGCATCGATGGCCTCGTTGGGGCCGGCCAGGTAGCCGCAGCGGTTGCCGGCCATGCCGTAGGCTTTCGAGAAGCTGTGGACCGAGATGGTGTTGTCCGGCGAGACGGTGCGCGTGTAGGCGTGCTCGCCCTCGTAGACGTAGTCTTCGTAGACGTCGTCGGAGAAGATCCACAGGTCGTTTTTTCTGGCCCACTGGCTCATGGCCTCGAGCCAGTCGCGCGGCAGTAGTCGGCCGGTGGGGTTGTGCGGGGTGTTCCAGTAGACGGCGACGGTCTTGTCGGTTCGGTATTGTTCCAGTCGCTCGACGGCGGCTTCGGCCGTCTCGACCTCGGTCATCATCGGCACGTCGACCGGCGTGGCGCCGAAAGCGCGCACGCTGCCGGCGATCAGCGGCCAGTAGGGCGCGACCAGCAGCACTTCCTCGCCGGGCGAGACCAGCGCGCCGACGACGGCGGCCAGGCCGGCCGTGGCACCGCCGGTGACGACGACCTGCCCGCGCTCGGTCTCGATGCCCGTGCGCTCGCCGTGGACTTCGGCGATGCGATCGCGTAGCTGCGGATAACCCGGCACGGGCGAGTAGCGGTGCATGCCCGGGTGGTCCTCGACGGTGAGATCCTGCATCCGGCAGCCTTCGGCCGGCTCCATCCAGGTGTCGCCGATGTGCAGCGGCACGGGGGGCTTGCCGGAGGCGGGCTTTTTCTTGAGGCCGGAATAGACCGAGCCTTTGACGCCTTGCGCGGACTCGGCGATTCTGGGAAATCGGGGCATGTTCGTCGATCGCGATTGAAACCGATCTACAGGTTACACGCTACCTGCTGCGCCATACGACCCCCGTCGGTTCTCGCTCGGGAAGCCTTTCAGGCGCCCTTGTTCGAATCATCCCACGCCATGGGCTCCCAGAGCTCCACCTTGTTGTTGTCCGGGTCCATGATCCAGGCGAACTTGCCGTTTTCGTGCGTCTCGGGACCACCGACGATCTCCACCCCGGCCGCCCGCAGTTGCTCGAGCATCTCGTCGAGGTCGTCCACCCGGTAGTTGATCATCAGGGGCGATTGGCTGGGACTGAACCAGTCGCTGTCCGGGGCCGCCAGGCACCAGACGGTCAGCCCGCCGTCGTCGGCGCGATCGTTGCGCCAATCGAGAATCGCGCCGCCCCATTCCTCCAGTTTCATTCCCAGGTGTTTCTCGTACCAGGCGGCCAGCGCCTTGCTGTCCGTCGCGCTCTTGAAGAAGACTCCGCCGATTCCGGTCACCTTTGCCATTCAAAAACCTCCCGTTGATTCATTGAGTCCGCTGCCGAAAGCAAAGTCCGGCTTCAGTCCGCCCCGGCGGCAGGGTGATGCCGGGATCGCAGCAGTTCGGCGATGGCGAAGCCGACCAGCAGCCAGAAGCCGCCGACCAGGATACCGGCCGCCACGTCGCTGGCATAGTGCACGCTCAGGAACATGCGGCTGAAGCCGATGAGCACGATCAGGAACGCCGACCAGAACACGATTTCGAAGCGCCGCCGGGCGGTGACCGCCTCGCGCGAGAGCACGTAGGCGACAAAGCCGTAGACGGCAATCGCGCTGGTGGCATGGCCGCTGGGAAACGACGGCGTGGCGGCCACGACCTCGGTCAGGAACTCGGGCCGCGATCGATCGAGGGCGTACTTGCCGGCGTAGGTCGTCAACTGCGAGCCCAGCACGACCACCCAGAGCGGCATCACCAGGTAGCCGTGGCGAAGCGCCCAGAGCAGGCCGGTGGTGACGGCCGCCACGGCGACAATCGTGGCTGCATCGGCCCAGTGGGTAATGAAGGCGAACACCTCCACGAGCCGGTCCGTTCGGATAGGGTCCAGGGCGCTGTTGATCATGCCGTCGATCATGACCAACTCGTCGGACTCGAGCAGCTCGTCGACCAGGCCGCCCAGCAGGGCGGCCAGATAGACGGCGGCCAGAACGATCAGCGTGAGCGCCAGCCCGGTGAATTCCCGCGGGTTCAGGCGCGCTTCGATGAAGGCGGCTGCGCGTGGAAAGTTGCGGGCCAGGCTTGCCCGGGCCGAACCCAAGCGTTTACCCAGGTTTCCCGAAGTCGCGGCCTTGCCCGCCCTGGCAACCAAGTGGCTCGTGCTCCTGAACGACAACCAGGCCAGCCAGCGGCCGATGAACACAACGACAAGCAACGCGGCCAGGAAAAGCAGGTCTATGAGCAAGCCGAACTCCCGCGATCACGGAACGAAGCCTGCAGCGCCACGCAGACGACGAGAACGGCCTTGAGGATTCGGATCGCCATGCTTTCCCTCCCTTCCAGACACGGAATCGACAGCTTTCCCTCGCCTCGACTATACTCCGCCGACCGCTGGTGAGCCAGGCCGGCCGCCTGGCCACCGCATGCCGCGACCACACCCGAAAAGACCGCCATGAAACCCTCGATCCTGCTCGGCACCGCCACCATTCCCGACACCAACAAGCAGATGATGCTTTACCAGCACGAGGTGAAGTTCTCGATCACCATTCCCGGCCGGGGCGAGCTGATGAACAGCCGCGTCAACGGCTCGGAGAAGGCGCTGGCCGAGCTGACCTGCGAGCGCATCAAGGGCCGCAAGAACGCGCGCCTGCTGATCGGCGGGCTGGGCATGGGCTTCACGCTGGCCTCGGCGCTGGAAGCAAGCGGGCCCGATGCGGAAGTGGTGGTCGCCGAGCTGGTGCCGGAGGTGGTCGACTGGAATCGCGACTTCATGGGGGAACCGGCCGGGCATCCGTTGTCGGACGAGCGCACGACCGTCTACATCGGCGACGTCAGCGACCTGATCAAGAAACCGGAGAGCGGCTTCGACGCCATCATGATGGACGTCGACAACGGGCCCGAGGCGCTCATCCGTCGCGAGAACGACTGGATCTATTCGGCCGCCGGCCTGTCGGCCATCGCGAAGTCACTGCGACCCGGCGGCGTGCTGTCGGTGTGGTCGGCCGGCCCCGACCGATTGTTCGTCAAGCGCATGAAGGAAGCCGGCTTCCGCGTCGACGAACGGGTCGTGCGCCCCCACCGCAAGGGCAAGGGGGCACGCCACTTCATCTGGTTCGGGACGAAACACTCTTAGAGCGTTTCGCACCACTCTTCACCGGGTCATGCTCCGGTGGAGCAGTTCGATCCAGCGATCCGCGGGAATGAAACCGCCGCCCCACTGCTCGTCGTACTCGGCGGTGATGCCGGCCTCCTGGATTTCTTCCAGGGTCATGCCTTCGTCGATGGCCTCTTCGAGCCGATCTTCCACCGTCGTGAGCATGTCGTGATAGGCGAGCAACTTTTCGCGATCGATCAGCGGACCGTGGCCCGGGATGATGACGGTTTCGCCGTCGGCCAGTTCGGCGATCCGCTCGACGGCCGAAATCGTGCCCGCCAGGCTGCCGCCGGAATCGACGTCGACGAAGGGATACAGGCCGTAGAAGACGGTATCGCCGGCGTGGATGACGTTGGCATCCGGCAGGTGAACCACCGAATCTCCGTCGGTATGGGCATGCGGCACGTGGAAGCTGCGAATCTCGTGCTCGCCGAGGTGAAAGGAGATCGAGTCGTTGAAGGTCACCACGGGCAACGCGCCATCGGGCGAGGCCGGCGTGGTGCGGCCGAAGAATTCGTTGACCTGTTCGCTCGACATGCGCTCGCGCACGTTCTCGTGGGCGACGACCAGGGCGCCCTCGCCGGCCATGTTCTCGTTGCCGCCGGTGTGATCGCCGTGCCAGTGCGTGTTGAGCACGAACTTCACGGGCTGGTCGGTCACCGAACGCACCGCCTCTAGGATCTTGTCGGTCAGGGGTGCGTACTGGTCGTCGATCAGGAAAGCGCCGTCTTCGGTCACCACCAGGCCGATGTTGCCGCCTCGGCCGGTCAGCATGTGCACATCACTTCCGAGCGATTCGACGCCGATCTCGACGTCTTCCATCGACTGGGCAAAGACCGAGTTCGCGGCCAGGAGCATGGCAGCGCAAAGGCCGCCGTTCATGACATTTCTGAACATGGAATCACTCTCCTCAAAAAACTTGAACTGGAGCATAGCAAGCCCCTGTGACCCGACCGTCGACCGGACGAGCCGTGCGAGCGGACCACGAACAGCTTCATCCCCCGTCTTGACGGAGCTTTTCGCGTAGCGCCCGGGCCCGAACCAGCAACGGATGGTCCGCAACCGCGCCGACGGCGTCGAGGCGTGCAAGCGACGTTTCGACCAGCCCCCGCGCCGCCGCAGGGTCACCGGCAGCCAGTTGCTCGGCCCGGGCGAGCTCGAGCCGAGCAACCCGCGAGAGGTCCCCTCGGCCGCTGCGCGCACGCTCGATCAAGGCCTGGCTGATCCCTGCGCCTCGCGGCTCGTCGGCACATGCGGCTTCGGCTTCCGCCAGCGATACGGATTCGCCCGCCTCCAGCACTTCCCGGGCTTGCTCGAGCGGCTGGCGGGCCGCTTCACGGCGACCCGCCTCACAGCGGTAGCGCGCGAGGTCGGCGCGCGCTTCGGCGATCCGCCCAGGCGGCGCTTCCTGGCCGGTGCTCATCCGCTCGATGGCGGTTTCGATGCGCTCTTCGGCGCCCTTGAAACGCTGGGCGTCGCCGTAGAGCTCGGCCAGGTAGTAGTGGATGAAGAAGTCCTCGTCGACCGATTCGAGATCGAGCACGCGGCGCCACTCCTCGGCGCTTTGCACAATCAGGGTTTCGGCCTCGTCGAAACGCCCCTGCCAGCGCCGCAGGTCGGCCAGGCCGGTCAGACTGGTCGCGCGCGTGCCCTGCGGCAGGTCCTCGAATGGCTCGAGCAGTGCCAGCACTTCGCGGTAGCGCTCCTCGGCGCGAGTGTAGTCTCCGAGGCGGGCATGGAGCCCGGCCAGGTTGACCAGGGTGGTCGCCAGCGACAGCGGGCTGGGCTCGGACTGGGCCCGCTTGAGCCGCAGCACCTCTTCGAAGCGCTCGACGGCGCGCTCGGGCCGACCGTTTCGTCCGGCGACGACCGCCAGGTCGCCGGCCAGGCGAAGCTGCAGGTCGTCGGCGTCGTCGCGCTGGCGGGCGGCGTGCTGAACTTCGGTCAGAACGGCCTCTGCGCGATCGAGTTGCTCGCGACGCATATAAAGCCGGCCCAGGTCACGCTGCATTTCCAGGCGTTCGATGGCCTGCGGGTCGTGTCGCTCGAGCAGCGCCGTGGCGCGCTCCAGCGAAGATTCCATGTCCTCGAAGCGATTGCGCTCCCGGTTCCGGTCGACATCCAGCATGGCCAGGCGGATGGCCAGCTCGGGGTGCGTTTCGAAATCGACCAGGCCGCGCGCTTCAGCGATCAGGCCATCGGCCTCGTCGAGCTGCTTCCTGGCGATGAGGATACCGGCCAGGGTCAGCAGCAGGTCGGCGCGCAGTTCGGGCGAGCCGCTGGCGGGATGGCGGGCGCGTTCGATGCCGCGGTCGACCAGTTGGCGGGTGGTCGGCATCCGGTCGGGCGGCAGGTCGGGAATTTCGGCCTCGAACAGGTCGAGCAGGAAGCGATTGACGGATTCCGCCCGCGCCTGGGCTGCCTGCGCGGATTGCGCATTGCGCTCGGCCAGCTCGGCGGCCTGGCGCGCCTTGTCGGCCTGCCACAACGCCAGGCCGGTGCCGCTGAGCAAAGCGACAGCGGCCAGCAGCCCGGCCGTTGCCAGGGAGCGATGGCGACCGATCCAGCGGCCGAAGCGGTAAGCAGCGCCACCGCGGCGGGCGATGACCGGGAAGCCCTGGGACCAGCGATCGAGGTCGTCCAGCAGGGCCTCGACGCTGCGGTAGCGCTCGTCGGGATCCGGGGCCAGGGCGCGGTCGACGACGGCATCAAGATCGGCATCGCCCGATTTGCTGGACCGAGCTGCCGCGTCGCCTGCCTCCACCTGCTCGCGACCGCTGAGCAGGCGTGTCTGCTCCGGCGCCGAACGGATCCCACGCCCGTTGAGCAGGCGAAAAAGCAGCGCTCCCAGCGCGAAAACGTCGTCGGGAATCGACGGCGCCTGGCCGCCCAGGCGCTCCGGCGAGGCGTAACCCGGCGAACACCAGCGGCCGGCCGAACCGGCGCCCGGGTCTTTCGCCGAATCGGCCATACGGGAGGCGATGCCGAAATCGAGGAGTCGGGCCCGCCCGTGTTCGTCCACGAGGACATTGGCCGGCTTGATGTCGCCATGGGCCACCAGGGCCCGATGGCAGTGAGAAACGGCCTCGGCCACCTGCCGAAACAAGTCGAGACGCATATCGAGCGACGGGCGATGCCCATCGCACCAGGCGTCGAGGGGCTCGCCTTCGACGAATTCCATCGCCAGCCAGGCCACGCCGTCGTCGCGAACACCGCCGTCGACTAGTCGGGCAATGCCCGGGTGCTCGAGCCCTGCAAGCGTGCGGACCTCCTGTTCGATCAGCGCCTGGGCGGTAGCGCCGACCGCCTCCGGGGCGAGCACTTTGATGGCCACGCGCATATCGAACCGACCGTCCGCGCGCTCACCTTCGAGCACCACGCCCATGCCGCCGCGGCCCACCATCCTTCGTGCACGCCAGGGCCCGAACTGCTGTCCGGACATTTCTTCCAGGCCGGGTGTACCGCCGGTGCCGGCCAGGCCGCGCGCCAAGTCGTCGACCCGACGGTCGATGATCATGGAGCGGTCGGCGTCGTGGGCTTCGAGCAGCTCGTCGAGCCAGCGGCGCACGGGCTCCGGGATGGTGCGACGCGCCATGATCCTTTCACGTTCGTCGGCCGTGCGCTCGGCGAGCTCGTCGAAAAGACTGGCGGCTTGCGCCCAGACTGCCTGGCGTTCCGTCACGATGCGAGGCGGGTACGCAGGAAGGCCCGCGCCCGCGCCCAGTCGCGCGCGGCGCTGCGGCGGGAGGTATCCATGAGTTCGGCGGCCTCCTCAAGCGTGGCGCCGCCGAAGAAGCGCAGCACCACGATCTCGGCGCCGCGAGGGTCCAGCGCCTCGAGTTCACCCAGGGCGTCCTCGAGCGCGAGCACGTCGTCGGCCGCTCCGTGATCCGTGCCCGGCAGAAGTTCTTCGAACAGGGGTAGTTCCATGGCACGGTCGCGCTTTTCAGCCCCGCGGTAACGGGCGTAGTCGACCAGCAGTTGCCGCATGGCCAGCGCCGCGGTCTTGAGGTAATGCATTCGGTCGTTGGCAGCAGCATTGGTCTGCTCGAGCTTGAGCCAGGCTTCGTTGACCAGGGCCGTCGTGTTCATGGTCTGCTGTGGATTGGCCGACCGGGCGTTGCGCGCGGCCTGGCGCAACTGGCGGTAGACCTGGACGAAGTACTCGTCCCGGGCCCGGGCCGTCGAAGACTCCACTCGAGTTTCCCGCTCCGCGTTCGCCATGTCCATGTCCGAATGAACCGGCCAGGATCGGCCGACTGTGCTCTTGTTCACAGGATTCTCTGCCGATTTGGCACGGAAAGCAAACCCGGGTCGTTAGAAATCCCGAACCCGGCTCGAATTCGGGCGCGGTCTGGCTAACCAACTGATTTCAAAGGACTCGCATCATGAACAAGTGGATTCTCCTGCCAACGCTCTGCCTGATGGCCGTTTCGTTCCCGGCCGTCGCGATCGACGGCGTCATCGAAATGAACGACGACTGCGCCGCCTTCGGCTGCTTCACCGGAGACGACCCCGGCTATCCGATCACCATTACCGCTTCGGGCAGCTATCGCCTGACCTCCGACCTGACGACCGGCAGCGTGAACACCACGCTCGTCCAGGTCACCGCCGACTCGGTCTCGATCGATCTCAACGGCTTCTCCGTGGCCGGACCGGTCACGTGCTCGGGATCCAGCGTGAGCTGCTCGGCGAGCGGCAGCGGCTACGGCATCGACGCCAACGGCCGCGAGAACATCACCATTCGCAACGGCACGGTCCGCGGCGTGGGCAACGACGGCATTCGTGTCTGCCGCGGCGCACGCCTGGCCGACCTGATCGCGGCCGAGAACGGCGACCGCGGCATCGATGCGCAGTGTCCGGGCGCCCGGCTCACGAACATTGCGGCAAGAGAGAACGGCGGCAACGGCATCTCGCTGGGCTTCGGCACCAGCTACCTGACCGACAGCACCGTCTACAACAACGGCGGCCAGGGTGTGTTCGGCGGCTACTGCGGCAACGTCCTGATGGGCGGCAACGACGGCGGCAACAGCTGCGTGGCAATCGCCCCGAACCGCTGCGACACCGCCACCGACTGCGACTGAGGGTGGAATCGGACATGCGCTCATACCTGACCCTCGCGATTCCGATCACGCTGCTTATGCTTGCTTGGAGCCCGCTCCAGGCGCAAACGCCCCTGAAAACCGTCTACGTCTCCGCCGATGTGTATGCCCGGACTTACAAGGACGAAACCCAAACCGGGATGTGGGCGGGCACCGACAAGCACGTCTTCATCTGGAACGCCTCGGGCGAAAACGACCAGGAATCGGGCTTCTTCAACAACCCGACCATGGATGCGACCGACGTGACGGGCTATCACCGGGAACCGCGCCGCTACGTGCTCGACACCGCCCGCAACATCGACGGCGTGCTGGTCCGCCCCGGCGATGTCGCTGCGGTGACGAGCTTTCTGTCCGATCCGACCATCGTCTTCGACGGTCGCGCCAACGGCGTGCCCGACGGCGTCCGGATCGACGCAGTTTCCCTCGACCCGGACAGCGGCGACCTGGTGCTTTCTTTCGATCGCAGCTTCGCCGCGGGCGCCCTGTTCCGGAAAAGCGACCTGGTGCGCTGGAACGGCGTGAGCTTCCAGCACTTCTTCCAGGGCGACGGGCTGCCGGACGCCGCCGACATCAACGGCGCCCACGTCCTGAACTCGGGCGGCATCCTGATGACCTTCGAAAGCGGCATCACCGTGCCCGGCCAGGGCGGGCCCTTGTACGTCCGCGACGACGAAGTCGTGGAGTACGATCCGGACAACGGCTGGTTCGTCGCGACCGCGGTCGATCTCAACGAACATCCCGACTGGATCCAGGCAGGCTTCGACGCGCTTGCCGCGATCGAAGGCGGAGACGCCCTGTTCGCCGATCGTTTCGAGGAGTGAGCCGTCCAGCCGGGAGCGGTCGCCGCTCCCGGCCGTTCACGCCCGCTCCAGGCCGGCCGTATAATTGAACCTTCATTCGGCCGTCACTTTCCGAGCATGTTGCGTACCCTATTCGTCCTGCTGACGCTGGCGACAGCGTCAGCCCACGCCGCGAATCCCGCCCCGGCCAGCCCGGATTTCGCCGAAATGGACCGGCAATTCCGAACCATGCTCGAGGCCAGGCGCGTGCCGGGTGCGGCCTGGGCAATCGTGCGCGAAGGGCGGATCGTGCACGCTGCAGGCCATGGAGTGCGATCGCTCGACGACCAGCGCGCGGTCACGCCCGAGACCGCGTTTCGCGTCGCCTCGGTTTCCAAGACCTTCGCGGCACAGCTCACCGGCCAGCTCGTGTCCGAGGGCGCATTGCACTGGAACGACCCCGTCAGACGCTACGTGCCGGAGTTCACCCTGGCCCGCCCGGAGCACGCGCAAAGGCTGACCCTGGAACACCTGCTCGGCCAGTCGGCCGGCATCGTGCCCAACGCCTACGACAACCTGCTCAATGCCGGTAGGAGCCTCGACCAGATCCTGCCGCAGTTCGGGCGCGTCGAACCGATGTGCCCGCCGGGCGAGTGCTACACCTACCAGAACGTGCTCTTCTCATTGGTCGAACCCGCCATCGAGGCCAGCACCGGCCGCAGCTACCCCGAACTGCTGCGCGAGCGCGTCTTTCAACCCCTTCAAATGCAGCAGGCCTCGGTCGGCTTCGACGAATTCATGGCCAGCGACAATCGCGCCGCACCGCACGTCAAGGTCAACCGCTGGCGTTGGGTGCCGACCGAAGTCAACGAGAACTACTACCGCGTGGCCCCGGCCGCCGGAGTCAATGCCAGCGCGCTGGACCTGGGTCAGTGGCTGATCGCGAATATGGGCTACCGCCCGGATGTCGTGCACCCGGAACTGGTCCGCGACCTGACGCGAAAGCGCGTCTACACGGCCCGCGAAATGCGGCGAAAGGGTTGGCGCGACCTGCTGAACGCCGCCCACTACGGCCTCGGCTGGCGCATTTACAGCATCGACGGACACGACCTCGTCACCCACAGCGGCTGGGTGCGCGGCTTCGTGGCCCAGATCGGCTACTCGCGCGAACACGACACGGGCCTGGCCCTGCTCCTCAACGCCGAAAGCGGCGCCATCAACGACCTGTCGATTCATTTCTGGGAGCAGATCATGACACGGCCGCCTCACTTCAGGGATCAATCAACGGCACGCAGCAGCGACAACAGGACGACGGCCGCGAAGACCGCAGCCGTCGTCAGCCCCGACTGACGAGCTCACCCGTCAGTCTTCTTCCCCTTCGTAGGCCACGAAGGTGGCCACGAACACGGCGGTTCCCCCGGATTCGAGGTTGCGCACGATGATCAGGATCGACGCGGGCAGGTTGAGCAGCCCTTCCGCGTCATAGACGCTGGCGAAGCCTTCGGGGTAGTTGAGCTGCCGGCAGCCCGGCGTGGTCACGAGGATGCAACCGCTGGTCACGCCCATCGGGATCGAGTTGGCGTCGTCCCAGGCCGCCTCCAGCGCGCTGGCGTTGTCGAGCTGCGTCTGGATGGCGTCGATCGCGGTGTTGACGTCCTTGATGCTGCCCGCGCTGGACAAGCCCGAAGCGGCGCCGGCCGCGGCGTCGAACAGGCTGGGGCCGATCATGGTCACGGCGTTGTTGGGGCTGAGCGTCGGGTCGAAACCGAAACCCTCGATGACCGAGTTTGGAATGTGGAAGGCGTGGAAGCTCTGGCTGGCGCCGCTGATGATGCCGGCGATGGCGCCGGCGTTGGCGTACTCCTGGAGCAGGTCGGCGGCGATGACCGTGCCCATGGCCCAGGCCACCTCGCCCAGGTAAGGCAGGTAGGTGTCTTTCATGATGTCGGTGCGGATCCGCACCGCGCTCATCAGGCTGGGCAGCGTGAAGCGCGAGGCCGCCCCCGCCCCGATCCAGCCCTCGTCACGCAGCGACTGCCGCACGGCCCGGATGTCGGCGACCAGGACGCGCGGGGCGAAGGTGCCGAGCAGTGCCGTGATCGAGGGCGAGGCGCGCAGCACGCCGACGACCGAAGGGGACAACGCCGCTCGCGCACCGGCAGCGGCCAGCAATTCCTGATTGAGCTCCTCGAGCACCGCATCGGGCACATTGCCCGCTCGCATGACCTCGTCGATCACCTGGAGTTGCTCGACCAGCTCAAGGCTTGCGGCGGCGTAGGCATTGTCATGGATCGATGGCGCGAGCCCGCCGGAAATGGCCTGAGCGGGCGTGGGCGGCATACCGCCTTCGGGCGCGATGGCGGTCATGGTGCGCAGGCGGCGAAGGTCGATGGCGGATTCCAGAGCGCCCAGCTGCGCATCGAGCGACACCACCGCGCCCTGGTCGGCAGCTTCCACCGCCTCGATCAGCGCAGTCATCAACTGCGCGAAGGCCGCCTGCTGTCGCGTGAAATCGGAATAGACCCCGCCGCCCGGACCGTCGCTGACCGGCGGCAGCACGGCCGCCGCGGCGCTGACCGTCTCGGGCTGGCCGAGATCGAAGGCGGCCTGCACGACGAACGCGCCGCGGCTGTCGGCAGACGTCTCGACGCTGCTGCCGGACAGGCTCGGCGGCGTGCCCAGCAGTTCATCGGATTCGAAGTCCAGGCTCAGGGTGACCGCCGGCTGCGGATCGAGCGGCGTGCCGTCGACGTCGCGCACCTCGACGCTGACCCCAGCGCTGCCGCCGGAGACGATCAGCGGCGGGTCGACGTCGATGACCGCACGCGGGCCGCCCGAGACGACGATCGCCACGTCGGAACCCGGTGACACCCGGGCGTTGGGCGGCGGATCCTGCTGCTTCACGACGCCGCGCGGCACCCGCGGATCATTGACCCATTCCAAAGGAAAGGCGTCCAGGCCGGCGTCGAACAGCCGGGCCTGGGCGTCGCCGATATCCAGGCCGACCAGCCGCGGAACGCTGACGGGTACCGGGCCGCGCGAGACCTCCACGGTCACGCCGGCGCCGGCGGCAGTCGAGGTGCCGGCCGGCGGCGACTGGGCCGCCACCTCGCCGATCGCCACCGTGTCGCTGAACACGTCACGGAGCGGGTCGGCACGCAGCGAGACCGACTCGAGCGCCGCGAGCGCCGCGGCCTCGGAGAGGCCGGTCAGCACCGGCACCGTGACGGGCTCGACGACGTCGATGACGAAGTTCTGGTAGGCCGGTGTTCCGAGCGTGTCGGTCACAGAAATCACCACCGGGTGGGGCCCGATGTCGCCCGTGCCGGGGATCCAGGTCACGCGGCCGTTGCCGTCGACGCTCATCGCCGGCGGCCCCGCCGCGATCGCGAACTGCAGCAGTTCGCCGGGGTCGGCGTCGACCGCGAGGACCGGATAGACGTATTCGAAGCCGGGCGACGCCAGCCGTGGCGGGGTCGAGAGTATGCGCGGCGGACTGTTCGGAGGCAGAACCTCGATGGTGACCTCGGCCACGTTCGAGTCCAGCTCGCCGTCGTTGGCGCGGTAGGTGAACGCGTCGGTCGACTCGATCCGATCTTCGGGCAGGCGTTGATTGATCATGGCCTGGTTCAGGCCCGGCAGCAGCCAGTGCGGCGGCTCTTGTGCCGGGATGGTCAGGTCGTCGTTGACGTTGGTGACGTGGTAGCGGTGTTCGTTCCAGATCGATCGCATCGGCGCCCAGTCGTCGGTCGGGCTCTCCCAAATGCTCAGCGCGGTGTCGAAGCCGAACGAGAACCCGCCGGGCACCACCAGCTCCGAGGCTCCGTCGGCGTCGATATCGGCAAATACCGGGATAGTGTGATCACCGGGCCGGGGATTGTTCATCGGCAGCTGCAGCTTCTCGGTGCCGTCTCGACCGTCCCAGACGTAGAGGTTGGACGACTCGTCGATGAACAGGACCTCGACGAAGCCGTCGCGGTCCATGTCGAAGACCGTCGCACCCATGGAGACCGTGGTCACCGACTTGCTCCACTTGACCGCCCCGTCGCGGCCATCGAGGACCTCGAATTCGTTGACGTCATGGGGCAAGGGATGCAGCACGTCGGCGTACCCGTCGGCATCGACGTCGGCGATCGAGATCGGCGCGGTATTGAAACCATAAGGTCGCGCGACCTCCCAAGGAACTCCCGCGGATGTCATCAGATCCGTCCCGTCGTGGTTCCACGCAACGATGTTGCCGGGACTCGACGGGCCGCCGCGTGTTCGCACCAGCTCGGGATAGGGGTCGTCGTCGAGGTTGGCGACCAGCGGGAAGGTGGTCGCCCAGGCGTGCCCGAAGTTGTCGACACGCTTCCACAGCATTTCGCCGTCGTGGGACCAGGCAACGTTGCCGACCACGATCTCCGGGTCGCCGTCGAGATCCAGGTCGACGACGGTGACACGGGTCGGCGCGGCGTCGGCGACCGTGGTGCCGGGTTCGTGGACGACCTCAAGCGTCAGGCCCTCGTGGTCGAAGACGTGGTAGCCCGCGGGGCCGAAATCGGGGGCGACGAGAATCTCCGGCAGGCCGTCCTGGTCGATATCCGCGACGGTGATCGCGGCGCTGGTCAGCTCGCGGTTGCTCCGCCACGCCCCGTCCAGGTAGAAAATCCCCGGCAGATCCTCGCTGATCCATTTGAGCTGGCCGTCGTGCTCGAAGGCGTAGATCCGCAGCGCAGAGGTCGGCGAAGCATCGGCCTCGCCACCGATGACCAGGATTTCGGGGCGGCCGTCGAGGTCGATGTCAGCCAGCGCCGGCTTGCTGGTCCGGTCGAGCTGCCTGCCGGGCAGGGTCACCACCCACTCCTCGAGTCCCGTGATGCCGTCGATCGCGATCAGGAAGCCGGTACAGCATCCGCTGCCGTCGGCGATGATCAGTTCGGACTGCGGGTCGTCGTCGAGATTGCCGATCAGCGGGGTCCAGGTAGACGACCCGTTGCCTCGCTCGTAGGACAGGGTCTCGACCAGGCCGATCGTGCCCACCGGCACGTCGGGCGTGTAGTCGAACCCGCCGTCGGCGGAGAGCGTCAGCGTACCGCGCAGGGGCGAATCGACCAGCAGTGCGGAAAGGGGGTCGGAGTTCGGATCGTCATCGTTGCCAAGCAGCCCCGGCGCGGCAACTTCGAGCGTGTCGCCCCGCTC
This sequence comes from Wenzhouxiangella sediminis, assembly GCF_003410055.1. Taxonomy (GTDB): domain Bacteria; phylum Pseudomonadota; class Gammaproteobacteria; order Xanthomonadales; family Wenzhouxiangellaceae; genus Wenzhouxiangella; species Wenzhouxiangella sediminis. Next base: position 149,974 of record NZ_QUZK01000052.1, on the reverse strand, counting down.
GACCCGGAACCCGGAATCGTCGACCGCGATCGGCGCCCGGTTGAGATCGACCAGGACTTCGAAATCGGCCGTGTCGGCAAACCCGAGCGGGTCGGCCACTTCGACCGACACCGCGTGCGCGCCGAGCTGCGGCAGCGCCGGTGTCCAGTCGATCCGGCCGCTGACGGCGTCGATGGTCATGCCGGCGGGGGCGGCGAGCAGGCGCCAGGCCAGGACGGGGTCGTCGGGATCGCTGGCGACAGGCTGCACCTGCAGCGCCACGCCGGGCCTTGCGCCACGGTCGTCGATGGAGGCCAGCACCGGCGGCGCATTCCCGGCAACGACCGTGATCGTCAACGACTCCGTGTCGAACCGCCCCCCGTCATCGGTGGCTCGAACGGTGACGGCCGCCGAACCGATATCGCCGGCCTGGGGCAGCCACTCGACCAGCCCGCTGCCGGCCTGGATGCTCATGCCCGCGGGCGCTGCATCGAGCGAGAAGCTCAGCTGGTCGCCGGGGTCCGGGTCGCTCGCGTCGACGATGAACGACACCGGCTCGTCGGCGAGCACCGTGCGGTCGGCCAGCGCGGCGATCAGCGGCGCCGCGTTGGGGTCGATCACCGACACGCAGAAGGTATGGCGATTGCGCCGCTGATCGGTGTCGGTGACCAGCACGGTCGCCGAGATGGTCCCGACCTGGAGTTCGTTCGGCGCCCAGGTGACCACGCCGGTCGCCGGGTCGATGGTCATGCCCGGCGGCCCCTTCAGCAGCCTGAACTCGAGCCCGGCCTGGGACACCGGTGTGCTGGTGTCGATGTCGAAACTCAGCAGGTTGTCGACCGTCAGCGCCTGGTCGAAGACCGGGTGGAACTGCGGCAGCTCGGCCGGGTCCTGGAAGCGGTCGACCATCAGCACGCAGCGCTGCTCGATCTGGGCCCAGGAAGGCGCTGCGAAGAGAAGGCCCAGGGCAAGCATAAAGGCGGTTCGTGTCCGGGTGCGCATCTCAGCGGCCCTCCCGAATGCCCGCGGCCAGGGGATTGGCGGCGCGGAAGATGTCGCGCGCCCGATTCGTATCGCCGGGGACCAGATTGCTCGCGTCCGACTCGAACACGATCCAGGCGCCGTTGCCGGAGATGGCCGGTGCGGCGCTGTGTCCGTCGGACTCGCCGACAGCGGGCTGGCCGACGCGCACCGTCTGCCCGGTCACGCGATCGTGGACGAAGATATCGGCCCGGCCATTGGTGTCGCCGGGTACCAGGTTGGCGGCCAGCGAGCGGAAGGCGACGAATCGCCCGTCGTCGGAGATCGACGCTTCGCTGCTGTGGTGGTCCGCCTGCGTTCCGTCGGAGGCGACGCTCACACGAATCGTCGTGGCCGCCGTCCGATCGCGCACGAAGATGTCCCAGCGCCCGTTGTCGTCGCCGGCGACCAGGTCGCTGGCTTCCGAGCGGAACGCGACGATCACGGCGTCGGCCGAGACCGCGGGGTTGAAGCTCCCGCCGTTGCCGGCGAAGCCTGCGGGCGTGACGCTGACGAGCTCCAGCACACCGCTCACGGTGTTCTTCACCACGACGTCCGGGCGGCTGTTCGTGTCGCTGGCAAGCAGGTCGGAGTAGGTCATGAACGCAACCCGGGAGCCGTCGTGACTCAATGCCGGGCGCCGGCTGTCGGCGTCGAGCTCGTCACCGGTCGTCAGTCGGCTGACGCGACGCATCGACTCGACCGGCGAGGCGGCCCAGGCGTAGACGAAGACATCGTGGGCGAAGTTGTTGTCGTCGTCGGGCGGGGCGGCAGCCGGCGGGGACACGCTCTGGAACTCGCCCCGCGAGCGCAGCGCGAGGATTGCGCCGTCGCCGGACAGTACCGGCTCGAGCCGGGCCTGCCTTGGATAGGACGGATTGCCGGCGGAATTCTGAAGAAAGAGCAGGTAGCTATTGCTGTCCAGCTCGCGGTCGTAGAGTCCGGTCGACAGAATGGTCTGGTTTTCGTACGGGGTCTCGAACACCACGTAGCGCCCATCGCCCGACAGCGATGGACGCTGGCTGAAATTCACCGATTCCGAGCCGTCGGGCTGCCGGCTGGCAATGACGGTCGTTCCGGCGCCGAGATCTCGAACGAAGATATCGGACCACTGGTTCGTGTCGCCGGCGACCAGGTTCGATGCGTTGGACCGGAACGCAATGACGCTGCCATCGTCGGATATCGCGGCCTGGTAACTGTCGGCGTTGGCCTGGGAGCCTTCGCCGGCCACGCTGACGCGCTCGAGCTGGGCGTGGATCGGCGAAGTCATCGCCAGCAGGAGCCCAACGGCAAGTGCCTTGGCGGGCCAGACACACTTGGGAAAGTCGATTCGAAGCTTCACCGCTTGCATTCCCCTTGATTCTTGGATTCCGGTGACAGAAGCGCAAACGCGAAGCGTTTCGTGTCAAGGCATGGCGGTGAACACCGCCACGGCCGTGCTTGTGGGCCCTGCGGCGGCAGGCTAGACTGGCCGGCATCGTCCACTCGAGGGGCAGGCCGCAGGCCTGGAAATCGTGGCCGCACAAGCCGGTGACATCACGCAGGTTCTCAAGCGCTGGTCGCAGGGCGACCGCACGGCCGGCGACGAGTTGATGAACCGGGTCTACGCCCAGCTGCGACAGATCGCACAGATCCGGCTGTCCGGCGAGCGCCCCGATCACACCCTGCAACCCACCGCCCTGGTCCACGAAGCCTGGCTCAAGATCGTGCAGGGCGAGGCCGTGCCCTGGCAGGACCGCGTTCACTTCATCGCCGTGGCGGCGCGCGCCATGCGCCAGATCATCATCGACAACGGCCGGCGGCAACGCGCCTCCAAGCGGCAGATGCCCGATACACCCACGCTGCTGCTGCAGGCCGCCGGCCAGGCGGACCAGAGCGTCGACTTGATGGCACTCGACCAGGCCCTTGAACGCCTCGAAGCTCTGGACGAGCGTCAGGCTCGCGTGGTCGAACTGAGATACTTTGGCGGGCTGACGACCGACGAGATCGCCCAGGTCATGGATGTGTCCACCGCGACGATCAACCGCTGCTGGCGCGCGGCGCGGTCCTGGCTCTACCTCGAACTGGGCGCGCGGGCCGAGCCGGAGTCCGGCGCGTGAACGACACGCCGGAGAACAACCCGCTGCCGGCCGACCCCGAGGCTGCCGCGCTGCGTCTCCTGCCCGACTGTCTCGCCCAGCCCGAAGGCGAGCGCGAGCGCTGGCTGTCCCGCCGCTGCCCCGATCGTCCCGACGTACGGTCCCGCGTTGTCGAACTGCTGGCCGCCGAGCGCGAAAGCGTGAACTTTCTGGAAGAGGGGCCGGTCGTCACGATCGGGCCCGACCGCCGGGGCGAACGTCTCGGCCCCTGGCGGCTGGACGAGGAAATCGCCATCGGCGGCATGAGCCGCGTCTACCGGTCGCAGCGCGCCGACGGCGCCTATGACCAGGTTGCGGCTGTCAAGCTGTTCGACGCCGCCCACCTCGACCGCGACGCCGCCGGCCGCTTCGCCGCCGAACGCCGCATACTGGCGGCACTGGACCATCCAGGCATCGCACGCGTCATCGACGGCGGCGAGACAGAGGACGGCACGCCCTTCGTGGTGATGGAATATGTGCGGGGCGAACCGATCAACCGCTACTGCGAGCGCCATGGCGTCAGTCTTCCCGGTCGGCTGCAGTTGATTCAGTCCGTCTGCGATGCGCTCGAAGTCGCGCATCGGCGCGGCATCGTTCACCGCGACATCAAGGCCGGCAACGTCCTGATCGACGAGGCCGGACAGCCGAGGCTGATCGATTTCGGCATTGCCAAGATTCTCGAACACGCCGGACTCGAGCCGCTCGACCTGCCCCGCACTCGCGCCGGGGCGCAGATGCTGACGCCCGAGTACGCCAGCCCGGAACACCTGCGCGGCGAGTCCGTCTCGACGAGCAGCGATGTGTACTCGCTCGGCGTGCTGCTCTACGAGCTGGTCACCGGCACGCGACCGCACCAGGTGGCCGGGCTTTCGCCTGCGGAGATGGAACGCACGGTGTGCAGCACGATCCCGCTCGACCCGAGCACCCTGATCGCACGCCGCAAGTCCCCGCCGCCCGAAGGCCTGCGACCAGCCGGTCGTCTGAAGCGACAGCTACGTGGCGATATCGACCGCATCATCATGACGGCCATGCGCCTGGAAGCCGGCGATCGGTACCCGTCGGCCGGGGCGCTGGCCGAGGATATCGAGCGCCATCTCTCGGGCAAGGCGGTTCGCGCACGCGGCGCCTCCAAGCTCTACCGCGCAGGCCGGTTCGTGTCGCGCCACCGATTGGGGGTTGCAGCGGCCGCCGCGGTCTTCGTACTGCTCTCCGGTGCGCTGGTGGTCGTCGAACTCCAGCGCGACCGGGCGCGCAGTGAAGCCGAACGCGCCGAGGCGGCAACGCAGTTCCTCACCGAGATGATCCAGCGCGCCGATCCGTTCGAGAACGCCGACTCGCCATCGTTGGCGGGTGCGTTGAAGCTGGCCGTGGCCGATATCGGCAATCGTTTCGCCGACCAGCCCGCACTGGAAGCGGACATGCGCTACGCCATCGGCTATGCACTGCAGAACCTGGGCGAAGTGGAACCGGCCCGCGAGCAGCTCGAGCGCGCGCTGACCTTGCGTGAACGCGTGGGCGACGACGTGGACCGGGCCGAGGTGCACGACGGCCTGGCCATTGTGGCCTGGTGGGAAAGCGATTTCGATCGCGGCGCCGAGCACTTCGAGCACGCCCGCGCACTGCTGGAAGGAGAATCCGGAGAGCGCGCCGACATACTGCGCGTCAACGTCCTGGCCAACTGGGCGGCCATGCTGATCGACGCCGGCGACAACGTGCACAGCGAAACGCTCGCCGACCAGGCGCTGTCGCTGAGCGAACCGGTCGAAGGCGTCAGCCCGGAGACCCGGGCGGCGATCTGGTCGACGCTGGCCACCGCCCGCGACGGGCTGGGTCGCAGCGAGGAAGCGTTGGCCGCGTTCGAAGTCACGCTCGACATCCAGCGCGAGGCCACCGGGGAAATGCACCCCAGTTTCGCCATCGTCCTCAACAACCTGGCGCTGCTCTACTACAGCATGGACCGGCTCGAGGAAGCACTGGCGGCAATGGAACGCTCCGTTGCCATCCGTCGCGAAACGCTGGGTGAGTCGCACCCCCAGACGGCCACCGCGCTTTTCAACCTGGCACGCTTGCAGACGCTGGACGGCCAGCTCGAAGCGGCAGAGGAGAACGCCCGGCTGGCCCTGCAGGTCGCCGAGAACGGTTACGCAGCAGGCCACCCGAGGATCGGCAAGGCCCACGAGGCGCTTGCGATCGTCCTGCAAGGGTCGGGACGGGCCGATGAAGCCATGCAGCACGCCCGCGCCGCGCGGACCATCTATGCCGGCGCCGCCGGTGTCGACCCGGCCTGGATCGAGGCCATCGACGAGTTGATCGCCGAGTTGGCCGACCCCGGCGGCAGCGCGCCCGCTACTTGAGCGTGGCGCTGAGGGAGATTTCGGCGCCGGCGAGCACCTTCGAGACCGGACAGCCCTTCTTCGCTGCTTCGGCGTGCTGGTGGAACTCGTCTTGGCCGATGCCCGGCACGACGGCCTCGGTCACCAGCTCGATGCGCGGAATTGAGGGGCCGTCGTCGCCCATCTCCAGGTGCACCTTCGCCTCGGTTTCGACCGAATCGGGCGTGTGACCGGCCTCGGCCAGGATATTGGAAAGCGCCATCGAGAAGCAGCCGGCGTGCGCGGCGGCGATCAACTCTTCCGGGTTGCTGCCGGTGCCGGACTCGAAACGCGAACTGAACGAGTACTGCCCTTCCCAGGCACCACTCCCGAACGCCATGTGACCCTTGCCGGACTTGAGATCGCCCTGCCAGCGTGCATTGGCCTTCCGTACGGTCATGTTTCGACTCCTCGTTACTTGAATGAGTCTCCATTGTACGGGCCAGCCGTTTCCCCTTTGTCACGAAGCGCGGAATCGCATCGCGTGCCCGGTTTAGTTAGGATAAATCGGGTTGGCCGGCATCGAGGGGGATGCCGCTGGACGTGGTTCGCAACAAGCATCACAGGAGGTATCGGGGCATGTCTCGTTTTCAGTTCGTATTGCCGTTTGCCGTCGCGCTGTTCCTCTTGAGCGCCGCACACGCCGAAATGCCGTTCCAGCCGGGAGGGGAACCCCCCGAAATGCTCGGCCGGGACCAATCCGGCACGAACGTCACCCTGGACGACTTTCCCGACCGCGTTCGGGTCGTGACCTTCTGGGCGAGCTGGTGCGGCCCCTGCCTGACCGAGATCGACGTGATGGAGCAACTGGCCGGACAGGTGCCGGATTCCGACCTGCGCGTGATCGCCGTCAACGTGCACGAGCGCAACCCGGTTCGCGTGCGCCGGATGCTGCGGCGGCTGGACGATCCGAACCTGCTCTATACTGAGGACCGACGCGACATCATCGTCGATCGGTACGACATCGAATCGATCCCCCTGATGATGATGATCGACCACCACGGCGAGATCCGATATGTGCACCAGGGCTACGGCGAGTCGAAGCTCGACCAGATCATCGAGGAGCTCAACGGCCTGCTCGTCGAGCAAGCGAAGGATCGGCGCGAGGGCTGACTGCCTGCACCCGGTTGCCGGGTTCACGTCGTGACCAGCACCCTGCTCGTCACCAACCCCGGCAGCCGATCCGGCGACGGCAACATTCAAGAGGCCGCCCGACGACTCGGTGAGCAGGGCGACGTCGAGATCGTGCGCCCGGACCGGCCCGGAGACTTGCCCGAGGCCGTCCGCAAGCACGCCGGGGACTTCGACCGCATCGTGCTGGGCGGCGGCGACGGCACGGTCAATCTGGCGCTCGATGCCCTGATCGAAGCCGAAAAGCCCTTCGGCCTGCTGCCGCTCGGCACGGCCAACGACCTGGCCCGCTCGCTGGACATCCCGCAGCGGCTCGACCGCGCCGTGGAAGTCATCCTTGCCGGTCACCTGCGTCGCCTGGACGCCGCGCGCGTCAACGACGTGAGCTTCATCAACGCCATCGGCGTCGGCCTGGGCCCGCAGATGACGCGCGAGATGGATGCCGAATCCAAGTCGAAGCTCGGCGTCCTCGCCTACCTCAAGGGCATCGTCCAGGCGATGGAGCACCAGCCGGTTTTCCGGGCGCGAATCGAGAGCGAAGACAGGACCCGGGAAGGCGAGTACGTGCAGATCACCATCGCCAACGGCATCCACTACGGCGGCGGCATGACCATCGCCGACGACGCCAAGCTCGACGATGGCCGCCTAGACGTGCTGCTCGTGCCGAAGCAAAGCCACTGGAGCCTGCTGGGCAACGCCCTTCGCTTCAAGACCGGCCTGACCCGTGCCGCCGATGCGCTGACGCATTGGCGCTGCAAGGAATTGAGCATCGAGACCAGCGAGACGATGGACGTCACGGCCGACGGCGAGTTCCTGACCGAAACGCCCCTGGAATGCCGGGTTCTTCCGTCCTGCCTTTCGGTCTATGCTCCGGCCCTGCCCGCCAGCGACCGGATCCCGGCCTGAGACGGCACGACCCTGTGCGAACACTCCGCGGGGCGGGTAGACTGCGGACAGCGACCATCGCCCGGCCCGACGGCCAGCAGAGCCCATGAACGAACAGACCGTCTACACCGACGAACAGGCCGCGCTGATCGAGGCGCACACCCACGCCTGCGCGCTGGCGCAACGCTACGGCCACGCCTGCGACGCCCTACTCGATGACGGTGACCTGAAGGACCGTCTCCAGGCCCGGCGCGAGGAACTGGCTTCCCTGTCCGAGGAACTGGAGAAACGCATTCGCGCCCAGGATCTCCTGCCCCACGACGTCAATGTCGACCGCGAAGACCTCGCCCGCCTGGCCGACCGGTTTCGCGAGTGGCTCGATCACGAACGCCACGCCCATCTCCAGCGCGCACTCGCCGACCGCGAGGCCGAACTGATCGACCGGCTCGAGTTACTCCGGGAAGCGAGCGTCGACGATTCCGAAATCGAGGCGGCCGACACCGCCGGCCGCCGGATGATGGCGTCGCTCAAAGAGAACTGATCCGCATCACCCTTCCGGCGGACTCGACCCGCGTGTCATGCCTGACAGGGCCGCCCAGCCAAGCGCGATCCAGCCGACCATGTGACACATCCCGCCCAGGGGCGTGACCGGACTCAGCCAATCGAGTCCGAGCAACAGGCGCGCGTAGATGCTGAAGCTGAACAGCAGCGTGCCGGCCACGAACAGCCATGAAGACAGGCCCAGGCGAAACGCCGCCCGCCCGGAATCGGCCAGGGCCGCGGCCAAGCCGGTCGCGACGATCATGACGGCCCCGAACTCGTGGTAGCGCACCGCGGTCATCAGCGAACGCATGCTTTCCTCGTCGAGTCCGGCGACCGGGCCGTGGCCGGTCGCGGCGCCCGCCACGACCGCCAGCAAGCCGAGAATCGCGCCTGTGAAAAGGGATACGTGCATGCTCGAGTCTCCTGTCGTCCGGGCGCGTCATTATGCCGCCGGCACGGTTCTCGATTTGCAATCGTTGGGATCAGTGTGTTCAGCTGAAAAGACGATCGGAGGGATCATCATGGTCCACGGTATCGGGCAAGGGCCAAGCACGGCCCGAGCAATCGCAGTTTCGACCGCCCTGTGCCTTGCGCTTGCGGCGGCACAGGCGACTGCGGACACCCTCACGGTCGACACTTCCCTGGACGTGGCCGCCGAAGACGGCCACTGCAGCCTTCGCGAAGCGATCATCAACGCGAATGCCGGCGACCAGTCGGGCTCCAGCGACTGCCGGGCGGGTACCGGACCGGCGGACAGCATCTCCGACACGATCACCTTCAGCCCCGCCCTCGACGGCAACCCGATCGTCCTTTCAATCGCCGGAGCCGGCGAAAACGAGGCCGCGACGGGCGACCTGGACATCTCCGACCTGCTGATGATCGAGGGCAACGGCCCGGACCGCACGATCATCGATGCCGACGGCATCGACCGGGTGATCGAAGTGCGCGACGACGAGGCTGCTCTCACGACCATGAGCCTGCGGCTCGCGGGCATCACGCTACGCAACGGCTCGGTGGAAGCGCCCGGCGGCGGCATCCTCTCGCTGGGCGCTTCGACCTCCCTGCTCATCGAAGACTGCGTCATCGAGAACAACACCGCGCTGGGCGCCGCGACCTCGGCGCTGGGCGGCGGTGTCCTGACCGAGGGCCCCGCGGCCATCACGGCCAGTCGCATCAGCGGCAACCTCGCCAGCGCCTCGGGCGGCCTGATCGCAGCGGGCGGCGGACTGGCCGCCAACAACAACCTGCTGCTGCGGCAGGTCGTCCTCGAGGGCAACCGCGCGGAAAGCGTGACCGGCGCCGCCCGCGGCGGCGGCGTCCTGGCCACGCCCGGTGGCGGTCCGGTGCTGGTTCAGGACACGATCATCCGCGGCAATGAAGCCGAAGGCGGCGAGGCCATCGGCGGCGGGCTATTCGCCCAGGACTTGCCCAGTCTCTTCTTTCAGGCCGGGATCGAACGCTCCGAAATCACCGGCAACACCGCAATCGCACCCGGCGGCATCTCCGCGGGCGGCGGCATCTACATCGGCGCACCCGGCGGCCTGACCGTGCTCAACATCACCGTCAGCGGCAATTCCGTGGGCGGCGGCGTTTCGGCTTCCGCAGCCGGCGGCGGCATTGCCGTCAACGAGGCCGGTCTCTTGATGAATAACTCGACGGTGGCGGATAACTCGGTGAGCGCGGGCCCCGACGCCGAAGGGGGCGGCCTCTATGTCGAGGGCGGCGGCGCCGTGGTGAACATGGCCAACTCCATCCTGGCCGCCAACACCGCATCGGAAGGCGGCGCTCCGGATTGCCGCGGCTCGACCGGCTCCTACGGCCATAACCTCCTCGGATCCAACGCCGGCTGCCCCGGCTACTCGCCGGGCAGCGGCGACATCATCGGTGATGTGGCCGGCGGCGGGACCGCGGTCGATCCCGCCCTCGCGCCGCTGGCCGACAACGGCGGCCGGTCGCGCACCATGGGACTGCAGATGGGCAGCCCGGCCATCGACGCCGGCAACCCCGACGCATCGGGCGCCGTGACGGAGATTTGTCGCGAATCGGACCAGCGCAACGTCGCCCGCCCCTTCGACGGCGACGACGACGGTACGGCGGTATGCGACATCGGCGCTTTCGAGTTGTCGGCGGTCGAGATATTCCGGGATCGTTTCGAGGAACCCTGAACCGGAAAGCCAGGGCACCGCTCAGGCTGAACCGCCGGCCCGCCAGGGCTCATCGACCAGGCGAAGGCGCTTGCCTCTGCTGCGTTCGAGGCTGCCCGATGCAAGGACCCGAATCTCGACGGGCACATCCAGCACGCTTTCCATGCCGCGCCGAACCGACCGCTCGAAGTCCTGCGGAGGCGATGCCTTCGGCTCGACTTCCAGCCGCAGGACGTCGAGCTCGCGACCCGGCGCCACGACACGAAAAGTGGGAGCGACCGCATCCATCCGGAGCAGCGCCGCTTCAATGTCGTTGGGCGCCAGGGCACGCCCGGCGTAGAGGCGCACGTCATCGGCCCGAACCACATTGATCAGCCGCGCAGCAGTCCGTCCGCAGGGACATCGCTCCCTTTCGATCCGAACCCGGTCGCCTGTGCGGTATCGCAGACGCGGGGACGCTTCGTTGAGCAGGGTCGTCAGCACCAGTTCTCCGTCCGTACCGGGGGTGAGCGGCACGCCATCGACAGGGTCGAGCACCTCCGGCAGGAACGCATCCTCGTACAGATGAAGTCCCTCGCCCTGATCGCAGGCATGGGCAACACCGGGACCGAGCACTTCGCTGAGTCCATAGGTATCGTGCGCCCGAATGCCGAGAACAACCTCGATATGACGGCGAAGCGCGGGACTCCAGCCATCCCCACCAAAAATGCCGGCCTGCAACTCGGGAGGGCGCAATGCCGGATTGCGCTCGACCGCCTCGGCCAGGGCCAGTGCCAGGCCCGGCGTTGAAAGCAGAGCCTGCGCCCGATGCTGGTGCATCAGTTCAAGATGCTGTTCCACATCCGGCACCGATGATGCGGGCAGAACCGTTGCGCCCATCGGCCCCAATCCGGTCTCGAAACCCAGCCCGCCGGTGAAAAGCCCATAGCCGTAAGCGTTGTGAACCCGGCTGCCGGCCATGATGCCGGTGGCGGCGAGATTACGCTGGATAAGACGCCCCCAGTTGACCATGTCCGCCTCGCTGTAGCCCATCGGCGTTCGACGCCCGGTCGTTCCCGAGGACGTGTGCCAGCGACGCACATTCTCGAGCGGCACGGCCAGGACATCCTCGATATTGCTTGCGGCGCGCAGATCGGCTTTGGTGGTGATCGGCAAGCGGTCGAGGTCATCCAGGCCGAGGGGCCGATACGCGGCGACATCCTCGGAGGGCGCGAACCCCAACCATTCGCTCAAGTCTTTCCGATACAGCGGGCTCCTGTGAGCCCGCTGCACGGTCTGGGCCAGGCGCTCGCCCTGGAGAGCCCGCAGGGCATCGCGGTCGAGCCGCTCGGCCGCGTCCAGAACGCGCGGAACCAGCTGACCCATCTCAGGCCTGGCCGCCCGGAAGCGCATCATCGAGCGCCTCGTAGAGATCGTCGATGATGTCCGGGTCGAAGCCGCCGTAAGGCTTGCCGTCGGCGCTGGGCTTGCGCTGGGCGAACTCGACGAAGAAACCCTGATCGGTGGGGCGCGTGAACATCTGCCTGAGAACCGCGCCGTTGGGATCCCGGTAGGACAGCACCTCGGTCATCCAGGGCACCTCGAGCCGGGCGAGCTTGTGGCGAACGGCTTCCATGTCGGCGTCCTTGTTCACGTGCAGCGCGACGTGCTGCAGCGTGTGCGTCACGGCGCGATCGTCGAGATCGACGTTTTCGAGAGAGCGCTCGATGGGCGAGCGATGTTCATCCGAGACGGACAGCCCCACCATGTCTTCCCAGGGGTGCCCCTCGCGCCCACCACGGATCAAGGCGATGTGCCGCGCCGGATAGCGCACGGTGTTCCATTCGCCGTGCAAGTCGAAGCCCTTCGATTGCCAGTGGTCGAGAAAGCGTTCCGTGTGGGTGTGGGGAGTGATGAAGGTGAGATGGTCGATCTTGTCGATCTCGTCCATCGTCGACAGTTGCTCGAGCATGTCGTGGTAGAGCGGATAGTCGGCGGGGTCGAGTCCGATACGTTCGAACGCGCCGACGAGTGCGTCAGGATATTGCGTCATCTGATTTTCCCTCGGTTCTTGTCTGACTTGGAAGGCGGGAACGGACTCCCGCCTGCTGGAATGACGCCATCGCTCCCCTTCCTGCCGACGGCATCGACCTACCCCCTACGAGGGAACCGGGCAGGAAATGCCATGCGATTTTTCCTTTCGTGATGCACTTCGCGATGAGCGGCCGATTTCATGATGCGCACCCAAAAGCGGGAAGCTTCTCGGCTTTTGAGAATCGCCTTCGGCATAATGCGGGGCCATGAATGGCGAGCAGATCCTGAACGAAACCATCCTCACCCCCACCGCCCGACTGGCCCGCGCGGAAAAGCAGCGTCGGGCGTTGGCGCACAGGGGCGAGGGGAGGCAAACCTGGCGGTCCCCCGAAGTGCTGGCGTTTTCAAGCTGGATCGGGCAGTTGCGCGACGACTGGTTCCTGGTGGCCGATTCGCCGCGCGTGCCGATCAGCGCCTCGCAGGCCCTCGTGCTGTGGCAGTCGGTGATCGATCGGGACGTGTTCATCGGCGAGCCGCGCGTGGCCGAGCTGGTGGCGGCCAGCTGGCGCCTCGTCCACGAATACCGCATCGAACCGCCCTCGCGCTGGTCCGAGGCGATGTTGAGCCAGGACAGTACGCAGTTTCGCGACTGGGCCGAGCGTTTCCTCGAGCTGTGCAAGCAGCGGGAACTGATCGACGAGTGGACCTTCGCCGGCCGCCTGCCCGACCTGATCGAGAACGGCGAGATCCCGCTGCCCGGCTTCATCCGCCTGTCGGGCTTCGAGCTGCCGATGACGCCCCTGCAGCGCGCCATCCTCGAGGCGGCGGAATCGGCGGGCACCCGCGTCGAGCACGAATCGGCGCCGCCGGAGACCGCTGCACTCGCGAGCGTGACGGCGCACTCGGAGGAAGACGACGAACTGTTCGCCGCCGCGCGCTGGGCCCGCGCCCGGCTGGAAGAGGATTCCGAGCAGAACATCGCGGTCGTCGTGCCCGGCCTGCGCGAACGCCTGGGCAAGGTCGAGCGCGCCTTCCGGCAGGTGTTCGACGCGGCCGGCTTCGCTCTCGAGGGCAACCGCGACGAGCCCTGGCATGTCTCCCTGGGCCCGGCCCTGTCGCGCTGGCCGCTGGTCGCCGACGCCCTGTCGCTGCTCAGGATCGACCCGCACCGCATCAGCCAGCCGCAGGCCGCCGCGCTGTTGCGCTCGCCCTTCCTGGCCGGCTGGGAAGGCGAGACGCAGGCGCGCGCCGAAGCGCTGGCGACCGTAGTTCAGCGCCGCCCCTGGTGGCTGCACGCCGGGCAGCTCGCCTGGCAGGCCGGCGACAGCGGCGCGAAAGGATTGGCCGGTCGGCTCGGCGAGTGGGAACTGCTCCGGCGAGAGCACCGCGACGCGGCCACGCCCTCGCAATGGGTCGCGCGTTTCCAGGAAGAACTCAAGGCCGTCGGTTTCGGCCGGGGAAGGAGCCTGGACAGCCGCGAGTTCCAGGTGCTGCAGCGCTTTCACGACCTGCTCGAGGACTTCAGCGCGCTCGACCTGGTGATCGAACGGCCGCTGCCGCGCGCCGAGGCCGTTCGCCGCCTGGCCGAACGCGCCGGCACCGCGGCCTTCCGCGAACGCAACCCGGGCGCGCCGGTCGAGATCCTGGGCGTGGAAGAGGCACTGGGCTCGCGCTTCGACGCCATCCGCATCAGCGGCCTGGACCACCAGACCTGGCCGTCGCCGACACGCCGCGACCCCTTCATTCCCGCCGGCCTGCAGGCGGCCGTGCCCGCAGCCACGGCCGAGGGCGCCCTGGAACGCGCGCGAGCCGAGCTCGACGGGCTGATGCGCGCCGGCGCCGTTGTCACCGGCAGCTACAGCCGCGGCAGCGACGACGAACAGCGCCATCTCACGCCCTTGCTGGGCGACGTGACCGTCGAGGAAGCTGGTGACGCCCCGGCGCTCGAACCCGCGCCGATGGACGATGTCATCGAGGACACGGTCGCGCCGGCGCATCCCGGCGGCGAGGTCCGCGGCGGCACCGCGGTCCTGCAGCGCCAGTCCGATTGTCCCTTCAAGGCCTTTGCCGAGACGCGCCTGGGCGCAGGCGATGTCACGCCGCCGCGGCCCGGTCTCGACGCCCGCGACCGGGGCAGCCTGGTGCACAAGGCCCTGGAGCACTTCTGGCATGGACTGGACGGCCTGGCGGCGCTTCAGGGCCTGGACGAAGACGCGCTGGAAGAACGCATTGCGGACGCCCGGAATGCGGCCCTGGAAGAATTCGCCCGGCGCAGCCCGCTGGCGCTGAGCGAGGCGGGGCTGGCCATCGAAGCGCAATGCCTCGACCGTTCCCTGGACAAGTGGCTGAAGATCGAGCGCGAGCGCGGCGCTTTCACGATCGACGCGCTCGAGACGAGCGTGGCGATGGACTTCGCCGGACTCGAACTGACCGGCAAGATCGACCGGATCGACGAACTCGAGGGCGGCGGCTCGGTCGTGATCGACTACAAGACCGGGGCCAGCGGCAAGAGCAGCTGGGCGATCGAGGCGCGCCTGGCCGACGTCCAGCTGCCCGCCTACGCCGCCAGTCTCGAGCCGCGTCCGACGGCGATCGCCTTCGCGCGTCTGAGGCCCGACAGCATGGGCTTCGACGGCCTGGCGGAAGTCGATGCAGAGATGCCCGGTGTGTCGGTCATCGGCGAGATCAAGGGCAATTCCCGGTTCAAGGGCGCGGCATCCTGGCCTTCCCTGGTCGACGACTGGCGCGATCACCTCGAATTGCTGGCCTCGGACTTTCGCGCCGGGCGCTCCGAAGTGAATCCGCGCGACAACCAGACCTGCAAGTACTGTCATCTGCACGCGCTGTGCCGCATCAACGAGCGCGTGATCCTGCCGGAGGCCGACGATGAGTGATTCCAGGCAACGGCAGCTGGCCGTCGAACCGCAGCGTTCGGTCATCGTCCAGGCGCCGGCCGGATCGGGCAAGACGACCCTGCTGGTCGAGCGCTACCTGGGCCTGCTGGCCGCGGTGGAAGCGCCGGAGGAAATCCTGGCGATCACCTTTACCCGCAAGGCGGCCGCGGAGATGCGCGAACGCATCCTGCAGTTCCTCGAACCGGACTACGCCGCCTCTGGGCCGCACGAGGAAGCCGCCCTGGCCAAGGCCCGGGCCGTCGCCGACAAGGTTGCCGAATGGGGCCTGCTGGACAATCCGCAGCGCCTGCTGATCCGCACCATCGACAGCTTCAATCACTACCTGGCGCGCACGATGCCGGTGGCCAGCCAGCTCGGCCCCGTGCCCGCCCCGGCGGAGAATACGCGCGCGCTCTACCGCGAGGCCGCCCGCCGCGTGCTGGCCCGCGCCGACGGGCGCGACGAGCTCGCCGAGGACGTCCGGCGCCTGCTGCTCTGGCGCGACCACCGAAGCCAGGACATCGAGGACCTGCTGGTGTCCCTGCTGGGCAAGCGCGAGCAATGGCTGCGCGCCCTGGGCATGAGCGGCCATCCCGACAGGGCGGATTTCGAGCGCGTCGTGCGCGATGTGGTCGTCGACCAGCTCGCCTCGGCCCGCGAAGCGCTCGACGCCGCCCTGGGCCGGGCGACGATCGACGCGGAAAACCTGCTGGACATCCTGCGCCAGGCCGCCGGCTGCCTGGCCGCCGACGGCAAGGCCTCGGCCTTCGACGGCTGCGACCTCACCCGCCTGCCCGGCGCCGACCCGGCCGACCGGGCGACCTGGCGCGCACTGGGCTTCGCCCTGCTGACCAACAGCGGCGGCTGGCGGGCCAGCCCCAACAAGAACCAGGGCTTTCCGCCCAAGAGCGAGCACAAGGAACGTCTCGTTCCCCTCCTCGATCGCCTGCGCGATGATGAGGCGCTGGCGGCCTGGATCGACCGCGCCCGCTCCCTGCCCGACCCGAGCTACGGCGACGAGGAATGGGAAGTGCTCGCGGCCATGATCCGCGTCCTCGAGGCCACGGCCGCCGAACTGGAACTGGTCTTCGCCGAAACCGGGCAGAGCGACTTCGCCGGTATCGGCGCGGCGGCGCTGCGCGGCCTGGGCGATGAATACAACGGCTACACCGACCTGGCGCTCTACCTCGACCGCCGCCTCCGCCACATCCTGGTCGACGAGTACCAGGACACCAACTGGGGCCAGTACCACCTGCTCGAGAAGCTCGTCGGCGGCTGGCAGCCGGGCGAGGAACGCAGCCTGTTCCTGGTCGGCGATCCGATGCAGTCGATCTATCGCTTCCGGGAGGCCGAAGTCGGCCTGTTCATGCGCACCCGCGAACACGGCATCGGCGCGCAGGTCGTCGAATCCTGCCGCCTGACGCGCAATTTCCGTTCGGCGGCCGAGATCGTCGATTGGGTCAACGAGCGGCTCGGGCCGATCTTTCCCGCCGACGAGGACATCTCCGCCGGGGCGGTGAGCTACGCACCGTCGGAGGCCGGCCACGGGGCCGGCGGCGGCGTCGAGATCCTGGCCCGGTCCGACCGCGCGACGGAAGCCGACGCGTTGGCCCGGCGGGTCGCCCGGGCCATCGACGAACATCGCCAAGACCCGGATTTCTCCGCAGCCATCATCGTGCGGGCGCGCTCGCACCTGGCCGACATCCTGCCGGCGCTGCAGCGCCACGGCGTGGGTTACCGGGCGGTCAAACTCGACCCCCTGCTGACCCGGCCGGTGGTCCAGGACCTGCTGGCCATCACGCGGGCCATCGCCAACCCGGCCGACAAGGCGGCGGTGCTGGCGGTGCTGCGCTCGCCGGTCAGCGGGCTGACCCTGGCCGACTTGCACGCCCTGGCCGGCGAAGGCCGGTCGATGACGGCCTGCGACGCCCTCGAAGGCCTGGGCGAGGAGGCTCGCACGCGAGCCGAGCGCGTTCTCGAAACCCTGGGCCGCGCGCAGGCGCTGTGGCGCAAGCGCCCCGTGCGAGACCTGGTGGAAGGGGCCTGGCGGCGCCTGGGCGGGCCGCATGTCCTGCGTGATCCCGACTCGGAATGCCGCGACGCCGCCGCCTACCTGGACACGCTCTCGGCGGCCGAGGATCAGGACCTGTTCGAGGACTGGAACGCGTTCATGGAGCTGCTCGACGAGCAATTCACCGAGGGCGACCCGCCCGACGAGGACATCAAGCTCGAGATCCTGACCATGCACGGCGCCAAAGGCCTGGAATGGGACCTGGTCGTGCTTCCTGGACTGGACCGCGGCACCGGCGGCAACAGCCGCGAACTGCTCTACTGGCTGCCGTTCACGCCCGAGTCCGGCCAGGAACGCGTGCTGATCGCGCCGCTGCGATCAGCCGAGGAAGACGACAACACCGACCTGATCAAGCTCATCCGCGCCCAGCAGAAGCAACGCGAAGCCTACGAGCACCAGCGCCTGCTCTACGTGGCCGCCACGAGGGCGCGCGAACAACTCGTGCTGTCGGCCTCGCTCGACCCCGAAAAGCAGCCAATCCAACCCGCCTCGGGCAGCCTGCTGTCCGACCTGTGGCCGACCTGCGGCGAAGACTTCGTCCGCGCCCTGGACGAAGCGCCCGAGGCGGGTGAGCGCGCCATCGAAGGCAACGAGCGACCGGACCAGGGCCTGCGGCGTGTTGTCGCCGGCTGGACGCCGCCGCTGGGCGAGCGGCTGGAATGGCGCCCCGCGCTGCCGCCACGCGAGCGCGAAGTCGAGATCGAGTTCAACTGGGCCGGCGTGCAGGTGCGGCGCATCGGCACGGTGCTGCACCGCCTGCTCGAACGCGTCGGCGAAGTCGGCATCGAGCGCTTCGACGACGTGCAGCGCCGCGCGCTGGGCGAACGCATCCCCGGCCTGCTCAAGGCCATGGGTACCGGCCCCGATGATCTCGACGCCGCCGTCGAACCCATCCGGGAAGCCTTCGAGCGCACGCTCGAGAGTGAAACCGGCCGCTGGATCCTCAGCGGCGAACATCGCGAAGCCGCCTGCGAACTGCCCCTGAGCGGCATCATCGACGACAAACTCGTCAATGCGGTCATCGACCGGACCTTCGTCGACGAACACGGCACCCGCTGGATTATCGACTACAAGTCGGGCTATCACGCCGGCGGCGACCTGGAAGGATTCCTCGGCGAGGAGGCCGAGCGCTACAACGTCCAGCTCGACATCTACCGGAGGCTGTTCGAACAGATGGGCGAGACCGACATCAAGGCCGCCCTATACCTGCCGCGGCACGATCGGCTGGTGGTCGCCGGCTGACGGGCGGCCGGCGGGGCGGCTGGTGTAGAGTTGGCATCATGCCAACTTCCTTCCTCATCCCGGTAGCGCGGCTGGCCGCGTGCCTCCTGCTGCTCGCTGCGACCTTCGTCGTCGGCCAGACCACGCCGCCCGAACGATGGTTCGAAGTCGAGTCGCTCAACGCCGGCCTGGGCGAGGCGCCGGCCGAACTCGAGCGCAGCACGCCGCGCCAGACAGTCAGTCATCTGCTCGTACTGACCGACGAGGGCAACTACGAGACGGCAGCCCACCTGCTCAACCTCAACGAACTGCCGGAAGACGAGCAGGGCGAACGCGGCCCGGAGCTGGCCCGCAAGCTCGCCGAAGTCATCAACCGCACCATGGTCATCGACTGGGGTGAATTGCCGTCGCGCTCCGATGCGCTGCTCGAGCGATCGGGCAGCGAGGCGCCCCTGGCCGGGCAGGCCCGGCGCAGCATCGAGCTGAGTTTCCTCGAGCTGCAGCCGGCGCCCGCAGAAATCCGCGTCAACCGCATCAAGCCCGCAGAGGGTGAAGCGGTCTGGGTCTTCGCCACACAGACCGTGGACGATATCGACGCCCTCTACGACCGCTACGGACCGGGCTGGCTCGAAGAGCGCCTGCCCGACACCCTGCAGCGCCCCGCATTCGCAGGCACCCGCATCTGGGAATGGCTGGCACTGCCAATCACCGTGGGCCTGCTGGTCCTGCTGGGCTGGCTGACCCACAGCGCGATCGGCTGGATCGGGCGCGCCGTGCCCATCGACTGGATCAACCGGGCCGCCGGACGCATGCGCCTGCCGCTGGCAGTCGCCCTGATGGCCCTGCTGGGCCAGTTCCTGACCGGCTGGGTCATCAGTTTCTCCGGCTTCTTCTACACCGTGCTCTCACCGCTGCTGATCGGCCTGACGATCGTCGGCCTGACGCTTGCGATACTGCGCACGATCGACGCCACCCTGGAGAAGGTCACCGAGCGCTTCGTCGACGACATCGACGACAGCAGCGACCGCGACCGGCGCAAGATCTACACCTCGATCTACGCCCTGCGCCGCTTCGTGCTGCTGGCGGCCGTCCTGATCAGCGGCATGGTGTTCCTGGTGCAGCTGCGACTGTTCGACAACGTCGGCATGTCGCTGCTGGCCTCGGCCGGCGTCATCACCGTCGTGCTGGGTATTGCCGGCCGGACCGTGCTGGGCAATATCCTGGCGAGCCTGCAGATCGCCATCGCCAAGCCGATCCGGATCGGCGACGCGGTCAAGTACGAGGACTACTGGGGCTACGTCGAATCGATCTACTACACCTTCCTGGTCCTTCGAACATGGGACGGCCGGCGCCTGATCGTGCCGGTGCAGTACTTCATTTCCTACCCGTTCGAGAACTGGTCGATGGTCGACGCCAGCGTGACGCGCACCGTCACGCTGCGGCTCGACCACAGCGCCGAGCCCGACAAGCTGCGCAAGGCCTTCGAAAAGCTGGTCGCAAAGAATGAGCGTGCCCTGGAAGACGAGTTCCTGATGACCGCCGTCTCCGAGGTCAACGAGGATTTCCAGGAGGTGACTTTCTACGCGACCGCAGGCAATCCGACCGACGCCTGGTTGATGCAGATGGACCTGCGCGAGGGCATGACCGACTGGGTCCGCCGCTACCATCCCGAATGGTGGCCGAGCGATCGCATCCTGCTGGACCGCCCGGACAGGAAAGCGGACTAGTGGCGCACTAGTGGGCCATGCGGCTAATTAGGTAACACTCAGCCGTCGCACAAGCGTTGTGGGCAAGGCGCGCGAGCGCAGGACTGGCCATCGCCAATTCAAGCGAGCGGAACGCAGCCCACAGCGCTTGTGCGGCGGCCCTTCGGGAGCCACTGTGCTGGCGCGACTCGGCGTTGCGTTTCTTGGAAAGGGAACAACCATTCCCTGCGAAACGCGCCTTGATTCGCACACAGCACAGTGGCTCTGAGTGTTACCTAATTAGCCGCATGGCCCACTAGCGCCCGACCAGTTCGGCGACGCGACTTTCCAGGCGGCTGTTCATGGGCTCGACGGAGGAAGTAAAGCGCTCCACGACTTCGCCGTTGCGATCGACCAGGTACTTGGTGAAGTTCCAGCCCGGCTCGTCCGTTGCGGCATTGAGGGCGCGGAACAGCGCATTGGCGCTCTCGCCCTTGACCGAACTGGTCGCGAACATCGGAAAGCTCACGCCGTAGTTGACGTAGCACACATCGGCGGTGGCCTCCTCGTCGTCGAGCTCCTGCCTGAAGTCGTCGGAGGGAAAGCCCAGCACGACGAAGCCCTCGCCGCGATATTTCTGGTAGAGCGCTTCGAGCCCTTCAAACTGCGGCGTGTAGCCGCACTGGCTGGCCGTGTTGACGACCAGGATCACCTGTCCGCCATGGGCTTCGCACAGGTTGGTTTCCTTCGAGGTGGCCAGGCCGCGGTGCGAGTAGTCCAGCAGGTTGCCGCATTCGGCGCCGGCGGTGCCGGCCATGCCGATGAGGCTTGCTGCCATCAGTGCACGAATTGTCATGTCATTGCTCCGAACGCTTAAAGAGCCTCATTGAACGCTCTTGCGCGTAAGCTCAAGGTGAAAGGAACCACAGGCGAACGGCCAGGCTCAATCCATCAACTGCGGCAGGAACAAGGCGATCTGCGGAAACAGGATCAGCAGCACGGTCGACAGCAGCAGGATGAACACGAACGGCGGCGTGCCGGCGATGACGTCCAGGTAAGGTCGCCGGAAGATGGCCACGGCGGTGAAGATGTCGCAGCCGAACGGCGGCGTGGCCGAGCCGATCGCCGCCTGCAGGACGACGATGGTGCCGACGTGAACCGGATCGAGACCGGCCGACTGGATCGCCGGCGCGAAGATCGGCGTGAGAATCAGGATGACCACGATGGGATCGACGAACATGCAGCCGACGAAGTAGGCCACGGCCACCAGCCCGAGCACCATCAGCGGATTGTCGGCGGCATTGGCCACCACGTCGCCGAGCAGCAGGTCGGGAATCTGCGCGAAGGACACGATCCAGGAAAAACCCATCCCGGCAGCGACCAGGATGAACACAACGGCCGTGATCATGCCCGTCGACAGCGCCACGCCCGGCAGGTCGGAGAGCTTGACCTCGCGGTAGATCACCATCTCGAGCAGCAGCGCGTAGGCTACCGACATGGAGGCCGCCTCCGTGGGACTGAAATAGCCGGAGTAGATCCCGCCGATGATGATGACCGGAAAGCCGAAGGCCAGCGAAGCGCGGCGCAGGGCGAGCCATCGCTCGCCCCAGCTCGAAGCCTCGCGCGGCGGGATCTTCTTCCACACCGAAATGATGTAGCAGTAGACGGCAAAGAGGACCAGGATCATCAGGCCGGGCCCGATGCCGGCGATGAACAATTCGCCCACCGATGTACCGGAAGCCACCCCGTAGATGATCATTCCGATCGAAGGCGGAATCAGCAGCGCGATGTCGCTGGCGTTGATGATCAGCGCCATGGAGAAGCGATCGGTGTAGCCGGCCTCGAGCAGCTTCGGGCGCAGCGGCTTGCCCATCGCGACCACGGTCGCCTGGGTGGAGCCCGACACGGCGCCGAACAGGGTGCAGGACACGGCCGTGGTCACCGGCAAGCCACCGCGAACATGGCCGACGAACTTGCTCACCAGGTCGAGCAGGCGATCGGCCGTGTGCCCCTTGATCATGATGTCCGCGGCCAGGATGAACATCGGCACGGCCACGAGCACGCTCTGCTCGACGCCGCCGATCATCTGCTGCACGAGCATCCTGGGCTCGAGCATCGAGAATTTGGAAAACAGCAGCACCATCGCGCCGACCATCAGGGGCACCATCATCGGGAATCCCATCAGCAGCAACACGACCATGACACCGGCCGCGACCAGGGCCACCTGGGCATCGGACAGCGCGGCGAGCCCCAGCAGGTCGAAGAACTCAGCCATGGTCACCTCCCCGCCCGGATGCCCCGGATGATCCGGATTCCTCCGGTACGTTGCCGAAAGAAGTCTGCTCGGCGGCCTGCTCCTCGCTTTCGTACTCGTCGCGGTGGTACCAGGACAGGTAGTTGTCGCGGCTGACCAGGTTGCGCAGTCCGGCCAGGAAGAACTGCACCGCGCCGAGGAAGAAACCGAGCGGCACGACCATGTAGATCAGGTAGACGGGGAATCCTGTCGAGGAAGTCACGCGGCAACGACCGCTGCGATTCTCGACCAGGTCGATGAACAGGCCGAACAAGAATGCACCCACGACGAATGCCACCGCCAGCGCAGCCAGGATGGCGAGGTTGCGCCTGGCTGGCGTCATGTCGCCGACCAACCGTTGACCGACGGCCGCCACAATCCGGATGAGGTGCCCCGAGAGCACCATGGCGACGAGGGTCAGCGCGACACCCAGCCACAGCGGCGTCGAGCCGATGGATTCCGGCAACACCCGGCAGCTTCGCTGCACCGATTGCGCGTAGTCCCAGCCGTAGTCGGCCAGCAGGAAAAGCAGCGCCGAAGTTCCGAAGCCGACGATGACGAGAAGCACCTTCTGCGCCGGTTCCGGCAGCAGGTCGTGGATGGCGGAGACGCGGATATGCCGCGCATTGCGGGCACCGATGCCGATGCCCATGAAGGTCACGATCACCAGCAGCAGCTGGGTGACGTCGGTGGCGAACTGCAGACTCGAGCCGATCGTGTTGCGCGAGATGACGTTGATCACGCTGACGATCGCCATGGCGGCGATGCCGGTGACCAGCACGAACTGCTCGAACCAGTCCAGCCCCTCGTCGAACCAGCTGAAGGGCCGGCGTACCGCGCGCCGCCACGGGCTGGGCGCCCTGGACTGCGCCTCGCTCATGCGACAGACCCCTGCATCGCTGCGCGCGGTCGCGATGCCTTCGCGCTGCCCGTGTTCACGATCACTTCCCTCGTAGCTGCGTGAATGTCTTTTCATTCTACACGGGGCGCCGCACGCATCCCCGGAAACCGGCCTTGCGCCCTGCCGCGGCTCGACACCGTGTTATGTTGAATGACGGTCTCATTTCCGGGAGCAAATCATGAATCGAGCAAGCATTCGCAATGCCGGCCTGACCCTGCTGGCCGCCCTTCTGCTGGCCGCCTGCAGCGAGTCCGGACAGGCCCCGACGGAACAATCCGCCGGCACGGAACCGGCCGAACCCGAAACTGCCGAGACGGTCACCTGGCGTTTCGCGCTCGAGGAAGTCGAGGGCAGCGTGCAGGACGCCTATGCCCAGGAATTCAAGCGCCGCATCGAGGAACGGACCGACGGCACGGTCAATGTCGAGGTCTACCCCTACGGCGCGCTGGGCACCTCCTCCCAGCTGACCGAAATGGCGCAGAGCGGCGGCATCGAACTGACCTTCGCCTCACCCGGGCACCTCGCCGACCTGATCCCGGAAGTCGGGGTATTCACCCTGCACTTCGTGCTGTCCGAGCACAACCAGGTCAATCGGGAAGTCCTTTCCGACGAAGCGGTCTACTCGCTGTTCCAGCCGCTCTACAACAGCCAGGACCTGCAGCTGCTCGACATCATCCCCGAGGGCTGGATGGTCTGGAGCGCCGACAAGCCCCTGCGCACCCTCGAGGACTTCGAGAACTTCAAGATCCGCACCATGACCTCGCCCATCCTGGTCGAGTCGTATCGGGCCTACGGCGCCAACCCGACGCCGATGCCCTACTCCGAGGTCTACAGCGGCCTGCAGCTGGGCCAGATCGACGGGCAGGTCAACCCGATCTTCGCCATCGAGGAGATGAGCTTCTACGAGGAGCAGGACGTGCTGACCTCCGGTCGCCACGCGCAGTTCATTTCCACCCTGGCCGCCAGCCGGCAGTGGTTCGAGGGCCTGCCGGAAGAGCGCCGCGAGCTGGTGCTCCAAGTGCGCGACGAGCTGGTCGACTGGATCGACGAAGAGCAGATCCGCTACAACGAGGAACGTCTCCAGACCATCCTGGACGAGGGCGGCACCGAGTTCGTCGAGCTGACCGAAGAAGAGCGCCAGGCCTTCCGCGAGGCGAGCATGGGCGTTCGCGATACCTACATCGAGCAGTCCGGCGAGACCGGAGAGGAAATCCTCAACACGCTCCTCGATCGCATCGAACAGGCCGAAGCCGGGATGGAAGACGGCTCAACAGAGGCCGACACCGCTACCGGTGATGACACCGTGATGGAAGACGAAGCTCAGGGCGAAAGCTGACCGAACGGGCAACAATGATCCCGGCCCGCCACGCGGGTCGGGATCGCGCTGCCCCGCTCAACGCAACTGGCTGTCCTTGCTGCCGCGCCGGTTGTAACCGCTGAAGGATTTCTTTTCGGCCTCGTCCAGTTCTTCCTGACAGGCCACGCAAAGCTTCACGCCCGGCAGCGCCTTGCGCCTTGCCTCCGGAATGGGCTCCCCGCACTCTTCGCAATCCCGCCGGCTCTCGCCCCTGGGAATCCGGCTGCGCACGCGCTCGAGCCCGTCCTCGACCGTGCTGTCGATCTGGTCTTGCACGGCATCGTCCCTTGCCCAGCCGCCGGCCATCAGCGGCAAGCCTCGGGCTGATGTTGGCAGCTGCCGGGTTCCGGCAACTCGGGTTGCAGCGTGGGGTGGTCGATGTCGTGCGCCTCGAGCAGCGCATGGTTGAGCGCCGCCAGGGTGGCGGGCCACTCGCCCAGGTCGGCCACGACGACATGGGCCGACAACGCGACCCGATCGCTCGAGACCTGCCAGACGTGCAGGTCATGAATACCCTGGACGCCGGGGACGGCGACCATGCTCGATCGCACTCGATCGATGTCCAAGTTTTGCGGCACGCCCTCCATGACGACGTGCGCGCTGTCCATGAGCAGGCGCACCGCGGCGACCAGGATCAGCACGCAGATGAGCAGCGAGAGAATCGGGTCGATCGGCGTCCAGCCGGTGGTCATGATGACCAAGCCGGAAGCCAGCGCAGCCACCGAGCCCAGCAGGTCGCCGAGAACATGCAGCAGCGCGCCACGCACGTTGAGGTTGCGCTCACCGCGGCTGAGCACCCAGAAGACGAGCAGGTTGACGACCAAGCCGATCAGGGCAACCCCCAGCACCGTCGCGCCGCTGATTTCGCGCGGCTGCTGGAAGCGTTCCAGGGCGTGCCAGGCGATCGAGCCGACGAGCGCCAGCATGATCGCGCCATTGACCAGGGCGGCCAGGACTTCGGTGCGGCCGTAGCCCCAGGTGCGCCGCTTGCTGGGCGGACGCCCCGCCATCCAGGCGGCGAATGCGGCCAGCCCCAGGGCCGAGGAATCGGTGAGCATATGGCCGGCATCGGCGACCAGCGCCAGCGAGCCGGCCCACAGCCCGGCGACGAACTCGACGCCGGCAAACGCCAGGGTCAGGCTCAACGCGCCGATGAGGGCGCTGCGGCTCGACGGCGCATGATGGTGGTGTTGGTGGTCGTGCGAACTCATGGCCGGCAATTTAGCGCAAAACGGCGGCGTAATAACATTCCGAGTGCTTTTGCGACGAAAAAGCCCCGCCGGAGCGGGGCTCTTTCAGTGCGATGGTCAATCGCTTGGGGCGATCAGTCCATCTTGCCGGTGACCCAGTAGTCGATCAGTTCCGGGTTGTCCTCGATGAACTGCGTGACGGCTTCCTCGTAGGAGGTTTCCTGGGCCTGGAACATGGCGGCCTGGAGTTCCTCGATGTCGAGGTGCATCCGTGCCAGGAACAGCGCGGCTTCCGGGTTCTCCTGGTAGAAGCCCTCGCGGGCCAGCGCGTGGACGCGCTCATAGCTGCCCAGCACGCCCTGCGGATCTTCGAGATAGCGCAGGTCATAGGCGCCGAACTTCCAGTGCGGGCTCCAGCCGGTTGCCACGATCCATTCCTCTCGGTTGACGGCGCGTTCCAGTGCGGCGGTCATGCCGGCGCCGCTGGAAATCTGCAGGTCATAGCCGTCGAGACCGTATTCCTCGATCGCCTTCTTGGACAGGCGCGTCAGGCCGGCGCCGGGATCGATGCCGGTGATCGTGCCGTCGAGCTGCTCGCGAACGCTGTCCTTCTTGAGGTCCTCGATCGAGGACAACTCGCTCTCGGGAATGTAGTCGGGCACGACCCAGCCCAGGCGGGCGTAGCCGTAGAGAATGCCCAGATCGACGACATCCGAACCCACGTTTTCCATGTAGTCGGAATGCGTGCCGGGCAGCCAGGACATCATCATGGCGTCGATGTCGCCGGAGGCCAGGCCCTGGTATTGGGGCGCGATGTCGGTCTGGACCAGTTCGACTTCCTGATCCATGCGCTCTTCCATGACACGCGCGGCCAGCTTGGTGACGAATTCGGCATCCGACCAGGCCGTCCAGCCGATGCGGACATCCTGCGCCTGCACCGGCGCGGCGAGCGCCAGGGCCAGGGCCAGCGTGGTCAGTACTCTGGTGAAGTGGTTTCGCATGGTGCTTTCTCCTCCTTCTTCGTGGTGCGAGAAATCACCGTGCCCGGTTGTCAGGCGGTACACGGCGAGGCCTTCGCGAAGGCCTCTTTCGAGCAGTCCCGGAGAAAATCAGCCGCGCCGGCCCGGCGCGAAGCTCTGGGTGATGCGGTCGAGCAGGATGGCCAGGATGACCACGCCCAGGCCGCCTTCGAACCCGAGTCCGACGTTGAGTCGCTGAATCCCCGTCAGGACCGTGTTGCCCAGACCGCCGGCGCCGATCATGGAGGCGATCACCACCATCGACAGCGCCAGCATGATGGTCTGGTTCACGCCGGCCATGATCGATGGCATGGCCAGCGGAAGCTGTACCTTGGTCAAGAGCTGGCGACGGGTGCAGCCGAATGCAAGCCCCGCCTCGATCTGCTCCTTGTTGACCTGGCGAATGCCCAGATTGGTCAGGCGCACCGCCGGCGGCATGGCGAAGACCACCGTGGCGATGGCCCCGGGCACCGTACCCAGGCCGAAGAAGATGGCCGCGGGAATCAGGTAGACGAAGGGCGGCATGGTCTGCATGAAGTCGAGCACCGGCCGGATGAGCGACTCGACCAGGTCGCTCCTGGCCATGGCAATGCCGATCGGCAGGCCTACGGCCAGCGCGACGGTGCTGGCGGCCAGCACCAGCGAGAGCGTCTCGACAGTCTGCTCCCACAGGTCCATGCCCAGGATCACGCCCAGGGCCGCGACGGCGAACAGGCCGAACTTCCAGCCCACGCGCCACCAGCCCAGGGCGATGATGGCCAGGCCGAGCAGCCAGGCGGGCAGCGCCATGAGCGCGCCCTCGAAGGAATCGGTCAGGAACCCGATCACCGCTGCGATGCCGTCGAGCAGCCCGGTGAGATTGTCCTGGATCCAGGCCACCACGGACTCGACCCAGTCGCCGATCGGGATGCGGAAGTTCTCCAGCCATTCACTCATGGGAACCTCCAGCGTTTTCGGTGGCCTCGGAGGAAGCGTCGCTGGTGCGATCGAGCGTGCGCAGCAGGCGGCTGCGCGAGACCGCGCCCCGATAGCGGCCGTCGCCGTCGACGACTGGAATCGGTGCCGCGGTATCGGCGCAGCGGCCGATCAGCTCGTCGAGCAGGCCGTCGGTGGGGACGGGTTCAACCGATTCGAAGGCGTCGCGGAAGCCCGGCTCGTCGGACTCGTTGAGGACCCGCGCCAGGGCATCCGCCGAAACGATGCCTTCGTAGTGGCCGTCCGAGCCGACGACCACGGCGAAGTCCCGGTCGTGGCGCCGCAGGCTCTCCAGGGCGGCGCGCACGCCCATGCCGGGCCGCTCGACGACCGTCAGATGCTGCTTGTCCATGATGTCGGCGGCCGTGAACACCTGGGAAATGTCCACGCCATAGAAGAAGGACCGCACGTAGTCGTTGGCCGGCTGCGTGACGATTTCCTCGGGCGTGCCGACCTGCACGATGCGACCGTCCTGCATGATCGCGATGCGATCGCCAATGCGCATGGCCTCGTCGAGGTCGTGCGAGATGAACACCACGGTGCGCGCCTGCCGGCGCTGCAGTTCGAGCAACTCGTCCTGCATTTCGGTGCGGATCAGCGGATCGAGGGCCGAGAAGGCCTCGTCCATGAGCATGATCGACGGGTCGGTCGCCAGCGCCCGGGCCAGGCCGACGCGCTGCTGCATGCCGCCTGACAGTTCGTCGGGGTAGCTGTTGGCGTTGGCATCCAGGCCGACCTGCTCGAGCGCCTCCATAGCGCGCTCGCGGCGCTTGTCGCGGTCTTCGCCGGCCACCTCCAGCCCGAACGCGGCGTTGTCGAGCACCGTGCGGTGCGGCATCAGGGCGAAGGACTGGAACACCATGGCGAGATCGCGGCGGCGCAGTTCGATGAGCTCCTTGTGGCTCATCGAAGTCACGTCGCGGCCGTTGATGCGGATGCTGCCGCTGGTCGGTTCGATCAGGCGATTGAGCAGCCGCACCATGGTGGACTTGCCCGAGCCGGACAGGCCCATGACCACGAAGATCTCGCCTTCGCGAATGGACAGTTCCGCGTCGTGCACGCCGACCGTCTGGCCGGTCTTGTCGAAGATCTCGTCCTTGCCGCGACCCTCCTCGATCAGCGGCATGGCGGCATCGGGATTGGACCCGAATATCTTGTACAGCCCCGAGACCTCGATCATGGGGGCGTCGTTCATGTGCGACCTTGACTCGATGACGAGTGCCCTACCCTAAGGGCCAAAAGAGATAGTTTCAAATGAAACTGGCGGGCGCCGCGGTGGCACGGCGCCCGCCCAAGAGAGGAGATCAGTCGAGCAGAAAGCGCTCGAAGAACAGCACCACGGCCTCGCTGTAGAGGTCGCGGTTTTCCTTGCGGCGGTAGCCGTGGCCTTCGTTGAGGGCATTCATGTACCAGACCGGGCTGCCCTGTTCGCGCAGGGCGGCGACGATCTGCTCGGCTTCGGTGACCGGCACGCGCGGATCGTTCTCGCCCTGCACGACGAACATCGGCACGTCGATCTTCTCGACGTTGTTGAGCGGGCTGATGGCTTCGAGGTGGGCGCGCATCTCGGGGTCGCGCTCGTCGCCGTACTCGACGCGACGGAGGTCGCGGCGATAGTCCTCCGTGTTTTCCAGGAAGGTCACGAAATTGCTGATGCCGACGATGTCGACGGCGGCCTTGAGGCGATCGCTGTAGTGCACGGCGCTGGCAAGCACCATGTAGCCGCCGTAGCTGCCGCCGTAGACGGCCACGCGGTCGCCGTCGAGGTCGGGCTGGGTTGCAATCCAGTCGAGCAAGGCACCGATGTCCTTGACCGAGTCCTCGCGCTTGAAGCCGTTGTCGAGCTTGAGGTAGCTCTTGCCGTAGCCGGACGAGCCGCGCACGTTGGGCCGGATGACGGCCGCGCCGAGGTGGTCGATCCACAGCTGGTATGTGCTGGAGAAACCGGGCCGGGTCTGGCTCTCGGGGCCGCCGTGAATCTGGATGATGACCGGATGCGGACCTTCGCCCTCGGGCCGGTAGACGAAAGCGGGGATCTTCCTGGGCTCGCCGTCGACCTGGTCGAATGTGGGGTAGTGAACCAGTTCGGGCATGACGAACTGCTCGGTGTCGAGGCCGCCGACTTCGCTGTAGGTCCAGCGGGTCAGTTCACCGCTGTCGAAGTCCATCACGTGGACGTCGCTGGGCGAGCGCGGGTTGTTGACCACCACCGCCAGCGACTCGTCGTCCTCGCTGAACGACGCGCCGTAGACCAGCCCCTCGGGGATGCTGTCGATGCGCTCGTAGGATTCGTCGGCGGGATCGAAACGGTACATGCGACTGATGCCGCCCTCGTTGGTGACGAAGACGCCTGCATCACCGGCGTGGTTGAGCTCCAGGCCCTGCACCGACCAGGGGATGTCGCCGGTGATCACGCGTGCCTCGCCCTCGGGATCGAGCGGGCGCCAGGCCAGCTGGGCGAACTCGCCCTCGGCGTCGGTGCTGAAATAGACGCCCTCGCCTTCGGCGTCGAAACCGAAGGGCAGGTTGCGAGCGGGATCCTCGGCGCTGCCGGCGATGCGCGTCAGCTCACCCGAGTCGAGATCCAGGACATGAATGCGCGAGTCGTTGACGCTGACGTACTGCACGATCAGCAGCTTCTCGTTATCGGCGGAAAACTCGACCGGCCCCCACCAGCTGCCGTCCGGCGCTTCGAGCACGAGTTCGGCCTCGCGGCCGTTGTCGAAATCGAACATCCAGATATCGTTCGATCGGCCGTTGCGGCGGGTCGACTGGAAGGCCAGGTAACGGCCGTCACCCGACCACTCCAGGGCCCCGTTGCGAGACTCGCCGTCGCTGATCATCTCGCGGCTGCCGTCGGCCGGATCGAACAGGTAGATCTGGTCGAACTCGCTGCCGCCGCTGTCCATCAGGAAGGCCATCGTGTCGCTGCCCGGCCGGCGGTCGGCGCCGCCGACGGGTTCGTCGTACCAGGTCAGCTGGTGGCGTGCGCCGCCGGGCTGGTCGACGCGGTGGATCTGGCTGACCTCGGCGAAACGGGTGGTGATGTAGATGCTCTCGCCGTCGCGGCTCCAGTCGATGAGCCCGGCCGAACGCGTGTTCTGGTATTGCGTAAGCGCTTCGCTGATCGAGGCGGGGATTTCGGGCACGCCCTCGAGGACGACGTTACCGGAATTGGCGGTGCGGCGGTCGACCTCCGCCACCGCGGCGGCGCTGGCCGCCGCCAGGAACAGGATGGATGTGAGGAAAAGGCGTCGCATGGGACCTCTCGTCAAGTTGATGATCCGGCCAGTATATCGACTGGCCGGATTGCCCACGTGAGAGGCCGACGTGAGCGGCCGTCGCGAGCGGCTACAGGCCCTCGGCCTTGCGCACCAGGGTCAGGCCGTCACCGATCGGCACCATCGAGATTTCGATCTCCTCGCGATCGCGCAGGTACTCGTTGAAGGCGCGAATGGCTTCGGTGTCCTCGTCGCGGTCGCTCGAATCGACGACCTTGCCGTCCCACAGCGTGTTGTCGATCATGACCAGCCCGCCGGGGCGCAGCAGGTCGTGGCAGCGCTCGAAGTAGTCGATGTAGCCGGTCTTGTCGGCGTCGATGAAGGCCAGGTCGAAGGTGTCCTCGAGACCCGAGACGATCAACTCGTCGAGCGTCTTCAGCGCCGGGCGCAGTTCGAGCATGATGCGCTCGTCCACGCCGGCCTCCTGCCAGTAGCGCCGGGCAATGTCGGTCCACTCGCGGCTGACGTCGCAGGCGATCGTCTTGCCGTCTTCGGGCATGGCCATGGTGACGGCCAGCGCGCTGTAGCCGGTGAAGGTGCCGACCTCGATGTAGCGCTTCGCGCCGATCAGCCGCGCCAGCAGCGCCATGAACTGGCCCTGCTCCGGGGCGATCTGCATGTTGCGCTGCGGCAGCTCGGCGGTTTCTTCGCGCAATCGCGCCAGCAGGGGATCTTCCCGCAGCGAGTGATCGAGGATGTAGTTCTGCAGTTCTTCGCTCAGGCCGATGGACTGGTTGGACATGAAGGTCAGCTGTTCGGGTTCTTGTCGAAAGTGGCCGTGACGTGGTCACGCAGGATGCGCAGGTCCCGCTCGAACAGCTGCCATTCGTTCTCGAGGGCGGCTTCGCGGGACGCCAGCATTCGATCCGACTTGGCGACGACCGGCGTCGCATTCAAGTCCACCGTCCGCGCATCGTGCCGCTCGACGGCCGAAGGCTGCCACAGCATCCAGACCGAAACGAATGCAAAGGCCGTTGCCGCAAAGGCGCCGGCCAGGGCCGGGATTCCGATGCGGCGATGCGAAGGACGGCCTTCGCCGTGGCGGATGCGCTCGGCGACGCGGTGCCTGAGATGCGGCGGGCAGGACGCACCGAGACGCTCGGCGTCGGCATGCAGGCGGTGTTCAAGGTCTTGTCTGTTCATTTCGAAACGACCTCCTCGGGCAGCCAGTCCGCGGCATCGATAAGCTCTGCCAGGCGCTTGCGGGAACGGTGCAGGGTGACCTTCACCCAGGCCGCGGAGCGGCCCAGGATGCGGGCGATCTCCCCGGTCTTGCGATCCTCCGCGTAGTAAAGCCAGAGCACGCCGAACCAGTCCGATGGTAGCAGCTTGCGCGCCACCGGCCAGATGTTCTCGCGACGCTGACCGGCCGACGCGGCCTGGTCGGGCCCGTCACCCGGGTCCACCAGGGACTCGGGCAGTTCGGCGTGATCCATGCGGCGCCCGGATGCCTGGCGGCGTGCAATCGTGTAGAGCCAGGTGGAAAAGCGCCAGCGTTCGCGATAACCGTCGAGGTAGCGCCAGGCAGCCAGGAAAGTGTCCTGGACGATGTCCTGTGCGTCCGCGCTGCTGGCGCCGCGCACCAGCACGAATCGGTAGAGGCGATCCTGGTGGGCGCGCATCAGCGCGTCGAACGCGTCAAGCGAGCCCGAGCGGGCTCGCCTGATGAGGTCGCGTTCGACTTCCGGGATCATGGGAAAATCCGGGAACCGGAATCAGTCGAGCAGGTCCATCAGCTCTTCGGAGCTGACCTGAACCGACAGGCTGACGCGCTCGCCGTCACGCTGCGTCTGCAGCGAGGAGACGAAGGACAGCTCCGGCTCTTCGTCGGCCAGGGCCTGAAGCCCGATCACGCCCTGCACGATGTTCTGCAGGGCCTGGGCCTGCGCTTCGTCGACGGCGATGAGTTCAACGTTGACGTCGTAGCCGCCGCCGGCGTCGGTCAGCGCGAATCCGGCGCGGCGGATGTTGCGCATCACCTTCGAGTTCCAGTTGCCGTAGCCCTCGCCGATGGCCTCGGTGTCGACGGCCCCGGAAAGCATCGGATCGGCGCGGATGATCAGCAGTTCGGAGGCGGCGATCCGCTCGAAGCGCGCGCCGTCGAGGAAGGCTTCGAGCAAGGCACGACTGGTCGTGACGAATGCGCCCGAACGCTCACCGAACGCCATGAACAGCGGATCGCCGTCGAACTCGATGTCGAACTCTTCGGCCAGTTCCTCGTTGCCGCCGAGCACGTAGGCATTGCCGTCGCCCACGTCTTCGAGCGGCGTAGCGGCCGAGCGCCGGATCACGCGCTCGCGCATGTCCGCATCCATCCGGCCGTCGAGCACGATGCCCAGCCCATCGCCGTTGTCGCTGGTGCCGAACACGGTGATGGCGTCGAAATCGTCGACGCTGCCCTCACCGAACTCTTCCTCGAGATCTTCGATGACTTCGCGCTGCAGCCAGCCGTAGAGGGCGCCGTCGTCGGAGGCGCCGCGAATGGCGGCCAGGTTGACCTGGACGAACCAGCGGCTGTCTTCACCCAGGGACTTGTCGGCGGCACTGACCGCCAGCGGCAGCAGCAGCAGGGTCAGGAGAATGGATCGAATCATGGTGTTGCCTCGCATTTCGTGTTGATGGTTTAGGAACCTCTGAACAAGCCTGCACGGAGGTTCCTTAACCCTTCTTAGCGCCGCGGGCGCAAATCGGTTACAAGCGGTGGCCTGATCGGGCAGCCCGGTTCGGGGAACAGTCCGAGACGAGTATGCTGGCCGGCAGGGAAAAACACATGAGGCATAGGTCATGGACGAGTTCATGGAAGCGGCCATTGAAGAAGCCCGGCAGGGACTGGCCGAGGGCGGCATTCCGATCGGCTCGGTGCTGGTGCACGCCGGAAGGATCGTCGGAAGGGGACACAACCGCCGCGTGCAGTCGGGCAGCGTGGTCCTGCACGGTGAGATGGACGCGCTGGAGAATGCAGGCCGACAGCCGGCGAAGGTCTACCGCGAGAGCACGCTCTACACTACCCTGTCGCCCTGCCCCATGTGCTCCGGGGCGATCCTGCTCTACGGCATTCCGAAGGTGGTCGTCGGCGAGAACCGAACTTTCATGGGCGACGAAGACCACCTGCGCGCCCGCGGCGTCGAAGTCCAAGTGATCGACAGCGACGAATGCGCGGCGCTGATGCGGCAGTTCATCAACGACTCGCCGGAACTCTGGAACGAAGACATTGGATCCTGAGAGCCCTCAGCCCCCCAAAAAAAGCCGCTGAGAACTAACCGGCCTCCACAAAAGCCTGGCGGGTGAAGTTCACCGGCTCGCCTTCGCTGACCAGCACGTTGTCCTCGATACGGATACCGCCGAAGGGCGTCAGGCGTTCGACCGCCTGCCAGTCCACTTTCGAAGCGTGGTCGCTCGCGCGCAGTTTCTCGAGGAAACTTGGAATGAAGTACAGGCCCGGCTCGACGGTCACCACGTTGCCCGGCTCGAGCGTGCGGGTCAGGCGCAGCGCCGGGTAGCGCTCCGGCGGCGGCACATCCATGCCGCGCTCGTCCTTGAGCCCGGCCACGTCGTGGACCTGGGCGCCGATGTAGTGCCCGAGGCCGTGCGGCAGGAAGTGCGTGGTCACGCCGGTTTCGACCTGCTCTTCGGGCGCCATGCGTACGATGCCGGCCTGCTCGAGCACGGCGGCCACCGCCCGGTGCGCCTCGCGGTGCAGGTCGACGAAGCGCTCGCCGGCCCGGACCCGGTCGACCAGGCGCCGCTGCGCGGCGTCCATCGCCTCGATCAGGTCGCCGAACTCGCGGTGCTCATCGAGCGTCCAGGTGCGCGTGATGTCGGCCGCGTAGCCGCGCCAGTCGGCGCCGGCGTCGAGCAGGAAGCTGCGCACCGGATTCGGCCGCTCCGGCGAGCGGAACTGGTAGTGGAGCACCGCGCCGTGGTCGTTGAGCGCGACGATGCTGTTGTAGGGCAGGGTGTCCTGGTCCTCGCCCATCGCCGCCAGGTAGGCCAGGTGGATTTCGAGTTCGCTCTTGCCGGCCCGAAACGCCTCGGCCGCCGCCAGGTGTCCGGAGACGGCAAGGTGGTTGGCGCGCTCGATGCAGTCGCGCTCCCAGGCCGTCTTGCGGGTGCGCATCTCGTCGAGACGCCACATCAGTTCGGGCGGGTTGAGATCGGCGCCGTCCAGCAGGCCGCCGACCGCCCGCTCGTCGCCGATGACCGCCAGCGCCCGCTGCTGCCGGAACTGCTCGTGCCAGCCATCCGGCGAGCGCACGATCTCGACATCCAGGGTGTCGGTCAGCCAGTCGCCCGGCGGCTCGGGCGGCATATGCCAGAAATCGTCGGGCTGGCAATGCCACAGCCGCGGTTTCTCGCCCGGGCGCAGTTCCAGCAGGCTGTCGGCCGCAAAGGGCATCGGCACCATCGCCACAAACGGACCATGCGCGCGAAAAGGTGGATGGCTGTCGTCGAAAAGGCGGTTTTCCGGCCGACCGGAATGAATCAGCAGCCCGTCATAACCGAGCTCGGTCAGGATCTCGTCGATTTCCTCGCGCCGGTGTTCGATGTGGCGGGCGTAGAGCAGTGCCTGAGGGTTGGGCATGGGGCCAGGGCCTCGATCAGTTAGAATTCAACGCTTGTCATTCTAGCGCGCAAGCGCCAATTCTTTTGACGATGGCCATCCAGATCTACAACACGTTGACCCGGCAGAAAGAGGATTTCGTACCGCTCGATCCCGAACGAGTGACGATGTACGCCTGCGGGCCGACGGTCTACAACTACGCGCATATCGGCAACGCGCGACCGGCGGTGATCTTCGACCTGCTCTACCGCGTGCTTTCGCGGCAATTCCCGAAGGTCGTCTACGCGCGCAACATCACCGACGTCGACGACAAGATCAACAAGGCCGCGACCGAACAGGGCGTGCCGATCGACACGATCACGAAGAAGTTCGCCGACATCTACCACGAGGACATGGCCGCGCTCGGCGTCGGCCAGCCCACCATCGAACCGCGCGCGACCGATCACATCGACGCCATCGTCGCCATGATCGAGCGCCTGATCGACAAGGGCTGCGCCTACGAAGCCGAGGGCCACGTGCTGTTCAGCATCGAGGCCGCCGACGACTACGGCGAACTCTCGCGCCGCGACATGCGCGAGATGGTCGCCGGCGCACGCGTGGAAGTCGCGCCCTACAAGCGCCACCCCGGCGACTTTGTGCTGTGGAAACCTTCCGACGAAACCCAGCCGGGCTGGGACAGCCCCTGGGGCCGCGGCCGTCCGGGCTGGCACATCGAGTGCTCGGCGATGAGCGCGGCCCACCTGGGCGAAGTCATCGACATCCACGGCGGCGGCCAGGACCTGATCTTCCCGCACCATGAAAACGAGATCGCCCAGAGCCGCTGCGCCCACGGCACCGAGCGCTTCGCGCGCTACTGGATGCACAACGGCTTCGTGACCGTCGAGAAGCGCAAGATGTCCAAGTCCCTGGGCAACACGCTGATCGTCCACGAACTGCTCGAGGAATGGCCCGGCGAAGTGATGCGCTACCTGCTGCTGTCGGCCCACTACCGCCAGCCGCTGGACTGGTCCGAAGGCGCGCTGGAGCAGGCTCGCAACACCCTCGACCGGCTCTACGGCCTGCTGCGCGACTACCCGCCTGCGGATACCGAGGCCGAACCCGAACCGGAAGTCGTAGCCGCCCTGGAGGACGATCTCAACACGCCCACCGCGCTGGCCGGGCTCAACACCCTGGCCCGCCGCCTCTCATCGGCCGAGCCGAGCGAGCAGGCCGAACTGGCGGCACGCCTGCGAGCCACCGCCGGCCTCCTGGGCCTCCTGCAGGCCGACCCCGAAGACTGGTTCAAGCAGCGCCCCGGCGGCAACGAAATCGACGAAGCCGAGATCGAGGACCTGATCGCGCAACGCAACGCCGCGCGCAAGGACCGCGACTTCGCCACCGCCGACCGCATCCGCGACGAACTGGCCGCGCGCGGCATCGAACTCGAGGACGGAGCGGAGGGCACGCGCTGGAAGGTGACCTCATGAGCATCGAGGCGGCACAACGCGAAATCGTCGAAGAGTTCGCCCTGTTCGATGACTGGATGGACCGCTACCAGTATCTGATCGACCTGGGCAGAAAACTGCCCGAACTCGACGAGGCCGACATGGTCGAGGACCACCTGCTGGCCGGCTGCCAGTCGCAGGTCTGGCTGATCACCGAGGGTGATGCAGAACGCATGGTTTTCCGCGCCAACTCGGACGCGGCGATCGTCTCGGGCCTGATCGCCCTGCTGCTCAAGGTCTACTCGGGACGCAGCGCAAGGGAAATCCTCGACTCCGAGCCCCACTTCGTCGTCGAGATCGGCCTGAGCGACCACCTCTCGCCGACCCGGGCCAACGGGCTCAACGCCATGCTCGCCGAGATCCGGCGGCAGGCGCAGCTGGCGCTGCAGGCGGCGTGACGGGCGGCGGCTGACGCCGCCGCGCCGTACCAAAAAACCAAAACACGAAAAAACCAAAGAACCAAACAACGCGCGAACGAAAAAGCCCCGACACAGCGGGGCCTCTTCACGTAGACGCGCTGGCGGGGCTGGCGCCCGGGGGCTCAGCGATCCCGCATCTGCTTCTGCTTGAGTTCCCACCGCTCCTGGGCGTCCAGGCACAGCGTGGCGATCGGGCGGGCCTCGAGGCGGGCCAGGCCGATTTCCTCACCGGTTTCCTCGCAGTAGCCGTACTCGCCATCGTCAACGCGGGCCAGCGCCTGGTCGATCTTGTTGAGCAGCTTGCGGTAGCGGTCGCGGGTGCGCAGTTCCAGGCTGTTTTCCGTCTCACGGCTGGCTCGCTCGGCCTCGTCTCCGACGTCGCGCACTTCGCCGCGAAGGTTGTTGATCGTCTCCTGGGACTCCTGGATCAGGTCCTCGCGCCACTGCAGCAGCTTGCGGCGAAAGTACTCCAGGTGCTCCTGGCACATGTATTCTTCGTCTTCGGAAGGCTTGTAGCCTTTCGGTAAATCGACAATCTTGCTGGGCATCAGCTCTTGGCCTCTTCAAGCCAGGTTGTTGCAAAACCGCCGATTATATATCCTAGGACCGAATTCCGGGCAACCCCCAATGCAGACCTTGCTACTCGCCCTGATCCGGGCCTACCGCTACGTGCTGTCTCCCTGGATCGGCGGTCAATGCCGTTTCGAGCCCACCTGTTCGGTCTACGCCATGCAGGCGATCGAACTCTACGGGCCATGGCGAGGGAGCTGGATGGCGATCAAGCGCCTGTTGCGCTGTCATCCGTTTTGCCCCGGGGGAAAGGACCCGGTACCCGGCTACCGAGACGACGAGGTGAAATGAGCCGCTGGCTGATCACCAACGCCCGGCTGGTCAGTGATGGGGAAACAATCGAGACGGATGTCCGGATTGAGAGGGGGCGGATCGACCGGATTGATGGCGGACTGAGCGCACGACCGCGCGAAATGGTCGTGGACGCCAACGGGCGCTATTTGCTGCCCGGAATGATCGACACCCACGTGCATTTCCGCGAGCCCGGCCTGACGCGCAAGGGCAGCATCGCGACCGAATCCCGCGCCGCGGTGGCCGGCGGCATCACCAGTTTCCTGGACCTGCCCGACACGCTGCCCGCCACGACCACCCGGCGAGCCCTGGCCGACAAGTTCAGCCGCGCGCAGGGGCGCTCTTCGGCCAACTACGGCTTTTTCCTGGGCGCAGCGGCCGGCAACCTCGCAGAAATTCGCGCGACCGGAGCGGCGGAAACCTGCGGCGTATACATTTGCGTGGGGGGCAGCGGCCGCGACGACGCCATCGAAGACCCCGAACGGCTTGCGCAGTACCTGTCCGCAACCGCCCTGCCCACCGTGCTGCACGGCGAGAACAGCGCCGTCGTGGAGGCCAACCGTGCACGCGCACTGTCCCGGCACGACGGGGAGCTCAAGGCGTCGGTGCACCCGGAAATTCATTCCCGCGAAGCAAGCCGGGCAGCCCTGGACCTGGTGTCGCGACTCGCCGGCCGACAGCGACTCCACTTAGACGGCATCAGCACGATCGAGGAAGCCGAGGCGCTCGAGGCCGGGCGCCTCGACCAGAAGACAAGCACGGCCAGTGTGCTGTTGCCAAATCTCTATTTCATGGATGCCGACTACGACAGCCTCGGCAACCTGATCAAGGCCGAACCGTCCATCAAGACCGCGTCGGACCGCCAGGCCCTCAGGCGCGCCCTGTCCGACGATCGCATCGACATCATTGCCTCGGGCCATGCGCCGCATCTGCTGCGTGAGAAGGGCCCGCGCTACAACGCGGCCGCCGCCGGCATGCCCGTGGTGCAGTTCGCGCTTCCCGTCGCCTGGTCCATGGTGGCCGCCCGCATGCTCAGCCCGGATAAGCTGGTCGAAAAGGTCGCTCACAACCCGGCTCGGCGCTTCGGCCTGGTCGACCGCGGCTTCGCGCGCGAAGGCTATTGGGCGGATCTTGCGATGCTGGACTCGGGACGCCGCTGCGTGGTCGACGAGCAAAGGCTTCTATCGCACTGCGGCTGGACACCGTTCGCCGGCCGCAAACTGCCGGCGACCGTTGCCGCCACCTGGGTCAGCGGAAAACTGGCCTGGCGCGAGGGCCTTCTGACCGGCCAGGTGCCGGGAATGGGGCTGGACTCGGCACCCGACTGACGGTCAGCCGACCAATCGCCGGATATCGGCACCGAGCTGCCGGAATTTCTCCTCGATGTTCTCGTAGCCGCGATCGATGTGATAGACGCGATCGATCACCGTCTCGCCCTTTGCCACGAGACCGGCGAGCACGAGGCACGCCGAAGCGCGCAGGTCGGTAGCCATCAGGGGCGCAGCGGTCAGCCGCTCCACGCCCTTGATCACGACCGAATTGCCTTCCAGCCGGATATCCGCGCCGAGCCGCTGCAGTTCCAGCACATGCATGAACCGGTTCTCGAAAACCGTCTCGCGCACGATACCCGTGCCCTCGGCAATCGCGTTGAGCGCGGTGAACTGCGCCTGCATGTCGGTGGGAAAGCCTGGATAAGGCGCGGTCGTCACGTTGACCGCACGCGGCCGCCGGCCTCCCATGTCGAGCTCGATCCAGTCTTCCCCGGTGGTGATGTGCCCGCCGGCTTCCTCGAGCTTGGCCAGCACGGCGTCGAGCGTGTGCGGCGCGGCGTTGAGCGCCCGCACCCGGCCGCCTGTCATGGCCGCGGCCGTCAGGAAGGTGCCCGCCTCGATGCGATCGGGGACGACGGCGTAGTCATAGCCGGAAAGACGCTCGACCCCTTCGATGACGATGGTATTGGTGCCGTGGCCGGTAATGCCGGCTCCCATCGAGTTGAGGCACTCTGCCAGGTCGACCACTTCGGGTTCCTGGGCGGCGTTCTCGATGATCGTCGTTCCCTGCGCCAGGGTGGCGGCCATCATCAGATTTTCGGTGCCGGTGACCGTGGCGGTGTCCAGGACGATCCGCGCGCCCTTGAGACGGTCCGCCCGAGCCTGGATGTAGCCGGCCTCGACGGAGATTTCCGCGCCCAGCGCCTCCAGGCCCTTGAGGTGGAGATCCACCGGGCGCGCGCCGATGGCGCAGCCACCGGGCAGCGAGACCTGCGCCGCACCGCGCCGCGCCACCAGGGGGCCGAGCACCAGGATGGAAGCGCGCATGGTCTTGACCAGGTCATAGGGCGCCACGTCGCTGTCCATGGCCGAAGGATCGAGCTCCACGCTCAGCCGGTCGCCCAGCGCGATCGACACACCCATCTGGCCCAGCAATTCCATGGTCGTGGTGACATCCTTGAGGTGCGGCACACCCTCGAGCCGGCACGGCTCCTCGGTCAGCAAGGCCGCCATCAGGATCGGCAGCACCGCGTTCTTGGCGCCGGAAATCTCGACCGAACCTTCCAGGGGCCGACCGCCGACAATCTGGATTCTGGCCATTCGCGTCAGCCTTCCGTGGTCGATTGCCCGGCTTCCCCGGGCGTCTTGAGGTCGAAGCTCATGGCGTGGATCTCACGCCCCAGCGCTTCTCCGAGCGCAGCGTGAATCTGGCGATGACGCTTGATGCGGGACTGACCCGCGAACGCGTCGCTCACGATCCGGGCGACATAATGCACGTTGTCGTCCGATTCGACCTTGACCTGCGCGCCGGGCATAGCCTGTAGAATACGCGCTTCGATTGCAGTGACATCCATGTTCAGCTCGAGGGGAAGTAAAAGCCGTTGGCCGATTGATTAGCATCGGGCGGCTGACTATTTTAACGCAATCGCCCGACCCGCCCGCCCGAGCTTTCCAGGTACCCGAATGACGATCACCATTGCCCTGCTGCAAATGCTTGCCGGCTTCGTGCTGCTGATCTGGGCCGCCGACCGGCTGGTCGCCGGCGCTTCTGCACTGGCCCGCAATTTCGGCGTTTCGACCCTTGTCGTCGGCCTGACCATCGTCGGCTTCGGCACCTCGGCGCCGGAGATGATCGTCTCGGCCATGGCATCGCTGCAGGGCAACCCGTCGCTGGCGATCGGCAACGCGCTGGGCTCGAATATCGCCAACATCGGCCTGATCCTGGGCCTGACGGCGATCATCTACCCGCTGCGGGTCGAATCAGCCACGCTCAAGCGCGAAGTGCCGATCCTGGCACTGATCATGCTGCTCACCCTGGTCTTGATGTGGGACCTGCAGTTTTCCCGCCCCGACGGCCTGATCCTGCTGATCGGCCTGCTGGCGCTGATCGGCGCCATGGTCGTTCTCGGCATCAAGAGCGGCGGCAAGGATCCGATGAGTGCCGCGCTGGCCGAGGAGGTGCCCAGCGGCATGCCGATGCGCACCGCAGTGATGTGGACCCTGGTCGGTCTGATTCTGCTGCCACTGAGCGCCCAGGTGCTTGTCAAGGGAGCGGTGACACTGGCCCTCATCATGGGCGTATCCGAGGCCGTCGTGGGCCTGACCGTGGTCGCCCTGGGCACCAGCCTGCCCGAGCTGGCCGCCGCCGCGGCCTCCGCCTACAAGCGCGAGGACGACCTGGCGATCGGCAACATCCTGGGCTCGAACATGTTCAACCTGCTCGGCGTGCTCGGGATCGCGGCTGTCATCCACCCGATGGTCATCGAGCCGGTGCTGCTCAACCGCGACATGCTGGTCATGTTCGCCATTTCCATTCTCCTGCTGTTTCTTTCCTGGCGCCGCGAGGGCCAGGGTCTGATCACGCGACCGGCTGCCATCGTGCTCTTCGCCTCCTACCTGGGCTACCAGACCCTGGTGATCTGGGAAGCGGTACTGTCACGCTGACGGCGAGGGTCCCGCGCGAAACTCCACGCGCCCTTGGATTAGAATCACGGCCATGACTATCGACGCCCGCCGACTGCTGGCCGCCGCCGGCGAAGTCCTGGAAACCGAGGCCCGCGCAATCCGTTCACTTGCCGGGCGACTCGGCGACGACTTCGTGAGCGCTTGCCGGATGATCCTGGATGGTCCGGGCCATGTCGTGGTCACCGGCATGGGCAAGTCCGGGCACATTGCCAACAAACTGGCCGCCACCCTGGCCTCCACCGGCACCCCGGCGTTTTTCGTGCACCCGGCCGAAGCCAGCCACGGCGACCTCGGCATGATCGCCGAGCACAACACCGTGCTGGCGCTGTCCAATTCCGGCGAAACCGAAGAAGTCATCCGTCTCCTGCCCGGCCTCAAGCGCCTGGGCGTGGGCCTGATCGCGATGACGGGCAACCCCTCGTCGACGCTGGCACGGCATGCCGACGTGCACCTCGACACCAGCGTCGACCGCGAGGCCTGCCCGCTCGGCCTGGCGCCGACGGCATCCACTTCCGCGCAACTGGCGCTGGGCGACGCCCTGGCGATCGCCCTGCTCGACGCCCGGGGCTTCACCGCCGAAGACTTTGCACGTTCGCATCCGGCCGGCAGCCTGGGCCGCCGCCTGCTGCTTCGCATCAGCGACCTCATGCACACCGGGGACGAATTGCCGACGATCCACTCCGGCGACAGCATCGCCGAGGCCATCATGCAGATGACGCGAAGCCGCCTGGGCATGTGCGCGGTGCTCGACGAGGCGAACGAACTGGTCGGCATCGTCACCGACGGCGACCTGCGACGCCACGTCAACGACCTTGGCGATATTCGCAGCAACCCCGTGGGCAACATCATGTCGGCAGATCCACGCACCATCCGGGACGACGAACTCGCGGCCGCGGCCGTGGACCTGATGCAGAGCCACCGCATCCAGGGCGTGCTGGTCACCGACGCCGACGGTCGGCTGGTCGGCGCGCTCAACTTCCAGGACCTGCTGCAGGCGGGCGTGGTATGAGCGGCGTCGTCCGACTGGCCATCTTCGATGTCGACGGAGTAATGACCGACGGGCGCATCGCCTACAGCGACGACGGCCGCGAAATCAAGACCTTTCACACCCGCGACGGCCTGGGCCTGAAGGCGCTGCAGTCCAACGGCATCGGCGTGGCCATCATCACGGCCCGGCGCTCGACCATCGTCGAACGGCGCGCCGCCGAGCTGGGCATCGAACACGTCCTCCAGGGCCGTGAGGACAAGGCGGCCGCGCTGGAAGTGCTCATCGCGCGGCTGTCGATCTCCGCCGAACAGTGCGCCTACACCGGCGACGACCTGGTCGACTGGCCGGCCATGCGCCGCTGCGGATTCAAGTGCGCCCCGGCCGACGCCAGCGCGTGGATTCGGCTGCGGGCCGATTTCGTCACCCACCACCCGGGCGGGCACGGTGCGGTGCGCGAGGTCTGCGAGCGCATCCTGGCCGACCAGGGCCTTCTGGACGCCTGGCAGGGTCGCTTCGAGTGACCTGGCGGGTCGTGCTGATCGCCTGCCTCGCGCTGGTGGTGGCGCTGGGCATCCGCTGGCTGATGCCGACCGACCGCAGTGCCACCCCGCCGATCTCCATGCCCGACACCCAGTTCGACTACACCCTGAGCGACTACTCGGCGCGCTTCCGGGACGCCGAGGATCGCGTCGAGCTCACGCTCTCCGGTCCGCGGCTGGAGCACGTGTGGGCCGAGCGCGTCGCCCGGCTGCAGGCGCCCGAGTTCCACATCGAGCCCGAGGATGCCGACTGGCGCGGTTCCTCGGACACTGGCCGGGTGCTGCGCGACGACGAAATGCTGGTCCTGGAGGGCAACGTGACCCTCGTCCACCGGGCCGAACGCGGCGAGATTCGCGTGCAGACCGAGCGCCTGCGCTACGACCGGCGCGCGCGTACAATCACTTCCGACACGCCGGTGGCGATCACGCAGGCGGAGTCAAGACTGCAATCCGGCGGTCTGAGAATCGAACTCGACAAAAACCTTCTGGAACTGACCGATGGCGTACAAGGTGAACTCGACCCGGCCGTGGCCGGCAGCGCTGGTCCTGATGCTGATGCTGGCGGGGCTGGCGACAGCAGCTGAAGCCCAGCAGAACGGCCCCATCGGCGTCGAGGCGGAAAACGCATCCTACGACGCCGGGGAGAACGCCACACACCTGCAGGGAGACGTTCGCATCACGCGCGGCGAGATGGAAGTCAATGCCGACGAGGCCTTCGCCTATCGCGGCGAGACCGGCTACGAACGCATCGAGCTGTTCGGAAGCCCGGTGCGCTGGCGCACCGTGACGGAGGAAGGCGGTGAAACCACCGGCCACTCCAACCAGGTCATCTACAGCTTGCTCGAGCGCACGATCACCCTGGTCGGCGAAGCGCACATCGAGGAGCCGAGAGGCACGTATTCGGGCGAACGGCTGGTCTACAACCTCGACACCGAACGCGTGCGCGGCGAAGGCGGCGTGCGGCTTTCCATCGAGCCGGAAGTCGTCGACGAGCCGGAAGACAGCGACGCGGGACCCGGCGAGCCGGAGACGG
This sequence comes from Wenzhouxiangella sediminis, assembly GCF_003410055.1. Taxonomy (GTDB): domain Bacteria; phylum Pseudomonadota; class Gammaproteobacteria; order Xanthomonadales; family Wenzhouxiangellaceae; genus Wenzhouxiangella; species Wenzhouxiangella sediminis. The sequence goes on along the minus strand of NZ_QUZK01000052.1, from coordinate 105,042 downwards.
ACTGAGCCGTGCTCGTCGCCGAACAGCTCGCCAAGCGCTACAAGGGCCGCGCCGTCGTCCACGGCATGTCCCTGCACGTCGACACCGGCGAGATCGTCGGACTCCTGGGGCCCAACGGGGCCGGCAAGACGACCTGCTTCTACATGGTCGTGGGACTGGTGGCGCCCGACGGCGGCCGCATCGAGCTCGACGATCGCGACATCACCCGCTCGAGCATGAACCAGCGCTCGCGCTACGGCCTGGGCTACCTGCCCCAGGAGGCCTCGATCTTTCGCCGCCTGTCGGTGGCCGACAACATCATGGCCGTGCTTGAACTGCGGCGCGACCTCGACCGAGCCGGCCGCCGGGAGGAACTCGACCGGCTGATGGAGGAGTTCTCGGTGAGCCACCTGGCCGGCCAGTCCGGCATCAGCCTGTCGGGGGGCGAGCGTCGCCGCGTGGAAATCGCCCGCGCGCTGGCGGCCAACCCCTCCTACATCCTCCTCGACGAACCCTTTGCCGGCGTCGACCCGATTTCCGTCGGCGAGATCCAGCACATCGTCAAGCATCTGACCGAACGCGACATCGGCATCCTGATCACCGACCACAACGTGCGCGAGACCCTCGGCATCTGCGACCGCGCCTACATCATCAGCGAAGGGCGCCTGCTGACCCACGGCAGCCCGGAAGCGGTGATGGCCGACGAAAACGTGCGCAACGTCTACCTCGGACGCGAATTCCGGCTGTGACAATCAAAACCGTGCAGCCACGGAAGATCACGGAAGAACACCGAAATTTGCCCCGGACAGTCTGAGAACCCCCTGACGCGTCGGGCCCGGTTCTCGGTAGGGGCAACGGCTCGCGCGATTCCATGACATGCAAAGCCCCCGGGCCAGGGCCTGCCCAGACTTCCTTCTTGTCTACCCGTGCTTTTCCGTGTCTTCCGTGGTTCCCGGTTTGCGGCTCGCCCGAAGCCACCAACTGGCTCGATTCTTGCTTTTGGGCGTAGAATCGAGCCTATGAAACAGGGTGCAAGTCTCCAGCTCAAGCTGGGCCAGAAGCTCAAGCTGGCGCCGCAGTTGCGGCAGGCCATCGCACTGCTGCAGCTCAACCGGGTCGAGCTGCGCCAGACCATCCGCGAGGCGCTCAACACCAACCCCCTGCTCGAGCGCGCCGACGAGCCGCTGGGCGAAAGCGGGGAAGATGCCGGCGGCGACGAGTTCGAAGGCGATCTCGAGGTCGACTACGGCGACGACTACGGATTCGACGATCTGCCCGAAGGCTATTCGGTCAGCTCCGGCCCGGCTCCCAACTACGACGACTTCGTCAGCGACCGCGCCGACGAATCGCTGCAGCACCACCTGCTGTGGCAAGTCAACCTGGCCGGGTTCAGCGAGACCGACGAGGCCATCGCGCGCGCCATCATCTACGCCCTCGACGAGGACGGCTACCTCCACGACGACCTGGCCACCCTGCGCGCCTCGCTGGCGCCGGAGTACCTGGTCAGCATCGAGGAGGTGGCCGCCGTGCTCGAGCGTATCCAGCACTTCGAGCCCATCGGCGTGGCCAGCCGCAGCGTGGGCGAGAGCCTGCTGGTGCAACTCAAGGCCATGCCCTCGAATACACCGGCGCTGGGCCTGGCCTGCCACCTCGTCGAGCGTCACCTCGAGGAACTGGGCAAGCAGGACATCCGGGCCCTCGTACGGGCCACCGGCATGGGCGAGAAGGAAATACACGCCGCGCTGGAGGTCATCCGTCGCTGCAACCCCCATCCCTGTTCCCGCTTCGGCCGCGACGACGAGAACTACATCGTGCCCGACGTCTACGTTCACCCGGCCGAGGACGGCTGGCGGGTCACGCTCAACCCGGATAACGATCCCGGCCTGCAGCTCAACGACATGTACGTGAAACTCGCCAAGCAGGCCCGCGGCGAGGACAAGAAGTATCTCAGCGACCGGCTGCAGGAGGCGCGCTGGCTGATCAGCGGCCTGGAAATGCGCAACCAGACGCTGCAGGCGGTCACGCGCGCGATCGTCGAGCGCCAGCACGGCTTCTTCAGCGAAGGCGAAACCGGCCTTCGGCCGCTGCTCCAGCGCGAAGTCGCCGAGACGATCGGGGTGCACGAATCGACCGTCTCGCGAGCCACCACGGAGAAGTACGCGCATACCCCGCGGGGCACTTTCGAACTCAAGTACTTCTTTTCAGTCGGAATCGATACCCAGGACGGCCAGCAGGTGGCCGCCACGGCGGTCAAGGCGCGGGTACGGCGCCTGATCGGCGAAGAGATGCCGGGCAAGCCGCTCTCCGACCAGGCCCTGGCCGACCGCCTGTCCGAGTCGGGCATCAAGCTGGCCCGGCGCACGGTCGCAAAGTACCGCGAGCAGCTCGGCATCCCCGGATCGGCCCAGCGCCGGCGAGCCGCGAGACTGCAAACGGGCTGAACCCGCTACTGCTACTGTATTAACATTGACTCGTGCAACAAGGAGCAACCTAGATGCAACTCGAAGTCACCGGACAGAACATCGAAATCACCCAGGCCCTGAAGGCCTACATCGCCGAGAAGAGCGAGCGCCTCGAGCGCCACTTCGACAACCTGATCTCGGCCCATTTCGTCCTGCATCTCGAAAAGTTGCAGCACACCGTCGAGGGCACGATCACCGTCGGTGGCCGCACCAATCCGCTCCATGCCGAGGCCCAGGCCGAAGACATGTACGCAGCGATCGATGCCCTTATGGACAAGCTGGATCGGCAGGTCCGCCGGCACAAGGACAAGGTCACGTCCCACCGCAACTCACGCCCGGCCGAGGCCGGCTGACGCGCCGCGGCGCGCGATAAAAGGGGTTCGATCTCATGCAGCTTGTTGACGTGCTCGCGCCCGACCGCATCGCGGTCGACATCTCCGTGTCGAGCAAGAAGACCCTGCTGGAGAAAGCGGCGGAACTTCTGTCCACCGCGCCCGGGAGCGCCGGCTCCCGGGACATCTTCGACAGCCTTTGTCAGCGCGAGCGGCTGGGCTCGACCGGCCTCGGGCACGGCGTGGCCATCCCGCACGGCCGCGTCGACAGCCAGGCCGAGGTATCGGGCGCCATGATCCGTCTCAAGCGTCCGATCGATTTCGACGCGCCCGACCACGAGAAAGTCGACCTGTTCTTCGCCCTGGCCGTGCCCGGGCAGTGTACGGACACTCACCTGCGGCTGCTCGCCGAAATGGCCGAACGACTCGGCCGGGAGTCGCAGCGCCACGCGTTGCGCACCATCGACGACCCCGACGAGTTGCTGCGCTTGCTGTCGACCAGCCCGGCCGACGCCCAGGCGCAATGACCCAGCGCGTTACGCCGGCCGAACTCTACGAGCAGTTCTCCGACCGCCTGGACCTGCGCTGGGTCTGCGGCAAGTCAGAGGCCGGCAAGCGCAACCTCGAGCCAACGGGTTTCCATTCCCGCCCCTCCCTGGTCGGGTTTCTGACGCCGATTCATTCCACCCGCATCCAGGTCATCGGTCGCGAGGAATTCGACTGGCTCGAGGGTCTGGATTCGAGAACGCGCTGGGAGACACTGGCGCGCATCATGGACGATCAGCCGGCAGCCATCATCGTGGCCAACGGCCTGGAAGTCGCCGACGACCTGGCCAAGCTGGCACGCGAGAACGATACGCCCCTGCTGACCTCCAGCCAGAACGACTGGGAGCTGGTCAATTTCCTCGAATACCAGATTTCACGCCGCCTGGCCGCCCGCGAGACCCTGCACGGCGTGTTCATGGAAATCTTCACCATCGGGGTGCTGATCACCGGGGAGTCGGGTACCGGCAAGAGCGAACTGGCGCTGGAACTCCTGACCCGCGGTCATCGCCTGATCGCCGACGACGCGCCCGAATTCACCCAGCTCACGCCCGACATCATCGAGGGCTCCTGCCCGCCGGTGCTCAAGGAGTGCCTCGAGGTACGCGGCCTGGGCATCCTCAACATCCGCCGCATGTTCGGGGATGCCGCGATCAAGGCCAGCAAGTACCTGCGGCTGATCATCCACCTGCACCTGCCCCGGCCCGACGAAACCGAGGCCGACCGCCTCCAGGGCGACGATACCCAGCGCGAGGTGCTCGACCTCAGGATTCCCCAGATCAACCTGCCCGTTCTGGCCGGGCGCAACATGGCGGTGATCGCCGAAGCCGCAGTGCGTGATTTCATGCTTCGGATGAAGGGCTTCGACGCGGCGGCCGAATTCGTCGAACGTCACGGCCGCCTGCTCGCCGACAAGCAATGACCAGCCCGCTGATCATCATTTCCGGACTGTCGGGCAGCGGCAAGACCGTCGCCCTGCACGCCCTGGAGGACCTGGGCTACTACTGCGTGGACAACCTGCCGGGCGGCCTGCTGCCGGAACTGGCGCGCGAGGTGCGAAGCCAGCCCGATCGCTATCCGCGCGTGGCCATCGGCATCGACGCCCGCAGCGGCCCGGAGGGCCTCGAGCGCATGCCCGAACTGCTCGATTCACTGCCCGGCGACCGCCCTTTCCAGCTGCTTTTCCTGGACACCGACGAGAAGGTTCTCGTGCGCCGCTTCAGCGAGACGCGCCGCCGCCACCCTCTGAGCGACCTCGGCGGCGTGGAGACGGCCATCGCCGCCGAACGCCAGCTGCTCGAGCCCATCCGCGAGAAAGCCGACTGGATCATCGACACCTCCGAGAGCAATATTCACCAGCTCCGTCGCCAGGTCTGGCGCGCCATCGGCGTGACCGAAAACGAGTCCGTCCAGTCGCTGGTGCTCGAGTCCTTCGCCTTCAAGAGAGGCGTGCCGCGCGATGTGGACATGGTCTTCGACGCGCGCTGCCTGCCCAATCCGCACTGGCAGCCGGGCCTTCGCGCCCACACCGGCCTGGAGGAACAGGTGCGCGAGTACCTTGAATCGCACCCCATCGTCGACGAGTTCTGCGGCGATATCCTGGCCTTCGTGCGGCGCTGGTTGCCGGCGCTGGCCGAAGACCAGCGCAGCCTGGTCACCGTGGCCATCGGCTGCACCGGCGGCCAGCATCGCTCGGTCTACATCGTCGACCGCATCGCCCGCGAACTGCGCGAGGAAGGCGTTCGCGTGCTCGTCAGCCACCGGGAGCTGGAGCAGTGACCGGCATCATTCTCGTCACCCACGACGCCCTGGGTGAAGCCGTCCGGCGCGAGGCCGAGAACATCCTCGACCGGCCGGTTGCGTTGACGACCGTGGCCGTGAGCTACCGCGCCGACGTGGAGGAAACGCTCGCGGCCCTGCGCATCGCCGTGGCCACCGGCGCCGATGCCCAGGGTGCCGTGGTGCTCACCGACCTGCCCGGCGCCACCCCGCACAACCTCGCCAACCAGGCCGCCGAAGAGCACGGCATCCCGGTGGTGTCGGGGCTCAACCTGCCGATGCTGCTCAAGACGATCAACCACGCCGACAAGCCGCCTGCCGAACTGGCCGCGCTGGCCGCCGACGGCGGGTCGCAAGGGATCGTGCGGGCATGAAGGAAGTCGAGCTCGAACTGATCAACCGACTCGGCCTGCACGCCCGGGCGGCCAGCAAGGTCGTGCAGACGGCTTCGAGATTCGACAGCCAGGTCTGGCTGAGCCACCGCGGCAAACGCGTCAATGCCAAGTCCATCATGGGCGTGCTGTTGCTGGCGGCACCCTGCGGCAGCCGACTGACGCTGGAAGTCGACGGCTCCGATGAAAACGAGGCTGCCGAGGCCATCGCGGGCCTGGTCGCCGACCGTTTCGGAGAAGGCGAATGAGCCTGACCCTGACCGGCATCGGCGTCACCGCGGGCATTGCGCTGGGCAAGGTGCACCGGCTCACGCCGGGCGAACTCGCCCTGCCCGAATACCACCTCGAGGCCGATGCCGTCGAAGCCGAGGTCGAACGGGTGCGCCGCGCCGTCAAGCGCGGCGACGACTTTCTTTCGGGCGTACTCGACCGCGTCGGCGAGTCGGGGGGCGAGACCGCACGCGAATTGCTCGAGGCGCACCGCCTGATCCTGCAGGATCCGATGCTGGTCGAGTCGGCCTGCGACCGCATCCGCGAGAACCGCATCAACGCCGAGTGGTCGCTTGCGCAGCAGGCCGACCAGCTGCGTGAGGAGTTCAGGCGACTGGACGACGAATATCTCGCCCTCAGGCGCGAAGACCTCGAGCAGGTCGTCAGCCTGATCCAGCGCGAACTCGCCGACCAGCCCTCGGCCCTGTTCAGCACCCAGGTGCCGCACCGTCTCGACGACACCATCCTGATCGCCGCCGAACTGACGCCGGCCGACCTGACCATCCTCAGCCAGCGCCGCGTGGCGGGCCTGGTGACCGAACACGGTGGTCCGTGGTCACACACGGCCATCCTCGCCCGAAGCCTGGAGATTCCAATGGTCGTCGGCGTGCACCACGCCCTGGATCTGCTGACCGAAGGCGAATCGGTGGTCCTCGACGGCCACTACGGCGCCGTGCTGGTCAATCCCGACGACAACCTGCAGCGCCACTACGCCGAGAAACAGTCCACCAGCCAGCGCCACCGCAGCGAACTGAAGCGCTTCATCGCCCGGCCGTCGCGAACGGGCGACGGCAAGCACTTCCAGGTTCACGGCAACGCCGAGCTGCCGATCGAGTTCGAGCGCTGCATGGACGCCGGCGTGGACGGCATCGGCCTGATGCGCACCGAATACCTGTTCCTCGACCACCGCATTCCCGACGAGCAGACCCAGTACCGGGCCTACCGCAACGCCATCCGAGCGATGGGCGGCAAGCCGGTGACGATCCGAACACTCGACGCCGGCGGCGACAAACTGCCCGATTCGCTCTCGCTCACGCGCGGCCCCAATCCCGCCCTGGGCCTGCGCGGATTGCGCCTGTCGCTGTCGGTCACCGACCTGTTCCGGGACCAGCTGCGCGCCATCCTTCGCGCCTCTGCCGAAGGCCCGGTTCGTATCCTCCTGCCAATGCTCACCAACGTCGAGGAAATCGCCCAGGCCCGCCAGCTCATTGCCGAGTGCCGCGAACAGTTGCGCGGCGAGGGTCTGAACATCGACCCCGAGTTGCCGGTCGGGGGCATGATCGAAACGCCCGCGGCGGCACTCAACGTCGATGCCATGGCCACCGAACTGGACTTCCTGTCGGTCGGCACCAACGACCTGATCCAGTATGTCCTGGCCATCGACCGTCAGGACGAACTGGTCAGCTACTTGTACGACCCGGCCCACCCGGCGATCGTCGAACTACTGGACCGCATCGTCCGGATCGGCCGCCGCCATGAACTGGAAGTCACCGTCTGCGGCGAACTGGCCGGCGACGAGCGCGCCGCCCGGCTGCTGCTGGGCCTGGGCGTTACTCATTTCAGCATGCCGCCGGCTCGCGTGGCAGCGGTCAAGAAGAGCATGATCGAAGCCAGCGCGAAGCGCTGCCGTGAAATCGTGGAGCGCTTCCGTTCCAGCGGCGACCAGCGCGGCGACAAGTTGCTCGAGAGACTTCGGCACAAGGGCGGATCCTGACAGCCGCATGCGGATCCTCTACCTGACGCTCGAGCCGCCCCTGCATGCGGACAAGGTCGCCACCGGCAACCAGCTGCGTGCGGCCATGCTCGCCGACGCGCTGGGCCGCGCCGGCCACGAAGTCGTCCAGCACGACCAGGCGCAGTGGACGCCGCGCGAGATGGCGCGTCGGATCGAGGCGGCGAAGCCGGACGCCGTGCTGCTCGGCTACTGGCAGCTGGCCGAGCACTTGCCGGCGAAAGCCGCTCCACCGGTCGTCGTCGACTGCATCGCGCCGCGTCCGCTCGAGGAGCATTTCGTCGACCCGATGGCCACGGCCGCATTCATCCGGCGCTACACCCGCGCCCTGTCCCGGGCCGGCCTGCTCCTGGTCGGAAACGCCCGCCAGCGGACCCTGCTGGCCGCCTGGCTGCTCGCTGCCGGCGAGGACCTGCGGGCAAGCGTCCCGATCGCCGAAGTGCCACTGGCGGTCGAACCCCCGCCACAAGCTCGCCAGGATCACCGCTCGCCGCTGGTGCTGGTCACCGGCGGCCAGGACTGGCCCTGGCGGGAAGCGACCGACTGGTTGAGCGGGCTCATCGCCCCCGAGCAACGCGGGCGCGCCGAGCTGCATCATTTCGGCTCGGCCGAAATCGGGACCGAAGCGGTCGAACACGGCCTGGCTTCGTGGCGTCAGTGGCAGGAATTTCTCGGACGGCAGGCACATATCGGCGTCGAGCTCTCCGAAGCGAACTTCGAGCGCGAGCTGGCGCAGCCTTTTCGAATCGCCTCCTTCCTGCAGGCCGGGCTGCCGGTTCTGGTCAACGACTACCTGCCCATCGCCGAGCTGGTGCGCGAGTATCAAGCCGGCTGGGTGGTCGATTCCCGCCGCGCTGCACGCGACGCCGTCGCCGAATCGGTCGATCGGCCCGAAGCCTGGCTCGCCCGGGCCCGCGGCGCGCATCGTCTGGCCCGGGAACGATTCAACCCCGAAGACTGCTGCCGACCGCTGGTCGAGTGGCTCAAGTCCCCGCGGAGGCCGCAGAGACGTTTCAGCTCCGCCGCCGAGGCGACGCCCGCGGAAAGGCCGCCCTCGCCGAGCCGCATGGGCCGGATCGCGCAGCGACTGTTGCAGCCTCTACGTCGCGAAGTCTCCGGCGACGGCGTGGTCGTGATCACGCGCAAGGATCTGTTCCCGTCCGACCACGGCGCCGCGGTGAAGATCTTAGAGACCGCCCGCGGCCTGGCACGGCTCGGACGCGAGGTTGCCATCGTCACGGCCGATCGCAGCCGCTACTGGCGGGTCGCGCCGGAAGCGATTCACGAAGCGCCGCTGCCCTTCTGGCTGCGCCTGCTGGCCCTGCCCAGGGCGGTCAGCCACATCGTTCATCGTCTGCGCGGCCTGCCGGCCAGCAATGCGTTCCTGTACTGGCCGCTTTACGACCCGGGCTACGGCCTTCGCGCCGCCTGGGTGGGTCGCCGGATCGGCGCCTCGGTGACGCTGGCGGAATTTCCGGGCTATGCCCAGCCCGCGCGCATCTGCCGCATGCTCAACGCCGGGCGGGCCGTGCTGGCCGAACACAACGTCGAATACCGGCGCCTGGCCGAGCAGCTGCCCCATCTGTCCAGCCGGGCCTTCGAGAAGCTGAAGGCGAGCGAGCTGCAGCTGGCCGGCCGCATGGATGCCGTGGTCTGCGTATCCGATCGCGATCGCGCCGCGCTCATCGCCGACGGGCTTGCGGCAAGACGGCAGGTCACCATTCCGCACGGCGTCGACCTGCCCGCCTTCGATGCCGCGCCGGCCGCCGACCTTGCGGCTGAATTCGACCTCGACCCGGACCGGCCCGTGCTCGTCTATCACGGCACCTTCTCCTATCCGCCCAACCGCCAGGCGCTGAAGCTGCTCGTCGAAGATATCCTGCCCCGGCTGGCGAGGCTGGGGCACCGGGTTCAGGTTCTGGGCATCGGTCGCGATGCGCCGCCGGAAATCGCCCACCCCGACCTGCGCCTGCCCGGCAGCGTGCGGGAACTGGCGGGGCCGCTCAAGGCCTGCGACATCGCCGTGGTTCCCCTCACCTCCGGCGGCGGCACGCGCATGAAGATCCTCGACTACTTCGCCGCGGGCCTGCCGGTGGTCAGCACGACCAAGGGCTGCGAAGGCCTGCCCGTCACCGATGACGAACAGCTGCTGATCCGCGACGACTGGGACGAGTTCGCGCGGGCCGTGGCGGACTTGCTGGACAACGACGACCGCCGCCGGGCTCTCGGCGAAGCCGGCCACGAAATGGCGCGAAGCCTGAGCTGGCAGGAGATCGCCGTGCGCTACGACCGGTTGTTTCGGGAACTGGATTAGGTTTCAGGGATTCATGCCCGTCGCCCCGGACTTGATCCGGGGCCTTTCATCGAATGGCGGCTTCGTTTGGGAGGTCCCGGCTTTTCAGGTTTCAGGTTTCAGGTTTCAGGTTTCAGGAAGAGACTAGGGGTTCCGGGTTCGGGGTTCCGGAAAGGCGGGATTTGGTGGTGCGTAGGGATTTGGGAACGGCTTTGCCAACCAGACAACGGTTCGGGTCCGTACCAATCTTGGACGACCCGCGCCTGTTTATGCGCACGCTTTGCGCCTTACTCGGGAGTCAACCGTTGGCTGGATCACTCACCTCGGACTTGGCACCGTCATCACGCCCGCGAATCAGATAAGCGTGGTATTCGGGATGCTGCTGCTCTAGCTTCGAGACAAGCGATTGATACATTCTGGAATGCGACTTGCCGCGCCATTCCATGTAGCCGTCCAGAGCGCTCAACTGTCCCTCGAGCACGACTTGGATCTGCTGGCGCAGACCATCGCGATCATTCTGGTTGAGGGCGTGGAGCAAATTGGAGTTATGCATCGCAATACGCACATCCATCGCCTCGCGCATTTCACGCTCATTCACGTACAACATGGCACTGACGGCCGTGCTCGCAGCCAGTGCCAAGGTGGCGAAGACCCAGATAATTCGTTCTACTTTCATGGACATAAAATCCGCCAAGCCGGAGTGGAAGTTACCACGAAATAATTAATGCTCTCAACCGGAACCCCATTGAGCTCGACTCATGCGAGCGCACCGGCCCAGCCTTCGGTATCGATCGGGGCGCTTTAACTCGTGACGTCGTCGCGGACGTATTTCGGCTCCAGTTCCCAGGCGGGGACCGGGTCGACGGTGTCGGCCAATGCCAGGACGCTGCGGGCGTCAGGCCAGATGTCCGGATGCTTCGCGGAGACCTTGCCGGTGAGAACGCTTTCGAGCACATCGCCGTAGCTCGCCAGGCCGGAGCCGGCGGCGAGCCAGGGGCCGTCATGGGGCAGTTCGAGCTTTGCCGGCGGCACCACGACCTCCGCGCCGATCGGATGGTGAACGCCTTCTCGGCCCTCGAAGAACCCGGCGTAGACTTCCGACATGCGTGCGTCCAGGACGGCGAGGACGTGGTCGGCACGGCCCTCGGGGTCGGCGGCGCGGGCGAGCGCGGCAAGGGTCGAGACGGCGTGGATGGGCAGGCCATGGGCGAGCGCGATGCCCTGGGCCACGCCCAGTCCGATGCGCAGACTGGTGAATCCGCCGGGGCCGCGCGAGACGGCCAGGGCGTCGAGATCGCCGAAGCCCAGGCCGCGCTCGGCGAGCAGCTCCCGGATCCAGGGAATGAGCAACTCGGCGTGGCGGCGCGGCGCCAGTTCCTCGCGCAGGCTGACCTCGCCGTCGACATCCAGCGCCACGGAGCAGAAATCGGTGGCTGTCTCCAGTCCCAGCCGATTCATGCCGCCAACCTCTCGCGCAGGAACTCCGCGGCCTCGGCGGCACTGTGCGCGCGGGTCATCGGCGGCAGGCTCTTGAGGAAAAGCCGGCCGTAGGGTTTCTGCGTGATGCGCGGATCACCCAGGACCAGCACGCCGAAATCGTTCCACTGCCGGATCAGCCGGCCGGCGCCCTGCTTGAGCGCCAGCACGGCCTGGGGCAGCTGAACGGTGGTAAACGGGTTCTCCCCCGACTCGCGCACGGCCTTGAGCGTCGCCTCCAGCACCGGGTCGTCGGGCGCGGCGAAGGGCAGCTTGTCGATCACCACGATGCTCAGCGCCTGGCCGGGCACGTCGACCCCTTCCCAGAAGCTGGCGGCGCCGAGCAGCAGGCTGTTCGGCGTCGTGCGGAATCGCTCGAGCAGCACATGGCGCGGCGCGTCTTCCTGGATGAGCAGGTTGAAATCGGTGTGCGCCCGCAGCCAATGCGCCGCTCGCTGCAGGGCCCGATGAGCGGTGAACAGAAGAAAGCCCCGCCCTCCGGCGGCGCGCACCAGGGGCATGACTTCCTCGAGCAGGCGCTCGGTGTGGGCCGGATCGCGCGGCTCGGGCAGGTTCTCGGGAATCCACAGCCGCGTCTGCTCGGGATAGTCGAAGGGGCTTTCCACGACCAGCTCCTCGGCCGAGTCCAGCCCGAGCCGGCGCGTGAAATGCTCGAAACGGCCGTTGACCGCCAGGGTCGCGGAGGTCATCACCCAGGTCGCCGGCACACGCTCGCGCAGTTCGGTCAGCGGCGCGGCCACGTCCAGCGGCGTGAGATTGAGCTGGAAGCGCCCCTGGCGGCTGCTGAACCAGCGCACGTAGCCTTCCTTGCCTTCCAGAAAGGCGTGCAGGCCGTCGTGCAAAGCGACCGCGCGATCGGAGCAATTGGAAAGGTCTCGCGTGCGCTCGGCGAGCGGATCAAGGGCTCGCGACAGGTCGTTGAGCGCGCGCGAAAGCACGTGAAACTCGTCCAGGCAATCGCGCAGCGCCGAATACTCACCCCGGCGCGGCAGGTCGACGCAGGCGCTCACCGCCTGTTCGAGCGCGGCGCGCAGGTTGGCCACGGGCGACTGCAGCAGCCTCAGGCTGCCCGCCGCGCCGGCGCTGGCGGCCAGCGTATCGCGGGCCAGCTCGCGGACCTGCCAGGCGCTGATCCCGCGCGAGAAAAACCGCATGGCGGTGTCGGGCACCTGGTGCGCTTCGTCGATGACCACCGTGTCGGCGCCCGGCAGCACCTCGCCGAAGCCGGTCTGCTTGAGCGCCATGTCGGCGAACAGCAGATGATGATTGACCACCACGACGTCCGCCTCCTGGGCCTGCCTTCGCGCATGGACCAGGTGACAGTCGGACAGGAAAGGACACTCGCTGCCGAGACAGTTGTCCTGCGTGGAAGTCACCAGGGGCCAGGTGCGCGAGCCCGAGGGGATGTCGTCGATTTCGCTGATCTCCCCGCTGTTGGTGTGCCGGGCCCAGCGCTGGACGATGCGCAGTTCGTCCATGACGTCGTCGAACAGTTCCGGTTCGGAGATGTGACGCTCGAGCCGGTGAAGGCACAGATAGTTGGCCCGACCCTTCAGCAGCGCCACCTTGCGCTCCACGCCCAGCGCCTTGAGCGCCAGCGGCAGGTCGCGACGGAAGAGCTGGTCCTGCAGGTTGAGGGTGCCGGTCGAGATGATCGTGCGCTCGCCCCGCAGCAACACAGGCACCAGGTAGGCCAGGGTCTTGCCGGTGCCGGTGGCCGCCTCGGCGACCAGGTCCTGTCCACCCTGGAGACAGTGATCGATGGTTTCCGCCAGCCTCAGCTGCCCTTCGCGAGGGCGAAAGTCAGGCAAGGCGCCGGCCAGCGCACCCTCGGGACCGAAGAGGTTGGTGAGGGATTCGCTCATCCGGTCGCAGTCAGGGCACAAGCCACGATCAGTAGCGCTCGGGCGGCTCGACGGGACAGATCTCGACGCGCTCGCGCGCCTGGGCGGCCTTGATCACGTCGCCGTCGCGCTCTCGCGCCAGCGCCATCGTGCGCCAGTTGCGCCGGCAGATATCACCGACCTGCGGGCCCAGTTCCCAGGAACGCATGGCGTAGCTTTCCGCCTGCTCCCACCGGCCGCGGGAGAGCTGCAGTTCGGCCATCCGCTGCAACAGTTCAGGGTCGCGATCCTCGATGCGAAGGGCGCGCTCGAGCAGGCTCTCGGCGCGATCGAAATCGCCCTCGGAACGAGCGGCCTCGGCGGCCTTCTCGAGCTCGCGAACGGCCGGGTTGCGCAATGGATAGACCTGCAGCCCGCGCGGCTCTCCGCCGCCTTCCGGGGCGCGCACCTGCTCGGCGATCTCCGGATCGTCCAGGGTCGGCTGCCAGGGTGCACAGGCGGCCAGCAGAAGGACCGCCAGAATGGTCAGCCCGAAAATCGGGAAACGGGTGATTCCGGCCTTCATTGAAATGCTCGACGCGTCATGTCAAAACCGCAGTCAATGGTACTAGGAATGCGTTGATCGCTGAACAATGCGGTCGCGTCAACGACCGAAGGGCCAGATTCCGCGCTTTTCCAGGCAATCGGAAAGTGTCTCGGGCTGACTGCCGGCGATGAAGGGCACGGCCACGGCGCCCTCGCAGTGTTCGGCGGCCAGGCGCGCGTGCGGCCAATCCACCCAGAACCACTCGACGCTGTCCGGCCAGCCGGGGCGAACCGCACGCGTGGGCAGCTCGTCGAACAAACCGGCCCAGACCGGCAGAGCGGTGCTGGCACCCCCCACGCCGGCGGGCCGATTGTCGTCGCGGCCGGTCCAGACCACGCCCAGCCAGTCGCTCGTGTAGCCCACGAACCAGGCATCGCGCCGGTCGTTGGTGGTGCCGGTCTTGCCGCGCACCCCCGGATCGTCAGCCAGCATGCCCGCCAGCGATCGGCCGGTCCCGTGGGTGACCACCCGCCGCAGGGCGAAATCCAGCAGCGCCAGGGACTCGCGCTGGGGCAGCGGCTTGAGTCGGAGCGGATAGCGGGCGATCGTCTTGCCGTCGCGATCGACGACCTCTCGCACCGCCCGGATCGGGGCGCTGTAGCCTTCCGCCGCGATGGGCTGGTAAAGCTGGGCGACCTGCAGCGGCGTGAGACTCACGGCGCCGAGAAAAGCGGCCGGGTGTGCCTCGCGGCCCGGCTCGACGCCGAGTCGGCGCATCAGGTCGAACAGGGCATCCACGCCCACGGCCATGCCGATCCGGACGCTGGCCTGATTGTAGGACTGAGCCAGCGCTTCGAGCAGCGGCACCGTACCGTGGCTGACGCCATCGTAGTTGACCGGCTGCCAGGGCCCGGAACCGGGGATATCGACCGTCAGCGCTTCATCCTCCACCGGCGTGACCAGGGTGAAGCGGTCCGGACGCGATAGCGCCAGCAGGTAGACCAGGGGCTTGATGACCGAGCCGACCGGGCGGCGGGCGTCCAGCGCGCGATTGAAGCCGCGCCTTCCGCGCACCCGATCCCCCACCAGGGCGCGCACTTCGCCGTCACCGGGCTCGACCAGGACGATGGCGCCCTGCAGCGAATCGGGCTCGCGCTCGACGCCGGACAGCCCCTCGGCCAGGGCCGTCTCCGCCCGGCGCTGCGCCGAAGGCGACAGCGTGGTGAACACACGCAGCCCGGTGCCGCGCAGGTCGGCGTCGCGGTAATCGGCCCGGAGCTGACGCCCGACCAGGTCCATGAAAGCACCGTACTGGCTGGCCCCGGACCGAAGCGAAGGTCGAAGGCCCAGGCCGGCGGCCTGCTGACGGCGAAGCGTGTTCTCGTCGATCAGGCCGGTCTCGTGGAACATCGCCAGGACGAGATCGCGACGCTCCCGTGCACGCCCGGGATTGCGCAGCGGGTGGTACCAGGACGCGCCGCGCACCATGCCCACGAGCAGCGCGATCTGGCCGGCGTCGAGCGCTTCGACCGGCTGCCCGAAATAGTATTCCGCGGCCCGGCCGAAGCCGTGGATGGCGCGCCGACCGTCCTGGCCCAGGTAGACCTCGTTGAGCCAGGCCTCGAGGATCTCCGCCTTGGAGAATCGCAGCTCCAGGCTGACGGCCATGATCGCCTCGTTGAACTTGCGCAGGAGGCTGCGCTCGGGCGACAGGAACAGGTTCTTGACGAGCTGCTGGGTGATCGTGCTGCCGCCCTGCACTACCCGTCCGGCGCGCAGGTTGGCCCACATTGCCCGCGCCAGCCCCACCGGGTCGACACCGAAGTGGTGCTTGAAGCGACGGTCCTCGACGGCCTGCGCGCCGGCGACCAGCAGCGGAGGGTATTCCTCGATGGCCAGCGGGGTACGCACGCGGTCGTCCAGGGGCAGGATGCGCCCGAGTTCGGCCGGCGGCAGTCGCAACACCGTGGTCTCCCCGCGCAGGTCGACCCGGCCGCCGTTCAGGTTCAACGACGCGCGCCGGGCGTCCTGTCGTCCGTCGGGAAAGTCGAAAGCCGGCAGGTGCAGTTCGATTCGCTCGCCGTCGACCCGGAAACGCCCGGCCCGGGCGGGCGAGCCGGCCCGCAGACCGGCGGCTTCGAGTTCGACAAGCAGGTCACGGCGCGACAGCAGCAGTCCGTCGTGCAACTCGAGGGGGCGGGCGTAGACCCGGCTGGCTTCGGCCAGGTGCCGATCGGCGAAGCGCAGGGATACCTCTCGATCGAGCCACCATACCCAGGGGCCGAACAGCCCCAGCGCCAGGCCCAGCACGAACAGCAGCGGACGCAGCAGCCAGCGCGACCAGCGGCGGGCGCCGCTGCGCTTCTTTGCGGAACGTGATTTACGGCTGCGCCGTGGCTTGCGGGCCATACGCGAGATGACAGAACACCATGGTTGAACGATAATTGCCCGTTTGCGGCGACGGGTCCGGCGGTTGCACTGATGTGGACCGCGGCAATGCAGTATACCGTCGCACCATCATTCTCGAACTAGCTCATGGCACGCCAGCCCGGTGACTGATCCCGACAGCCAATTCATCGACCACGCACTGGTGATCGTGCTGACCCAGCCGGACCGGTCGGTCGAACCGGCCTGGCTCGAGGCGCTGCAGGCCCACTGCAGCGGCGAGGTCGTCGCCAGCGAGGGCGGACATGCGCCCGACGGGCTGGAAGTCCTGCCCGGCAGCCGTGGGCCCTGGTGGACCTGGCTGGGCCAGCTCGACGCCGAACGTACGCGCCATGGCGTCCTGCTCGTGGCGCCGCAGCTGGTCCTGCCCGAGCGATTCGGGCAGCGCCTCGCGCATGCCCTGGCTTCCCCCGACTGCCCTGCGCTGCTGACCCTTCCCGGCAACCACCAGGCCGGACTCGACCCGGCGGCCGGGCTGTTGGACGCGGGCGCGCCGATCGATTCCCTCATGCAGGCGGCCGCCGAGCTGAAGTTCTCCCCCGCCCGCCTTCGACCGGAGCGACTCGCCGTGGTGCTGGCCGGGCGTGCAAGCGAGGCGATCGCACTGGCCGAGAGCGGGCGTGGCTGGATATACGACGGCCTCTGGATCCGGGATCCGGAGGCCGGTCCCGGCGAAGAGGAGACCGCGCCCGACCTGCGCGCCGCGCTCGGCCAGCTGCGGGAACGGCTCGGCGAACTGGCGACGGCCGGCGATTTCGCTCCCCTGCCCCTTCATGGATTCGACCCACGGCCGGTCGTGCTTCACATCAGCCACGACTGGGGCGGCGGCGTGGCCCGCTGGATCGCCGATGTCGTGGCCGCCGACCCGGAACACAACCACCTCGTTCTCTCGGCAGGTGGTCGCACCGACGGCCGCGTCCACGGACAGTGGCTCAAGCTCTACGCCGCCGGCCCCGGGCGGTCCTGCATCCGCCAATGGACGCTTTCTCCCGCCATTTCGGGAACGGATGTCGAACACGCCGGCTATCGGGAGATTCTCTCGAGCGTGATTGACCGCTTCGGCGTGGCGCGCATCCTGGTTTCATCGCTGATCGGACACAGCCTGGACGCCCTGGCCACCGGCCAACCCACGCTGGAGATGCTGCACGACTACTATCCCGCCTGGCCGGTGCTCGATCACGACCCGCTGGCCTTCGCCGGCGAGGACGGACGCATCGACCTCGACCGCGCCGTTGCCGAGTCCGGCGAGGCCTTCCTTTTCGAGGAGCGCCGCAGCGGGGCCTGGCAACAACTGGCCACGGCCTGGCTGGGTGCTGTTCGCGACAACGGCGTGGCCCTGGCTGCCCCCACCGGCCAGGTTCTCGAGCGCTGGCGAAAACTGGTTGCCGATCCGCTCGAAGGGGCGCACGTGGTGCCGCACGGGTTCGCCGGCTGGCCTGCCGAAACAGCGCTGATCCAACCGAGACCGCTGCCCGACGGCCGGCTCAACCTGGTGGTGGTCGGCCGCCTGTCCGCGGGCAAAGGCCTTCGCCTGCTCGAGGCCGCGCTCGAGGAACTGCGCGGCCAAGCCCGGGTCACGCTGCTGGGTTGCGGCAGCGACGGCATGCGCTTCTTCGGCCGACCCGGCGTCGATATCGTCCTCGATTACCGCCACGAAGACCTGCCGCGGCACCTGGCGCGCCTCGGCGCCCAGGCCGCGCTCTTTCTGTCCACCGTGGCCGAGACCTGGAACTACGTCCTGTCCGAGACCCGGTCGCTCGGCCTGGTGCCGCTGGCCACGCGAACCGGCAGTTTCGTCGAGCGCATACGCCACGAGGTCGACGGCCTGCTGTTCGAACCGAACGCCGCTTCACTGGTGCAGGCGGTGCAATCCCTGCGCGAGCAGCCCGAACGACTCGAGGCGATGCGCCGGGCACTGCCGGCTGAGCCGCCGGTGAGCGGGGCGTTGTCTTCGATCGAGGAGTGCGTCGGCCTCGAGCCGGCCCGCCCGCGTGGCGCGGCCGCGAGCTCGGGCGCCGAGCTGCAGGCCGCAGTCCGTGCCGCCCGCCTTGCCGACTCCCGCCTGGAGCACCGGGCAATGCGCGACGAAATCGAAGCGCTTCGCCGCGATCTCGAACGGCGGACGGACTGGGCCCGAAAGCAGGAACGCCTGGCAGGAGAGCGCACGAACTGGGCTAAGCGCCTTGAAAGCGAGCTGGACGACTACCGGCAGGAAGTCGCCGACAAACTGCGGCGGCTCGAGGTGACGGAATCCGAGCTGGAATCGATGCGCAACGAACTCCAGGCCCAGCGCGGCCGGACCGAGCACCTGGAAGAGGAGCTCCAGACCATATTCGCGAGCCGGTCGTGGCGGATGACGCGACCGATGCGCGTCACCAACCGCATCGTTGCCAATGCGCTTCGCCGACGCGTCTACAACCCGCTGCGCTGGCCGCGGATGCTCGCCCGACTGTTCCACAACCTTCGGCTCTACGGCGCACGCGGCACGCTCGAGCTGATGCAGCAGGGTGCCCCGCCCCGAGTGGCGATGCCCGAAGGCGTCGAGACCGTCGAGGCGCCGGGTGAAACGCTCTGCCCGGTCTGCCTGGAACCACCCGACGAACCGGTAGTCAGCATCGTCGTGCCGGTCTTCAACAAGGCCCACTACACTTCGGCGTGCCTGAATTCGATCGCCGCCCGATCCGGCACGACCCCGCTCGAGGTGATCGTCGTCGACGACTGCTCCACGGACGACACCGCCGAATACCTGGCGCAATGCCGGGGCGTGGTCGCAGTACGCAACGAGACCAACAGCGGCTTCATCGCCAGCTGCAACGCGGGCGCTGAAGCCGCGAAGGGCCGTTACCTGGTCTTCCTCAACAACGATACGACGGTCACCGACGGCTGGATCGAGGCCCTGGTGCAGACCTTTGCGTCGTTTCCCGACACCGGCATCGTCGGCGCCCGGCTGGTGTATCCGGACGGCCGCCTGCAGGAAGCCGGCGGCATCGTCTTCAATGACGGATCGGGCTGGAACTACGGTCGCGGTGACGACCCCGACCGACCCGAGTACAACTTCGCCTGCCAGGCCGACTACGTCTCCGGCGCCTGCCTGGGCATCGAGCGGACGCTGTTTGCTCGACTGGGCGGCTTCGACAAGCACTACGCGCCGGCCTACTACGAGGACACCGACCTGTGTTTCCGCGTACGCGAAGCCGGGCTGCGAGTCATCTACCAGCCCGCCTGCACCATCGTTCATCACGAGGGCATCAGTTCCGGCACCGACGAATCCTCGGGCACCAAGCGCTACCAGGCCGTCAATCGCGAGAAGTTCCTGGCGCGTTGGAAGAATCAGCTGGCCCGGCAGCCCGAGCCGGTGCCCGGCCCCGAGGCCGTCGAGGCCGTCTACCGGGCGCGCCATCACCGGGCACGCGGGCACGTGCTGGTGATCGACGCGACCACGCCCGAACCCGACAAGGATTCCGGTTCGATGCGCATGGTGGCCATGCTGACCATCCTGCGCGACCTGGGCTATCGGGTCAGCTTCGTGCCCGAGAACCTGGCCTGGGTGGCGCGCTACACCCGCCAGCTGCAGACCGCGGGCGTGGAAGTGCTCCATCAGCCCTGGAGCGGCAGCATCGAGGAATGGCTGGCCCGGCACGGCGCGCGTCTGGACCAGGTACTGGTCAGTCGGCACTACGTGCTCGAACCGCTGATGCCTGTCATCCGCCGACACTGCCGAGATGCGGCGTTGGTCTTCGATACCGTCGACCTGCACTTCCTGCGCGAGGAGCGCATGGCCGAGATCGCCGGGGACGAGAAGGCTGCGCGCATCGCGCGCAAGACCCGTGAGGCCGAACTGTCCCTGATCCGGCAAGCCGATGCCACGCTGGTGGTCAGTCCGGTCGAGCAGGAACTGTTGCGGGAACTGGTGCCCGACGCCCGCATTCGGGTCCTCTCGAACATCCACCGCATCCACGGCCGGCGGCGGGGTTGGTCCGAAAGGCGCGACCTGCTCTTCGTCGGCGGATTCCAGCACCCGCCCAACCTAGATGCCGCCGAGTGGCTGATCGACGAAATCATGCCGCTGGTGCGAAACCGGATTCCCGAGGCCCGGCTGCACCTGATCGGCAGCCGCATGCCCGAGAGCCTGCGCGAGCGAAGGAGCGAAGGCGTGGTCGTGCACGGCTACGTCGCCGACCTCGGACCCTACCTCGAAGGCTGCCGCCTGTCCGTGGCGCCCCTGCGTTACGGCGCGGGCGTGAAGGGCAAGGTCAACCAGGCCATGGCCTGGGGCCTGCCGGTGGTGGCCACCGGCTGCGCAGCCGAAGGCATGTACCTCGAGGACGGGGAGGACGTGCTCGTGGCCGACACCTCAGAGGCCTTCGCCGAGGCGGTGGTGCGGGCCTACGAAGACGAAGCGCTATGGCTGAAGCTGTCCGACGGCGGCCTGGCCAATGTCGAGAAACACTTCAGCTTCGACGCCGCCCGGCGGGCCATCACCGAACTGCTGGAAGCACTAAAAACTTCCTGAAACGCAAAGACGCGAAGACGCAAAGCAAAACCAAAACACCACAACCACGGAATTTCACGGAATACACGGAAAGAGGATGAGTCGATTGGACTCAGGGGCACTCAAGGCCGGCAGGGCAAGGTGCCGGCGCGGCCGTTGCTCGAATGCCACTCATTCCCTGCTTTCCGTGTCTTCCGTGGTTCCCCGGTTTTCTTTGCGTCTTCGCGTCTTCGCGTTTACAGGATTTTCCCCCTCAACGCAGCCGCCGCGCGTCGGTGACGCTGGGGATGGCCTGGAGGCGGCTGAGCAGCGTGGAGAGCTGGTCGAAGTCCTCGACCTGGACGGTCAGTTCGATGGTGACCTCGTCGCCGGTGTCGCCGTGCTGGGCGTTCATCCCCGTCACGTTGACCCGCTCGGCGGCCAGGAGCGTGCCGATGTCCTTGATCAACTCGCGGCGGTCCCAGGCCCTGACCACAATGCGCGAGGGGTAGCGGCTGCGTGATCCGCTGGCCCACTGCACGTCGAGGACACGCTCGGGCTGGCGACGCTGCAGGTTGAGGAACTGCCGGCAATCCTGGCGATGGATGCTCACGCCCCTTCCCCGGGTGATGTAGCCGGCGATCGGGTCGCCGGGAACGGGCTGGCAGCACCGCGCCATCTGGTGCATCAGGCTGCCGACGCCCTCGATGCGCACATCGTCGTCGCCGGCCGCCGTGTCGACCGGCTTTCGCTGAACGGCGATGCCCTCGCTTTCCTTTTGCTCGCGCGCGTGCAGGCGCTCGACCGCCTGAGCCACCTGCGTTGCGGTAACGTCGCCGGCGCCGACACTGACGTAGAGGTCGTCGACGCGTGTGGCGTTGAACTTCTCCATGACGCGCCGAATCTCGTCGAGGCCCAGGTCCAGGCGACGGAACTCGGCCTCCACCGCCTGCCGCCCCGCGGCCAGGTTCTCCTCCTGGTTGGCCTGGCGAAACCACTGCCGCACCTTCGCGCGCGCCCGCGCGGTGTGGATGTAGCCCAGGCGCGGAATCAGCCAGTCGCGCGAGGGCCTGGGCTCCTTGGCGGTCAGGATCTCGACCCGGTCGCCGTTACGCAGCTGGTAGGTGAGCGGCACGATGCGACCGTTGACACGGGCGCCCCGGCAGCGGTGACCCACCTCGGTATGAATCAGGTAGGCAAAATCCAGCGGCGTTGCCCCGGCGGCCAGGTCGCGCACCTCGCCGCGCGGCGTGAGCACGTAGACCCGGTCTTCGGTCGTGAGGTTGCGGAAACTCTCCAGCAGCGCCTCGTCGTCGTCCTCGCCATCCTGCCCTTCCAGTAGCTGGCGCATGACGCCGATGCGCTTTTCGAGCGCGTCGTCGCGCGGACCGCCTTCCTTGTAGCGCCAGTGGGCGGCAACGCCGAGTTCGGCGTGGCGATGCATTTCGTGGGTCCGGATCTGCACTTCCACGACGCGACCGCTGCTGGTGCTCACCGCCGTGTGCAGCGACTGATAGAGATTGGCCTTGGGATTGGTGATGTAGTCGTCGAACTCGCCCGGCACCGGCTGCCAGCGCGTGTGCACCAGCCCGAGCACGGAATAGCACTGCTCCACGCTGTCCACCAGGACGCGCACCGCGCGCACATCGAACAACTCGTGGAAATCGAGCCCCTTGCGCTGCATCTTCCGCCAGATCGAGTAGATGTGCTTGGCCCGGCCGGTCACGTCTGCATGGATGCCGGCGTCCTCGAGCAAGGCGCGCAGCCGGCTCATGAATTGCTCGATGAAGGCCTGCCGGTCGGAACGCTTTTCCGCCACCAGCCGGCTGATGCGCTGGTAGGTCTCGGGCTCCAGGTAACGGAAGGCCAGGTCCTCGAGCTCCCACTTGAGCTGCCAGATGCCCAGGCGATTGGCCAGGGGCGCGTGAATCATCTGCGTCTCGCGCGCGATCTCCCGGCGCGTGGCCTCGTCTTCGTTCCGGGCCAGGTGCAGGCGCGCGACTTGCCAGGCCAGTGCGATGAGCACCACGCGCACGTCGGCAACCAGGGCCATCAGCAACTGCCGGAGGCCTTCGGCGCGGGTCTGGTCGTCGGGCAGGTAGGTTCGCCCGAAGAAGGTCAGCGTCCGCAGCTGCTCGAGGAGCTCGTGCACGCGAGGATCGCAATCGTCGGGAAGCGCCTCTCGGCGCTGCTCCTCGAGCGCCAGCGGCAGAAGGATGGTGGCCTCGATCACAACCGGATCGGGACCGAGCCGGCTCAGTGCACTCAACGCCCCGTGCACCAGCGCAAGCGCCGTTGCTCCCCGCGCGCCGGTTGCATCAACCAGGAGTTCGACGCGCGAACGCAGGCGATCGATCTTGATACCCGGCTGCGATTCGGACTGCGAGCGAATCCAGTGCTCGAGTGCGCGCTGCTCGGATTGGAGATCGCGGCTCACGGTCTGCGTTTGAGCGGGTAACTACGCCTCATCGCCGGAGAATAACCGACCGTTCTGTCAGGAACCAGATTTCCGGAAATCGAAGGTGGCGTGGAAGTGAAATCCCCGTTCCCCTGTAAACCCCCGATCCCCTGTTTGTTGCTTCCCCTGCTCCCTTATCGACAGACGCTTACTGAGGCGCCACCACCTCGAAGGTAGTGCTGTTGGCACCGAAGAAACCAGTACCAGAGGCAACTGCCTGAATCCGGTAGTCGGTGCCGATGTCATTGGAATCGATCGACCCGACGGTCAGCGTGATCTGGCCGTTGGTCACCAAACCACTGGTCAGAGTGCGAACGGTGCTACCGCCCTGCTGCAGATTCAGCGTCACGAAAGTCAGTTGATCATCGGTGACCAAATTTTCCTCGGCATCCACCACGTTGAGGCTGACGTCGAACGAGGTGCCGGCAACGACCGGATTGGGCGGCTGCAGAGTGAAGACGAGATCGTCCGGCGCGCCCGCCTCGAAAGAAACCGTCGCCGGGGAGGTGCCGACCCCGGCCACCGAGAAGCTCGGCTCGAAAGTACCGGTAGAAGTCGATGTCGCGTTGAAGACCGCGATCCCGTTGATATCGGTAAACGCGCTCGCTGGAAGCGAGGCGAGACCGTCATCCTGAGCGACCTCGACCTCCGCCGCGTCCACGGGGTTTTCAAACTGATCTTCGACCAGGGCCTGGATTTCCACCGGATCCTGGCCGTCTGCTGTGGCGGTCGGCACGGAAGCCTGCATGAAGAAACTGGCCGGCTCGCCGGGCAGTATGGTCACTACACCGTTGCCGCTAAGGTTGCCCGACGTGAATGAAATGGTGTAATCACCCGCGTTCGACAGGGTAGCAGGAGGGGCCGCCGTAAAGCTGACTTCGCCGTTGATGTCAGTCGTGCCCGAAGAGGGCGAAGTGATCGTCAGCCCGCCTGCATTGTCGACCGCAACCGGCTCGTTGGGCACTGGATTCAGACTGGCGTCGAGCACGGTGACGGTAATCTGAGCATCGTCTCCGGTATTGCCGGTCGTGATTGCCGAATCTGCGGTTGCATCCGTGGCCGAGACACTGAGACCGTCCGATTCGCCGATGACCGTCATCGTCGCCTCGCCCACCGCGAAAGGCGTGCCCGTGGAGAGGGGGTCGGCCACCGTGCCTGCGTGCAGATGGATGTCCTCGCCGGTGGCGGAGTTGGTGGCCACGGTTCGCTCGATGGTGAACGTCAGGCTGTCGCCCGCCGGCAAGTCGATGCCCCCGGCATTCATCTGCTCGAAACGCAGGGAGCTGGCGTTGGCGCTGACGGTGGGGCACACCGCATCACCGGTCGCCGTGCAGGTCCAGGTCGCCGGGGTCAGCGCTGCCGAGTAGACGTCGAGGTTTTCCGGGAACAGTTCCTGGAGTGCCACGTTGTTGAGGGCACCGGTGCCGGTATTCGTCACGACGATGTCGTAATCGAAGGTCTGGTCCGGCGTCACGAAGGTGGGCACGCGCTGGAACTCGAGATCGAGCGAGCGATTGATCTCGAACCGGTCGCGCGCAATGACGTCGGTGTCGCCGGCACCCTCCTGGCTTTCCATGCCGAAAAGACCGAAGGTGCCGCCGGAGGAACGGAAGAAACACTGCTGATTCGTGGCCGGACGAATCGATAAGCTCGGCGCCGCGGACAAGGAGTACTCGAGCGACGAGATCAGGTAGAAGTTGTCGATGATCTCGTGCCCGTTCGGATCCTTGACGCGAATGGTGGCGTCCACCGGCTGAGAGCCCATGTCAAAGCAGAAGAGCGGATCGACGTAATCAGGCGAAAGATTCCCGGCCGATAGCTGAACCTGGCCGGCAACCAGGTCATAGGTGACCAGATCGCTCTGGGCCGTTTCCGCAATGACGGGCAAGACGGCAATTTCCGCTCCTCCGTCGACAACGAAAGAGACGTTGCTGGCCACGCGCTGCCCGGCTTGCGCCAGCGAGGAGACGCCGGTCGCCAACGCGATCGCCGCAACGGCGTGCATCGCGGATTTTCGAATCATCAAAGCTGCCACAGTCCGTTTTTTCCCGCTGGTGTGCATCAGTTGCCTAATATTGTAGCGACTCCAATTGCAAAATGACCATCCGGAGAGCATAAAAGTTCCGTTAATTCAGGGCTTTCTGGCATCATTTGCGAAACAGTTCACGTATTTTCCCCCGCTTCGGCCCCGCATTCCGCCCAGGCATCCTCGAGACGCTTGTTCGAAGTCTTCTCGGCGGTTCCGAGCTTCTGGGCGAAGATCTGCACCCTGAATTCTTCCACCAGCCAGCGATATCGGTCGAGCTCGGGCGTGTACCAACCCTCCGCCAGCCGGTCCAGATAGCGCTGCCACCAGGGCGCGACCTCCGCCATGCGCTGACTGTCACGGACGGGATCGAGTTCCAGCGCCTCCAGCCGCATGCGCAAGGCCTCGAGATAGCGCGGGTAGTGCTGGAACCTTTCGACGTCGATGTCGCCGAGAAACCCGGCGTACATCAGGTCATCGAGCTGGCTGCGCATGTCCTCGACGGCTTTCGGCACAGCCTCCTCCAGGCTGTCGAGCCACATGGAGAGCTGATGCCAGTCCTTCAGACACTTGTCTGCAGTTTTCGACAGATCGCCATATGTTGCCAGCAATTCCTGACGAGCGGCGGAGACCAGCCGATCGAAGGCAGCGCGGTCGCGAACCGACCAGGCCGTGTCCAGGAAGCTCCTCAGCGCCAGGTCGCGCAAACCTTCGGCAAACGCGGCGATGTCTTCGATTCGCGTCCAGGCGAGCTGGGCCTCGCGGGAGAGGCCGTGATTCTTCTTCAGATACTTGCACTTGTCGCGCAGGGCGGCGCGCAGCAGGGCCAGCAATCCCCCGCGGTGGGCCTCACGCGCATCCTCCTCGGTGTCGAACAGGCGAATGCCGGCACGATCGCCCTGGGCCGTCAGAGCGGGCCAGGCCCGGTGACCGCCGCGGGTGGTGATCTCCTCCGGCAGCTCGGGAAAGTCGTCCGGCCCGAGTCCGTCGCGCTGCCACTGACCGGCCTGGCGGTCCATGAATTCCCGCCGCGCGCGCTCGCTGAAGCGTTCGACCAGCGCCTCGACATTCCGGCTTTCGCCCAGGATGCTGCCGTCCTCGTCGCGCAGCCTTACCAGGACAAGCAGGTGCCGGGGCAGCTTGCCGGGCTTGAAGTCGCCGGGCTGCACGTCCATTCCCGACATCCTCGAGAGTTCGTCGGCCAGGCGATCGTGGAGCGCCCCCTCGGGCGCACCCAGGGACTCGATGGCCGCGCGGGCGTAGTCGGCGGCAGGAACCAGGGAGCGGCGCTTGGACTTGGGCAGGCTGGCGATCAGGGCGGTGACCTTTTCCTCCAGGAGCCCCGGCACCAGCCACTGGAGCCGCCCGGGATCGAGGCGATTGAGCAGGTGCAGCGGGCAGTCCAGCATGACGCCGTCGCGTTCGCTCGCCGGATCGAAATGGTAGTGCAGGCGAAACCGCTCCGGCCCCACGGCCAGGGTCTCCGGGAAGGCCTCCCGCCCGGCCAGGGACGCCTCGTCGCGAAGCAGCGTGGCCCGGTCGTAGAGCAGCTTCGAGCGCTCGTCTTCGTCGAGCTTTTCGTACCAGCGCGCGAAGGCGCGGGTCGTGTAGACATCCTTCGGCAGCCGCTCGGCGAAGAAGGCTTCCAGTTCGGCCTCGGCCGCCAGCACATCGCGCCGGCGCCGCTTGTGCTCGTGCTCGGCCAGTTCGCGCCGGAGCGCGGCGTTGCGCTTGAGGAACTCGGCCCTGGAGTGAATCTCGCCGCGCACCAGGGCGTGGCGGATGAAGATCGAGCGCGCGGTCGCCGGATCGTGGGGGCCGTAGTGGGCCCTGCGCTTCTCCACCAGGACCAGACCGTGAAGGCTGACCTGCTCGTAGCCCATGACGCGGCCCGAACGTTTGTCCCAGTGCGGATCGAAGAAGCGGCGCTTGAGCAGGTGCGCGCCCTGCTCTTCGAGCCACTCCGGCTTGACCGGCGCCACCATGCGCGCATAGGGCCGGGCCGTTTCGACCAGCTCGGCAGCCATGATCCAGCCCGGATTGCGGCGCGCCAGGACCGAGCCGGGGAAGATGCGGAATTTATGGCCGCGCGCGCCCTGGTATTCCCCGCCTTCCTGGTGCTGGCCGATCATCCCGAGCAGGCCGGCGAGCAGGCTGCGGTGCACGTCTTCGGGCGCTGCCGCGCCGAACTTACCCGGCCGCCAGCGCTCCTCCCGGGCGATCTGCCGGAGCTGGCCGTGCAGCTGCCCCCATTCGTGGAGGCGCTGCGGCGCCAGGAAATGCTTGCGTGCCAGCTTGTCGGCCTGGTTGCGGGAATGCTCCGAGCGCACCGCCTGCCACCACTGCCACAGCTTCATCAGGGTCAGGAAATCGGAGTCGGGCACCACGAACTGCGCGTGGGCCTGGTCGGCGGCCTGCTGCTGGTCCAGCGGGCGATCGCGCACGTCGGCCACCGACAGGCCGGCGACCAGCACCAGCAGCTCCGCGAGCGCGCCGCGCTCGGCGGCCTCCATGAGCATGCGTGCGTGGCGAACGTCGACCGGCAGCCTCGCAAGCGTCCGCCCCCGCTTGGTCAAACGGCGCTCTTCGTCTACCGCACCGAGTTCGAACAGGCTCTGCCGGGCCTCGCCGATGAGGCGCTTGGGCGGAGCATCGACGAATGGAAAGTCCTCCGGGTCGCCCAGGCCGAGTGAGAGCATTTCCAGCACCACGCCGACCAGCCCGGCGCGCTGGATCTCGGGTTCGGTGAATTCCGGGCGCGCCAGGAAATCGGCCTCTTCGAACAGCCGGATGCAGGTGCCCGGCCCGACGCGTCCGCAGCGACCCGCGCGCTGGTTGCAGGAAGCCTGCGACACGGGCTCCACCGGCAGGCGCAGGACCTTGGAGTGGGCCGCATAGCGGGAAATGCGCGCCAGGCCCGAGTCGATCACGAAGCGGATGCCGGGCACGGTCAGCGACGTTTCGGCCACGTTGGTGGCCAGCACGATGCGCCGCCCGGCGCCCGGCTTGAAGATTCGGTCCTGCTGCCCCGCCGGCAATCTCGCATACAGCGGCAGGACTTCGGTATGGGTCAGGCTCGCCCGCTTGAGAATGCGCGAGACCTGGAAGATTTCGCGCTCACCGGGGAGGAAGATCAGCACATCGCCGCGCGGGTCGATCCGGCTGACCGCCTCGACTGCCCGACGCACCTGCTGCGGCAGGTCTTCGCCTTCCTTCGACGACTGGTACTGGATATCGACCGGATAGCCGCGCCCCTCGACGGTGATCACCGGCGCATCATCGAAGTGCTCGGCGAATCGTTCGGTGTCGATCGTCGCCGAGGTAATCACGATCTTGAGATCGGGACGTCGGGACGTCAGGCGCTTGAGATAGCCGAGCAGGAAGTCGATGTTCAGGCTTCGCTCGTGGGCCTCGTCGATGATCAAGGTGTCGTAGGCATCGAGCAATCGGTCATGGTGGATCTCCGCGAGCAGGATGCCATCGGTCATGAACTTGACGTAGCTATCCGACGACACCCGGTCGGTGAAGCGCACCTGGAAACCGACGGCGCCGCCGAGCTCCGTGCCGAGTTCCTCGGCCACGCGGCGCGCTACCGATCGTGCGGCGATGCGCCGCGGCTGGGTGCAGCCGACCAGGCCGCGAACGCCGCGACCGGCGTCGAGGCAGAGTTTGGGCAACTGGGTCGACTTGCCCGAGCCGGTCTCGCCGGCGACGATCACGACCTGATGTTCCCGGATTGCCTCGACGATGCGCCCGGCATGCGCCGAGATGGGCAGGTCGGGCGCTTCACCGGTGTCGGGTCGCGCCTCGGCCCGCATTGCCCGCACGGACATGGAGTCGTTCAGGCGCTTCTCGTATTCTTCGAGCAGGCGCGCGCGCTTTTCGGCCGGGCCCCGAAAGCGCACGAGCTGGCTGTGCCGGCGCTTGAGCCAGCCGACATCACGCTGCATGACTTTGTCCGGCTCGAATGTGGGAATCTCTGACATCGGCGTTATTGTTTCAGATCGGGAGGTTTCGGAATGGAGGTTTCAGGTTTCAGGTTTCAGGTTTTAGGGTTCAGGGTTCAGGGGAGACCTGGGGTTCCGGGTTCGGGGTTCGGGGTTCCGGAAGAGCGCGTGGGTGCTTCATCGGTCATTGGGGCTGGCTGCGCCGGGATGGCTTTCCTGAAACCTGAAAGCTGAAACCTTCATCACCCCCGAAGCCCGCTAGCTCGAACCAGCCAAGGTGCTAGGCTACGCCCCAGACCCCCAACAGACCTTCGAGTTTCGATGAACTTCACCAGCGACAACGAAGCGCCGGCGCATCCGGCGATGATCGAGGCGATCACGCGCGCCAACGAAGGATTCGCGACAGCCTACGCCAACGACGAGTACAGCAGGCAGCTCGATCAACGCTTCAGCGAATTGTTCGACACCGATTGCCGGGTCCTTCCGATCGCCACCGGCACGGCGGCCAACTGCGCGGCCATTGCCGAATTGAGTCCGCCCTGGGGCGCAATCCTGTGCCACCAGCTGGCCCATATCCAGAACGACGAGAACGGCGCGCCGGAATTCTACTCCGGCGGCGCCAAGCTGATGCCCCTGCCGGGAGAGAACGGCAAGCTGGACCCATCGACGGTGGCGGCAACCATCGACGGCGCAGGCAGCCACGGTGTGCACAACGTCAAGCCCTCGGTGGTCTCGATCACCCAGGCCACCGAGTGCGGAACGACCTACCGGCCCGAAGAGATTCGCGCCATTGCGCACGCCACCCACGAGCGCGGATTGCACCTGCACATGGACGGCGCGCGCTTCGCCAATGCCGTTCACCACCTCGACTGCCACCCCTCCGAAACCACCTGGAAGGCCGGTGTCGACGTGCTGAGTTTCGGCGCGACCAAGAACGGGGCGCTGACCGCCGAGGCGATCGTCGTGTTCGGTCACCCGGAGTGGCTGGAGGGCATGGAGCGACGACGCAAGCGCGCCGGCCACCTGCTTTCGAAGATGCGCTACGTGTCGGCGCAATTGCTGGCGATGCTCGACGACGATCTCTGGCTGACGCTCGCCGGCACCGCCAACGAGCGGGCCACGCAGCTGGCCCGCGGCATCGAGGCCAATGCGCGTGCATCCCTGCATTGGCCGGTGGAATCCAACGAGGTGTTCATGAAGGCCGAACCGGAGAAGCTGGCGGCACTCAAGGCACAGGGCTTCCTGTTCCACATCTGGCCCGGCCACGACGACCTGGCCCGCCTGGTCTGCTCCTGGGCCACCACCGAAGAGCAGGTCGCCGAATTCCTCGGAGCGCTGGATGAATAGCTGCAGGCAACCTGACGCGAATCGGGACTATTCGCCCAACCGGCCAACCAGCTGAGCAGCCAACATCATCCCAGGTGCTTTCCGCCGGTCCAGCCACCCTGCTTGAGCACCCGGTCGCCGAGCGACTTCGGACCTTCCTCGAGGTCGGTGGCCATGGAGTCGTTCCAGCGGTTGAGAAAGCCGTAGAGGCAGACGGCCGCCAGCAGCTCGACGATCTGCTCCTCGCTCCAATGCGCCTTCAGGCGGGACATGACTTCGTCGTCCACGGCATTGGGCACCGCCCCGGCGGCCAGGGCGAAATCGAGCG
This sequence comes from Wenzhouxiangella sediminis, assembly GCF_003410055.1. GTDB lineage: Bacteria > Pseudomonadota > Gammaproteobacteria > Xanthomonadales > Wenzhouxiangellaceae > Wenzhouxiangella > Wenzhouxiangella sediminis. The sequence continues at coordinate 74,392 of NZ_QUZK01000052.1, read as the reverse complement.
CCGCTCGCTCGGCCTCCGAATACTGCTCGCTGGTCTGGTACTCCCACAAAGCGTCGAGCTTCTCCTGCGGCAGGCCGCTGATCCCGGCGGCCACCAGTGAATGCGCCTCGCAGTACTGGCAGCCGGCCGCCCGGCTGGCGAAGTGAGCCAGCAGGCGCTTGAAGGCCGGATCGACGCTGCCTTCCGGGTCCATGACCGCCGCGGTCAACTCGCCGAAGGCCCGCACGATCTGCGGACGCCGCTGAAGCGTCAGCAAGCTGTTGGGCACGAAGCCCAGGATCTCTTCGAAGTGGCGGAAGGTGTCGGCCAGCTCCGGGGTATGATCTGCAGGCAAGGGATCGATGTGTGCCATGGAGAAAGACCTCCTGAATTCCAAAAGGGCCACTATACCGAGGATGGAGTACGGAGCATGGAGCACTGAACCGACGCGAAGCGTCGTCCCGGACCCCGATCCGGGACCCCAAAACGAGGCTGCCACCGGATAGAAGGCCCCGGATCAAGTCCGGGGCGACAGAACTTGAGTCCTGAAACCTGAAACCTGAAACCTGAAAGACAATTTTCAGATGCCCCACGACCAGCCCGTCATCGCCGTCGAAGCCCCGGACGGCCATCGCTTTGAACTGATCCACGTGGCCGCAGACCGGCCGCGGCAGGCCTTCCTCTTCCTGCCGGGCATGGGATTGAGCGCGCGCCTTTTCATCCGCTTCGCCCGCGCGCTGGCCCAGAGCGGCACCAGCGTCTTCATCCACGAATGGCGCGGGAACGGGTCGTCGAGCGTCCGCGCCTCGAGGGAGTCGAACTGGGGCTACCGCGAACTCCTCGACGATATCGATGCCGCCCGGCAGGCCGTGGCCGGACAGGCGCCCGGCGGCCACCTGATCGGCGGTCACAGCCTGGGGTCGCAGTTTGCTTGCCTGAGCGCGGCCGTCGACTCGCGGCACTGTCTCGGCCTGATCGTACTCGCGGGCGGATCACCCTACTGGCGCACCTTTCCCCTGCCCATGAAAGCGGTCATGGCGACCATCATGTTCGCGTTTCCAACCCTGGGGACCCTGATCGGCTACTACCCCGGCAAGCGTGTCGGCTTCGCCGGCAACGAGGCGCGCGGCGTGATGGCCGACTGGGCGCGCAGCGCGCGCTCGGGGCGCTACGAACCCGCCGGTGTCGATTTCGACATCGAGGCACGGCTTCATGCGCTGCGCCTTCCGGTCCTGGCGCTCGACATGGCCGACGACTGGTTCGTCCCGAGACGATCGCTCGACTGGCTGCTCGACAAACTCGACAGCTGCGAGATCACCAGGCAAACCGTCGAAGCCGCCGAGCCCGGCGAAAAAGCCGATCACTATGCCTGGATGAAACGGCCGGACCCGACAGCAGAAGCGATCAGGGCGTGGCTGGAAGAGAGCGCGCCGCCCGCGGGCCCCTGAACCGACGCGCAGCGTCGTCCCGGACCCGATCCGGGACCCCCAAACGAGGCTGCCACCCGAAAGAAGGCCCCGGATCAAGTCCGGGGCGACACAGCTTGAGCCCTGAAACCTGAAACCTGAAACCTGAAAACTCAATCGTCCAACATCGCCGCCACCAACCGGGCGTAAATGCGCTCCCTGAAGGTCGACGGCTCGGCCAGGCCCAGTCGCTCGAGTTCCTCGAGGTGTTCGCCCGGACGCCCCCTGAGCAGCGCGCGCGCCAGGCCGAACTTGTCGTTGGATAGTCCCTTGAGGCGCTCGAGCGCGGGAATCAGGCGCTGTTCGACCTCGGTGAAGTCGCAGCCGAAGGGGTAGTCCGGAAACACCGAACGGCAGTCGGCGAAGGCGTGTTCGAGAAACTCGGGAGTATTTCGCCGCGCCCGCTCGGGAACTTCCCAGGCGGGATCCAGCTTGCCGGCCTTCTTGGCGCGCTCGACCAGCTCGTCCTGGAAACGGGCGTCCATGATGCCGACCAGGGCCTTGATGCATTCCTCGTCGGTCCGGCCGCGCAGTTCGGCCACGCCGTATTCGGTCACCACCAGGTCGCGCAGGTGGCGGGGGATCGTGGTGTGCGGATACTCCCAGACGACATTGGATGTCACCTCGCCGCTGCTGCGCGTGCGCGTCGAGCGCAGCATGAGCACGGATCGTCCGTCGTCCATTGCATGGGCCATGGCCACGAAGTTGTACTGGCCGCCCACGCCTGAAACGACCTGGTGATCGGCCAGGCCGTCGGAAACGGCCGCCCCTGTCGCGGTGACCATCATGCAGGTATTGATGAAGCAGGCGTGCCGGCGCTGGGCGACCTCGAGCGCCTCGGCGCCGCCGTAGAGCTGGTTGATCCGGCCCACCCCGTGCATCCGAAAGCGCGGGCGCTCGCTGTCGTCCAGTTCGCGCAGGAAGCGATAGAACTCACCGCTGCCCAGGACGAAGCCGCCGTCCATAACGGCGCCCTCGCCGGCCTGTTCGACGGATTCCCCGGCATTGACCCGCTGCTGCAAGTCGAGATCGTCGAACACCTCGCGCGTGAGAATGCCCGCCCGGTAGAGGTGCATGAACCCGTCCATGAACATCTCGCTGGCACCGTAGATGCCTTCCTCGAAGGAGCCGAGGTGTTCGAATTCCGCCGAAGGCGCATCGAGGCGATCGACCAGCCGCCGGTAGGCCGCATTGTCGCGATGGCGGTGGATCATGGCGTTGACCAGGGCGTCACTCAGCGAGCCGATGCCGATCTGCAGCGTGCCGCCGTCGGCCTGCAGGCGGGATGCTTGCAAGCCCACGGCGTGGTCCTGCAGGGAGACGCGGGCGCGCGGCACGCCGAACAGCGGCTGGCGCGGGTCCTCGTCGATGATTTCATCGAAGAAACCCGGCTCGATGACGGCATCGCCGTGCATGAACGGCAGTTCCGGGTGAACTTGCCCCACGGCAAGCCAGGGCCAATCGGCGTCCCTGTGCAGGCGCTCGACCACGTCCAGGGTGACGTCGGGATTGCAGGACAAGCTGTATCGGCCGCCCACGGGCCCGGCCACCAGTTGCAGCAGCAGGTTGATGCCGCGATCGACCAGGTCTCTCGCCACGTGGGTGTAATTCGAGGACACGTAATGGCGCTGCATGACCGGATGGCCCAGCGCGGCACCGGACTGGAAATAGAATTCCGTCACCTTGACGTTGTCCGGAACCCGGTCGATGCGCTGGTCGCGGACGTATTCCAGGCGCGGATAGTCCCGGCCGAACAGCCGTTCGACCGCGGGATCCATCAGCCGCTTCGCCAGCCAGTGCGAAGACTCCGGCAGGTCCAGGGAGAGCGCGGTGACGATCTCCAGTTGCAGTTCCGGATCACGGCAGGCGCGCCGGTACAAAGCGTTGACCAGGCGATTGGGCTTGCCCAGGCCGAGCGGAAGCCCGACCACGAGCCGCCTCCCGACTCGGTCGATGATGCGGTCGATCAGTGCGTCGTAAGGCGTCGGCCCGTTGTCGGTCACGTCGGTAGCCCCTGCAAGAAATTCGAATTGCGCCATCCACGATGGCCCGAAGCCCATTATCTCCGCAGGGGGCTGCCACTAACAACGTGTCGACCGCTTGGCGTCGGCCCGAAAGCCACACCCAAGGCCGCCACTTCCCTAAAATGCATCGTCTGCACACTTTATCGAAGCGGTCCGGCCATGCAGTACTACCCCCTCTTGAAGAACATTCACGTCTTCCTGGCGCTGACCAGCGGAATCGGCTTCGCCCTGCGCGGCTTCATCCGCCTCGTGCTGCGACAGCCGCTGGCCCACCGCTTCTGGAAGATCGCACCACACATCGTCGACACCGTGCTGCTCGCCTCCGGTGTCACGCTATGGATCGTTGTCGGATGGCCCCTGATGTCCTGGTTGGGCGTCAAGCTGCTGCTGGTGCTCGCCTACATCCTGCTCGGCATCGCGGCGTTCAAGGCCCGGGACCGATCACGCGCCGTCGGCTTCTACCTGGTCGCACTGTGCGTGTTCCTCGCGGTGGCCGCCCTCGCACTGCACAAGCCACTGTAATAACCAGTCGCCCATAAAAAAGCCCCGGCAGAGCCGGGGCAGCCAACAACGCATGAGTCGTCAACGGGAAGGGGGAGACTGACGACTCAAACGCCCATTGGAAAGCAAACCATCACTGGATCACCGGCGACTCACTGCACGGCGACGAATTCGTGGGTTCCTCTTTCCTGACCCCCACGGAGCGAACCCGATACGGCGGCGCTCGAGCCCGACGGCAGGAAGGCCATCAGGTACTCGACGGCGCCCGACTGCTCCAGGCGGTTGACGATGACGTGGGTGCCATCGCGATCGACGACCACTTCGGCATAGCCCCAGGGCTTCACGCCGCAGCCGGCAGCCTCTCCGGCCGAGCCGCTGCCCGAGCCCTGCACCATCAGGGTCGGTGCACCGCTGCAGTTCTCGCCCGCGGAGCCGCTGCCCGAACCCTGCACCATCAGGGTGGGCGCACCGCTGCAGCCTTCGCCGGCCGAGCCGCTGCCCGAACCCTGGACCAGCATCGACGAGCCGCCGCTGCAGCTTTCACCGGCCGAGCCACTGCCCGAGCCCTGGACCATGAGCTGCCCGCCGGGCTGGACGGATTCCTTCGAGCTGCCGCTGCCGGAGCCCTGGACGAGCGTGCCGGATTCGTTGCCCTGGTCGGATTCCCCGGCCGAGCCGCTGCCCGAACCCTGGACCAGCAGGCCCATTGAGAAAGCGTCTTCGCCGGACTGAAGGACGGAGTACAGGGGAACCCTGGCGTAGCCGGCCGCGTCGATGGCAGTGGGCGAAACGCCGATCATCACGCCCTCCTCACCATGAACCGAAACGATGGCGTGACCGTTCTTGCTCGATACCGCCACCCGGGTGTCGGACGCGAAGGCGATGCCGCTGAGCATCATGGTCGCGAGAGCCACGAGCATCACGGACAGACGGGCGATGCCGGTGCCGCTCTTTTCGATACCGGTGCCGCTCTTCTCGATACCGGTGCCGCTCTTTTCAATGCCGGTGCCGCTGCGGCCGATTCCGGTGCCTGATTTCTCGATGACTCGTGCCATGGTGGCCTCCTTTGGAGTGCTCGAAAGTGATGCGATGCGATTCAGGATGAAGCCTGTTCGGGAGAACTCTCCCAGTAGTACCAACCGACGCCGACGGAACATTCGGGCGACTCGGAGGGCTTCTTCTCCTCGTCTTCCATGCAGTTCTCGACTTCGAGAATGTGCTTCTCCAGCACCGCCCTGACGCTCTTGCGCACTTCCTCCAGCCGATCGGCGGGGATACGCGTGGACCAACGGTCCTGCTGCAGCCAGGGAGCGTCGCTTTCCGCCACGCGGCTGGTGTTGTGAATGACCGACTTGCCCAGGCGATTGATGGCGAGGCTTCCCGCCTCGATCGCCGTCTTCTCCGAATCCTTGACGGGCTTGTAGACGGTATCGACGAGGCGCACCTTCATGCCGTCGTCGAGCAATTCCACGTTGCCGCTCTCGAGCAGCCGTTCCAGCGCCGTCTGGGGCGTCACCGCCCGACCGGCGGCCCGGCTGACGAGGCGCTGAAAAGTGCCGTGGGGCCCGTGGATGAGAAGCTCGTTCGGCTGCCCCGTTTCCGAGTCCGCGAAATCCTCGTCCTTGTTCCACATTTCGAGGATGGCGGCCTCTGAGCAGACGTCCGAAGGGACGTAGCTGCGATCCGGATTCTCCTCGAACGCCTTGATGGCCCGGCCATCCATACCGCAGAGCAGGGCCAGGGCCGACCGGGTGACCTTTCGATCGGGGTTTTCCTGCTGCAGGTAGTTCCTGGCCTCCTCGACGTAGACCTCACGGACGAGGTTGACCAGGGCGGCGCAGGACACGCGGCCGATCGAGAAGCGAACGATCGGTCGGATCATCCGCATCATGGCTTCGACCAGCCAGCTGATGTCCTGGCCTTGCTGTTCGTGGGCGAGTGCCTGACCCATTTCAGATCTCCAAGAGTTGGGGTTTCTGGAAATGGAAGCCCTGGGCGTAGTCCACCTCTAGCTCACGCAGGGCGTCCACCTGTCTCGATGTTTCCACCCCTTCCGCGATGACCCGGGCACCGAGGCCCCGGCCAAGCGTCTTGATGCTGTCGACGATGGCGCGCTGGTTGCGATCCACGTGCACACCGCTGGTGACCCCGATGTCGATCTTGAGCAGGTCGACGATGCCGGCCGCGCAAAGATCGAAGCAGTTGACCCGGCTACCGAAATCGTCGAGCGCGATGAGCAGTCCGGCCCTTCGCAGGCGCTGCGCGTTCGACACCAGTGAAGTTTTCTCCCGGCTGCGGCCGAACTCGATCAGCTCCAGGCAGATCGAATGCCCGTCCTGGCAGGCCCGCCGCTGAAACTCGATCGCCGTCTCCACGAACAGCCGGCTGGTCAGCGATTCCGGGTGCGTGTTGATGCTCACGCGCGTCGGCCTCTCCTGCGCCAGCAGCCATGAGGCGATGCGGCGAAATACCTCGAGGTCGGTGCTGAGCACGGGCCGCTCGAGATAGAGGCGATCGACGAAATCGCCCGGCGACCAGTGACGGTGCATACCCCGCGGCCGGATCAGGGCCTCGTACCACGGGTACTCGCTGCCGAAGAGATCGTCCTGGGCCTCGAGCGCACGAATCTCATGGACGGCGAACGTGCAGAAGTCCGTCGTGGCCTGAAGCGGCGCCGTGTGTGCGACTTGGGCGTCCATGAAATTTCCTCGTTTCTGGCGTTTGCCAATATTGGTAATTGACAATATCGGCATTTGCCATAAATTGCAAGCTTCAATCCGAAAAAATTGCGCCCGGCCGGCTTGTGGCCGGTCCGGCGCTTCCGCTACTGTTAACTTCTCGCGCCGGGTCACCGAGCCGGGCACGAACAAGAAAGGGTCGCTTTTCTCATGTTCTTCAAGGGTTTATGGATTCCGATCGCCCGCCCGGCCGTCCTGGCGTTGGTCTCGATCGCGGTGATCGGCTGTGGTCGGGGCGAAACGGACGCGGAAACGGCGCAGAAGGTCTACCGGCACGCCATCGACGGGGCGCCGGCCAGTCTCGACCCCGCACATGCGGACAATGTGTATGCCGCCACGCTGGTCAAGAACCTGTTCGACACGCTGTATCGCTACAAATACCTGTCGCGCCCCTACGAACTGGTTCCCAACCTCGCCGAGGACTTTCCGGAGGTATCCGAGGACGGTCGCGTGTACCGGATCCGCCTGCGCGAAGGGGCGCGGTTCGCTGACGACCCGGCCTTTCCCGGGGGGCTGGGACGCGCGGTCACGGCGGCCGACGTCGTCTACTCGCTCAAGCGGCATTTCATGAGCGAGACCCGCTCGCGCGGCGGCTGGTTGTGGCGTGATCGCATTGTCGGCCTGGAAAGCGACGCGACCATCCGGAGTGCCGACCAATCGGTGGCGGGTTTGGCGGCGATCGACGAGCGCACTGTTCGCATCGAACTGACCGAGCCCTACCCCCAGTTCACGCACACACTGGCGATGGCCCTTTCGGCTGTCGTGCCGCGCGAAGCCGTCGAATACTACGGGCGGGAGTTCGGCGTGCATCCCGTGGGCTCGGGCCCCTTCGTCCTGAACCGCTTCGACGAGGCGATGGCCGTGCTCGAAGCCAACCCCGGCTTCGACCGGGGCCCCGTAGATCTCGCCGCGGAAGGATTCGACCCCCAACGCCACGCCGGCTACGACCTGGAGCCCATCGACGGCAAGCCCTACCCCCTGGTCGACCGCATCGAGGTTCACTTCATCTCCGAACCGAGCGCGCGCTGGACCAGCTTCGCCTCCGACGGGGGCGTGGATGTCGTGATGGTGCCGCCCGAACTGGCCGAGCGCGTGCTGGAGAGCCGCAGCCCGCTGCGTTTCAAGCCAGCCATCCGCGAGCGCTACCGCACGCTCCACGGGCTGGAAGCGGGCTTTGTCTACCACGGCTTCAACATGGCCAACCCCGAGATCGGGCACAGCGCCGATCCCGTGCGCGACCGCAAGAACCGCGCATTGCGCTGCGCCATGCGCGACGCCTTCGACTGGTCGGCCCGTAACGAAGCCTTCTATCACGGCCTGGGCCGGGTCTTCCCCGGCGCCATACCGCCCGTGCTCGCGGCCTACGATCCGCCCTTCGACGACGATTCGGTGACCCATCGGCCGCGGCAGGCCCGGCAGCGCCTGCAATCGGCCGGCTGGACGGCCGACACCCTCCCGCCCATGATCTACGGCCTGGAAGCGAGCATCCAGCAGCGGCAGATGTTCGAACAGTTCCGGGCCTGGATGCAGGAGGCCGGGTTTCCACCCGGGCACTTCCAGCCCCGGTCGTTCGCCGGCTTCGGCGAGTACTCCCGCGCCATCGGCCAGCGCGAACTCGATTTCTTCCTGCTCGGCTGGACACTTTCCTATCCGGACGCCCAATACAGCCTGCAACTGTTCTATGGCCCCAACGCAGCACCGGGCGCCAACAGCGTCAACTATGACAACCCGGAGTTCGACCGCCTGTTCGAGCGCGCGTCGACCCTGCCGGCCGGCCCGGAACGAACGGCGCTCTATCGCCGGCTCAACCGGATGATCATCGAGGACTGCGTCATCATCGGATCGCTCTCGCGAACCCGCCTGTACCTGTGGCGCCCCGACGTCCGGATGTTTCCGGACCGGGAGATGGTCGGCGGGTACTTCCTGCGGTTCGTGGACGTGGTCGAAGACCGTCCATGAGCGCCGGGGGCAGCCGAGGCGGGTTTCTCCTCGATCGGCTGGTCACGGCCACGGCGTTACTGCTGGGCGTGACGCTGATCAGCTTCACCCTGACCGTTCATTTCGGACCCGACCCCACCTGGGAGCAGCTGGGCCGCAATCCCACGCCCGAGCAGATCGAGCAGGTTCGCCAGGCACTCGGCCAGGATCGCGGATTCCTGCCGCGCTACGCCGATTTCCTGCTTCGCCTGGCGCGCCTGGATCTCGGTCACGCGCTGGCCAGCGGGGAACCGGTCGTCGACCTGCTCGCCCGCGCCATCCCGGTTTCCCTGCTGCTGCTGGCCCCGGGATTCCTGATCGGCATCGTCCTGGCCCTGGCACTGGCCATGGTCGCCGCCTGGCGCCCGCGCGGCTTCGTCGACCGCTTGTGCACCATCGTCTCAGCAACCGGCATGAGCCTTTCCCTGGTGATCATCGTCATCGCGCTCCAGGCCGTCTTCGCGGTATGGCTTGACTGGTTTCCCGCCCGGGGTTGGCGGGTCCACGACCTTGCCTCCTACCTGCGCCACGTGACTGTCCCGAGCCTGGGCCTGATCGTCGCCGGACTGGGCTACAACCTGCGCTTCTTCCGCTCGGTGTTCAGGAACGTCCTGCACGACCCGCCCGTGAGAACCGCCCGCGCCTATGGATTCGGGGACGGCCGGATCGCGATTCGCTACGTGCTGCGGGCCGCCGCACCGCCGATCCTGACGCGCATCCTCGTCGCCGTTCCGCTGATCGTGATTTCGGGCAGCCTGATCATCGAGAAGCATTTCGGCATCCCGGGCATCGGCATGGTCACCTGGAACGCCATGATGTCGGGGGACCAGCCCGTGATGATGGCCGTCGTGAGCCTTTCCTCGGTCCTCTTCGTGCTCGCGCTGTCGGTGACCGACCTGCTGACCGGATTGCTCGATCCGAAGGTACGCGGCGCATGACGGCCCCGGTCACGCTACGCCGGCGCCTGGCCGGCCTGGACCGACTGCCGGTCGCCCTGATGGCAGTCTTCCTGGCAGCCGCGGCCGGCGTCTGGTGCGGCCTGTGGGGCACCGACTGGTCGACGATCAGCGGGACCCTGCGCGAGCCGCCCTCTCCCGAGCACTGGCTGGGCACGAATCGGCTCGGCCAGGACATCCTCGAACGCCTCCTGGCCGGCACGGCGACCGCCTTCGAAGTGGGCCTGCTGGTCGCCGTCGCAAGCGTGGCGCTGGGCGCCGCCCTCGGCGGACTGGCGGGCTTCCACGCCGGGCGACGCATCGACACGTTGCTGACCTGGGTGATCGGCACGATCGACGCGATCCCCTTCTACCTGTTCGTCGCCGCGATCGCCTTCGCCATGAGAGGCTGGCCCGGCGCCATGCAACTGGCCATGATCCTGAGTTTCTGGACGCTGACGGCTCGCCTGGTTCGCACCGAGTCAATGCGCCTCAGGGAGCGGGAGTTCATCGCCGCCGCCCGGGCGAGCGGCTCGACAAACCGCCGCATCCTGCTTCGCCACATCCTGCCCAACCTGGCGCCGCTGCTGCTCGTCCAGGCTTCGCTGGCATTCGTGGCGGCGGTCAAGGCCGAGGTCGTACTCAGCTTCCTCGGCATCGGCCTGCAGGACTCGATCAGCTGGGGCATCATGATCGCCGAGGCGTCGCAGGAGATTCTCGCCGGACATTTCACCAACTTCATCGCCGCCTCGCTGGCACTGTTCGTCCTCGTGCTGTCGATCAACAGCCTGAGCGACGGGCTGCAGGAACGCCTGGATCCCCGCGTCCGCCGGACCCCGACGGAACGACTGGCCTGACGGCAAGCCTGTCCGCGGTGCTGGAGGTGATAATGAACGACATCGACCGGAGCAATCCGAAAAGGGCGGAACAACGCACATGAACAATCTCACTCCGAGGTGGCCGGGACTGGTCCTGGCCACGTTTCTGCTTGCGGCCTGCAGCGGCAACCTGCGCGAGGTGGTGGGCGAACCGCCACAGGTTTCCCTCTACGGGCTCGAGCGACACGACGGCTCGGTCGTCATCGAGCTGGCGCTGCGCAACGTCAACGACGCGCCGCTGAGCCTGTCCGGAACCCGGCTGAAGCTCGGTCTCGACGGCGAAGCGCTTGCCGAGGGCGAGCGTCGGCTGCCGCTGACGATCTCGGCCCGGGGCCGCGAGGTGATCCGTTTCGACCTGCCCGCCGACCCGGCCGGGAGGCAGCGGCTGGAGGCCCTCGAAAAAGGCGACGTAGAGCAGCTGCCCTGGACCATGGAGGTGAAACTCCAACTCGACGGCAGCCGCGATCGCTCGACGCGAGCCGAAGGCTGGCTCCATCCGGTGCCCGGCCAGGCGAATCGATTCCGCTGACGGGGAAGCCCTTGCGCATCCTCGCGCTTCTGCCGCTCCTCGCCCTGCTCGCCGCCTGCGGCGGGGAGACGGACATCCGGCGCCACCGCATCGCGGTTTTCGGCACCGAGACCACCCTGACCATCCGTTCGTCCGGCACGGTGGACACCGCCGCCGTCGTCACCCGAGTCGATCGCGAACTGCAGCGCCTGCACCGCGACTGGCACGCCTGGGAACCCGGCATGCTGGGCGAGATCAATCGCGCCATCGCCGCCGGCAACCCGATCGCCCTGTCGCCGCAAGCCGTGCGGGTCATCGAGGAAGCCGCCCAGCTCGAACGCCGCAGCGGGGGACGGTTCAACCCGGCGATCGGCCGCCTACTCGCGCTGTGGGGCTTCCATGCCAGCAGCCTGCCCGAGGGTCCGCCACCGCCATCCGACGAAATCGAGCGACTCGTGGCCCTGTCGCCTTCGATGTCCGACCTCGACATCCGCGACGGAACGCTCACCAGCCGCAACCCGGCCGTTCAACTCGACTTCGGCGCCTACCTCAAGGGCTTGGCCGTCGAACGCGCGCTGCAAATCCTCGCCGAGGCCGGCATCGAGCATGCCATCGTCAACGCCGGAGGCGACCTCGGCGCGATCGGACGACGCGGCCATCGGCCCTGGCGGGCGGCCGTGGCGCATCCCGACGGCGAAGGCGGCCGCTATCTCGGCACGGTCGAAGTGAATCCGGGCGAGTTCGTCTTCACCTCGGGCAATTACCGGCGCTATCGCCAGCATGAGGGGGTCCGGCACGGCCATATCCTGGACCCGCGGGACGGCTATCCGGCCGATCACGTCAGCTCGGTGACGGTGATCCACGGGGACGGTGGCGAAGCCGATGCTGCCGCCACGGCCCTGGCGGTGGCCGGAACCGAGGAATGGCCGGTCGTTGCGGCCGGGCTCGGGGTCGATGCGGTACTGCGGGTGGAAGCCGACGGCAGCATCACGGCGACGACGGCGATGGCCTCGCGCGTGACGTGGCAGGGCCGCCCCGGCAAGATCCGGGTGGTTTCACTCCCGTGAGGATCTGGCCGGGCCGAAGCGCTCGATCAGTTCGGCAAGCGGCATGGGGCGGCCGAAGTGAAAACCCTGCAGCATCTGGCAGCCCAGCCCGGTCAATTGGTCGGCCTGTTCAGTGGTTTCCACACCTTCGGCCACGACCTGGAGGTGCAGCGCCTGGGCCATCTTGACCAGCGCTTCGACCAGGGCGCGCTGTTCCGGGCTTTCGCCCATGTCCTGGACGAACACCCGGTCGATCTTGATCTGGCTGACCGGGAACTTCTTGAGATAGGTCACCGAGGAATAGCCCTGCCCGAAATCGTCGATCGCTAGTCCGACACCTTCGGCGTTGAGCCGGCGAAGCAGGCGGTGCTGCCGCGCCTTGTCGGGCATCAGTACCGACTCGGTAATCTCGAGTGTGAGGCGGTCGCGCGCGACGCCGCTCTCGTCGATGATCTCCAGCCAGTTCATGACCGTCCGCCGGTCGTTGAATTCACGCGAGGAGCGATTGATCGCGAGCCGGATATCCAGGCCGGCCCGCTGCATGGCCACGAGATCGCGGCAACTCTGTCGCAGGACGAAATCGCCCAGGGCGCGGATGACGCCGGTGCGCTCGGCGACCGGAATGAAATGACCGGGACCGACCAGCCCCCGCCGCGGGTGGCGCCACCGGAGCAGCGCCTCGACAGCCACAAGGCGGCGGCTCGCGGCATCCACGATGGGCTGATAGTGCACCGCGAACTCGTTCTCGGCCAGGCCGCGCTTGATCTCGTTGTGCAGGCGCAGATGCGATTCGGCCTGCTGCCGCAGCGAGTCGTTGAAGAAGTGACTCGTGCCGCGGCCCGCGGCCTTGGCGGCATACATCGCCAGGTCGGCATGCTTGAGCAGGTCGCTTGCCGACTGTCCGTCTTCGGGATAGACGGCGATTCCGATCGACCCTTCGATGGTGACATCGTGCCCGTGAATCTGAATCACCGGGTGCAAGGCACGAAGCAACTTGTCGGCCACGATCTCCGCGTCGACCGGATCGCCCAACTCGTGCACCAGCACGACGAATTCATCGCCGCCGAAACGGCCAACGAGGTCCTGGCCCCGCACGGCCGCCCTGATTCGCTCCCCGACCGCCTGGAGCAACTCGTCGCCGGCCTCGTGCCCCAGCGAATCGTTGATTTCCTTGAAGTGATCCAGGTCGATGAACAGCAGCGCGAAGCGACCCTGCCGGCGCCTCGACCAGTGGATCGCCTCGCCGAGCTGGTACATGAAATACTGCCGGTTGGGTAACTCGGTGAGACTGTCGAAGCGCGCCTGGTGACTGATCGTCGAGAGCGCTCCCTGCAGTCGCCTGCGGCTGACCAGCAGACCGAATATCAACAGGGCCAGCGCGAGGTTGAGGACCGAACCACCCAGCCACTGCCACGGATAGGAGCCCATGGGCGGATCCCATCCTCCCTCGGCCGGGACCGCGGCCAGTATCCACCGACCCACCGGCAATTCGACGGGTACGGTCACCGGATCGAGCCGCCACCAATCGGCCTCTCCGAGGATCACACCCCCTTCCATGCCCTTGCCGTCGGTTCCGCGAAGGCCGATGTGCCAGCGTTGCGCATCCATCAGGCCGGCGTCCCTGAACAGTCTCTCGTGGTCGATCACCACCGAGAGCACGCCCCAGAAGTCGCCCCCGCTGCGCTCATAGACGGGCACACGTCCGATCATGGCGCGGCCGCCCTGAACCAGGTCGACAGGCCCGTTGATCACGATGTCGCCGGCCTCGATGGCTGCCTGGATCGAGCGGTACTGTTCCGGGTTCGTGCGATAGTCGAAGCCGAGCGCGGCCTCGTTGCCTTCGCGCGGAAAAATGTAGCGCACCACCAGGTCGGGCGCGGCGGCAATGTGCTGTGTGTGCAGATCGGCCGTGAGCAGTTCGGACACGAGCCGTTCGAAACGACGCGGATCGACGTCGGGATTGAGCGCTATTTCCGCGCGCAGGGTCCGAACGCTGATCAGATTGGCGTCGAGCCGTCCTTCGACCCGGGCCCGGTAGGTCGACAACGCCTGCAGTGCCAGAAAGCGCTGCAGGTCGGCATCACGCTGCTGCTCGCCGTGGATGAAACGGGCCAGCATCAGTTGTCCGCCGGCGAATACCGCCAGGGCGGCAAGCAGACTCAGTCCCGCACGCACGCGAGCGCTCCGGCACGGCGGCTAATCAACGACTTCATCCAGGATGAATCCCCGCTTTCGGCTCAATATCCCTCGGCAAGCCAGAGTAAGGCCCGGGCGAGCGTTCGGCAAGCCGGACACTCCGGCCGGGCTGGTGTAGACTTGAATTTTTGAGGGAAACTCCGACCATGACCATCGCCTTCTGGTGCGTACTGGTCGCCGGCTTGATGCCGATCATCTTTGCGGGCATCGCCAAGGCGGGTGACAAGTCGTTCAACAATCGACGGCCGCGAGACTGGTACGAATCCGTCACCGGCTACCGCAAGCGGGCCTGGTGGGCCCAGCAGAACTCGCACGAAGCCTTTCCGCTGTTTGCCGCCGCCGTGCTGGTCGCCCACCTGGCCGGGGCCGCCCAGAACACGATCGACGCGCTGGCGATCGCCTTCATCGCCTTCCGGATCGCCTACGGCATCTGCTACCTCGCCGACATCCACCTCGCTCGATCACTGATGTGGACGGGCGGGATGGTGTGCTGCATCTGGCTGTTCGTGGCGGGCGCCTGACGCCGGGCGAGCCATTGACGCCTTGCGGGCCGCGCTCTAGGCTATGCGCCTGACCCGCCAGCTCTCGTAAAGAATCGCAGGGAAACGACCCATGAGCCTCAGAATCACTCTCGACTTTTCCGAAAAGGATCTCGAACGCTTTCGCGACATGGCCAGGAAGGCCATGGACACCACGCGCGACCAGGAACCGAAGCAGATCATCGCCGGCGCGCGCAAGCTGATCGAGGAAGCCTCGGGGCGGGGCAAGAGCAGCGAATTCGTTCGCGGCCGCCTCGACATGCTGCGGATGCTCATCGACATGCTCGAAGACGAAGGCTGGGGCATGCAGGAGGTCGGTCGCCAGCGCGTGCTGGCCGCACTGGCCTACTTCAACGACCCGCACGACCTGATCCCCGACAACATCCCGGGCCTGGGCTTTCTCGACGACGCGATCATGATCGAGCTGATGACCCGCGAGCTCAAGCCGGAGATCGAGGCCTACCAGGATTTCGTCAAGTACCGGGATGCCGAAGCCCAGCGCCGCGGCATGAAGCCCGAAGAGCTCAACCGGAGCGACTTCCTCAAGTCCCGCGAACAGGCCCTGCTGTCGCGCATGCGGCGCCGGCGTCGGCGCGTTCGCGGCGGCGGCGGTGGCGGCAAGTCGCCCATCTCACTGTTCTGAAGGCGCCCTGTACATCTCGACGTGCGGAATGCCGTCCTCGGGATAGGGTTCGCTGACCGTTTCGAATCCGAAGTCGGTATAGAACCGCTCGAGGTATTGCTGGGCGGAAATCCGCAGGGCCCGACGCGGAAATTCCCGCGCCGCCGTATCGATGCTGCGGCGCATCAGCTCCCGGCCCAACCCGGTTCCCCGCGCGGCCTGCGCGGTCAGCACGCGGCCGATGGAAGGCTCGGCAAAACGTTTGCCCGGCGGCAACAACCGGGCGTAGGCCAGCACGGTCTCACCCGACCAGGCGCTCAGGTGCAAACCGCAGTCATCGAGCCCGTCGAGATCCTGGTAGGGACAGTCCTGCTCGACCACGAACACCGCCACGCGGGCGGCGAGGATGGCATAGAGCCGATCGAGCGAGAGTTCTTCGTAGCGCTCCACGCGCCAATCGAGAGGGCCGGTCTTCGCCACTTCGGGATACCCCGTCATGAATGAAAGCGTGCATCATATCCGGCTCCTGGCCGGACTGGAAATCCAGCCCGGTGAAAGCCCCCGCAGAACCCTCGATCGGCACCGGGCCGAACAGTTGGCCGGCCATCTCGCTACCGACCTGCAGCGGGTCGTCCCATCGGTCGACAGTTGCATGCTGGTGCTCGGCGCGAGCCTGTTCGAACCCTTCGAGCTGATGCGCCCCGGCTTTCCGGCCTGGTGTGCGCTGGAAGACCTGGCCCAGTCGACGCTTCGCGAGCGCGGGTTCGAACCGCGCATCCTGGCAATCGGCTCGCATCGTTCGCAGATGCCGCACGAGCAACTGCAGCCGCCCGCGGAATCCCCGCAGGGCCAGTTCATTGCCCTGCCGATGACGCTTCTGTGCCCGGCCGAACAGGCCGATTCACTGAAGGAACAGCTCGAGGAAGCGCTTTTCGAGCGCGGCAGCATCGACCCGCCCGCCCGCGCCCTCCTGGCTGAAGCGGCGGGGGTGGATACGGTGCACGGCCAGCTGCTGACCCTGGCCGACCTGGTCGCCCTGCAGCACGTCCAGCTCGACAGCGCCGGGCTGGGCGGCTTCTGGCCGGTGGTTGAACAGACGCTGGTCGAGGGGGATCGCGACCACCAGCACGAACTGCCGGCCGGGCTGACGGCTCGCTGGGACGCCCGGACCCGGCGCATCGAACTGCCCTTCACAAGCCTCGACCAGTTCGACGGCGAGCCCGACGACTACGCGCTGTGGCTGCGCGCGTTCCGAACGCTGACCACCCTGCTCGACAGCCACGGCATTGCATGGCAGGCCCATCCGGCCGGCCCCGTCGTTTTCGACGAAGACTACAGTGCAATGATCGAATCCACCGGCGCCACCGGGCATCCCGACGGCATTACCGTCCACCACCATCCCGACATCGGCCTGGTCGCATGGACCGTGGTCGAGGACGGCCGGATGATGCATATCTACCCGTTGCGACCGGAGTCGGCCAACCGGGTGATGCGCGATCTCGCCGCGCGCGGGCTGACGCGCTTCGACGCCACCGACCAACTCCACACCGATCCGGAGACCGGCCGCCTGCGGCCCGCAGAAACATGAACGAAGAACGATACGACAACAACCCGGTCGCCTACGTGGCCGATTCCGAGATTCACGGCCGCGGCCTGTTCGCCCGCCGTCGCATCCAGCCCGAGGAGTACATCGGCACCTACGAGGGACCGGACGCCGAGGACGACGGCATGCATGTCCTGTGGCTGTGGAACGAGGACACGGAGGAATGGGAGGGCATCGACGGGGTCAACGAGATGCGCTTCCTCAACCATTCCGCCGAGCCCAACGCCGACTGGTGGGGCGATGAACTCTACGCCCTGCGCGCGATCGAGCCCGACGAGGAGATCACCTTCGACTACGGCTGGGACGACGAGGACGAGGAAGAAGAGGAAGGAGAAGAGGAAGCGTGAACACCGGCGGGCCGATGCGCCGGATCGTGATCGACCGGCCGGGCGGCTTCGACGTGCTCAGACTTCTCGAGAAGCCGGTTCCCGAACCTGCAGCAGGCGAAGTCGTCATCGCCTGCCGGGCCTGCGGCGTCAACTACGCCGACGGCATCATCCGCATGGGTCTCTATGCCTCGGCCAGGAAACTCCACGGTTATCCCATCACGCCGGGTTTCGAAGTGGCCGGCACGATTGCCGCGCTCGGTGACGGTGTCGAGGGCTGGCGAGTCGGTGACGAGGTGATCGGCCTGACGCTGTTCAACGGCTACGCCAGCCACTTGTGCCTGCCCGCCGAAGGCGTCTTCCCCAAACCGGCCCGACTGGATTTCGAGCAGGCGGCCACGGTTCCCACGGTCTTCCTGACTGCCTGGTGGATGGTGCACCGACAGCTCCATCCGCAGGCGGGAGAAACCTGGCTGATCCACTCCGCCGCCGGCGGCGTGGGTTCGGCATTGCTGCAACTGGCCCACCTGGCCGACGTTCGCGCCGTCGGCGTGGTCGGCGCGGCCCACAAGGTCGAGCACGCCCGCACGATGGGTGCCGAGTCCGTGATCGACAAATCCCGGGGCGATCTCTGGGAAGAGGCCGAGCGCCTGGCCCCGGACGGATTCGATGCCGTGTTCGACGCCAACGGCGTGGCCACGCTCAAGCAGAGCTACGAGCACCTGGCGCCGACCGGTCGGCTAGTGGTCTACGGCTTCGCCTCCATGCTGCCGAAAAACGGCCGGCGCAACTGGCTTTCGCTCGCTCTGGACTGGCTGCGCACCCCGCGTTTCAACCCCATGGACATGACCCAGTCCAACCGCAGCGTGCTGGCCGCCAACCTGAGCTTTCTGCAGTCTCACGCGCCGACCATGCGCGAGGGCATGGAATGGCTGCTCGAGCGCTTTGCCGACGGCCGCCTCGAACCGCTGCCGGTCGAGTCGCGCCCCCTGCCGGAGGCCGCCGAAGCCCAGCGCCGGATCGAATCGGGCCAGACCGTCGGCAAGCTAGCGCTGATCCCCTGAACCAGGCGCTTCCCCGGCCGCTTCGGCAGCGCGGGTAGCCTGCCAGGTCACCGCGCGCCAGCCCGGGTCCCGCCGTCTGAACACGCCGGTGTTGAAGTACTCGCCAACGGTTTCGCCCGACACCTCGGCCACGAGACGAAAGGTCACGACAGCGGTATCGCCGAAGACGCGGATGGTGACGTCGCGAGCCGAGTATTCCGGCGGCGTCGCCGCATCCGCGTCGCCGGCCTGGCCGTCCTCCGTAAGGCCTTCCATGATCGCTGCCTTGCCGAATCGGCGGCCGTCGGAACTGGTGTAGATCAGGTCTTCGGCCCAGAAACGATCATGCACGGCCGCGTCGTTTTCCGATGCGCCGGCCAGGAAATCCTGCAGCAGGCGCGCCAGGTCGGCCTGGTCGTTAGCCAGTGCCGGGAGCGACAAGGAAAGCAGTAGGCCGGCAAGAGCAAGAACCGGCTTGATCGAGCGTTTCATGGCACAGCCCTCCCGTGAGATTCAGTCGCGAAAATTCTTGAACTGCAGCGGCAGGCCCAGCCCGGCCTCGCGCAGCAGGGCCATGACGGCCTGCAGGTCGTCTCGCTTCTTGCCGGTGACGCGGACCTGCTCGCCCTGGATGGCAGCCTGCACCTTGATCTTCGACTGCTTGACCAGCTTGACCATCTTCTTCGCCGTCTCGGTATCGATCCCCTCCCGGACCGTCACGTTGCGCCGGGCGGTCTTCGCGCCGATTTCGGGCTCGTCGGCCTCGACGCCGTCGAGATCGATGCCCCGTCTGGAAAGCTTCGCGTAGAGGATGTCGAGCATCTGCCCGAGCTGGAACTCGGATTCGGTCTCGAGCGCGATCCGGTTCCCATCAAGCTCGAAGCTCGAATCCGTGCCCTTGAAATCGAAGCGCGTCGTCACTTCCCTGTTGGCCTGGTCGACGGCGTTGGCCAGCTCGTGGTGGTCCACCTCGGAGACGATATCGAAAGAAGGCATGTCGCTTTCCCGTGCAAAAGACCCATCATACGATCATTCTTCCGGCAACTACATGCACGCGACCGGCGGCAAGGCCTGCGGTCGGGCGGCTATACTGCCGTGCCGGGAACAAACACCCCCAACCCAATCCAGAGGGCCCGAAATGAAACTGCGATCCGTATTGCTGGCGTTGCTGCTGGCCGTCGTACTGGCGACGGTCGGCTGCGAACGCCCCGCCACCAGTGACTCCGACCAAAGCGGCGAATTCTCGGCCTGGGACGCCGGGCTGGCCGACCGTGCCCGACTCGTCGAGCAATTGCCCGACAACGCCATTGCCTATGCGCGACTGCCCAGCCCCTGGGGACTGGCCGGCGCGCCCAAGACCAGCGCCCTCGGCAAGGGACTCGACACCCAGGCCAATCGCGACGCGATCACGACGCTTCAGACCCGGCTGCCCGAAGTGCTGGCCGAGGACATGGGCCAGCTCGCCCCCATCCTCACGCTGCTGCTCGAGACCCTGCGATCGCCGCTGGAATTCGCGCTGGTGGGCGAGGGCCCGCAGCCGCTGGAAGCCGACCTGATCATCGAGGGTCGCTTCGACTTCGAGACGGTTGCCGAGCTCGACGCCGCGATGGCCGAGCTGACCGGCCAGGCCGGCCTGCTGCAGCTGATCGAGCCGGCCGAGGGCGAGGGACCCGGGCAGATCCTGGCGACGATGTTCCCGATCTTCTACGACTTCGATCCGGACACCCGGCGAGCCCGATTCCTGACCGGGATGGCTGCCACCGCCGAGGGCCTGGCGGCCTCCTACGAGTGGCAGCCGGCAGACGAAAGCCCGGCCCGCGGATTCGAGGAGCGGATCGACGCCTCGGGCCACGGCTTCTTCCTGTGGGCGGACATGGCGCGGCTGGGCCCGATCATGCGCCAGGGACTCGAAGACGAGCAGCTCACGCAGTTCGAGGCGATGGGTGTGTTCGCCACCCGCCAGCTGGCCATGGGCTACGGCAGCAGCGGCGGCAAGGCTCATCTGGCCGTGATTGCCGAGGGCAGCGAGGGCCGCGTCTGGGACCTTTCCCTGCCGGCTTCCGGCCCCGTCGATTTCCGCAGCAGCGGCGAGCCCGATTTCGTGATCGGCGCGGTGCTGCCGGGCAACGACTGGCTGCGGCAGATGCTGGGCTCGCTGGGCGAGGACGCCGACATGCAACTGGCGGAGATCAGCGACCGGCTGGAAACGGAAATCGGAATCGACCTGACCACCGTGGTCGACACCTTCGCAGGCCGCATGATGCTGGTCGACGACGCCAACGGCAGCTACCTCGTTCACGACGGCGACGGCGAGCGCTGGACGCAGTTCTGGGACGCCCTGTCGCGGCGTTTCGACATCGAACAATCCAGCAAGAAGATCGGCGGTGCGGAGATTCATCACCTGGTCATTCCGGGCATCGACATCTCGGACGAAATCGACGACCTGCCCGAGTCCAATCCCGGACTGGCCTTCCTCATGGCCCGATCGATGCAGGCGGGCACCCACCTGTTCTGGATGCGCGAGAACGATCGCATCCTGATCGCCTCGGTCCCGCAGGTTCTCATGGCCCGCCTGGACCATCCAGGGGATGTCGAAGTCGGCGACTGGCTCGCCAGCGCGGGCGTGGACACCCGGCATGCCGCCCTTTTCGCCGCGCTTCACGCCGAAGACGCGCCTCGCCGCAACTACTATGCCTATATCGCCTCCTTGCTGGGGATGGCCGACATGCTGGGCACGGAAATCGACGCCATGGCGTTTCCGACCGCGCGCGAACTCGACCTGCCCGACGCCGGCACGATCGGCTTCGGGCTGGAATACGTGGAAGGCCGGCTAGGCCTCGACCTGGCTTTCGAGAACAACCCCGGCGACCTGTTCTATGCCGGCGGCGGTAGCCTCGGCGGCATTGCGGTCGTGGGGGTGCTGGCCGCCGTGGCCGTTCCGGCCTACCAGGACTACGTCACACGCTCCCGCCTGGCCACGGCATTGGCCGCGACTTCCGAATTCCGGAATCGGGTCGCCACTCACGTGGCCGAGCATGGCAGCCTGCCCGACAGCGAAGTCGCGGCCGAATGGACCGGCGGCATCGCTCTCGGCCCCGAACTCGTCAGTGCTTTCTGGCAATCGGAACCACCGGGCCTGCGCCTGATCCTTACCGGCGGACAGGGCCTGGCACAGAACGCCAAGCTGATGCTCAGCCCGACGATCGAAGACGGCCGGCTCATGGGATGGACCTGCAGCAGCGACGCCATCGAGGACAAGCACCTGCCCACGAGTTGCCGATGAGCGACTGGGTTTTCGGTTACGGCTCGCTGATCTACAAGGTGGATTTTCCCTACCTGGATCGCGAGCCGGCCGAGATCGTGGGCTGGACCCGCCGCTTCTGGCAGGGTTCGCACGACCACCGGGGCACGCCCGAGGCCCCCGGCCGGGTGGCCACGCTGGTACCCGAGCCGGGCCGGGTATGCCGCGGCGTGGCCTACCGGGTCGAGCATTCGGTATTCGAACACCTCGACCACCGGGAAAAGAACGGCTACGAACGTCACCGCGTGGCGATCGACCTGCTCGAGCGCGGCGAGTCGGTGTCGGGAACGCTCTACGTCGCCGGCCGGGACAATCCGGCCTTTCTCGGCCCCGCCGATGCCGAGGCAATGGCGCAACACATACTCGACGCACGGGGGCCCAGCGGCGACAACCTGGAGTACCTGCTCAGGCTGGCCGGCGCGCTCCGCGAACTCGGCGAAAACGACGAACACGTCTTCGACCTGGAACAACGGGCCAAAGCGCGCATTCGGCAACGATGCTCGCCCGGCTCAGGGCGTTAGGGTGCCTCAGCTCCCAATGGGTTCGGCCGAACGCTTCGAACTCGTTCTGCTAGGGTGATGTTGCCGACAACAACATCAAATCCCCAAGGAGAATCCGCATGACCATCCATCTCGAAGCCGTTCCCGTCCTGTCCCTCGTCGCCGGCATCGCCATCCTGATCGCGCCCAAGCTGCTCAACCTGATCGTGGCGATCTACCTGATCGTGATCGGGGTCGTGGGCATTTTCGGGCTCTGACTCGTCACCCCTGGGCCGGGCCGGTCAGCCGGCCTGGTCTTCCAGTTCCTCCCAACGACTGTAGGCGGCATCCAGCTCGGCCTGCAGTGCCTCGACTTCCGCGGTGTGGCGGGTGATCGCCTCGGCGTCCTGCCGATAGAAGTCCGGCTCGTTCATCCGCTCGGTCAATTCGGCCATCCGCGCTTCCAACGCCTCGACCTTTTCGGGTAACTGATCGAGCTCGCGCGCCAGCTTGTAGCTGAGCTTGGCCGGCTTCTTCTTTGCCGGCTTCGGCTTCGGCGCAGCCGGCCGTTCCCGCGCTGCTTCCGTCACCGGCGTCTCCGGACGCCGCTGCCTGAGCCAGTCGCTGTAGCCCCCGACGTACTCGCCCACCCGGCCTTCACCCTCCATCACGAAGGTCGCGGTGACCACGTTGTCGAGAAATTCGCGGTCGTGGCTGACCAGCAGCAGGGTGCCGGCATATTCGGCCAGGAGCTCCTCGAGCAATTCGAGCGTCTCGGCGTCAAGGTCATTGGTGGGTTCATCCATCACCAGCAGGTTCGACGGCCGGGCGAACAGGCGCGCCAGCAGCAGCCGATTGCGCTCGCCGCCGGAGAGCTTGCTGATCGGCGCACGCGCCCTCTCGGGCGTGAACAGGAAATCCTGCAGGTAGCCGATGATGTGCTTGCGCTTGCCGTTGATTTCGACGAAATCGCGGCCCTCGGCCACGTTTTCGGCAGCGGACCAGTCGTCGCGCAGCACCGATCGGTGCTGGTCGAAGTAGGCGATTTCCAGGTTGGTACCCAGCGAGACCGTACCCGATTGGGGCTCGAGCTGGCCGAGCAGCAGCTTGAGCAAGGTCGACTTGCCGCTGCCGTTGGCACCAATCAGGCCGATGCGATCGCCGCGGAACACCGTGGTGGAGAAATCGCGCACCATCGGCCGGCCATCCCAGGCAAACGAGACGTTTTCGGCCTCGATGACCTTGCGGCCGGACTTGCCCGCGCTGGCGGCTTCCATCTGAACGCTGCCCTGCCGTTCGCGGCGCTGCAGGCGCTCGCGGCGCATCTTCTCGAGCGCGCGCACCCGGCCCTCGTTGCGGGTTCGTCGCGCCTTGATGCCCTGCCGGATCCAGACTTCCTCCTGCGCGAGCTTCTTGTCGAAGCGCCGGTTCTCCAGCTCTTCGGCGTGGGCGCGTTCTTCCACGCGGCGAAGGTAGTTCTGCCAGTCACCCGGCCAGGACGTCACCTGCCCGCGGTCGATCTCGACGATTCGGGTAGCCAGGGCCTGCAGGAAACGCCGGTCGTGGGTGACGAAGACCAGGCTGCCGGAAAATTCCTTCAGGAAGCCTTCCAACCACTCGATCGATTCGATGTCGAGGTGGTTGGTGGGTTCGTCGAGCAGAAGGACATCGGGGCGCTGTACCAGCGCGCGGCCCAGCAGGACGCGACGCTTCATCCCGCCCGACAGTTCGGTGAACGCCGCCTCCCCGTCCAGCGCCAGGTGCTCAAGCACGCGCTCGACCTGGCTGTCGACGTCCCATCCGCCCGTGGCGTCGAGCTTGGCCTGTACGCGCGCCAGCGCGTCGGGGTCGAAGTCGCCGTGGCTGACCCGATGAAACTCGGCCAGCAGGTCGCCGACGTCCCCAAGCCCCTTCGCGACCTGGTCGAAAACGCTGCCCCGGGCATCGTCGGGCACTTCCTGCTGGAGACTCGCCACGCGCACCCCGTCGCCGATCGTCACTTCGCCGTCGTCGGGCTCGATCGAGCCGGCGATCAGCTTCAGCAGCGTCGACTTGCCGGCGCCGTTGCGGCCGACCAGCGCGATGCGCTCGCCCGGCTCGATATCGAGTTCGACGTTCTCGAGCAGCAGCGGACCGCCGATGCTGAAGTCGAGCTTGCGGATGGAAACCAGGGACATGGACAACGAGGGGGTCAGGAGAAGCAACGATTGTAAGGAATATCTGTTCCCATGCGTGACTTGTCACCCATGGCAACAGCACGCGCGGGGCCTAGAATGAAGATCGGTTTAGTCCACCGAAGACCCGATGTTCCAGATCCGAAAGGCCCTTGTGGGCGTTCTCGCAGTCCTGTTCATGCTGCCCGCCGCCGCGCAGTCCGGCGAGTGGCTGCTGCGCGACGCCAACGTGGTGACCATGACCGGTGCGCCCCCGATCGCCTCGCAGGACATCCTGATCCGCGACAGCCGCATCGTCGCAATCGAAGATACGGGCCGCCTGACGACGAAAGGCCGCGTCGTCGAAGTCAACGGCGCCTGGGTGATCCCCGGCCTGCACGACATGCACGTACACCTGGGCACCGAGCAGATGCTGGCCATGTACGTGGCCAACGGCGTGACCTCGATCCGCGTGATGAACGGCAACCAGAGCCTGCTCGAGCTGGTCTCGGGCGTTGCCGATGGCGGCATCTTCGGTCCGAACATCTTTCTGGCAAGCCCGCTATTGGAGGGGCAGCCGCCACTTTGGCCGCAATCCGAGCCCGTCACCACGCCGGAGCAGGCGCGACAACTGGTCGAACGCTACGCGTCCGAAGGCTACCGTGCCATCAAGATCTACGACGGCCTGACCGCCCCGGTCCTCGCCGCCACGGCCGAAGAAGCGAAGCGGCACAGCCTCCCGGTGGTCGGCCACATGCCCGACGCGATCGAACTCGAGCAACTGCTCGTCCACGATCCGGCCAGCCTGGAACATGTCGGCGGTTATCTGCCCGGCTGGTTCAGCGGCGGACGACAAGCCTGCGACATTCCCGAGTGGCAACTGACGAGGCTCGCCGGTCGACTGGCGGAAGCCGGCGTGACGGTCGTCCCGACCCTGTCCCTGTTTCACCAGTCCAGCAACGCCGATTCTCGCGAGCTTACCCGAGCTCAGCCCGAATTCAACGCCCTGCCACCCGGCATTACCGGGCAATTCTGGCTCGGCGCCACGCCCGAGCCCGGAAGCGAGCGCGCAAGGGCGGCCAACTGCAAGTCACGCAATGCCGAACGCTTTACCCGGGCGCTGATCGCGGCTGGCGGGTCGATTCTGCCGGGGACCGATAGCCCCAACCCCTGGCTCGTTCCGGGCCGTGCCCTGCACCTGGAACTGGAGCGACTGGTCGCAGCCGGCATGCCTCCTGAGCAGGCCCTGGCCGCGGCGACCGTGGATGCGGCCGCCTGGTTCGGGGACAAGGATCGTCGCGGGACCATAGAGACCGGCCAGCCGGCCGACCTGGTCGTGCTGGAAGCCAATCCGCTCGAGGATATCCGCCACGTCGGCGCAGTCACGGGTGTCGTGATTCGCGGCCAGTGGCAATCGCAAGCGTCCCTGCGGCAGCGCTGGCAGCCGGCTGCCGGCTCGGAGGCCGGGCTGTGACGATCCGGGTCGAAACCGGCCAGAGCATCACGCCCTGGATCGAAGCCGTGGCCGAGCTGCGGATCCGGGTCTTTCGCGACTGGCCCTACCTGTATGACGGTAGCCTCGATTACGAGCGGGACTACCTTGCCCACTACCAGGCCTCTCCGAACAGCGTGTTCGTACTCGCGCTGGCTGACACCGGCGGCGTGGTGGGCTGTTCGACCGGGCTGCCCCTGCTCGACGCCCACGACGAGTTCCGGACACCCTTTCGCGAAGCGGGCTACGCGCTCGATCGCGTTTTCTATTTCGGCGAGTCGGTACTGGATCCCGCCTGGCGCGGCCGGGGTACAGGCCACGCCTTCTTCGACGAGCGCGAGGCCCACGCACGCAAGCTGGGCCACGACATCACGGCCTTCTGCGCGGTGGTGCGTTCGAGCGACCATCCGCGACGCCCCGCCGGCTACCGCCCGCTGGATGAATTCTGGGAGAAGCGGGGCTACAAGCCGATCGGAGGCCTGACGACAAGCTTCGCCTGGCAGGACATCGGCGAAACACGCGAAACCGACAAGCCCATGCAGTTCTGGGTCAAACAGCTATAATTCAGTCTCGCCTCCGGGGCGGGCGTTGCACTACTCAAGGGAGCACAAGATGATCGAACAGTCCTGGTTCTGGCTGATCCTGGGGGCCTTGTTGGTCCTGTCCGAGTTCTTCATCACCGGTATTGTCGCCATCTTCTTCGGCGCGGGCGCCATCCTGGTCGGTATTGCCACGGCGATCGGGCTGCTCGACAGCCTGCCGGAACAAGTCATCAGCTTTGCCGTGCTTTCGGTCGGCAGCCTGCTGTTCGCCCGCGAACGCATCAAGGTCTGGTTTCGCGGCAACGTCTCCGACCGCTGGGACGGCGACAAGGACCTGATCGCCACGCGTGGAGAACGGGTCACGGTGACCCGCAGCTTCTCCGAGGGCGTCGGGCAGGTCCGGCTCAGCGGCGTCGACTGGAAGGCAGAGTGCGAAAACGGCGAACTCGCGGAGGGCGACACCGCCTGGGTCGTCGGTCACCGCGGCATCACCCTGCTCGTCTCCGCCACCCGCCCCGAGCATTCGAACGATCAGGCCGCCGGCTGATCGCCAACCCAACTACTAACGCCACCAGAGGGACCAACGATGGATCTCGACTCTGCCACTATTCTTTCCCTGATCGTCCTGCTGATCGTCATCATCGCAGTCGTCAAGACCGCCCAGATCGTGCCGCAGCGCTCGGCCTACGTGGTCGAACGGCTCGGCCGCTTCCACAGCGTGCTCGACGCCGGCTTCCACCTGATGATCCCCTTCGTCGACAAGGTCGCCTACAAGCACACGCTCAAGGAAGAAGCCATCGACGTGCCGCAGCAGGCCTGCGTGACCAAGGACAACATCCAGATCCACGTCGACGGCGTCATCTACATGCAGGTCATCGACCCGCGACTGGCCTCCTACGGCATCGAGAACTACCGCTATGCCGCCATCCAGCTGGCACAGACGACGCTGCGCTCGGTGATCGGCAAGACCGACCTCGACAAGAGCTTCGAGGAGCGCGTGATCATCAACGAGAAGGTCGTCGAAGTGCTGTCGGAAGCGTCCGAGCCCTGGGGCATCAAGGTGCTGCGCTACGAGGTGGCCGACATCACCCTGCCCGAGACCATTCGCGACGCGCTCGAGAAGCAGATGCGCGCCGAACGCGAACGACGCGCCGTGGTGGCGGAATCCGAGGGTGCACGCGAAGCCAAGATCAACGTCTCGCAAGGCATGAAGCAGGAGACGATCAACGTCTCCGAAGGCGACATGCAGAAGCAGATCAACGAGGCGCGGGGCCGTTCGGAGGAAATCCGCCTGATCGCCGAGGCCACGGCGGCCGGGATCGAACGCATCGCCACGGCCATCAATCAGCCCGGCGGCAGCGAGGCGGTGAGCCTACGCATCGCCGAGCAGTACGTCGAGGAATTCGGCAACCTGGCCAAGGAGACCAACACGCTCATCCTGCCGGCCGAACTGTCGGACATCGGCGGCGTGGTCGCCGGCCTGGCACAGACGCTCAACAAGAGCGTCAAGTCACCCCAGGCCTGAGCGCCGCCCGGCGGGACGACCGGGTCAGCCGGTCGTCTCGACCTTGAACCACTCTTCCCTGGGATCCCGGCACACGATGAACCAGGGGTTGAGGACTTCCTCGCGGGCGTTGTAGGTCAGCGGCTCGCCGGTTTCGGCATTGACCACCTGCCCGCCGGCCGCCTCGACGACCGCTTGCGCGGCGCAGGTATCCCACTCGCAGGTCGGCCCGAGCCGCGGGTAGATGTGCGCCGAACCGTCGGCGACGAGGCAGAGCTTGAGCGAACTGCCCATGGCCACGAACTCGGCCGACCCCAGGCGCGCGACAAAATCTTCCACTTCGCGCGTGTTGTGCGAGCGGCTGCCGACGACGTGCCAGGGACGGTCGTCGGGCTTGTCGGTCGCCTCGATCCGAACCGGTTCCCTTTCGTCGTCCTGCCGCCAGGCACCGTCGTCGACCGAGGCGAAATACCAGCGATCGAGCGCCGGGGCGTAGACCACGCCCAGCACGGGCTTGTGATCGCGCACGAGCGCCACGTTGACCGTGAACTCGCCGTTGCGCTTGATGAACTCGCGCGTCCCGTCGAGCGGATCGACCACCCACAGCGCTTTCCATTGACGACGCTCGGACCACGGCGCCTGCTTCGATTCCTCCGAAAGGATCGGGATATCGGGCGTAAGCGCTTTCAGGCGCTCGACCAGGATCCGGTTGGCGGCGAGGTCGGCCTCGGTGAGCGGGCTCTTGTCGTCCTTGTCGACGACCTCGGTGGTCGCCGGGTCGTTGTAGACGGCCATGATGGCCTTCCCGGCCTCGGCCACGGCCTCGCGCACGCGAGGCAACATTTCACTCAATTGCATAGTCTTCTCGATTAGTCGATTGATTCGATTCGGGCAAGATCTTTGAAACGCAAAGACGCCAGGACGCGAAGGAATGAAAAGTCATTCATGCATGGGACAGAATGGCTTGGGAAAGCTCCGGGTTTCGGCTCTGCGCCTTCTTGATTTCTCGTTTTCTTTGCGTCTTCGCGTCTTTGCGTTTTAAAGGTTCTCAAGCCACGCGGAAAAGTCGGCACCCAGCTCGGAGTGCTTGCGGCCCAGGTCGACGGTGGCTTGCAGGAAGCCGAGCTTGGAGCCGCAGTCGTAGTGCCGGCCTTCGAACTGGTAGGCATCGACCACCTGCTCGTTCAGGAGCTCGGCGATGGCGTCGGTGATCTGGATTTCGCCGCGGTGGTCCGGAGCGGTGTTCTCGAGCAGCCCGAACAGTCGCGAGCTGAGCACGTAACGGCCCACGATGGCCAGGTTGGACGGCGCATCCTCCGGCTCGGGCTTTTCGACCATGCCGCGGATGCGGCCGCTGCGCCCGGAGAACGACTCGACATCGACCACGCCGTAGGAACGGGTCTTCTCGCGCGGCACTTCCTCGACGCTGATGACCGATGCGCCGGTTTCGGCGTGATGCCGGGCCAACTGCGACAGGACGGGATCGTCGCCGTTGTCGATCAGGTCGTCGGGCAGGATCAGGCCGAAGGCATCCCCGGCCACCAGCGAACGTGCGCACAGCACGGCGTGTCCCAGGCCAAGCGCCTGGCGCTGCCGGACGTACAGGCACTCGACACCCTCCGGCACCGTCTTCTGCGCCAGTTCGAGCAGTTCGTGCTTGCCGCGCTGCTCGAGCTCGGTCTCGAGCTCGTAGGCCATGTCGAAATGATCGGCGATGGCGTTCTTGGTGCGACCGGTGACGAACACCATCCGACGCGCACCGGCGGCTACGGCCTCTTCCACCGCGTACTGGATCAACGGCTTGTCGACGACCGGCAGCATTTCCTTCGGAATGGCCTTGGTTGCCGGAAGGAAACGCGTGCCGAGCCCGGCGACGGGGAAGACGACGGTTTCGATCATGGTGGATGAGCCCCTGGCGTGCCAAAGGTCGACATGGTAGCCGATTCAGGGCGCGGGGGGCGAGGACGGAGGACGGGGAGCGGAGGACGGAGAGCGGAGGACAGGAGCCGGAGGTCGGAGGTCGGAATTCAGTCCTCAGTCCTCAGTCTTCCGTCTTCTGCCTTCCGTCCTCAGTAATGCCCGGCCAGCCGCATATCCCGCAGGCGCCCCTCGGCCAGGCGGGCCAGGGTCGTTCCGGGGTACTGGCTGCGCACCTGCTCGAGGGCGGCGCGGGCTTCGTTCCAGCGTTCCTGTTCGTAGTGGCTGAAGCCGATCTTGAGCAGCGCGTCGCCCTGCTTGCCGCTATCGGGGAAGCGCTCGAGCAACTCGTCGAAATAGTCGAGCGCGGTTTCGAAATCGCGCGTGACGTAGTAGGTCTCGGCCAGCCAGTAGAGCGCATTGGGCGCGTAGGCCGACTGGGGATACTGTTCCAGGAACGACGAGAAACCTTCGGCCGCGTCCGCATATCGGGTTTCGCGAAGCGCCCGGAAAGCGCGATCGTATGCGGCTTTCTCGTCTTCACCGACCGAGTCGAGGTCCCGGGCCGGGCCGGTAGACGGCTCTGCCAGGGTCGTGATTTCGGCCTGGGCATCGATGGGTTCGCGGACTTCGGGTACATCCCGGGCGGGCCGGGAAGGCGGCACCGATTCGCTGGCCGGCTCAACGGGCTGCGATTCCCGGCCGGTTCGTCCTTGCACCGGGTCGCTCTCCTGCACCGGCGCCGGCTCGCTGCCCCCCTGCTCCAGCGCCTGCAGGCGCCGGTCGAGATCCAGGTACTGGTCCCGTTGCCGGCGACGGAGATTCTCGATTTCGCGCTGTTGCGACTCGACCATGCCGCGCAACTCGCGCACTTCTTCCATCAGGGCCTGGACGTCGTAGACCAGGTCGCTGCTGTCCTGTGCCTGCACCGGAACGACGACGGCCGGCACGAGGCCGACCGCCGCAATCACCAGTGTCTTGGTGAAGTGTCTCAACGCCATTACCGGGCCGTGTAGACGATCTCCACGCGACGGTTGCGCTGCCAGCAATCCTCGTTGCTCTCGCGGCACACCGGGCGTTCTTCACCATAGCTGACCACTTCGACCTGGCGCGACGGAACGTTGTTGGCGCTCAGCAGATCCTGCACGGAGTTGCCGCGGCGCTCGCCCAGGCCCAGGTTGTACTCGCGCGAACCGCGCTCGTCGGCGTGGCCTTCCAGCATCACGCGGGCCGACGGGTTGGAGCGCAGGTACTCGGCGTGCGCCTCGATGATCGGGCGGAACTGCGAGCGAACGTTGGAACGGTCGAACTCGAAGTAGATGACGCGCTGGCTCAGCAGGCTGTCGGAATTGTCGAGGTTGCGCGGATCGGTGTAATCTCGCGGATTCAGCCGATCGGTTTCCGGCTCGTCCACCGGCTCCTGGGTCGGCGGCGGTTCCGGGGCTTCCGGTTCTTCAACCGTCTCCCTCGCGCAGGCAGCCAGAATGGCGGCCAGCATGACAAGGGCGATGAATCGCAGTGCAGTCTTCATGCTACCTCCTGGGAATCGTACAGGCATTGTTGGGGGCAATTTCTCATTATCGAATCATTGGCGACCAGGCCGGCTCCCGAACATCGTCACCCTCGCTCAGGACCAGCCTTTGACGGACCCGGCCGTCAGCCGAAACGGCTGCCAGCTCGCTCTTGCCGTCCCGGCGCGTGGCATAGAGCACCATGCTGCCGTTGGGCGCAAAGCTCGGCGATTCGTCAAGCCGACCATCAGATAATACACGCAAACGGTCCGTTTCGCGATCATGGATCGCGATCCTGTAGTCCTCGTCGCCTTCGCTGTAGATGACCGCCAGGTAGCGCTCCTCCAGGCCGAAGCTGGCATGCGCGTTGTAGCGTCCTTCCCAGGTCACCCGCTCGGGATCGCCGCCGCCGGCGTCCATCGCGTAGATCTGCGGGCGACCGGCCCGGTCGGACGTGAAATAGATCGTCTCCCCGTCCGGCGACCAGGCCGGCTCGGTGTTGATCGACCAGTGGTGCGTGAGCTGCTCGCTGCGGCCCGTCTCGAGATCGATGACCCAGATTTCCGGGCTGCCGGTGCGCGACAGGCTGACCGCCAGCTTGTCGCCGTCGGGCGAGAAGGCCGGAGCGCCGTTGATGCCCTTGTCGGCGCTGACCACCCGGTTCTGGCCGGTATAGAGATCCTGCACGATGACCTGGGAGCGTCCGGTGGCGAAAGACACGTAAGCCAGCTTGCGGGCATCCGGCGACCAGGTCGGCGAGAGAATCGGTTGGCTGTTGCGCACCACCGTCTGCGGATTGTGCCCATCGGCGTCGGCGACCACGAGCTCGAAGGTCTCGTTGTCCGCGCCCGTGCCGCGAACCGCCACGTAGGCGATACGGGTGGCGAAGGCGCCCGGCACGCCCAGCAAGGCCTCGTAGACGGCATCGGCGACGCGGTGCGCGCCGAAGCGCAGGTCGCCCAGACCGACGGTCAGCGCCTGGGAAAGCAGGATGCGGCCGGTATGGACGTCGAGGAGGTGGTACTCGATTTCGTAACCCATGCCGTCGTTGGTCTCGCGTACCGAGCCGATGACCAGGTGGTCGACCTTCAGGAGTCGCCAGGTGCCGAAGCGCACTTCGGTCGGCTCCGAGGGCCGATCGACCATCTCACTTTCGTCCATCGGGTCGAACAGGCCGGAACGATGCAGGTCGGCGCTGACGATATCGGCCACGCCGTCCTCGGGCTCGGGCATGTCCGAGTTCCACTCGAAGGGCGCGACCGCGATCGGCATGGCGCCCTCGACGCCGTCGACGATCTCGATGCGCAGCTCCGCCGCAGCGGGAGCGGCGAACAACAGTGCGAAGACGAGCAGGCTAGCCGTCGTAAACGAAGACAAAAGTGATCTGGCGCTCGAATACATCCTCATAACCTCGATAGGGCAGATTTCCGACCCGCATGACCGCCGCAGTGATCGAGCGGCGGGTGGCGTCGTCGGCATTGCATGGTGACACGATACTCGCATCGATGATTTCGCCGCCGGGGATCTGCACGACGCGCACCGAGCATTCCACGCCCGGCGTCGTGGTCGGCGGCCGGATCCAGCTTCTCCGCACGAGCTCGCGGATAGTGGCGACATACTCTTCCTTGAGCGTGGCGCGGCGGGCCTCGGCAGCCGCCTGCTCCTGGGCGAGACGCAGGCGCTCGGCTTCCTCTTCGGCCTGTTGCTGCTGGCGATCGCGTTCGCGCTGCTCGGCCAGCTCCTGCAGGCGGCGTTCCTGTTCCTCGCGCTCGCGCTGGGCTTCCTCACGCTGGCGGCGCAATTCCTCGAGTTCGCGCTGGCGGGCTTCCTCCCGCTCGCGTCGCTCGCGCTCGAGCTGTCTTCTTTCTTCCTCGGCACGCTGGCGCGCCGCTTCGTCTTCCCGGCGGCGGCGCTCGGCTTCTTCCTGGCGACGGCGCTCCTCCTCGCGACGCTGCTGCTCGAGCTGCTCCTGCCGGCGTCGCTCCGCCTCCTCTTCCTGGCGCTGGCGTTCGGCTTCTTCCTCGCGCTGGCGCTCCAACTCGGCCTGGCGTTGGCGCTCGGCCTCCTCCTGACGACGCCGCTCGGCTTCCTGTTCGTCGGCCCGTTCCTGACGTTCCTCTTCCTGCCGGTCTTGCGGCTCGGCCACCGCGCCCTGGTCCACGAGCGTGACCTGCACCGGCACCGGGCGGTGCTCGAAGGGCTCCCACTCCCAGGTGCCGATCACCAGCACCAGCACGAAACCCATGTGCACGGCGACGGCCAGCCCGAAGGCGGCCAGCCCGTCCTTGATTGCCTGTTTGCGCTGGGGGGAGAGCATCATTCAAGTCAAGGAAAGCAAATCGTCCACAGATGAACACAGATGAACACAGATGAACACAGATAAAGAAAGGAACCGGAATTTCATTGCAGTGATCAGACGATTCGCGCTCTGGCGACTGGCTGCTGAACCGGCAGAACCGACAAACAGATCATCTGCGTTCATCCGCGTTCATCTGGGATTTCATTCGGATTCGGGCTCGGGGTCGCCCACCAGGCCGACGGAGGCCACACCGGCGCGCTGCAGCAGGACCATGGCGCCGTAGATGTGCTCGTAGGCCACGTCGCGGTCGCCGCTGACGGTGACCTGCAATTGGGGGTTCCGGGCCACGATCGCGCTGACGGTATCGACCAGGGTCTGCTCGTCGATCAGCTCGGGCGCATCACCGGTATCAAGATACAGATCGCCCTCGGCGGTGACCGTGACCATCAGCGGATCACCCTGGTCGGTCAGCGGTTCGGCCGAGCCCTGCGGCAGTTCGACTTCCACGCCGAGGTTCATCAGCGGGGCAGTCACCATGAAGATGATCAGCAGCACCAGCATCACGTCGATATAGGGCACGACGTTGATTTCCGACATGCGCTTGCGACGGCGCCGGATATAGGGTTGATCGGACATATCGAATCAGATCCTCTGTCAGCCCTGTTCCTGCAGCTTGCGCGCCTGCCGGTGAAGAATGGAGGCGAACTCTTCCTTGAAGTTGTCGTAGCGGATTTCCAGGCGCTCGACCTGGTTGGAGAACTTGTTGAAGGCGACCACCGCCGGAATGGCGGCAAACAGGCCCATGGCCGTGGCGATCAGGGCCTCGGAAATTCCCGGCGCGACCATGGCGATGGTGGCCTGCTGCGATCCGGCCAGGCCGCGGAAGGAGTTCATGATGCCCCAGACCGTGCCGAACAGGCCGACATAGGGGCTGACCGAGCCGACCGTGGCCAGGAAGCTGAGCCGATGCTCGAGGCGGTCCATCTCGCGGGTGAGCGTCACACGCATCGCCCGCTGGGCGCCATTGGTCATTGCGTCGGGATCTAGGCGGCGCTCTTCGCGCTGCCGCGTGAACTCGCGAAAGCCGGCCTCGAACACCGCTTCCAGGCCTTCGCGCGCTTCGCGACCGCCGGCCACCGAGTCGTAGAGCTTGTTGAGATCGGCGCCCGACCAGAACTTCTCCTCGAACTTGCGCGAACGCGACTCGGCCCGCGCGAGCATCTGGCGCTTGCGGAAAATGACCATCCACGAGGCGACCGATGCGGCCACCAGCAGCGCCATCACGAACTGCACCAGCAGGCTGGCTTCGCGAATCAGTTCCCAGACTTGCAACTCGCCGTTCATTGCGTTTCCTGTTTCTCTTGTTGTCGTTGGATGGCCGTGCGCAACGCCTCGGGCATTCGCGCCGGCACGAAGCGGTCGGCGGCCAGGCAGGCAGCGTCCACGCGCGCCGTGGCCAGCAGTTCGCCGTCGCCCGCACGAGTCATGCGCTGGTTGAACGTCAGCGAAGCCGCTCGAAGGTGTTCGACGCCGATCGTGATCTCGAGTTCATCTTCGAGCCGGGCCGGGGCGACGAAGCGGGTGTCGACCCGGCGCACCACGAACAGGCGGTTCTGCTCGGTGCGCATCGGCACCTGCGGAAAGCCCATGGCCAGAAGCCAGTCGGAGCGGGCACGCTCGAAGAACGCCAGGTAGCGGGCGTGGTAGACCACGCCGCCAGCGTCCGTGTCTTCCCAGTAGACGCGGTAGCGGTAGGGTTCGATCATGACTCGGAGCGATTGCTGAAAAGATCTTCAGGTTGGTCTGGCGGATTGAGGCCGAAGTGCTTCCAGGTCGCCGCCGTGGCCATGCGGCCGCGCGCGGTGCGCATCAGGTAGCCCTCCTGGATCAGGTAGGGCTCGATGACGTCCTCGATGGTGCCGCGCTCCTCCGAGAGCGCGGCGGCCAGGCTTTCTACGCCGACGGGCCCGCCGCCGAAGTCCTCGACCAGCTTCTTGAGCAGCCGGCGGTCCATGGCGTCGAATCCGCGCGCGTCGACCTGCATCATCTCCAGGGCCTCGGCGGCCACGGCCTCGATGATGCGTCCGTCGGCGCGCACCTGGGCGAAATCCCGCACGCGCCTGAGCAGGCGGTTGGCGATGCGCGGCGTGCCGCGCGAGCGCCGGGCGATTTCCAGCGCGCCTTCCTGGTCGGCCTCGATGCCGAGGATGCCGGCCGAGCGAACCACGATCTCGGCCAGCTCGTCCGGCCCGTAGAATTCGAGGCGCTCGACGATGCCGAAGCGGTCGCGCAGCGGCGAGGTGAGCAGGCCGGCGCGGGTGGTCGCACCCACCAGGGTGAAGCGCGGCAGGTCGAGCTGGATCGAGCGCGCCGCCGGCCCCTCGCCGATGATGATGTCGATCCGGTAGTCCTCCATCGCCGGGTAGAGCACCTCCTCGACGACCGGGCTCAGGCGATGGATCTCGTCGACGAAGAGCACGTCGCCGGGCTCCAGGTTGGTGAGCAGCGCGGCCAGGTCGCCGGCGCGCTCGAGCACCGGCCCGGAGGTCTGGCGGACGTTGACGTCCATCTCGTGGGCGATCACGTGCGCCAGGGTGGTCTTGCCGAGCCCGGGCGGGCCGAAGATGAGCACGTGATCGAGCGCTTCGTGGCGCCCGCGGGCCGATTCCAGGTAGATGCCCAGGCGCTCCTTCATCGCCGGCTGGCCGATGTACTCGCCCAGGCGGTCGGGCCGCAGGCTCGCCTCGATGCGGGCCTCGTCGCGGTCGACTTCTCCGGTGACCAGTCTGTCCTCGCTCATCCCTGCATCTTCTTCTTCAGCGCGTTGCGGATCAAAGCCTCGGCGGAGAGATCCTTGTCACCCACGGCCTTGATCATCTTGAGCGCTTCGGAGGAGGAATAACCCAGCGCGGTCAGGGCCTCGCGCGCCTCGGCCTCGGCGCTGAGCGCCCCGCCGCCGGCGCCACCGGCGCCGTCGCCCAGGTCGGACACCTTGCCGCGCATCTCCAGGATCAGCCGCTCGGCGGTCTTCTTGCCGATGCCGGGCAGGCGGGTCAGGGCCTGGCTGTCGCCGGCCTCGACCATCAGGGCGAAGTCGTCGCCGGACACGCCCGAAAGGATGGCCAGGGCCAGGCGCGGGCCGATGCCGGAGACCTTGAGCAGCTCGCGAAACAGCTTGCGGTCGGCCTCGGAAAGAAAGCCGTAGAGCGTGTGGGCGTCTTCCTTGACCACCATGTGGGTCAGGATCGAGAGCGCCTCGCCGTCGGCCGGCAGGCGATCGAAGACGTTGAGCGGCGCCTCGACCTCGTAGCCGACGCCGTGCACGTCGACGACCAGCGACGGGGGCTGGCGCGAGACGAGAGTTCCGGAAAGTCGAACGATCATCGCAATACCACTCCGGGCGGCAGTCGGCTGGCGGTCTGTGCGGTGTGATGATGGCACAGCGCCGCGGCGAGTGCATCGTGCGCGTCCTCGCCGGGATCGAAGTCCAGCTTCAGGATCGCGCGAACCATGTGCTGGACCTGCTCCTTGCCGGCCCGGCCGCGGCCGACGATGGCCTGCTTGATGGCGGTGGGCGCGTACTCGTGCACTTCGAGCCCGGCCTCCACCGCCGCGCAGATCGCCGCCCCGCGCGCCTGGCCGAGCTTGATCGCCGACTGCGCGTTGCGGCTCATGAACACGGTTTCCACGGCCGCCACGTCGGGCCGGTGCTCGGCGATCAGCCGCCGCAACTCAGAGAAGATCAGCCCCAGCCGCTCGGGCATCGGCCCGTCACCCAGCCTCAGCGTCTCGGCGTGGACCAGCCGCTCGCCGTCGATGATGCCGACTCCGGTCTTGCGCGAGCCGGGGTCGAGGCCGAGGATTCTCATGGCGAACCGACGCAGCCGGCCAGCCCCCCTGAAACAAGAAACCCGAACCCTGAAACCTTACTCATACGCCTCCGCCGGAATATCGGCGTTCGACCAGACATTCTGCGTGTCGTCGAGATCCTCGAGCACGTCGAGGAAATTCAGCACCTTCTTCCCGGTCTCGACGTCGACTTCGATGAGGTTGTTGGGCCGCTCGGTGACCTCGGCCTCCTCGAATTCCAGGCCCGCCTTGCGGAACCCGTCGCGCACGGCCTCGAATTCCTCGGGCTCGGTGAGCACCTCGATGGCGCCGTCCTCGTGATTGACGATGTCCTCGGCACCGGCCTCCAGGGCCGCTTCCATCACATTGTCCTCGCCGACCCCCGGCGCGAAGGTGATCACGCCCTTCTTCTCGAACTGGAAAGCCACCGAACCTTCGGTACCCAGATTGCCGCCGTGCTTGCTGAATGCGTGACGCACCTCCGAGACCGTGCGGTTGCGGTTGTCGGTCAGGCAGTCGACCATCACCGCCACGCCGCCGGGCGCATAGCCCTCGTAGCGCAGTTCGTCGTAGGACGCGCCCTCGAGATCGCCGGTCGCCTTCTTGATGGCCCGCTCGATGTTGTCCTTGGGCACGTTGGCGCCGTTGGCCTTGTCGACGGCCAGCCTGAGCCGCGGGTTGGTGTCCGGGTCGCCGCCGCCTTCGCGCGCAGCCACCGAAATTTCACGGATCAGTCGGGTAAAGATCTTGCCCCGCTTGGCGTCCTGCGCCTTCTTGCGGTGCTGGATATTGGCCCATTTGCTGTGACCGGCCATGCCTGGATTGCCTCTCGTTCGGGGTAATGGGGCATTTTAACCGAAGCTACGGAGGTTTCAGGTTTCAGGTTTCAGGTTTCAGGTTTCAGGCGGCGCGGAGGGCGCTGGGCCGGCTTCGCCGGGCAATGCACGGCGCCGGGATTACGGGCGCCAGACCCCCAGCCTCCTCCACACGCTCCTGAACCCTGAAACCTGAAACCTGAACCCTGAAACCTGTCGGCATTTCCCATTCAGCCAACGGTCAGAAACCGGCGCTAGAATTGGCGACGTATTCAACGGGATTGCCAAGACCATGCGTAGTTTGCTGCTCGCCCTGACCTTCCTGCTCGTCGGCCAGGCCTCGGCCACCGGTGAGATCAACGTGCTGACCGATCTCAAGTCGCCCTTCCCGCCGGGATGCGTGGCGGTCTCGTTGCCGCAGGGACCTGCGCCGGGTGGCGATGAGCTTTTCAACGAGACCATCGCCGTGCCCTCGGTCAACGCCAGCCAGCCGGCCGCGCAGGTTCGGGTCCGGATCTGGCGCACCGGCTGCCACGACGAAGGCTATTCGGTGGTCATGGTGCGCCTGCGCAAGGTCAGCGGCGGCCGCGTGCTCGTTCCCCGGGTCTTCGCCGAAGCCGGCGAGGTCGACGTGCCCGACCATATGGCCCAGCTGATCCGCCACCCGGCGGTGGGCAATGTCGGCGCCTCGGGCAACGAGATCGGCGAGCAGGGCATCACCTACATGCTCGGCGTCGACCCCTTCTCGATCGACGGAGAAACCGAATTCTGGCCTGAGGACTACAACGGGCTGTTCACGCTGGATATGTACTGGGGCGACTATTCCGGCTCGGACGAATCACATTACGTTCTGTTCAGCATTCCGGAGTACGTGCCCGAATTCGATCCGCCCCAGAATGCATTCCCCACCCTGCACGGGCGCATGTCGGGACAGTACACGGTCGAAGGGCTGCCCTACAGCGGCCTGGTGCTGCAGATCGGCGAGCAATACAACCCGAATGGGCCGGACACCAACAACGTCACCGCCATATTCTTTACCTACTTCAACGGCGCGCCGTTCTGGGTACTGGGTGCCGCGACCGAGCTGGAGCCCGGATTCGATATCGTCACGCTCGACATGCTCGAGTTCGCCGGCGGCGAGTTCATTACCAGCAACCCCGGCAGCTACGACCCGGGCGATGTCGACATCGATTCGATCGGCACCATGACCATCGAGGCATTGGACTGCAACACGCTGCTGGTCGGCTACAACTTTTCCGAAGGCGGGCTGGGTGCCGGACAGTTCGAGGCCACCCGCTTGCTGAGAATGGCCGGCTACGACTGCAATCCCTGGCAATAACCCCCACGGCGCGCGGGTCGGGACCAGGCCTCCCGACCCGCGCAGTCGATCTAATGACAGGCCGCCGCGCCGGCGGCAGCACCCCACCGTCGGTCCGATCCGGGTGTCATCGGCGAGGGCCTCGCCACCGCGTCGAACCGAGCCGATGGCACCCGGACCGGACCGACGCTCGAAGCCCCGGCGATCAGTCCTGCGAGTGAGGGAAATCGCCTTCGAGAAGGAAATCCGAGACTGCGCGAGCGACGGACGGCGCCGTGACCAGGCCGGTGTGCGTCACCGGCAGGATGCACTCGCTCGCCCCGTCCAGGCGGCATTCGGCCACGGTGACCGTGCCGTCGTTGGGGCCGTCCAGGGGACCGAAGATGCGGCCCACTCCCACCGAACGGCTGCCGGCGACGACGCCGGTTTCACGGCCGGCCGGTGCGTGCGAAAAGCCGTTCTCCAGTGCCGTGCGCGCCCGCCCGACCAGCGGCCGGAACAGCCCCCGGTCGGCCACGCGACGCCCCACGGCGGAGCCGTGCACCGGCGACCCGAGCAGCACCACCCGCCCGGGCGGCAGGTCGGCGTATTCGTCGAGCATGCGCAGGATCACCAGCCCGCCCAGGGAATGTCCCACCAGATCGACCCGCTCTGCATCGAGGGTGTCGATGAACTCACGCAAGGCCGCGGCATTGTCTTGCAGGCCGCGGCGAATCGTCGGGTAGCCGAAAGCACAAGTCTCCAGCCCCCGGCGCCCGAGCCGACGCCCGAGCAACCCCATACTCCAGGGGCCCCACCAGAGGCCGTGGACGAGCACCACGGAGCGGCTCATGGGGCAACCTGTCTGAGGAACATGTCGGAACCTGTGTGCAGGAAAAGCATAATCCTTCTAACGCAAAGACGCGAAGTCGCAAAGAAAACAATCATTACATTGAAGGCAAGGAAGTCACCAATGAGAAGACTCATTCACCTGAGGCTTCCGGCGTTCCCTGGTGATGAACTCACTCGTTCACTTGTTTAGCTTTGCGTCTTCGCGTCTTTGCGTTTAACAGGTTTTCATTCCGATGACCCCAACTTCAGCTGTAGCTCCTGAAGCTGCTCGGCCTCCACCGCTGCCGGCGCGCCGGTCATCAGGCAGGACGCATTGGCGGTCTTGGGGAAGGCGATGACTTCGCGGATGGAGTCCTCGCCGGCCATGAGCGCGGCGATGCGGTCGATGCCGAAGGCGATGCCGCCGTGCGGCGGACAACCGTACTTGAGCGCCTCGAGCAGGAAGCCGAAGCGTTCCTTCGCCTCGGTCTCGTCGATGCCGAGCACGTCGAAGGCGGCCTGCTGCAATTTCGGGTCGTGGATACGGATCGAACCGCCGCCGATCTCCGAGCCGTTGAGCACCATGTCGTAGGCGCGCGAGAGCGCGTTGACCGGATCGGCCTTGAGCGCATCGCCGTCGTGCACGGCCGGCGCGGTGAAGGGATGGTGCAGCGCGTAGTAACGCTCGTCCTCGGTGTCGTACTCGAACATCGGGAAATCGACCACCCACAGGGGCTTCCAGCCTTCGCCGACCAGGTCGAGGTCCCTGGCCACCTGAAGGCGCAACGCGCCCAGGAAAGTGCTGACCGTGACCTTCTCGCCGGCGCCGAAGAACAGGATGTCGCCGTTCTGCGCGCCCGTGTCGTTCAATATGCCGGTGACGGCCTGCTCGTCGAGGAACTTGGCCACCGGCGACTGCACGCCTTCGAGACCGGCAGCGGCGTCGTTGACCTTCATCCAGGCCAGGCCCTTCGCGCCGTAGCGGCCGACGAAATCGGCATAGCCGTCGATCTGCTTGCGCGTGAGCTCGGCGCCGCCGGGCACGCGCAGCGCGGCCACGCGCGAGGCCGGATCGTTGGCCGGGCCGGAGAAGACCTTGAATTCGACGTGCCGCACGTGCTCGCAGATCGTGACCAGCTCCAGGTCGATGCGAAGATCCGGCTTGTCGGAACCGTAGCGACGCATCGCCTCGGCATAGGTCATGCGCGGGAAGGGATCGGGGAGCTCGACATCGAGCACTTCGGAGAAGACCTTGCGGATCAGGTTCTCGGCAACGCCCTGCACGTCGGCTTCCTCGACGAAGGCCATCTCCATGTCGAGTTGGGTGAACTCGGGCTGGCGGTCGGCGCGCAGGTCCTCGTCGCGGAAGCAGCGCGCGATCTGGTAATAGCGGTCGAGCCCGGCCATCATCAGGATTTGTTTGAACAACTGCGGCGATTGGG
Organism: Wenzhouxiangella sediminis; assembly: GCF_003410055.1. Taxonomy (GTDB): domain Bacteria; phylum Pseudomonadota; class Gammaproteobacteria; order Xanthomonadales; family Wenzhouxiangellaceae; genus Wenzhouxiangella; species Wenzhouxiangella sediminis. Next base: position 32,579 of record NZ_QUZK01000052.1, on the reverse strand, counting down.
GCAGCGCGAAGAAGCTGCCGGGATGGACACGACTGGGCACCAGGTAGTCGCGCGCGCCCTCGGGCGTGGCCCGGGTCAGGATCGGCGTCTCGGCGTCGACGAAATCGCGGTCGTCGAGGAAGTTGCGGATCGCGCGCGTGAGCTTCGAGCGCAGCCTGAGGTTGCGCTGCAGCCGGGGCCGCCGCAGGTCCAGGAAGCGGTACTTCAGCCGCACTTCCTCACCGTCCTCGTCGTTCATCAGCAGCGGCAGGGGCGCTGCCGCGTTGATGATCTCGACCGAGTCGGCGACGACCTCGACCTTGCCGGTGGGCATGTCGGCGTTCCACTGGCTTTCGGGGCGCATGCGCACCTTGCCGCTGAGGCGAACGCAGAACTCGTTCCTGAGTTTCTCGGCCTCGGCGAAGGCGGGTTCGTTGTCGGGTTCGACCACGACCTGCAGCACACCGGCGTGGTCGCGCAGGCCGATGAAGATCAGCCCGCCGAGGTCACGGGCGCGGTTGACCCAGCCGCAGACGGTGACCGTCTGGCCGTCGAGCGCTTCGTTGACTTCTCCGCACAGGTGGGAACGCATCAGGCCACCTGGCCGGCCGGGGCGCTGCTGGCGCTGCCGCTCTTGTCGGAGGACTTGGCCGGCTTGCTGTCGGCCTTCGACTCGGAACCCCCGTCGGACTTCTTGTCCGACTTGCCGTCGCCGGCGAGATTGCGCTTGTTGTCCTTCTTGAAGTCGGTCTCGTACCAGCCGCCGCCCTTGAGCCGGAATCCGGCGGCGGAAATCAGCTTGGTGAGCGTCGGCTTGCCGCACTCGGGGCAGTCGACCAGGGGCTGGTCGGAAATCTTCTGCAGCTTTTCCAGTTCGTGTCCGCAGGCCTGGCAGCGGTATTCATAGATCGGCATGGTTCGAAATCCCCGTCTGGATCCTTGGTTGGTGCGTATTGTGGGGGTCGCCGACCCGGTTTTCGAGTCCGGGCGGGCCCAAACCGGCTATTATCGCGCGCCCTGACGCGCCGCGCCAATCCGCTATGATTGGCGCATGCCGTTGGCAGGAGCTTCACCCGACGATCTTTCCGCGCTGTTCGAGGGTTTCGATCCCGCGGACTGGCCCATCGTGGCCGAAAGCAACCAGGGCCTCATCGTGCGCGTGCGATCCGGCAGTCTCGATCTGGCCGTCAAGACACCGCGCGGGCGCGGCATCGCCTGGCGGGCGCGGCAGTTCTCCCTGCGGCGCGAGCACAGGGCCTACCGGCGCATCGAAGGCGTGCCCGGCTTCCCTCGCTGTTATGGACTTTTCGGCGGCTGCCACCTGGCCATGGAGTACGTCGACGGCGCCCTGCTCAAGCACGCGACTCCGGCCGAACCCGAACGGTTCTTCGAGGAGCTCAGGGGCGCCATAAAGGCCATGCACGAGCGCGGGGTGGCGCACGGCGACCTCAAGAGCCGCCAGAACGTCATGGTCGCCGGCGACGGCCGACCGATCATCATCGACCTGGGCACGGCCATCGTGCTCAGGCCCGGCTGGCATCCGCTCAACAAGTGGCTGTTCGACTACCTTCGACAGATCGACCTCAACGGCTGGGTCAAGCTCAAGTACGGAAGCTACGACCGCGTCGACGAGCTGGATCGCCACCTGGTGCGGCGCTCGCGCATCGAACGCGTCAACCACTGGGCGCGGCGCCGGGGGCTATGAGGGCCGCCAGGAAGCCGCCAGGCGCCGCAGACCCTCGTCGATGCTGATGCTTGCCTCGTAGCCCAGGTCGCGGCGCGCCGCCGAGAGATCGAACCAGTGCGCCGTGGCCAGGTGCTCGACGACGAATCGCGACAGCGGCGGATCGCTCCTGCGGCGCGTCGCCCGCCAGAACCACTCCACCAGCGTGGCCGCAGCCATGGCCACCTTCGGCGACACCCGGCCCAGTCTCGGCGTCTCGCCGGCCGCCTCGAGCATCCTCGACAGCATTTCGCCGACCGGCATCGGCTCGCCGTTGGAAATGAAGTAGGCCTGGCCGGCGGCCGTTCCCGAAGCGGTGAGGTTGTCGAGCGCCAGCACGTGCGCCGCGGCGGCGTTGTCGATGTAGACGGTGTCGATCAGTTTTTCGGGTGCCGGCAGTTTCAGCCGACCGGCGCGGTTCTTCTCGATCAGGCGCGGCAACAGCTGATTGTCGCCGGGGCCCCAGATCAGGTGCGGCCGCAGGGCGCAGACCGACAGCCCGGCGGAATTCGCGCCCAGGGCCAGGCGCTCGGCCTCGGCCTTGGTGGCCGGGTACGGCGCCGGAAAGTGATCCGGGTACGGCAGCGACTCGTCACCGCCGTCGATATCACCGCCGGCATGCACCACGCTGGGCGAGGAGGTGTGCACCAGCACACGCACGCCGTGCGCACGGCAGGCCTCGACGACGTTGCCGGTTCCGACCACGTTGGCGGCCACGAAATCGGGCGCGTACAGGCCCGGCCCGGCCTTGGCGGCCACGTGGATCACCGCATCCACTCCGTCAACGGCGGCCATCACCGCCTCGCGATCGGAAATATCGCCGCGATGGCAGGTCACGCCCAGATCTGCCAGTTCGGGGTAATCGGAGCGGTTGATGGTCGAGACCGCATCGCCGCGCGCAAGGAGCTGGCGCACGATCGCCTGGCCCAGAAACCCGCCTCCGCCGGTTACGAGAACTCGCATGGGTTTGCCTTTCTTCATTGGAGTCGCCACAGATTATCCGGAGTGGCTTCGGGGTGCACGGTGAAAAGGTTTCAGGGTTCAGGGTTCAGGTTTCAGGAACTAGCACCCGTCGCCCCGGACTTGATCCGGGGCCTTCCATCCAGTGGCGCCTTCGGTTGGGAGGTCCCGGATCGGGGTCCGGGACGACGCTTTGCGTCGGTTTCAGGTTTCAGGTTTCAGGTTTCAGGTTTCAGGTTTCAGGTTTCAGGAAAAGGATGACGGGTTTCGGGTTCGGGGTTGGAAAAGAAGGGGTTCCGGGTTCGGGGTTCGGGGTTCCGGCGGCACGGGCCGCTCTGCGGGCCGGCTTCGCCGGGTAATGGTCGGAGCCAAAGAACCGGAATCGGCCTGGGACCTCTGTCCTATCCATCCCCATGCGTTAAGCGAGCACGGCGTATGGGTTGTCGGCAACCATCCCTCAGCCTCCGACGACGCCCCTGAAACCTGAACCCTGAAACCTGAACCCTTTTGGTAGGTAGCAATCCGTTACACTCGCCCCCACTTTTCCCAACTGACTCCAGGACTCGAAGCAGCAACATGGCCCAGTACGTCTACACCATGCACCGCGTCTCCAAGGTGGTGCCGCCCAACCGCACGCTCATCAAGGACGTGTCCCTGTCGTTCTTCCCCGGCGCCAAGATCGGCGTGCTGGGGCTCAACGGCGCCGGCAAGTCCACGGTGCTGCGCATCATGGCCGGCGTCGACAAGGAGTTCGACGGCGAAGCCCGCCCGCAGCCCGGCATCCGCATCGGCTACCTGCCGCAGGAGCCCGAACTGCCCGAGGGCCAGACCGTGCGCGAGTGCGTGATGGACGGGGTCGGCGAGCTGCGCGACATGCTGGTGCGCTTCGAGGAGATTTCCGAGAAGTTCGCCGAGCCGATGGACGACGACGAAATGACCGAGCTGCTGGCCGAGCAGGCCGAGCTGCAGGACAAGATCGACTCGGCCGGCGGCTGGGAAATCGAGCGCACGCTGGAAGTGGCCGCCGACGCCCTGCGCCTGCCCGAGTGGGACTCCAAGGTCGAAGTGCTCTCCGGCGGCGAGCGCCGACGCGTCGCCCTGTGCCGCCTGCTGCTGTCCAAGCCCGACATGCTGCTGCTCGATGAGCCCACCAACCACCTCGACGCCGAGTCGGTGGCCTGGCTGGAGCGATTCCTCGATGAATTCCCGGGCACCGTCATGGCCGTGACCCATGACCGCTACTTCCTCGACAACGTCGCCGGCTGGATCCTGGAAATGGACCGCGGCCACGGCATCCCCTTCGAGGGCAACTACTCGTCCTGGCTGGAACAGAAGGAAGCCCGCCTGGCCGTGGAAGAAAAGCAGGAGCAGGCCCGCCAGAAGGAAATCAAGCACGAACTCGAGTGGGTGCGCTCCAACCAGAAGGGCCGTCAGGCCAAGTCCAAGGCGCGCCTGAAGCAGTTCGAGGAGCTGAACTCGAAGGAAGTCCAGAAGCGCAACGAGACCCAGCAGATCTACATCCCGCCGGGCCCGCGCCTGGGCGACAAGGTGATCGAGGTCGACGGCATCTACAAGGGCTACGACGACCGCCTGCTGATCGAGGATCTGAGCTTCAAGGTGCCGCCGGGCGCCATCGTCGGCATCATCGGCGGCAACGGCGCCGGCAAGACCACCCTGTTCCGCATGATCTCCGGCCAGGAAGGCCCCGACAAGGGCACGATCGAGGTCGGCGAGACGGTCGAGCTGGGCTACGTCGACCAGAAGCGCGACAGCCTCAAGGACGATCGCCAGGTATGGGAAGAAATCTCCGACGGCGCCGACGAGATCCACGTCGGCAACTACCGCATGCCGGCGCGCGCCTACGCCAGCCGTTTCAACTTCAAGGGGGCTGAGCAGCAGAAGCGCATCGGCCAGCTCTCCGGCGGCGAACGCAACCGCGTCCACCTGGCCAAGGTGCTGCGCTCGGGCGCCAACGTGCTGATGCTCGACGAACCCACCAACGACCTCGACGTCGAAACCCTGCGCGCCCTGGAAGAAGCCCTGCTGGCCTTCCCCGGCTGCGTTCTGGTCACCTCGCACGACCGCTGGTTCCTCGACCGCATCGCCACCCACGTGCTCGCTTTCGAAGGCGATTCCCACGTCGAGTGGTTCGAAGGCAACTTCACCGACTACGAAAAGGACTACAAGCGCCGCCGCGGCGACCAGGCCGGGCCGCACAGACTGAAGTACAAGCGCTTGAAGGACTAGGGCCGGAAAGGCCTTGGATCCCACCCCAGCTGCTCGCGCGCCGGTGTGTCGTCGACGACCAGGTCCATGCCCTGGCGTTCGATCATGGCCGGCTTGATGTCGGTCATGCGGCCGGCCAGGTGGGCGGCGCGTACGGCGGGCTTCATCAGCCAGGCGGGCAGGCGCAGGAGGCGGACGTGCCGGCCTTCGGCCGCGGCAACGCGCTTGAGCATGTCCGGATAGGTCAGGGTCTCGCCGCCGGCGAGCAGCCAGGTGCCGGCGCTCCTGGGGCCGGAGATGACGCATTCGACGGCCAGGCGGGCCAGGTCGTCGGCGTGCACGGGCGCGCGCAAGCCGCGGCCGGCAACGGGCACGAGGGGCAGGCGCGAGACCAGGCCGGCGATGCGGCTGACGTTGGCGTCCTGACCGCCGCCGTAGATCAGGGTGGGCTTGAGCAGGGTAAGTACGATGTCGCGCTCGCGGCAGGCGCGCTCCAGCGCTTCCTCGCACTGTGCCAGGGCAGCCATTTGCCGGCGCTCGGCCCGATCCCTCGAATTCTTCTTGAACAAGGTGCTGGCGGAGCTGAGCGCGATCACGCGGCCCAGGCCGATGCCCTGCTCGACCTGCGAGAGCGCATGCGCGAGCGGACCGAAGCTGACCAGCGTGCCGGCGCGGACATCGCCCGGGCCGCGCTCGAGGTCGTGCTGCAGCCAGGTGACGTGGGGCCAGGCCTTTTCGGGATCGCGGCGGGAAATGGCGATGACGCGGATTCGCTGGCCGGCGGTACGGTCGAGAAAGCACTGCCCGACCGGACCGCTGGCACCGAGCAGCAGGATGATGGCGGCCTCGCTCATCGGCGCGTGACCAGGCACACCGGGGTCATCACCACCGCATGAAGGTGGATGAGCAGCCACCACAGCGACCGGCTGAGCCAGCTCCATCCTTCGCTGCAGTGCTTGTTGAGATAGCGCCACAGGCTCTTGTGCTTGGCCCACATCACGGCGACCGGGCGGCGTCGCGAAGACACGCCGCCGGCGTGCGAGACGAACACCGAAGGCACCAGGCGGATGCGCCATCCGGCCTCGCGCAGGCGCGCCATCATGTCCAGGTCCTCGAAGTGCATGTGGAAGCGCGGATCGAAGCCGCCGACCTGTTCGAGCGCGGCGGTTCGGACCAGCATGCAGGCGCCGGAAACGGCTTCGACATCGGTGGGCTCATCCGGCGCGGGCTCGTGCGTCAGGTCGATGCCGTTGACATGGCTGAACGGCAGCACTTCCGAGAGCACCTGGCGGCGGGTGGGCAGTCGACGCCGGCTGCCCCGCTGCTCCGCCCCGCGCATGTCGAATACCCGGCCTGAAACCAGGGCGACATCGGGCTGCGCGTCGAGTTCTTCCACCAGGCTCGCCAGCGAGGCGGGGATGAGCAGGCAGTCCGGGTTGATGATCAGGATGTATTCGGTTCGAACCGTGCGCAGGGCCTGGTTGACGCCGCGGCCGAAGCCGAGGTTGCGGTGAGCCCGTCGCACCGTGACGCCCGGCAGATCGGGCAGGATGTCGACGCTACCATCCTCCGAGGCGTTGTCGATGACGATGACCTCCGGCGAGGCCGCACCTCGTCCGCGCAGGTTCTCGATGCAGCGAGCCAGCCAGCGGCCCGAGTTGTAGTTCACGATGACCGCGGTGACGCGCGAGATCGGACTTTTTGTCGCACTCATGACCGGCCCAGTAGGCGCCGCCACCAGGGGCGCGCGAGTTTGGTCTTGAGGCGCTCGATCTCGGCGTCGCGCTCGGCCAGCAGATGGCCGGCCCGGATGTGTTTGGCCACTTCCTCGTTGTAGTGCCGGTAAACCGACTCCGATCGGTCGCCGTACAGCGACAGCCCCGGCACCGGCGGAAGCGATTCCTCGCGCGCGGCCGCCACGGCAATGAAATACAGCGGCGGGTAGTCCGGCGTCGAACCCGAATGGATGGAACCGTTCTCGTCGGTCTGGAATTGCCTGCCCTCGGCGGTCGCTAGGTTCCAGAGCGCGGATACGAACATGAGTTTCTGCCCGTAGAGCCGGAAGGCCGGAAAGGTCGCCGAAACCAGCGATTCGAATTCGTCGCGATAGAGCTCGCGCACGTGGAAGGGATTGTCGTAGCCCGTCTCGTCACTGTAGGTCTTGCGATCGGGCGAGGAAATGACCAGGAAGCCGTTCGGACGCAGCACGCGCCGGAATTCGGCCAGCAGGGTCTCCTGGGCTTCGAGATGCTCGAGCGTCTCGAAGGAGACGACCACGTCGAAGCGGTCGTCTTCGTAGGGCAGCGTCGTGGCGTCGCCCTGGTCGAAACTCAGGTTGTCTCGGGCATATCTTTCGCGCGCGTGGGCGACGGCCTCCTCGCCGATGTCGAGGCCCGTGACCGATCGGGCGCGCGCCGCGAGAAGGTGGCTGCCGTAGCCCTCTCCGCAAGCGGCGTCGAGCACATCCAGCCCCTCGACCAGCTCGGCGGCCCAGGCATAGCGGTGCCAGTGTTCATAGGCCATCTCGCGCACGCACTCCGGCGTGAAGCGCTCGCCGGTGAAATCGAGGGGTCTCGGGTCGGGCATGTTTCGGGATCGATCGATGGTGGCGGTCAGTTTAACCGCTCGGGATAGGGGTTCGGGGTTCGGGGTTCGGGGTTCGGGACGATGGAGTGGATCGGTTTCGGCGATCGGCGCTTAAGGCGACTATGACTCGCGGTTCAGCGCTCTGTAGCGGCTTAGGATGGCTTGTCGCCGGTTGGCCAGGGGATCGGCTTCGATAAAGGCGCGTACGCGGTCCATGTAGTCGGGATATCGGGCCAGGAGGGTTTCCATCGCCTCACCGCCGGGCTTGAGTCCAAGCGGGCCGAAGCTCGCGCCGCCTTCGTGGGCCACGTAGGCGTCGTCGCAGATGACATGCCGCCAGCCGGCTTCAATCGCGCGCATGCACCAGTCGTTCTCCTCGCCGTAACCGCGACCGAAGGCCGCCTCGTCGAACAGGCCGATCTCATCGATGGCCGCGCGCCGCATGAACATGCAAAAGCCCACGGCCGTAGGCACTTCCGGGTACAGGGCCGGACCGGATTCGCGGCAGGCCGTTGCCCAGCGTTCAGGATCATTCGGCCAGGGATTCGGTCGGCAGAACTCGGGGATGGAGGCGATCTCGCCGTTGTTGGTCAGGGGCGTGACCGAGGCGATGCGATCATTCCCCCGGGCGCAACGCTCCAGGGCGGTCAGCCAGCCGGGCGTGACCTGGGTGTCGGCATTGAGCAGGACCACGTCCTGGCCCGTGGCCATCGTCATGCCGAGATTCGCGCTGGCGACGAAGCCCAGGTTGGACTCGTTGCGGACCTGCGTCCAGTTGCGAGGCAGGGAGGCGAAGAGCTCGGGAATGGCGGGGTCGTCCGAGGCATCGTCGATCACGATCACCGGCTGGCGCCGGTCCAGTGTCGATTCGAGGGCCGCCAGGCAGCGGCGGGTGGCGTCGGGCGCGTTGAAGACCGGTACGACGACGACCGTCATGGTCGACGCCACTCGTGCTTGAGCCGGACCAGGCCCACTTCACGCGTCTTACCGGTGACGGTAAAAGTTTCTTCGACCGTGTCGTGCATTCGAAGTCCTTCCGAGTCCAGGGCGTGGGCTCGTGCGGCGTAACCGCCGGGCAGGAGCGGCAAATCGCTGAAGCTGATCTCGATCGCGTAACGGCCCGGGGCGATCTCGACCGGCTCCACACCATCATGGTCCGTACCGACGCCGTAAATCGGGGTGCCGTCGGCGCGAACAACGCCCACTACCGCCACGGGGGGGCGCTCGTCGGGGGACGACAGCTCCAGCCTGACGTCCAGCCTGCCGCCCATGGCCACGACCGTGCTGCCATCGTTGGCCGGTGACAACACCATTCTGTCGATGCGATAGGGCGCGTTCTCGTTGCGACCGTGCGCGGGGCTTTCCTGTCGTGCGTGCTTGCGCTCGTGCCAGGCAAGGTAGGACTGCGTCACGTCGAACACGTCGCCGTAGCGAGCCACCCTGCCCGCTTCGAGCCACAGCGCGTGCCGGCAGAGCTTCTGCACCTGGTACATGTTGTGCGACACCATCATCATGGTGCCGCCGTCGGCCAGGTAGCCCTCGATCCAGCGAATGCATTTCTTCTGGAAGGACTCGTCGCCCACGGCCAGGACTTCGTCGGTGATCAAGAGATCCGGGCGCACAGAGGCAACCACCGCGAAACCGAGCCTGACGACCATCCCCGACGAGTAGTGCTTGACGGGCTCGTGGATGGAGTCTCCGATGTCGGCAAATGACAGGATGTCGTCGAGGCGTTCTTCCACCTGCGCACGCGACAAGCCCAGGAAGGCGGCGTTCATTCGCAGGTTGTCGAACCCCGTGTACTCCGGATCGAAGCCGGCGCCCAGTTCCAGCAACGCAGCCACACTGCCCCGCTTCTGGATCTCGCCGCGAGTGGGTTCGAGCACCCCGGTAATCACCTTGAGCAGGGTGGACTTGCCGGCACCGTTGGAACCGATGATGCCGAGGGATTCGCCGGGGATGATGTCGAAGCTGACGTCCTCGAGCACGCTGGTCCCGCCCTGCGCCTGGCCGCGCCAGAGCAACTGCCAGAACGCACGCATCCGCTCGCCCGAGCGCACGGTAGGCGGATAGCGCTTCGACACGCCGTCGAGCCGCATCAGGGGCGCGTTCACAGGAAATCCTCGAAGTAGGGACTGAGGCGACTGAATACGATGCGCCCCAGCCAGAGCATCAAGAGGCTTCCGGCCAGCAGGGCCAGGAAGGGCCAACCGGGAAGGATCTGGTTGTAGAGCAATGCGCTGCGGATCTCGGTCATCCACCAGGTCATCGGATTCCAGTCCAGCCAGGCCGCATATTCGTCCGGCAGCAGCGAAGGGGCATACAGGATGGGCGTCAGGAAGAACCAGAACATGAACACAGTGGGCAGGGCCTGCTCGAGGTCGCGCACGTAGACCTGGATGGCCGACAGCGCCAGCGCAAGACCCACCGTCAGTACGAAAAGCGTGCTCAGGGAAAGCAACAGCAGCGGCAGGCCAGGCCAGTTCAGGTCGACGCCGATGGCGGCCAGGACCGCAATGACGGCCGCATAGCCCGTCAGGTGCAGGATGAAGACGGCGGATACCGAGGCCAGCACGAGCATCTCGCGCGGCATGGCAACCTTCGAGATCAGCGCGGCGTGGTCACGAATGGCCTGCGCGCCGCGAAGTACGCCCTCGGAGAACATCAGCCAGGGCCAGAGCGCGACGGCCAGCCAGGCCACGAAGGGCATCTCCAGCCCGGGTGGTACCCGGGCCTTGAAGATGACGCCGAAGACGAATGAATAGACGGCAAGCAGGAGCAGCGGATTGAGGATCAGCCAGATCCATCCGCTTGCGCTGCCCTGGAACCGCGACCGCACTTCCCGTGCGATCAGGCGGCTCAGGAGTTGCCTTGCATGCTCCGGCAAGGGAGAAGGCTAGTTGGAACCCGTCTGTTGCATCAGCAGATCGGGGTTCCCGCTGCCGGACCATTCGACATCGTAACGTTCGAGCAATTCGGCAACCGCGCCTTCGGTCAGTTGCGCCTCTTCGCCCTGGATCTCCATGCGCAGGCGCTCCAGGAGCTTTTGCTCGTGTCGCTGCCTTGCCAGGTTGATGGCCTTGGAGCGAGCCTCTTCCCAGGGCATCTGCTCGCCTTCGTTGACCGAGTCCAGCCGAACGATGTGCCAGCCGTACTGGCTGCGGATCGGCGCCAACAGTTCACCCTCTTCGGCGTCGGAAAGCGCACCCCGGAGCGGTGAAACAAGTTCGGTCGGCCGGACTCCTTCCAGGCTGGTTTCAGGTGCCGGGTCGTTTTCTGAAACCACGTCGGCCGAGACCTGATCGAAGTCTTCGCCCGCGGCAAGCCGCTCATAGATATCGAGCGCCTTTCTCATCAGTTCCGGGGAATTGCGTCTGCCCCTGTCCTCGATGAGGATGTGGCGCAAGTCGTAGCTGTCCCCGCCGACGAAACTTTCGGGATCGGTCAGATAGATCTCCCGGGCCGCGGACTCGTAGTCATCGAGTCGGTTCGATGACAAATACTCGTCGCGGTACATGGACGCCAACTCACGAGCGAGATTCATGTTGAGGCGGGCGGACACCACGGGATCAGTAGTCAGATCCGCGTCCAGGGCGCGATTCGCCATGGCGTAGGTGGACAAAAGCGTTTCGACCATTTCTGCAATACGGTCGGGGCTGTCGAGAAAGACCTTGCGCTGGTCGGGCGGCACTTGCGCTGCAATGAATGCATCGACATCGCTGTGGGTTACGGTCGCCGTGTCTCTTTTGGCGAACAGCTCCGACTCATAGCTCACGCATCGTGACTGTTCGACGGTTTCGGCACGAACCTGGTGCGCGAGCGGCCCCAGTAGGGCCGCTATTACCAAAGCGCTTGTCAGGCAATTCTTCATTCGTTTCTTTCCTTTGAATCTATCTTTAGGCGGCTTAGTCCTGCCAGGCGGTCACCCTGCCGCAGACGCCTTCCTCACAGTTAGGGTGCGGCACGATCAGGTCCGGATCCGTCCCATCCAGCGACGTGGTCGGGATGATGTTCAAATAGTAGGTCCGGCCGGACTCGAGCTTGCAGGTTTTACTGGTGCTCGTGCCGCCGTATTCGATCCCGGGAGAGAACGCGCTTCTTGCATAGCAGCCGGTGTCCTGAAGGACTTCGGACTTGTGGAAGTCACCCGGGCAGCTGGATATTGTCACGATGCCTGTCACGGAAAGCGCGAACGTATCGGATGACGAGGTCTGCAGCCTTCCGGTATTCGTCGGGCTCATTCCGGTCGTGTCCAGCTCAATTGCCAGATACTGGTGGGCATCGGGGCGACCCGCATAAGCCAGGCGATGCGAAACGCCTGACTCTGCGTAGAACGGCGTGTTGGAAATTCCGCCGTTCCAGACCGTGCAGTCCTTGGGGTCCCAGGAATTGCCGGTCCAGTAACAGCTGCTCGTACCGGCTTCGCCAAGCCTGGCCCACCCGGAGGGCGGCTGTCGATTGGCGCACTGAGTTGACGAAGCGATAGTCGCACTGACCGCTTCCCAGGGTGAATCACCCGCCGCATTCGAGCAGCGAAGCGCAAAGTTGTAGCTGCCGGCACTCAGGCCGGTCAGCAGGGTTTCCTGGTCGACACCGGTGCCCACGGAGCCGTTCCAACCGGGCACGGTGGGGCTGCTGCTGGCTTCGCAGTCGGTGGCCGTGGCCGAGCTCGTCCAGTCGATTCGAATCTGGCCGGGTGCAACGGGCTCCACAACGGTTCTAGCAATGAGTGGGGCTTCCGGCGGACTGGTCGGAACAGAAGCTTCGACTTGCAGCAACGAGTCCGCCGCGACAACGTTGCCGCCGGCATCCGAACAGCTGATTTCCACGGGGTAGGACGCCTCCGTCGTACCCGAGGGAACCGTCAAGTTGACGGCATCGGCCAAGGCCACATTTGGCGCCTGCCAGCCGCTGGGCAGATTGAGTTCGCAGGAGACGGAGCCGGTAGATGCCCAGACGGCCGTGAACGAACCGCCCGGTTCGACGACTTCGGGCTCCAGAACGATCGGGCTGACGGCGAGTCCGCCGCCTTCGTTAATGCATTCGGCCAGATCCTGAACGGTTACGCGAACGTTGCTCTGGGGATCGACGAGCCCGAGAGACTGAATCTGCGCCAGGTCGCATTCGACCTCATCGTTGATGATGAGCTTTCTGGTGGTCTGGGCATCGGAGGTGGCCGCTCCAACCAGGAACAGCAGGCCGAGTGCGGCCGGGAGAATTCGAAGGTACTCGTTCATTTGCAATGACTCTCGTGTTTGGTGCGACTGCAAGGGTCGTGAGGCGACAACACGCACAGTAGACCAAATCGCGCGTTAAGAGTTCGTTTTACTAAAAAAACAGGGGCCACCCTGTGGATGGCCCCCGTTTAGCTCTATTACCCTTTCGGGCAAGCCTGACGGCTGTCCTTACGGAGCCGAGCTCACGAAGCTGCGCGAGCCGCGGTGGTTGAAGGCACCACCGTAGTTCGCCAGCACGGAGCCACCGCCCAGCTGACCGTTGGTGTAGGTCGTGGCCTGGAAGCCGATGACCGGCAGACCTTCCACAACGGTGCCGTCGTTGGCAGCGACGCTCTGGCGACGCGGGCCGTAGGTACCGAAGGTCGGCGAGTCGGCCGGAACCTGAGCCAGGTCGAACAGGACCCAACCGGCGTCGTACGGCAGCTCGAAGTTGGTGTAACCCAGGCGAGCATACTGGCCGTCACGAGCCGTTTCCTTCAGGATTTCGGTCGCAGCCGGAAGATCCTCACCACCGCTCGAGAAGCGAATGACGTTGGCTTCCTTGCACAGCTGGAACTGCGGGGTTTCTTCCTGCGGCGGACGCGGCGAGACGATCGGCGGACCGACCTGCGGGCTCGGCTCGCGCTCTTCGCGGTCCCAGAAGCTGTATTCCATGTCTTCACACGGCAGGTTCAGGGAGCCGTCGCCATTGATGTGCCAGGTGCGCGTGAACGGCGGAATCGGGTTGTTGGCGGTAGCGGCGCCAATTTCCGGATCCACGTGGAAGCGCTTGGTCGGCAGGGTCAGAACCCACTCGGTCTGGGCGTTGAGGCCGTCCTGAGTGACGTATTCGTTCATCAGGCGGTCCAGCGTCAGGGCCGAGTTCAGAGCAAGCAGCGGCTCCGACCAGGTGTGCTGTTCCAGAACGCCGTTGTCGAACACGAAGCTTTCGGAGTTCGTGCCGTTCGACAGGTCGGGCAGGACCGAGTCCGGCTCACTGTGGTTCATGTCGCCGGCGGCCCAGAAACCATCAATGGCCGTCGCGTTGTAGGAAAGCAGGGTGCCTTCGGCGACGTTGATGATGTTGGCCGAACCGAACAGGCCACCGCTGGCGCCCTGCTGGGTGTCGAAACCGAAGGTCGAGTCACCGCCGTCCAGCCAGAACAGGCCGGAACCATCGGTCCACTCGGCTTCCAGACGGGCGCAGTCGCGCGGCACGCCGTTGACGTGCTTGGCCGACCACGGAATGATCGCCGGATCAGCGCCGCCAGGCTGGCTACCCGGCTGAGCGACCATGGTGCCCATCTCGATGACTTCGATGTAACCGGAAGCGGTACGCTCGAGGCCCTGCGGGCCGCCGTCGCCGGCGTAACCGAAGCGCAGGAACGGCTGCTCGCCGCCGAAGTTCGGCACGTAGCAGGTGGAGTCGCTGGTAACCAGCTTGCCACCGTCGCCTTCCGCGGTCACGGCACCCGTCCACACGTCATACGGCGACATGTAGATGTTGAAGTCGAGCACTTCGCGCGAGTTCAGGGCTTCGATGAAGCGAATCTTGACCGCCTTGCCGCGTTCGGTGGTGTTCACGATCGAGATGACCGTGTCATTGCCGCCGCGGGCGGTGTAGTACGGGTACAGCAGAACCTGACCCAGTCCTTCGGGGTTGACGTTGACAGCGCTCGCAACGCTGACCATGCCCGCCATACCCGTCAGACCAGCCAGAACTGCGGTCGTCAAGGTGTTTCTTTTCATTACAACACTCCTAAAGTTGTTGGACACAGGGCTCTGTGCAAACACAGCCGAGCAAGAACGGTTCGGACCGAACCTGCCCTAGCGTGTTCAATTCTATGCTAATCGATACAGCGATGTAAAGCAATCAGTTCGCCGCATACCACCACTGACCGTCCATGAGGATCCATTGTTCCTCGAGATCGCGGGTGATCTCGACATTTCGGAGCTCTTCGGCCCCGCCGCCGGGCTGGTAGGTGACTTCCGTGAGGACCGTGCACTTGGATTCCGCCTCCTGGCACTGGGCGGAGACGACGGTGGCGGCGTTCCACTGCACCGGCCGGGCGGACATGTCCGCGGCAAAGGCGTCCTGCGGGCTCATCTGCCGGTATCCGGGCGTATAGTACTCCCAGGCGGCGGCGAACTCCTCGTTGACCAGGGCGTCCCAGCGGGCCTGGGCCCGTTCCTGGACGATTTCATCGGCCGAGCGCTCTTCCGCGGGCTGCTGGCAAGCCGCCAGCAGCAGCAATGCGGCAACAGCCGCAGCGGCGGCAAGGGGATTGAAGTCTGGCTTTGTCACGCTTCAAAAACTCCTAATTAGTTGATTTGAATGTGTTTAGTTGGAGCCCTTCCCGAAGCCGCGGAGCGGCTTGAGGGCCTCGAACTGGCTCCTGACGTCATCGGAGACGCGCTTGAGCTGCTCGGTCGACTCCACGACGGTCGGGGTGATCATGACCAGGGTTTCCGTCCGCGTGATGTCGTCCTGGGTGCTGCGGAACAGGTTCCCCAGCAGCGGCACTCGCTGAAGGAAGGGCACACCGGACTTCCGGTTAGTCGTGTCTTCCTGGATCAGGCCGCCCAGCATGATGGTCTGACCGGACTGCACCGCCACTTCCGTCTGGATGGTGCGCGTGTCTACAGACGGGTTACCGCCCACGCCCGACTCGCCGGGCGAGGACACTTCCTGGCGGATCTTCATGTAGACGAGGCCACCCGGATTGACGCGCGGGGTGACCTCCATGATGACGCCGGTATTGAGGTACTGGACATTGCCGATGGTGCCGTTGTCGCCCCCGATTCCGCCGCCGACGAAACGGGTCGACTGGACGGGAAGCTGGTCGCCCACATTGATGCTCGCCTCGGAGTTGTTGCGCACCATCAGGCTGGGCGAAGAAATCGTTCGTACGTCGGAAACCGTCTCCAGCGCGTCGATGGTCGCCGAAACGAAGTTCCGGCCGACCGAGCGCCGCGTAATGGTGCCCAGAAAACCCGTCTCCTGACCGAACAGGGCTGCGTTCGCCTCGCGACTCGGCGCAAAGCCGTCCGGCAGGCCGGGAACGCTGTCCTCGACGCCGCCATTGGCCAGGAACCAGCTCACACCGTATCTCAACTGGTCAGTGAGGGTAACGATCAGAACCTGGGCCTCGATCATGACCTGCAGCGGCTCCTGGTCCAGGCGCTCGATCGCCGACAGGATACCGTCGTATTCGCTGGGCGAGGCCTGGATGAGCAGTGAATTGGTTTCCATCACCGCCGTGACGCGCACCCCGCCCTCTTCTCCGAGGGAAACGCTGCCGCCGCCGGTGGAGCGATTGCCGTTGGAGCGGTTGCTGTCGGACGCCGAGCCGCCGGTGCCCGAGCGCGACTGCTGGAAATCACTGACGCTCGAGGCCGAAGCGCGCTCAAGGCCCGGCGCCAGGGAGCCGCGCGACTCGCGCGAGCGGCTGCCGCCGCCGGTGCCGAACAGGTCGCCCAGGTAGCCGGCCAGGATATCGGCCTCGAGGTTCTTGACCCGGTAGACGTAGAGCCTGGCGCCGCCCTCGGCGCTGGAGCGGTCCAGGCGCTCGATCCACTTCTCGGCCTCGTCGAGGTAGTGCTCGTTGGGCGTGATCACCATGATGGCATTGAGGCGATTGAGCGGCATGAAGCGGAACATGCCGGCCAGCGGCGTTTCGCCCTCGGCGCCGAAGACGCCTTCGAGCTCCGGCAACAGTTCGTCGACTTCGATGCGCTCGAGGTTGAAGATACCCACAGACATGCCCTCGAGCCAGTCGACGTCGAAGGTCTCGACGATCTGCAGGTAGTTGTTCAGCTCGAACTGGGTGCCGGCCAGGAACAGCAGATTACGGGCATTGTCGGCGTTGAAGATCGCGTCTTCCTTGACCCAGGGTTCGAGCATCTCGGCCATCTTGCCGGCCGAGATGTATTCCAGCGGCACGGCAAGCACCTCGTAGCCGCGGGCCTTGCTGGCCGAATCCATGCGCGGCACCAGGTTGCCGGCCACCGCCTGCGAGACGGGGACGACGTGGTAGCGGCCTTCGCGCCAGATCAGCGTGGCGCTGTTCCAGCGCAGCAGCATCTCGAGCACGCCCATGACCTGGTCGCGCTTGATCGGCTTGGCCGTGGAGAAGGTCACCTCGCCGCTGACGCCGGGGGCGATGACGTAGTTCTCCTCGAACATGTGGCCGAGGATGGCGTGGACCACTTCCTGGATGCCCTGCCCTTCGAAGTTGAGCGTGATTTCGCCGTCTTCGCCCGGGGGCTCGGCACGGGGCTTGGTGGCGCTCTGGTCGATGAACACGCCGGTGCCGGGATAGGTCTCGGTTTCGTCGAACTGCGCCTCCTCGCCTTCTTCGTCGGCGCCGCCGAGGCGAATGCCTTCCGAGTCGCCACGGAGGGTATCGGGGTCGACGGCGCTCTGGCCGGGACGCAGGCGGGTGTCGGCTTCTTCTCCGTCGCGCCCGCGCATCGAGGCACAGCCGGACAGCACCAGGCCGGCCAGCATGAGCACGGCGAGCGCCGCTCGGTATCGGGTCAAGCTCTGTCGCATTCGTTCAGCCATTGTTGTCCTGTTGTTCCTGTCTCTGTCGCGCGCGTCGCTCGGCTTCGGCCCTCAACTGGGCGCGCCGTTCGGCGACCCGCCGGCGGATTTCCTCTGCCCGGGCCCGCGCCTCTTCGCTGGCCTGCCGCGGGTCGGCGGGCTGTTCGGCCTGCTGCCCCTGCGGCTGCGCGTCCTGTTGCTGCGAAGCGTCGCTGGTGCTGACGGGTGGCGCCGGCGCATCGAGCCCGGCGGTGTTCACTTGCAATTCCAGATCGGTCTGCCGCCCGTCCACCGACACGAAGCTGACCTGGCGGGCCTGGATGACGTCCAGCTTCCAGGCGGCCTGCTCGCCCTCCAGGCTCATACCCTCGCGCAGCACGAAGGTCTTGCCGGCCTGCTCATCGGAAACCATGGCGAGCTTCATCTCCGGCGTGATGACGACCCCGGCCAGGGCGGCCTTGAGATCCTGGACCTCTTCGACCTCTTCCTCGTCGACGGCCATCTGTTCTTCGTCGCCGGGCGCTTCGACGATCGGCAGCTGGCGGTCGGAGAAGAACACCGGGCGTTCGATGATGGCCGAATAGGCGCTGAAATCCTCCAGCCCGGTCTGCGGCACGTCGACCTGCACCTCGGCGGCCTCGGTGCTGCCCTGCGGTTCGATGGCGGCCAGGTCGGGCCGCCCCATCAACAGCGCAATCACCCCGCCGGCGACGACCAGCACGCCGATTCCGGCGGCCAGCAGGGTGGTCAGCAGGTTGCGCTGCAAATCGAGCATGGTCAGCCTTCCACCTGCTGGGAGAGGAAACCGTAGATGTCGAAGCGCACGTCGAGCTGGCCGTAGCCGTTGCTGCCGCGCCGCCCCGCGCGGTCGGCCGGAATCCGCTGGTTGATGATCAGGTTGTCGACGAAGATCAGCGGCACGTTGTTTTCCAGTTGGTAGAGAATCCGCGTGAGGTCCGGCAGCGGGCAGTTCATGCGCACATTGACCGTCACCTGCTCGAATCGTTCAGGCTCGTCGTCGGGACGGTTGGTGGTGGAGACGATGCGGCACAGGTCGGCGTCGTCGGCCTCGCGCTGAATGATATCCCGAAGCCGGCGCGTCAGACCGGCCGCTGCGACGTTGAAGTTCGACTCGGGCAGGAACAGCGCCGAGTCCAGCCGCTCGGCCTGCAGTTCGTCGAGCTGCGCCTCCAGTTCGGGGCGGCGGGCGACGGCCGCCTTGAAGCGGGCCGCGCGCTCCTCGAGCGAGTTGACCTCGTCGGCCAGATCCAAATGGCGCATCACGAACCAGTGAAAGCCCAGGAAGTAGACGACGACCAGCACGATGACCAGCAGGCCGACGGCCAGCGGGCGGTTATTCTCCAGATCCGGCAGCAGCTGCACGCTCGCCTCCTGTGGTCTCGATTCGGGCCTGGGCGTTGAAGCGCTCGCGGCCGCTGCCGGGGTCGATGCTGACCGAGCCGCGGAATTCCGCTTCGGCCAGCAGGTCGGATTCATTGATCAACTCGATCAGCCGCTGCGACTGGTCGGCCAGGCCCTGGATCATCAATTCGTTGCCTCGAATCTGCATCTGCGTCAGCCAGATGTCGTTGGGCAGGATTCGGGTGACCTCGTCGAGCACCTCCACGCTGACCGGTTGGCGCCGACGGCGCTCGGCCAGGAAGTTGGCGGCCGCAAGGGCGTCCTGCAGTTCGCGCTGCAGGGCGAGCACCTGGTCGGCTTCGCCGCGCAGGGCGTCGACTTCGCTTTGCAATTGATCCACCGTGCGCTGGTGAAGAAACAGCGACTCGACCATCACCACCGCCAACACCAGCACCAGACCGCCGGCGAGCAGCCAGTTGATGCGCGCGCGGCGATAGACGTGCCTGGGGCGCTCGGCAAGCGGCAGCATGTTGAAGCCTTCGCACTCGGGATGCCCGGCTTCGCCGCCCAGGCAATCGATGGCGTGCGGCCGGATACCGATGGCCGCCAGGCGCTCGCGCAGGGCGTCCACGCGCGAGCGCATCGCCAGGCGCAGGTCGATCTTCAGGCGGCCGTGCTCGGCGTCGCGCTCGACGATGTCGTAGTCGAAATAGACCTGGTCGGCGCTGAACGGCGTGACCTGGTCGAGCTGGTAGCGCAGCGACTCGGCGAGATTGGCTTCCACCGCCAGCGGCAACTCGACCGGGCAGTGGAGCATGTCTTCGGGCGGCAGGCACAGCCGGATCTCCGGCTGGCCGTCTTCGAAACCGCCCAGCAGTTCCTGCCAACGATCGCGCAAGAGGCCGGCATCTTCGGACGCACCGAAGGTGTCGCGTCGATCGGGCGAATCGCCGCCTGCCCAGACCGTGAACTCCCGGCCCTCGGCCTGCGGCACCAGCCACAGCTGCGGACGAGGCGGAATCATGCGCTCGCGCAGGGAGCGCGGAAACAGGCCCGCCAGCTCGCCACGCCACCACTTCAGGAACCCCGGCAGGGGCCCGGCGCGGTAGCGGGCAACGACGCTGCCCCAGTATTCGTTGATGGCACTCTGATTCATCGATCCTCGATATTGTCGCGCCAGCGCAGCACCCGGAAGGGTCGACCGCGCTGGTCGCCACCGAGTTCAATCGTGGCCTGTACTTCGCTCCAGGTGCCGGTGTCCAGCGTCGCCCGCGAGCGAATGCTAAAGGTCCGGCCACCCCCTTGCAAGCTGACCATCGTGCCGTCGGGCAGCATCAGCGCCTGCTGGTCGCGGGGGTGAAACTGTCGCCGCTCCTCGACGAATGCCGCTGCATCCTCGGCGGAGATCTCCGGATTGGCCGCCAGCACGTCGGCCGAGGCAAAGGCCGGATTGATGCGACCGCCGGCATGGACGGTCAGCATCGGCTCCAGCTCCCGGAACAGGTCCCAGCTCATGCCGATGACCTGCTGCAACTCGTCGACGGAGCCGAACGGCTCGTTGGCCGGCCCGTAAGGATACCCGGCCGCCTCGTAATCATCCACTTCAGCGCCGTAGAGCCGGGGCAGCTCGTCGGGGTCGCGCCAGTCCTCGATGGCATCGGCCAGGTGCCAGGCCTCGGTTTCATCCATGCCGCGAGAAATGAACAGGTCCGACAAGGTCTGGGCGTCGGCGCCGTTGAGGTCGATCTTGCCGGACTCGTCGGTGATGCGGATCTCGACCCGGGCGGCGCCGAAATCGATTGTGTAGGGCCGACCATCGGGCACCCAACGGGTCTCGATGTCCATGTTGCGCATCTCGTAGGCCGCACGGTGAATGCCGGCCTCGGCGGCATAGCGCGCCCGGGTGGTGTCGAACAGGAAGCGCGACTGCAGGCTCTCGGTACGCGCCAGGACCGCGTAGGTGCCCACCACGATGGTCAGCAGCACCAGGATCCACAGCACCACGATGAGGGCGATGCCCCGCTGTCCGGACCGGCAGGGGATCATCGGTCCGAGTCTCCGGCCCCGCGCTGCCGGATCATCATGTCGCGCGTACTGCGAACGCTCCGGGCGCGCGACTGGCTGGTGTCCACCATGACGGGCGCGATCAGGTCCGGCCAGACCAGCCCGCGATCGGATTCCAGGTCGAGCAGCACGCCGACGGCCAGCGGCAGGCGCTCGGGCTCTTCCCACAGATCGGTCCAGAAGGTCTCGCCGGTCTCCGGGTCGAAGTCGAGGAAGATGAATTCGCCGTCCCCGATGTCTTCCATCAGCACGCGCCCGTCGGTGGTGTCTTCCAGGGCGCCGGTTTCGTAGCCGTTGAGCATGGCGTAGTAGTAGACCAGCTCCATTCCTTCGGAACCGCGCTCGAGACTGAGCTCCTGCACGTAGGGGCCGCCGTAGCTGAGATAACCCGGCATGGGCGAGACGAAGCGGACGTGATCGCGATCGCCCTGGAAGCGAACGATCTCCCCGTCCTCGAACTGCTCGATGATGAGCGCTCGCGACTGCATGAGCTGGCGCCGCACGAACTGCTGCACCACCCTCAGGCGATTGGTCTGCTCGATGACCTCCTCGCCGGACTTGGTCGCGCGCACGCTGGCGCGGAACCCGCCGTAGGCCATGGCCATGATGATCGACACCAGGGCGATGGCCAGCAGAACCTCGATCAGGGTGAAGCCGCCCTGTCGGCGACGCCGACAGGGCGTCCCGGACCCCGATCCGGGACCTTCCTGAACGCGCCGTGCCGGCCCAACGCGGGATCCGCTGCCTGAAACCCGACGCCACGCCCTCATGGCCGCGGCCCGCCGCCCATCTGCATCTGGCGTTCTTCCCAGTGAATGTCCACCGAACGCAGGGTTTCGAACACCGCCTGGCGGCGGCCCTCGCCCCACTCGACCGTCAGGCGCACGTGGTAGAGCGCGATCGGCAACTCGTCCTGGGCATCCAGGGCGCGCTCGTCGACGACTTCGGTTTCGTTGATTTCCATGGTCCAGTCATAGGTGTCGTCGAAACTGCCCTGGGTGACGCCCGGCTCGATCATCCCATCCAGGCCGAGCACGTCGAGCTTGGACTGGGCCCAAAGCGCCGCCTGGGTGTACTCGCCGGACAGGCGCGTATTGCCCACCGAGGTCGAAAGCACCTGCAGGACCACACCGAACAACAGGGCGAAGACCATAAAGGCCGCCATCACCTCGATCAGCGTAAAGCCATCCTGCCGGCTCCGCCGGCAGGATGTCCCGGACCCCGATCCGGGACCTTCCCGACGCACCCCCGCAGGCATTCGAAGCCCCGACCCGGGACCCGCGCGAAAGGAACGACGATCAAGCATCGTCGGCCACCTGCTCGAGGCTGACCTCGCCGGTCAGCCAGGAGACCTCGACCTTCCAGGTGCGTTCATTGGCCAGCAACTCGACGAAACCGCCGGTCGAGGCCCCGTCGGGATAGAAGCGGATACCGCCGGCGTTCTCGCCGGTCAGTTCCGAGCGCGCCGTCTCGATGGTGATGTCGAGGCCTTCGGGAATCTTGACCGGTTCACGCCCGGCGGCCGTCCAGGTCCTGGCATCGGCATCGACATGAAAAACCTGCTGCTGGCGCTGGATGATGGCCTGGCCGCGGGTGTGGCGGATGCCGGCGACGATCTCACGAGATGCGTTGCGGATCTCCGCGCCCTCGATGGAGCGACTGACCGAAACACCCACCACGGCGAACAGCATCGACACGATCAGCATCACGACCATCAGCTCGAGAAGGCTGAATCCACCCGCGCGAAGGCCCGGCAGCCATTTCATCGATGCCCACCCCTGAAACCTGATACCTGAAACCTGAACCCCTGGCTCAAGTCAGTCCCAGCTGGTGATATCGGCGTTGGCGCCTTCACCACCGGGCGAACCATCGGCGCCGTGCGACCAGATGTCGTAGGAACGATGCTGGCCGGGGTAACGGTACTGGTAGGCGTTCTCCCACGGATCGTTGAGGTTCGACTCGTTGATGTAGGGGCCGTTCCAGTTGCTGGCGTTGCCGGGCTTGTCGACGAGCTGACGCAGTTCTTCCGGCGGCCGGCCGTTGTCCAGGTAGTACTCGTCGACGGCCATCGAAATGCGCTGCACTTCGGCAGCGGCCGCCTTGAGCTTGGCGTCCTCGCCGCGCTCGAGCACGTTGGGCACGACCAGGCCGGCGATCAGACCGAGAATCATCAGCACGACGAGCAACTCGATCAGCGAGAAGCCGGCGCCATTACGCATAGTGTTCATGTTGAGTTTCCTCCGACCCCTTTCGGGCCTTGGTTTTTAAGGTTGCCGATCATCTGCGGCCGTCAGGCCACCATTTCGTTGATGCCGAGGATGGCCACCAGCACCGACATGACGATCACGCCGATCAGCACGGCCAGACCGAGCGTCAGTCCCGGGACCAGCAGCGCCATGAGACGATCGATGGTCGTTCGAACCTCGCGGTCGTAGGTGTCGGCCACCTTCAGCAGCATTTCGTCGAGCTTGCCGGTCTCTTCACCGACGTTGACCATCTGCAGCGCCAGGCGCGGGAAATTGTCGTTGGCCGCGAGCGCACGGGCCATGGGAGTGCCGGTCTTGACCTGCTTGGCCGCTTCGGCCACGTCGTCTGCCAGCACCGTATTACTCATGACATTCTTGGCGATGGAAAGTGCCGACAGGATCGGCACGCCGTTGACCAGCAGGGTGCCCGCCGTTCGCGCCAGCCGCGCGGTTTCCATCTTGGCGATCACGTCGCCGATGCCTCTCATGTGCAGGAAGCGCGCATCCCACTTGCGGCGCGAGGCCGGTCGACGCATCTGGCCGCGGAACCAGAGCAACACCACGATGACAGTGCCGATCATCGCCCACCAGTAATTCTGGAGCGCATTGCCCACCGCCAGGACGATCTTGGTCAGTAGCGGCAGCTCGGCGCCGAACTCCTCGAACATCGGCGTGAACTGCGGAATGACGTAACCCATGAGCAGGATCAGCGAGGCAATCGCCAGCACCACCAGCAAGGCCGGGTAGATCATGGCGGAGATGACCGAATCCTTGAGTTCCTTCGAGCGTTCGAGGTACTCGGCCATCCGCGAGAGCGTCTGGTCGAGCGAACCGCCGATCTCGCCGGCGCGCACCATGTTGATGTAGAAGCGCGAGAACACGCCGTGGCGTTCTTCCAGCGCTTCGGACAATGAACCGCCCTCGCGAACCCGGTTGCGGATCTTCTCGACGGTGTCCTGCACCCGCTCGTTTTCGGCCAGCTCGGCCAGGATGCCCAGCGAGCGGTCGAGCGGCAGGCCGGCACTCAGCAGGGTGGCCAGCTGCTGGGTCAGATCGCCGATCTCGCCCTGCTTGAGCCCGCGCCGACCGCGCAGCAGGGTCGAGAGCCTGAATCCGGAACCGACCTCCCTGGCCGAGACCGGAATGTTGCCCGACTCCTGCAGGTGGGCGATCACCAGGTCCTTGCTGGGCGCATCCATCTCGCCCGTCATGGTCTCGCCGGCCGGCGTCACGGCCTTGTATTCAAACAAAGGCATCAGGCTTCCTGCGTCACGCGCAGGACTTCCTCGGCCGAGGTGATGCCCTGCAGCGCCTTCATCAGGCCGTCCTCGTACATCGTGCGCATGCCCTCGGCGCGCGCCTGCTTTTCAATCTCGGTCGAGGTGGCGTGCTTCATGACCATGCGCCGGAGCTCTTCGGTCAGGACCAGCAGTTCGTGGATGCCGGTCCGGCCGCGGTAACCGGTGGGACTGGCCTCGGAGGTGCCCGGGCGGTATAGCCTGATGGGTCGTTCGTCGGTCAGTCTTTCCAGCCCCAGTTCGTCGATCATCTCCGGCAGCACTTCGTAGGGCTCGGCCGTTTCGGGATCGAGGCGCCGCACCAGGCGCTGGGCCATGATGGCGTTGACCGTGGAGGTCAGCAGGTAGTCTTCCACGCCCATGTCGATCATTCGCGTCACGCCGCCGGCCGCGTCGTTGGTATGCAGGGTCGAGAGCACCAGGTGACCGGTCAGCGCCGACTGGATGGCGATCTTGGCCGTCTCCAGGTCGCGCATCTCCCCGATCATGATGACGTCGGGGTCCTGACGAACGATGGAACGCAGGGCACGGGCGAAGTCCAGCCCGATGGAAGACTTGGCCTGGATCTGGTTGACGCCCTCGAGCTGGTATTCGACCGGGTCTTCGACCGTGATGATCTTGCGCTCGGGCGTGTTGAGCTTCGACAGCGCGGTGTAGAGCGTGGTGGTCTTGCCCGAGCCCGTCGGGCCGGTGACCAGGATGATGCCGTGCGGCACTTCCAGCTCGTGGATGAATTTCTCCTGCACATCCTCGGCGAAGCCCAGGCTGGCGAAGTCCAGCACCACGGCTTCGCGGTCGAGAATACGCATGACCACCGACTCGCCGTGCGCCGTGGGCACGGTCGAGACACGCAGGTCGAGCTCCTTGCCGCCGACGCGGTGCATGATGCGACCGTCCTGCGGCAGGCGGCGCTCTGCGATGTTGAGCCGGGCCATGATCTTCACGCGCGAGATGACCGCGGCGGTCGATCGCGCCGGCGGCGCCTCGACTTCCTGCAGCACGCCGTCGATCCGATAGCGCACCTTCAGGCGGTTCTCGAAGGGTTCGATGTGGATGTCGGAGGCGCGCGATTCGACCGCGCGCTGGAGAATCAGGTTGACCAGGCGGATGACCGGCGCTTCGGAAGCCAGGTCGCGCAGGTGCTCGACGTCTTCCTCGTCTTCACCGCCGCCGCCCTCGCCCCCGAGGTGCTCGGCGATCTGTCCCATGGCCGACTTGCCGCCGCCGAAATAGCGCTCGATGGTGTTGTCGATCTCGGAAGTCACGCCCACGCGCGGCTTGACTTCACGCCCGGTGGCCATGCCCAGGGCCCGCAGCGCGAAATCGTCGC
The DNA here is from genome assembly GCF_003410055.1 of Wenzhouxiangella sediminis. GTDB lineage: Bacteria > Pseudomonadota > Gammaproteobacteria > Xanthomonadales > Wenzhouxiangellaceae > Wenzhouxiangella > Wenzhouxiangella sediminis. Next base: position 7,043 of record NZ_QUZK01000052.1, on the reverse strand, counting down.
AGGGGTCGGCCATGACGACTTCGAGTGTGTCGTCGTCGATGCGCACGGGCACCAGGTGCTGCTGCTTCATGTAGCGCACCGACACGGATTCGATCTGTGGCGCGCTCTCCGGGTAGTCCTTCTCAGTGACCATCGGAATCTCGAGCAGCTCCGACTGGGCGCGGGCGAGGTCGCGCTCGGACACCAGGCCGAGGCGCACCAGCAACGTCAGCAGGTTGCCGCCGTGCTGTTCGCGGTAGGCCTTGGCGCGCTGCAGGTCTTCCTCGCGCAGGCGCTCCTGCTCGATCATCAGCCGGCACAAGTCGGCGGCCCGATCCTCGAGGTGGTCGCCGATGCTCGGAAGAAGCTCGGTATCGTCGGTGGCGGTCAGCGGTTCAGTTTCCATAGTCACGTCTCAAACAGACAGCCCCGGGCTGCTTCGGTTCATCGATGCCGGCTATCGACCAGCTGCTCGATGAACGGTCGGTTCATCAGGATCCAGGCGGCAATCGGAACCACGCCCGGGAACATCAGGTAGCCCAGCTGGTAACACAGGGCGATGGTCGTCGCCGACAGATTCGTCGACTGCACGGCCGCCGCGGCCTGCGGCCCCATCAGGAACGCCATGTCGCGCCAGACCTCCCAGAACACGCCCCAGGTTGTGACCAGGGTGACCACCGCGAAGCCGATCAGCAACTGCACCAGCCGCCTCACACCGCGCGTGGGCGTGGCCATGGTGAGACCGAACAACAAGGCCAGGCCCCAGGCATAGATCATCGGATTGATATCCAGGTTCAGGGCGGCGGTCCGGCCGTCGACCTGCTGCGGCATGATGACCAGGGTCTGGACCTCGAAACGGAAACCCAGCTGCACGACCTGCTCGAAGATGTCCGGATACAGGCCGGCCAGCAACCACTCCACCAGCCGGGAAGTGGGAAACATCAGCCCGCTGGCCATGAAGAACCACAGGAAAAAGCCCAGCGGCAGGTAGAGCGCAGCAAGGACGAACATTTCCTTGACCGGGTTCTTGCCCTGCTCGTCGGTGCTTTCTGTGCTGTTTTTTCGTTGCTGTTCCTGCTCGCTCATCGCATCCGGCTCAATCAAGCCACAACCTTGCATTGTGAAACATCTTCATCCACGGGGAAAGCTCCCCCCACCCGGCGGGTGCCCAGGAAAAGTTGACGCGCCGGAGAAGACGCTCGGGGTGCGGCATCATGACGGTTGCCCGGCCGGTGGTGCTGCTCAGGCCGGTAATGCCCTCGGGCGAGCCGTTGGGATTGGCCGGGTAGCACTCGGCGGCGGTGCCGTCGGCCTGGACATAGCGCATGGCGACCGGCGCTCCCGACGCCGGTCGGTCGCCGAAGTCCGCCCTGCCCTCGCCGTGGGCCGTCACCACGGGCAGGCGCGAACCGGCCATGCCGGCAAAGAACAGCGATGGACTGTCCTCGACCGCGACCTGGCTCAGTCGCGCCTCGAACTGGCGGGAGCGATTGACCACGAAATCCGGCCAGGATTCCGTGCCCGGAATGATCTCTCGCAGGGCCGAAAGCATCTGGCAGCCGTTGCACACACCCAGCGCGAAACGGCCGGGATCGTCGAAGAAGGCCTGGAAGGCGTCGCGCAGGGAATCGTTGAACAGGATCGAGCGGGCCCAGCCCTGACCGGCACCGAGCACGTCGCCGAAAGAGAACCCACCGCAGGCGGCGAGCCCATGAAAATCGCGGAGCGACTGTCGGCCGCTTTCGAGGTCGCTCATGTGCACGTCCACGGCCTCGAAACCGGCGGACATGAAAGCCCGGGCCATCTCGCGCTGTCCGTTGACGCCCTGCTCGCGCAGGATGGCGACGCGCGGGCGCGCGCCGGTGTTGACGGCGACCGGCGCGGGCGGTTCGAAAGTCAGTTCGGCGGTCAGGCCGGCGCCGTCGAACTGCCGGATCGCCTCGTACTCCTCGTCGGCGCAGTCGGGGTTGTCGCGCAGGCGCTGCATGCGATAACTCGTTTCCGACCAACGCCCGGCCAGGTCGGAGAGCGCACGCGAGACCAGGCTGCGCCCCCCGGCGACGATCTCGAGACTGGCGTCGTCGACCGGTGTCCCGATGACCGAAACCCGTTCGTCGAGCCCGGCATTCGCCAGCTCGGCCAACACCGCCGCGAGTTCGTCCCCGGAAACCTGCAGCACCAGCCCGAGCTCTTCGTTGAACAGGGCGGCCATCGGGTCGGCTTCCGTCTCGCCCAGATCGATCCGGAGGCCGCGCCGACCGGCCAGCGCCATTTCCAGGAGCGTCGTGAACAGGCCGCCGTCCGAGCGGTCGTGGCAGGCCAGCAGGCGCCCGTCGGCCAGCAAGCGCTGCACGGCGGCAAAAGCCGCCTTGAGCGAGTCGGAATCGTCGATATCGGGCACGGCGCCCAGCTGGCGGGAGAACACCTGCGCCAGCGAGGAACCGCCGAGTCGGCGGCGTCCCAGGTCGATGAAAAGCAGGCGGCTGTCGGGTTCGGCGCTCAGCTCGGGCGTGACATGCCGTCGCACATCGGGCACCGGCGCAAAACCCGAGACGATCAGCGACACCGGCGCGATCATGCGCTGGTCTCCCTCATCGTCGCGCCATACGGTCTGCATGGACAGCGAGTCCTTGCCGACCGGGATGGATAAAGCCAGCTCGGGGCACAGCTCGGCCACGGCCTCGACGGCAGCACGCAGCGCGGCATCCTGTCCGGGCGCGCCGGCGGCGGCCATCCAGTTGGCGGACAGCTTGATGTGGGACGCATCGCGAACCGCCACGCCGGCGAGGTTGGTCAGGACCTCGCCCACGGCAATCCGGGCGGCAGCGGCCGAGTCATGAACGGCCAGCGGCGTGCGCTCACCCATCGCCATGGCCGTGCCGGCGTAGCCGCTGTAGTCAAGAAGCGTGATCGCGCAATCGGCCACGGGCACCTGATGCGGTCCGACCATCTGGTCGCGCACGCTCAGGCCACCCACCGTTCGATCGCCGATGGTGACCAGGAACTGCTTGCTGCCCACCGCGGGCAGCGCGAGCACCCGGTCGATGGCATCGTCGAGGGAGACGCCGTCGAGAACGTCGGTCTCGAGCGCGTGGTGCACGGTGGCGGCATCCCGGTGCATCTTCGGCGGCTTGCCGAGCAGCACTTCCAGCGGCATGTCGACGGCCGGTCGCTCGCCGAGGCGGTCGGCGAGCAGCAAGCGGCCGTCCTCGCTGGCCTCGCCCACGTCGGCCCAGGGACAGCGTTCGCGTTCGCACAGGGCGCCGAACCGCTCCAGGTCTTCCGGGGCGACGGCCAGGACGTAGCGCTCCTGCGCCTCGTTGCACCACAGCTCCATGGGCGAAAGCGCGGGATCGTTGGTCGGGATCTCGCGCAGTTCCAGCCGCCCACCGACCCCGCCGTCGTGGAGAAGCTCGGGAAGGGCGTTGGAAAGCCCGCCGGCGCCGACATCGTGGATCGACTTGATCGGGTTGCGGTCGGCCTGCATCCAGCAGCGGTCGATCACCTCCTGGGCGCGGCGCTGCATCTCGGGATTGCCGCGCTGGACCGAAGCGAAATCGAGTTCCGCGTCGGACTGGCCCGAACTCATCGAGGAGGCCGCGCCGCCGCCGAGGCCGATCAGCATGGCCGGGCCGCCCAGCACGATGATGCGGTCTCCGGCCGCCAGCGGCTGCTTGTGGGTCAGCCCGTCGGCGATCATGCCGCTGCCGCCGGCGATCATGATGGGCTTGTGATATCCCCACAGTCGGTCGTCGATGCTTGCGCTGAAGGTCCGGAAGTAACCGAGCAGGGCCGGCCGGCCGAATTCGTTGTTGAAGCGCGCGGCGCCGATGGGCCCGTCGCGCATGATCTCCAGTGCCGATGCCAGGCGGTCAGGCTCGGCCGGAGCCGTCTCCCAGGGCTGGGCCCAGCCGGGAATGCGCAGGTCTGAAACGGAGAAGCCACACAGCGCTGCAATCGGCCGAGCGCCCCGACCCGTCGCCGCCTCGTCGCGGATTTCACCGCCCGAACCGGTCGCGGCACCCGAATCGGGCGAAATGGCGGTGGGGTGGTTGTGTGTCTCGACCTTGATCTGGATATGGGCGCGGCCGGGGCGCCCCGCATACGACGGCTGCTCCCGGTATGTCGTCAGAAACTCGACGTCGAAGCCCTCGATTACCGCGGCGTTGTCGTCGTAGGCCACCAGGGTGCCGGCCGGCGTCGCAGCGTGCGTGCTGCGAATCATCCCGAACAGCGAACCGTCCACGGGGAGGCCATCGACGCTCCAGCTGGCATTGAAGATCTTGTGCCGGCAGTGCTCGGAGTTCGCCTGGGCGAACATCATCAGTTCGGCGTCGCTGGGGTCCCGTCCCATGCGATGGTAGGCATCGACGAGGTAGTCGATCTCGTCGTCGCTGAGCGCCAGACCGAGCTCGTCGTTCTGGTACTTCAGGGTGCTGGCTGCGTCCGCTCCGAGTCGGATGACCGAAAGCGGCGCCGGCGGGCGCTCGTGAAACCAGTCGTCGAGGTCGCCAAGCGCCTCGATCACGACCTGGGTCATTCGATCGTGGATCAGCTGTCGGGCGTCCGCCGAAAGTTCGGCAGCCGCAACACCGTCGAGCTCGAAAAGGGTTGCATGTTCCAGGCGGGCAAAGCCTTCAAGGCCACATCGACGGAGAATATCGCCGGCCTTGCTGGCCCAGGGGGTCACCGTGCCGGGCCGGGGAACGATCAGGAGTTGATTCGGGCTCAGCGATTGACCGTCAAAGGGCCGGGCTGACAGCAGGGAAAGCAATCGATCGCGCTGAGGCTGCTCGGGCAGCCGCTCGGCATCGACGAGGAACAGTTCCCGGGCGGTGACACGGACCTCACGCTCTTCTAGCGCGGAGATTCGGGTGGCGAGCCGGGAAAGACGAAACGGCGGCAGCGAGTCCCTGCCGAGCAGGACGATCATGCGTGACCCCGCGAGAACGCTCAAGTGAGCGCGACATTATAGGCCACAGAATGCCCGGACCGGCAGAGCGGTCCGGGCGAGGATTGCTACTCGGCCGACGATCGGGCCTTGGCCAGATTGTCCAGGCGCTGACGAAGCTGCCTGGGCGGCACGTAGCCGGGGATCATTTCGCCGTTGGGCGTCATCATCGAGGGCGTGCCGGTCACGCCAAGCGACTGACCCAGACGATACTGGTCCTCAACCGGATTCTCGCATTCGGCTTCCGGCGGCCGCTGACCCGACTTGGCGGTATTCATCGCGCTCTGACGGTCGTCCGAACACCACACCGAAACCATCGTGTTGTAGGTTTCCGAACCCACGCCGGCGCGCGGGAAGGCCAGGTAGTTGATACGAATTCCTTCGTCGATATATTCGTCGATCTGTTCGTGGAGACGCCGGCAGTAGCCGCAGTCGGTATCCGTAAACACCATCAACTCGTAGTCCGCATCTTCCGGGCCGAAGGACACCATCTGGGAGTCGTCCAGATCGTTCAGCTTTTCACGGCGCAGCACGGACTTGGCCGCGTCGGTCAGGTCGGTCTGGGTTTCCAGGTCGATCAGACGACCCTGCATGAGGTAACGACCGTCTTCGCTCATGTAGATGATTTCGTTGTTGAGCTGGACTTCCATGACGCCCCCGACAGGCGTTTCAGCGATGGCCAGCGTTTCGACCTCGGGCACCAGGGCGCGTACGCGCTCTTCGATCGCCTGCTGGTCGGCGGCCGAAACCTGCGCCGCGAAGGCGAGCGCAAGCAACGAAATGACTCCTGAAAAAATCCTCATTCTTCACTCCTCGGAAACAAGACTTGTCGTGCGGTGCATTCGGACCGTCGAATGATAGCCGAGTGCCGCGATCTGTTCATTGGAACACGCCGGAAAGCACAAGTTTCACCCAATTAACCCCTTGGATGGTGCCGCTGGTGCAGGGATTTGAGGCGCGCTCTCGACACATGCGTGTAGATCTGGGTCGTCGCCAGGTCTGCGTGGCCCAGCAGCATCTGGACGACACGAAGGTCGGCGCCATTGTCCAGAAGGTGGGTCGCGAAGGAATGCCGCAGGCGATGGGGATGAACCGCATCCCGGATTCCGGCCCGTTGCGCAAGCTGACGGATCCGAGCCCAGATCGCCTGGCGGGAAAGGGCGCGCCCGCTCCTGGAAACGAACAAGCAGTCGCCAAGCGGTTTCAGGTTGGACCGAACCCGGAGCCAGGCTTCGATGGCGTCGATGGCGGCCCGACCCAGCGGCACGAGCCGCTCGCGCCCTCCCTTGCCAAGCACGCGGATCACGCCCTGGCCGAGATTCATCCTCGAAAGCGTAAGCGTCGCAAGCTCGGAGACCCGCATACCCGTGGCGTAGAGCGTTTCGAGCAGGGCCCTGTCGCGCAGGTCGAGAGGCGCATCACCGGCAGGGGCGGCGAGAAGCGCCTCGACTTCGCGCGGCGTCATGGTGCCCGGCAACGGCCGGGGGCGGCGGGGACCTTCCAGGTCGAGCATCGGATCCTGCGCGACAACGCGCTCCCTCAGGGCCCAGGCGAAGAACTGTCGCAGGCAGGAGAGCTGGCGGACGATGCTGCTCGTGCTGTTGCCCGATCGCATCCGCGCGGCGAGAAACTCGAGCACATCGGCTCGGGACAGCTGTTCAACGGGAGCGGGGACACGGGCCAGGAAGCCGGCCAGGTCGTTTCGGTAGGCTTCAGCGGTTGCCGGGGCAATGCCGCGTTCGGCCCAGAGCGAATCGAGAAAGGCGTCGATCAGCCTCGCATGCGGCGAGGCGGGGGAGTCGGGGGCGGATGGGTCCGCCCCCGAGTGCTCACCGTTTCGGCTCAACCCTTCCCGGTCAGGCGGTTGAGCGTCTTGCGCGCGGCCGTCTCGACTTCGGAAAAGCCCGAGCGTGCCGCGGTGCGCAGTTCCTCCACCAGCTGTCGGCGCTGGTTGATCTGGTGGCTTGCCAGGTCGTGGAGGGCGTCGCGAAGCTGGTCGACCGCGGCGAGCACGTGTGCCATGTCACCCTCGGCTGCGGCAGCCTTGCGCGAAGCCTTCTTCTTGGAAGCCTTCTTCTTGGAAGCCTTCTTCTTGGAAGCCTTCTTCTTGGAA
>NZ_QUZK01000015.1 GCF_003410055.1 Wenzhouxiangella sediminis | reverse complement strand
CGACTAACGCCTACGACGTGTCGAGACCCCCGCACCGCCCGGTGGCACCAACCTCACCCAGGCCCCAGGGCAAGACGCGCCGGAACGAATGAACGAATTAACGAACGAACGAAGGAACGAACAAACGCCCCCCTCATTCGACGAGTCGCGAGAACACGTCCTTCGTCTTGCCGTCGAACAGCACGAACCGGAACACGAGTTCGGCCGGCGCATGTTGCTGCACCGTCTCGACGGCGATTCGGGCCGCTTCTTCTAGCGGGTAGCCGAAGGCGCCGGCGGACAGGGCCGGGCAGCCGATCGAGCGGATGCCGTTGTTGGCGGCGGCTTTCAGGATGTTGCGGTAGGCGGCGGCCAGGAGTTCGTCGGAGGGATTGTCGATGCCGTAGCGCGGGCCGAGGGCGTGGATGACCCAGGCGTTGGGCAGCGCGAAGCCCTCGGTGACCACCGCCTGGCCGGGTTCGATCGGGGCCAGGGGTCGGCAGGCTTCGGCCAGTTGCGGCCCGGCTGCGCGGTGCAGCGCGCCGGCCACGCCCCCGCCGGGCATGAGTTGGGCGTTGGCGGCGTTGACCACCGCGTCGAGGTCGGGCTGGTCGGCGATATCGCCTTCGACGATTTCGATCGGCATGGGACCTCCCTCATGGTCGAACCCTCAACGGAATGGCCCCGGTCAGCCGCCGCCGACCGGGGCCGGTCCTCATCATGCCATGACGATCCTAGTCGCCGCTTCCGGTCGCCACGAATTCGGGATACGCCTCCATCCCGCAGTCGACGTGATCGAGGCCGGCCGCTTCGTCTTCGGGGTGGACACGCAGGCCCGTGGTGGCCTTGAGAATGGCCCAGAAGACCAGGCTGGCGGCGAAAACGAAGCCGCCGATCACGGCCAGGCCGGCCAGCTGGCCACTCCAGGTTGCGCCGTCGTTGGTCCAGAGCACGATGAGCACGCCCCAGATGCCGCAAGTGCCGTGAACCGAAATGGCGCCGACGGGATCGTCGATCCTGAGCTTGTCGAGGAGCACGATGGAGCCGACGACGAGGCCGCCGCCGACCGCGCCGATCAGGGCGGCCTGGGCGGGGCTGGGCGCAAGCGGCTCGGCGGTGATCGAGACCAGGCCGGCCAGGGCGCCGTTGAGCGCCATGGTCAGGTCGGCCTTGCCGAAGGCCGAGCGGGCGACGAGCAGGGCGGCGACCAGGCCAGCGGCGGCGGCGGCGTTGGTGCTGACGAATACGCGCGCGACGTTGTTGGCCGATTCAACGCTGGAGATCGCCAGCTCGGAACCGCCGTTGAAGCCGAACCAGCCCATCCAGAGGATGAAGGTGCCCAGGGTGGCCAGGGGCAGGTTGGCGCCGGGGATGGCGCGGGCCCGACCGTCCGGGCCGAAGCGGCCCTGGCGCGGACCGAGCAGGAGCACGCCGGCGAGCGCGGCGGCCGCGCCGGCCATGTGGACGATGCCCGAGCCGGCGTAGTCGCTGTAGCCGAGACCGTCGAGAAAACCCTCGCCCCAGCTCCAGTAGCCCTGGAGCGGATAGATGAAACCGGTCAGGAACACGGCGAAGGCGAGGAAGCTCCACAGCTTCATGCGCTCGGCCACCGCGCCGGAGACGATCGACATGGCGGTGGCCACGAACACGACCTGGAACATGAAGTCCGACAGCCCCGAGTAGTAGATCTCGCCGCCGCTGGCGAGCACCGCCTCGGGGCTGTGGTCGGTCGCCGATAGCAGCCAGTCGATGCCGGGCCAGAAGCCGTTGATGCCCTCGGCCGGATACATCAGGTTGTAGCCGATGAGCATGTACATCAGGCAGGCAATGGAATACAGGGCGACGTTCTTGGTGAGGATCTCGACGGTGTTCTTGGCGCGCACCAGCCCGGCTTCGAGCATGGTGAAGCCGGCGGCCATCCACATGACCAGGGCGGCGCAGACCAGGAAGTAGAAGGTGTCGAGGGCGTAGCGTGTTTCGATGATGGTTTCCATTCTTTGCTCTCCAGGGGGCCTCTGAATGACTCTGCGCGGGCGCGACGGTGCCTTTGCGGGAGGCTCCGGCTTGGCTTGGGCGAGCGCGGTTTGGTCGCTCCAAATGAGCGAGGCCAAACGAGGCGGAGACCCCGCAAAGGCGCCGGCCCTTCGGGTTTCGCCGGAAAAGCCGCATCTCGCGCGTTGCGCCCCTCGGCCGTAGCTATGGCTACTGTCACTCGGGTCGCACCACGCGATCTGCGGCTTTTCCGACTGAAACGCGCTCCGTGCAGAGTCATTCAGAGGTCCCCTAAATGGCGTCGGCGTCGCGTTCGCCGGTGCGAATGCGGATGACCTGGTCGAGCTCGGCGACGAAGATCTTGCCGTCGCCGATGCGACCGCTGCCGGCCGATTCCTGGATGGCCTCGATCACGTCATCGAGCCGGTCGGCGTCGACCGCGATCTCGAGCTTGATCTTGGGCAGGAAGTCGACGTGGTATTCGGCGCCTCGGTAGAGCTCGGTGTGCCCTTTCTGGCGACCGAAGCCGCGCACCTCGGTCATCGTCATGCCGGTGACGCCGACTTCGGCCAGCGCCGAGCGCACCGGGTCGAGCTTGAAGGGTTTGATGATGGCCGTGACCAGTTTCATGGCGAATCTCCCGTGGATGTCCCCGAGATACAGCGCAATTGGCGTGCCATGTGCGCAAAGCACTGATTTACAGGGGTTCCATGGCGGTCGCCGCCGGCGCCTTGCCCGACTTCTGAGCAGGTGCTGCCCGGATTCAGGGCAGGTCGATCACCTGGAAGACCGCTGGCCTGCGCGATAATGCGGGATCGCCGAACTGCGACCCCTTACCCAAACCGATGCCCGAGTTGCCCGAAGTCGAAACCACGCGCCGCGGCCTGGCCCCCCTGGTCGAGGGCCGTCGTGTGGCCGCGGTGACCGTGCGCCAGCGGCAGCTTCGCTGGCCCATTCCCCGAGAGGTGGATGCCATCGCCGGACAGACCGTCACCGCGCTGGAGAGGCGCGCCAAGTGGCTGATCTGGCGCCTCGAGTCCGGCTCGCTGCTCTGGCACCTGGGCATGTCGGGCTCGTTCCGCGGCTGGGAGAATCCACCCGCGCCGGGGCCGCACGACCACGTGGACCTGGTCGTCGAGAACGGCCACGTGATCCGTTACACCGATCCGCGACGCTTCGGGGCGTTGCTGTGGGGCGGCGAGGACCCCCACGCGCACCCGCGCCTGACCGCGCTCGGCCCGGAACCCCTCGGCGATGCCTTCGACGGCGAGTGGCTGTGGCGGCTCAGCCGCGGTCGGCGCAGCCCGGTCAAGGGGTTCGTGATGGACGCGAAGACCGTCGTCGGCGTGGGCAACATCTACGCCTCGGAGGCCCTGTTCGCCGCCGGGATCCATCCGCGCCGGCCGGCCGGGCGCATCAGCCGCCAGCGCTACGACGCGCTGGCCGGCACCATCCGCCGGACCCTGGCCGACGCGATCGAAGTCGGCGGCACTTCGCTTCGGGACTTCACGGTGGGCGACGGCACGCCGGGATACTTCGGGCAGTCGCTCAAGGTCTACGGCCGGGACGGCGAGGCCTGTCCCGGTTGCGGCGAGCCGATCCGGCGCGAAGTGATCGGCCAGCGCAGCACTTTCTATTGCCCCAGGTGTCAGCGTTAAAGAACGTCCACAGAGCTACTGCGCGTGCGCCTGACGGCGTCCGGCAGCGTAGGCAACGAAGGCTTGGCGGTTTTCCGCAGGAAAGGAGCCAAGCAGGAGTGCCGTTAAACGCGTACTCGGAATCCTCATGCACGGACGTGTACACGCGCAACGGCTCCAATACGGCGCTCCTTGCATTACGCGCAAACCGCACCGTATATTCCGCCTGCGCTGCGGTTCCTGCATTCCGGCGGCCACCGTCAGCCACACGCTCGCTACGCTCTGTGAACGTTCTGGCCAAGTCCAAACAACGATGCTTGATCGGATGAGAAAACTAGGCTTCGTCTTCAGCATGTCGATAATGCCGCTGCTTGTGCTGGCGGAGCCTCTTGCCGAACCCGGTCCGGTGCAGCGCCCGCATATCGAAGTCGAGCTGGTCAGCGAAGTCGAACACGTGCAGCCCGGCGAGCCGTTTCGCGTGGGCCTGCGAATGCTGCCCGACGCGCACTGGCACACCTACTGGAAGAACCCGGGCGACTCGGGGCTGACCACCGAGATGGAGTGGACCCTGCCCGAAGGCGCCGGCGCATCGGGCATCGCGTGGCCCTATCCCGAGCGGGTGCCCATGGGTCACCTGGTCAATTACGGCTACGGCGGCGAGCACCTGCTGCCGGTGACCATCACGCCGCCCGAGGACCTGGCGCCCGGCGAGGAATTCCCGATCGCCGTGGCCGCCGAGTGGCTGGTCTGCGAGGAAATCTGCATTCCCGGCGATGCCGAGCTGTCGATGACCCTGCCGGTGCGGGCCGGGGCCGCGCCGAAGAACGATTCGGTCGCGGACCTGTTCGCCCGGGCCGACGAGCGCCGGCCCGAGATCGTCGACTGGCCGGCGCGTTTCGATACCAGCGGTGGGCAACTCGCCGTCCAGGTCGAATCCGACGAACTGCCGACCGACGCCGAGTGGACGGTCTTCGTCGGCGCCGAGAACATCGTCGACCATGCCCGGCCCGCCGAGACCGCGCAGCTCGAGGGCGTACTGCAGGCCGGCCAGCCGCTGTCGCCCTATCTGGGCGAGATACCCGATGCGATGCCCGTCGTCTTCGTCGACGACCGGACCGGCCGGGCCTTCGAGGTCACCGCCACGCCGGGCTCGCTGCAAAGCACCGGGGCCGCCGCGGCAAGCGCGGGCCCGACCGAACCGCCGATCGGCTGGGGCCTGGCCCTGCTGCTGGCCCTGGCCGGCGGCGTGCTGCTCAACCTGATGCCTTGCGTGTTCCCGGTGCTGTCGATCAAGGCGATGAGTTTCGTCGCCGGCGCCGGGCAGGACCAGCGCGCCCACGGCCTGGCCTACACCGCCGGCGTGGTGCTGAGCTTCGCCGTGCTCGCCGGCGTCCTGCTGGCGCTGCGCGCCGGCGGCGAGGCGATCGGCTGGGGATTCCAGCTGCAGTCGCCCTGGGTGGTGGGCGTGCTCGCCTACGTGCTGTTCGCCCTGGGGCTTTCCCTGTCCGGGCTGTTCGCTTTCGGCAACCGCCTGATGGGCGCCGGCCAGCAACTGACCGAGCGCGAGGGCGTTTCGGGTTCCTTCTTCACCGGCGTGCTGGCCTGCATCGTGGCCAGCCCCTGCACCGCGCCGTTCATGGGCACCGCCCTGGGCGCGGCCGTGCTGATGCCCTGGCCGACGGCGATGAGCATCTTCCTCGCACTCGGCTTCGGCCTGGCGCTGCCGATGCTGGTGCTGAGCTTCTCGCCCGCGCTGGCCCGCCGCCTGCCGAAGCCCGGGCCCTGGATGGAGACCTTCAAGCAGTTGATGGCCTTTCCGCTGTACCTGGCCGTGGTCTGGCTGCTCTGGGTGCTGGGCCGACAGGTCGGGGCCGACGGCCTGGCCGCGGTGCTCGGCGGCATGGTGGTGCTGGCCTTCGTGCTGTGGCTGGGCGGCCGGAAAAGCCGCGGCGCCACGATGAACAGCATCCGCCACGTGGCCCTCGCCCTCGGTGCGGTCGCCGCCGTTGCCGCGCTCGGCGCGGGCGTTCGCATGCAGCAGTCCCCGGGCGACGTCGAGAACGCCTGGTGGGAAGACTATTCCGCCGCACGCCTGGCCGAACTGCGCGGCGATCCCGAGCGCGCCGTGCTGGTCAACATGACTGCCGACTGGTGCATCACCTGCAAGGTCAACGAGGGCGTGGCGCTGAACACCGACGCGGTGCGCGAGGCGCTGGAAGCCCACGAGGTCGTCTACATGAAAGGCGACTGGACGCGCCGCGATGAGGCCATCACCGCCTACCTGTCAGAATTCGGGCGCAACGGCGTGCCGCTCTACGTGCTCTACCCGCACGACGGCGGCGAACCGACCGTGCTGCCCCAGGTGCTGAGCCCGGGCCTCGTGGTCGGGGCGATCGAATCCCTTTAGTCCGTTCGAATCAACGAGCAGAGGAAGACCGACATGATCCATCGAAACATCCAGTTGTTTACCGCCGCCGTCATCCTGGTGATGTCCGCCGCGGTCATGGCCGCCCCGCAGATCGGCGAGCCGGCGCCCGATTTCAGCGTAGTCGACACCAAGGGCAAGGTGCATTCCCTTTCCGACTACGCCGGCAAGACCGTCGTTCTCGAGTGGACCAACCATGAGTGCCCCTTCGTGGCCAAGCACTACGGCGCCGGCAACATGCAGGACCAGCAGCGCACCGCGCGCAACGACCACGACGTGGTCTGGCTGAGCGTGATCTCATCGAAGCCGGGCGCGCAGGGCCACATCAGCCCCCAACGCTCCGACGAGCTGACGGCCGAGCGCGACGCCTATCCGAACGCCGTGCTGATCGACGAGTCCGGCGAGATGGGCCACGCCTACGATGCGCGCGTCACACCGCACATGTACATCATCGACGCCGACGGCATCCTGCGCTACATGGGCGGCATCGATTCGATTCCCAGCGCCGACCAGGACGATATTCCGGAAGCGACCCAGTACGTGATGGTCGCGCTAGACGAGATGGCGGCCGGCGAGGCCGTCTCGCAGACGACGACGCGGCCTTACGGGTGTACCGTCAAGTATTGAGGGTCGGGTCGGGGTTGCCGGGGAGTGAATCGCGTTCATACGAAATCGGAGATTTCCAAATCACGCGATCCACTCCCCGGCAACCCCTCTGTTTAGTGGTTGGAGAATGGATCCGTGGGGGGTATGCTCCAAGGCCTCTTCCATTTCCCGGAGCACGCCATGAGCAGCAACAAGATCGCGGGCATCATTCTGATCGTCGTCGGAGCGGGTCTGCTGTACTTTGGCCTGCAGTCGGCCGGTTCTTTCGTCGGTGAGATGCAGGAAGCGGTGACCGGGCGATACAGCGACGAGACGATGTTCTATCTCATCGGCGGCGGGGTCAGCCTGGTCGTCGGCATCGTGATGCTGACCCGCCGCGGGCGGCGTTGAGTTTCAGGCACAACGCGAACGACATTCCATGACCGACCGAGACAAGCGAGCACCGGCCACCGATTGCGTGCATGCCGGAGAAACGCAGTTGCCCGGCGCGATGGGGATCAACACACCCGTCGTCACCAGCACCACATTCGACTATCGCGAAGGCGGCGTGCGCTACCCGCGCTACGTCAACGCGCTCAACCACGAGGTGGTCGCCGGCAAGATCGCCGCACTGGAAGGCGCGCAGGCTGCCCGCGTGAGCGCCTCGGGCATGGGCGCGATCAGCGCGGTGTTCCTGAGCCTGATGAAACCCGGCGACCACGCCGTGATTCTCGACGGGCTCTACGGCGGCACCACCGACCTGGTCGAGGGACTGCTCGAACCGATGGGCATGCGCTTTACCACCTGGAACGGCGATCCGGATTCACTCGCTGCCTGCTTCGAGAAGAACACGCGGCTGCTGATGGTCGAGTCACCGACCAATCCACTGCTTTCGATCGTCGACCTGGCCGCCACGGCGAAGATCGCGCGCGAGCACGATGTCGTGAGTTTTATCGACAACACTTTCGCCACGCCGATTCTCCAGCGCCCGATCGAACACGGCTTCGACCTGGTGATGCATTCGGCCACCAAGTATCTCGGCGGGCACTCGGACCTGCTCTGCGGCGCACTGGCCGGATCGACGGAGCTGATCGAACGGATCCACCCCAATATCGTTCGCCTGGGCGCAACCCTCAACGGTCAGGACCTGGCCCTGCTGGAGCGCTCGATAAAGACCCTGGCGGTGCGCGTGGAGCGGGCCTCGGAAAACGCGGCCGAACTGGCCCGGCGGCTCGATCGCGATCCGCGCATTGCCGAAACGCTCTATCCCGGACTGCCGAGTCATCCCGGCCATTCGGTGGCGGCGAATCAAATGAGCGGCTTCGGCGGGATGCTTACTTTTCGCATCGCCGACTCGATCGATCCCGAACCCTTTCTCGACAGACTCACGATGATCCGCCCGGCGGTCAGCCTCGGCGGCGTGGAGTCGACCATCAGCCAGCCGTCGAAGACCAGCCACGCCAAGCTGAGCGACGAAAAACGAAAGGCACTGGGCATCGACGATCGCCTGATGCGCCTGTCGGTCGGCATCGAGGGCGTCGACGATCTCTGGGACGACCTCGATCGGGCGCTTGGGGGTTCGTCGCTTTAAAAGCAAAGTCTTTAAAACGCAAAGACGCTAAGCAGCAAAGAACGCAAAGGAAGGAAAAAGGGATTAACTGAGCCTCGACTTGCTCTCGGGGAATGCGTAGTACGCCCGGGCAGAGCACTAGGCTGAACAAGAATTTTTTTCAGTTGTTTTTTTGTTCTTTTTTTTTCGCGTTCTTTGCTGCTTAGCGTCTTTGCGTTTTAAAGGTTTTTCTGACTAATCGATCCACGCCACCTAAGTACCTACAGCCCCGGCTGGACGCGGGCCTGGGTGGCTTGTTCGAACGCGTAGGCGAGGGCGAGCAGGGTGGGTTCGCTCCAGGCGGTGCTGAAGAAGCTCAGGCCGACGGGCAGGCCTTCGATATGGCCCATGGGCACGGTGATGATGGGATAGCCTGCGCGGGCCGAGGGCGAGGAGCTCGATAGCTGGAAGTTGTCGCCCAGGATCGGGTCGGTCATCCAGGCCGGCGAACCGGTCGGGGCGATGATGGCGTCGAGTTCGTGTTCGGCCAGGACGCGGTCGATGCCCTTCTCGCGGCTGTGCTCGAGCACTCGGGCGAGGGCTTCGAGATATTCCTGGCTTTCGATGTCGTCCTTGTCGGCCGCCCGGAACAGCAGCGCACGGTCGAAGCGGGCCGTCTCTTCGGGATCGTTGCGGACGGCCTCGACCATCGCCTTGTAGTTCTCGAAGGGAGCGCGATCGCCGAGCGCGGCCAGGTAGGCATCCATGCCGTGGTGGAATTCGTAGAGCAGCACGTTCAGCGCGTCGCCGCCGATGTTCTCCTCGGTGATCGTCTCGATCTCGACGATCTCGGCACCGGCCGATTCGAGCGCGGCCGCGGCTTGCCGGGTCAGCGCCTTGACGCGATGGTTCTGTTCAGTGGGTCCCGTCCAGAGCCCAAGGCGCTTTCCTTCCAGGGCGCCGGCGTCGAGAAACTGCGTGTAGTCGGAATGGCGCACGATTGCGTCACCCACTGTCTTGTCGTCGGCCGGGTCTTCGCCGGCCAGGACACCCAGCAGCACGGCCGCATCGCGCACCGTACGGGTCATCGGTCCCGCGCTGTCGCTGCTGTGCGAAATCGGGATGATGCCGCTGCGGCTGACCAGGCCGACCGTGGGCTTGAGCCCGACGATGCCGTTGGCGTTGGAAGGGCACACGATCGAGCCGTTGGTCTCGGTGCCGATGGTCAGCGTGGCGAGGCCGGCGGCGGCGGCCGCACCCGAGCCCGAACTCGACCCGCAGGGATTGCGCTGCAGGTCATAGGGGTTCTTCACCTGCCCGCCCAGCCGGCTCCATCCGCTCGACGAGCTGCTCGAGTGGAAGTTGGCCCATTCGCTCAGGTTGGTCTTGCCCAGGATGATCGCACCGGCTTTTCGAAGACGCTCGACGATGAAGGCATCCTTCAGCGGCACGACGCCTTCGAGCCAAACGCTGCCGGCGGTGGTCGGCATGTCGGCCGTGTCGATGTTGTCCTTGATCAGGACCGGAATGCCGTGCAGCGGACCGCGCACCTTGCCCTCGGCCCTTTCACGATCGAGTTCGGCGGCGCGCTGGAGCGCGTTCTCGTTGACGTGACGAAGCGAGTTGAGCATCGGCCCGGATCGATCGAGCCGCTCAATGCGCTCGAGGTAGGCGGCGGTGATGTCCCTGGCGGTGAAGTCACCGGCCTCGTAACCGGCCTGGATGGCCGCGACATCCATCTCCGCCACGTTGGGCAACTCCTGCGCGGTGGCGGGCAGGGCCAGGAACAGGAAACCAACGGTCAACAGCAGGCGCATGGACAATCTCCGTGATTCGATTCACGCATGATGCCATTAGCGCGTTGGGAAAGATCAAAATCTTTTCAACGCAAAGACGCAAAGCAGCAAAGAACGCAAAGAAATTCAAAAGCCGAGAACCACCGAAGTCACCGAACACACCGAAGAAAGAAACAAAGACAAGACAACCAAGAACTTTCTCGATCACCTGGCCGGTGGGGATGTTCTGTTCTCTTTCGGTGAATTCGGTGTCTTGGGGGGACTGTCCTGAGATTTGTGTAACTGCCCATTGATACGTACTGTAAATCAGGAGTTTATCA
>NZ_QUZK01000009.1 GCF_003410055.1 Wenzhouxiangella sediminis | reverse complement strand
GCAGAGCGGTTGATTGCACCGGTCTTGAAAACCGGCAAGGGTTAGCGCCCTTCGAGGGTTCGAATCCCTCCCTCTCCGCCATCCGATTCAAAGGGGAATTTCCAGTGATCGGCATCCAAGCGATGCAACGCCTGTCCTGCGCGGCAATCCTTCTCCTCAACTCCCCGTACGCTTCGGCGACGGTGCTGTTGCTGCACGACGGCGATTCGCTGGCTTCCGGATTCGATTGCCTGGGCATCGAGCTGGCGCTTGACGAGGTTGGAATCGAGAGCGATCGCATCGATGTGCGCAGCAGTCCGGTCAGTTCATTGCCGCTGGATCATCCCCTCATCGTGGCATGTCATCTCGATTTCGGGATGGACCCGGCCGGGGCGCTCGCACTGCAGGACTGGATTCATGACGGCGGTGGCCTGCTTGCGACCGGTCGTTCCGGGCTTCGCATGGAGACGGCGCTGGGTCTGGCTTCAATCGTGGTGTCGGATGGTGCAGAGCGCACGGAGGTTCGTTTCAAGGCAGGATACGCCGCGACGTCCGGCATAGGCTGGGACGGCCCGATTGCCGCCGGTTCCGTTCTGCCCGCTTCGCAACTCCCGTCCTTGGCGCGGCACTATTACTACGATGAGTCCGAGGGCGGTTGGCCGAGCTATCACGCCGTGGTGCAGTCGGCTTCCGACCTTGGGCACTGGCACGATTCAACCGCGCCTTGGGAGGAGCCGGACGGGGCAGTCGCCGTGACCGCAAGCCAGCACGGGGCCGGTCGAGCGATCTACAGCGGTGCCTTGCCGGGCGTCCATGCCAACTGGGACTGGCCGCGATCCTGGCGGACGTTCGTCGTCCATGCCCTGACGTGGCTCGCCCAGGACGAACTGCTGGTGGAACTCGGGCACTGGCCGCATGCGAATGCCGCGGCATTCGCGTGGAGCGGCGACACGGAAAAACCGGCCATGACCACCGCGGTGCCGGCGCTGCTGCAGCTGTTCGACGATCTGGGTCTGAGCCGATTCGGAACGTTCTACACGGTCGGGCAGGGAGGAGGCGATGCCGGAACGGTCGGTGGCCAGGAACACCCGGCCATCGTGCAGGCCATTCTCGATGGTGGGGCAGAACTCGCCGGGCACGGTGATATCCACACCAGCTTCAACGGGCAGGACTATCCCACCCAGTTTCAGCGTCTCAGCACCATGCGCGGGCTGCTCGAGCCCATGATGACCGCCGGTCAGAGGCTGTCGGGTTTTCGTGCGCCCTACCTGTCGCAGGACACCACCACCTGGCGTGCGCTTGCAGAACTCGGTTTCACCCACGATGCCGGCGATGCGGACGTCTGGAGCAACACAACCTTGCCGCATCGACGCGACGGCCTGATCCAGTTGCCGCCCTCGATGCCGATGGACTGGCATCTGTTCGAACAGTACGCGCTCGACGACGCCACTGCCAGGGCCATCTGGTTCGATAAGTTCGACTACGTGCTGGCAAGGCGCGGACTTTTCTCCTGGCTGCACCACCCCTGGGTGATCGAGGGCCGTCTCGGCATCGTCGAGGAGATGCTGCAGTATGCAATCGACCGCGGTGACGTCTGGCTGGCCAGGCAGGACGATATCGCTGCCTGGTGGCGGGCCCGGAGCGGTATCAGCATGGAGCGTCTGACCGCCCCGCCCGATCGAGGGCGCGTGCGCGTGGTCAACCTGGGCGGAACGGCGGTGGCGGGCGCGTCGGTCTGGTTCCGGGTGCCCGACGACGACTCGCGGCCATGGGAAGCGCTGGTCGGCGGGAACCCGGAGAACCTGCTCGACCGTTATCACGCGAACTCGCTCTACCGGGTTGCCGTGATCGACCATCTGGCGCCGGGTGAGGAGACCGTGGTCGAGGTCTTCCCGAAAGGCGAGCTGTTTTTCGATCGCTTCGAGTTGACGCCGGCCGACTGAAAAGAGAAGGCCCCCACCAGCCCGACCCCAGCACCTGTTCAACCCGCTGCCGCTGCTCCCTTCCGGGCCTGACGGGGTTCACGGGAAGGCCAGTGTGGGAAGACCGGTGGAGGCCAGCGCGTATTATCCCACTGACGCTTGCGGCCTGACAACCCGTTGTTGCCTTTTGCGACACTTGCCTGGCCTGCGTAGGGTCGGCGCGTCGCCGGCGCGATCGTGTAAACTCCGGGGACGCCGTCAGCGCATGTCCCGGACGGGGTGTGTGAGCACGAAATTCAAGATAATTGGTTGGGTTTTCAGTGAGTTATCAGGTTCTTGCCAGAAAGTGGCGCCCCCGAAATTTCTCCGAGCTGGTCGGTCAGTCCCATGTCGTCAAGGTGCTCGGCAACGGCCTTGCCGAGGGCAGGGTGCACCATGCTTTCCTGTTTACCGGCACCCGGGGCGTGGGCAAGACCACCATCGCGCGCATCCTGGCCAAGTCGCTCAATTGCGAGCAGGGCATCACCAGCACGCCCTGCGGGGAGTGCGAGAACTGTGTGGCGATCGACGAGGGGCGTTTCGTCGATCTGCTCGAGATCGACGCGGCCTCGCGCACCAAGGTCGACGATACGCGCGAGATTCTCGACAACGTCCAGTACGCACCGACGCGTGGGCGTTTCAAGGTCTACCTGATCGACGAAGTCCACATGCTCTCGAGGCACAGCTTCAACGCGCTGCTCAAGACGCTCGAGGAGCCGCCCGAACACGTCAAGTTCGTACTGGCGACGACCGATCCGCAGCAGATCCCGGTCACCATTCTCTCGCGCTGCCTCCAGTTCAACCTGCGGCGTCTCAATACCGAAGAGATCGGCGGTCAGATGCGGCGGATTCTCGAGGCCGAGGGGATCGAGGCCGAGGAGGCTGCAATCGAGTTGCTGGCGCGGGCCGCCGACGGCAGCATGCGCGACGGGCTGAGCCTGCTCGACCAGGCCCTGGCCGGAAGCGGCAAGCTGCTCGAGGCCGATGTGCGCGACATGCTTGGCAGCGTGGAGCAGCGCCATGTGCACGCCATACTCGAGGGGTTGGCGGATGATGACCCCGCCGCCGCGATTGCCGCCGTCGGCGAGGTTTTCGCGCAGGCCCGGGGGATGGGGCAGTTGCTGGCCGACCTGGCCGAAGCCCTGCACCGTATCGCGCTGATCCAGCAACTTCGCGATTATCGTGACGACAGCCGCGCCGACTGGGAAGAACTGGTCGACCTCGCGGCCCGGCTGGACACGGAAGACGTTCAGCTCTGGTATCAGATCGCCATCACCGGGCGGCGCGACCTGCCACTGGCGCCCTCGGAACGAAGCGGCTGCGAAATGACGATCCTGCGCATGTTCGCATTCCAGCCCGCCGAGGCGGCGGGCGAGCAGGGCGGCGCCGGAAGCGGTGCTTCGACCGCTTCGGGTCGACCGAGCGGCGGCAGCGCGGACGCCGGAACGACGAGCGCGCTCGCCGGCTCGGGGTCCGTGCACGAGAGTCGCCCGGCGCAAGCGAAGCCGGCCCAGGCTTCGCCGCCGCTGGCATCGGCATCGGCTTCTGCCTCGGGCCCCGCGACAAGGGGCGAGGCCACGCCTCTCCGATCGGATACCTGGCCACAGGTGCTCGAAGAGCTGCCCTTGACGGATTCCTTCCGGACCGTGGCGGCCATGCTGGTTGTCGGCCGCTACGATCGCCCCAAGGTTGAGTTCACGGCCGCGCGCGACGACATGGTGCTCATCAGCGAGCGCTTTCGGCGGGCGCTGGAAGAGGCCATGACCGAGTGGGCCGGCGAGCCGCTCCGGATCACCATCCAGCCGGTGGACGACGATGAACTGGCGACGCCGGCCATGCTCGAAGAACAGCAGATTGCCCGCACGCAGGCGGAGGCGGAAGAAGCCATCGACTCGGATCCTTTCGTCCGGCGCCTGGTCGAACACTTCGACGCTGAGGTCGTGCGCGAGTCGATTCGACCGATCAATACACGGAGTCACTGACTGAAATGAAAGGCAACATCGCGCAATTGATGCAGCAGGCGCAGAAAGTCCAGGAGAACCTCAAGAAGGCCCAGGAAGAACTGGCCGAGCTGGAGGTCACCGGCGAAGCCGGCGGCGGCCTGGTCAAGGTGCAAATGAACGGCCGTCACGAAGTGCGTCGCGTGGTGATCGACCCCGAGGTGGGTGATGACCGCGAAATGATCGAGGACCTGGTGGCGGCGGCCATCAACGATGCCGTCAAGCGAATCCAGGAAACCACGAAGGAACGGATGTCGGGCCTGACCGGCGGGATGCCCATGCCGCCGGGTTTCAATCTCTGATCCGTCCCCGCGCATGAGCGCCGATCCTTTCGACGAGCTGCTCGAGGCACTGCGCTGTCTGCCCGGCGTCGGGGCCCGGTCGGCCCAGCGCATGGCCCTGCAGCTGCTCGAGCGCGACCGCGATGGCGGCCGCCGGCTGGCCGACGCGCTGGCCACGGCCATGCGCGACATTCGGCGTTGCAGGCGCTGTCGCAACTTCACCAGCGACGAGGAATGCCGCATCTGCCGCAGCGATCGGAGATCGAGCGAGGTGCTCTGTGTCGTCGAGAGTCCGGGCGACGTGCTGGCCATCGAAGCGGCCACGGCCTTCGACGGGCGCTATTTCGTGCTCCTCGGCCGCCTCTCGCCCCTGGACGGCATCGGTCCGGAAGACCTCGGGCTGGATCTGCTCGGAGAGCGCCTGGACGAAGAGGGCGTGGCCGAAATCATCATCGCCACCAACACCACCGTGGAAGGCGAGGCCACGGCCCAGTACCTGCGTGAGATGGCCGAGTCCCGGAGCATCCGGACTTCGCGCCTGGCGCAGGGCGTTCCGCTGGGCGGCGAGCTCGAACACACCGACCGTTCCACGCTCGCGCACGCGTTCAGCTCCCGCCTGCCGATGCGCTGAGCGGCAAGCAAAAAGGCCTCCCCGCCGGCTCGGCGGCGGGGAGGCCCGGTCGCGGCAGGGGTTGGCTTCAGCCTTCGGCGGCGGCTTCGCCGTCGAGATCGATCCGGTCGCGATTCTGGTCGACCGTCCGCAGGCCGATGCCGCGCACGTTGACCAGCTCGTCGATGTGCGTGAAGTCGCCGTTTTCCTCGCGATAGGCCACGATGGCTTCCGACTTGGCCGGACCGACGCCGTCGAGGACCTCGGCCAGTTGTTCGGCGCTGGCAGTGTTGATGTCGACGGTCATGTCTTCGGCCAGGCCGGCCTGGGCGATGGCGAGCGACAGGAAAAGTGCGATCAGTGCATTGCGAATCATGATGAATCTCCTTGTATTCGATGTGTCTTGCGAATCCCGCCGGGCAGCCGCCCGACGTTGGGCACATTGTCCCGGGGGAGCGCCCCTCGGCGAATCGGCAGATCGACACGCCAATCGGTAGTAGAAACGCTCTTCGGGATTAAGGAGATTTGCCTTCTCAGGTTTTGAGAAATCGTCGTGCTGGAATAAGCCTGCAGTCAACGAACGGGAGTATTCCAGCCATGAACAAGCAAGTCAGCAGCCACCAGCTTCGAGACGAAATCGTCGGCAAGACGATCAGTGGCGTGATTGCCCGGCCGGGCCGGCGGGGAGAGCCCCCGGTGGTCATGATGATGCGCTTCGACGACGGCAGCGTGGTCGAGTTCGTGTCGCCGCGAAGCGACCGTCTGTTGCGTCAGGCCGTGCGGGGTTCGAGCGAGGCCGCCCAGGTGCAATCGCAGCTGCCCCTGGCCGGCCTGGCGGCCTGATTTCGGGGGTGATGCCGGTCACAAAACAGTGGTTTACGGAGCTCTGCGTTCTTTATCCACAAAAGCTGTGGATAACCTTGTGGGCAAACCAGCGCCTCCGGGCTGCTCATCGGCATTCAAGCGCATTGGTCAAATAATGCCCAAAGTTGAAAATACCCTGTAAAACAATAAGTTGCGAAATGCGGTGCTGTATTTGCGGCGTCACGGACGCGTCAAGATAGCGTCAAAGAGTGAATCAACCAGTTGTGCATAACATTCGAAGACACTACTTCATGACATGCCCGTAAGTTGTTGATTTATGGTTTTCGTGGCTGCTGCCAGACTTCCGGTTCGAAAGCAAGCCCCAACTCGTTCGGCCACTCGGCCAGTTGGCGCAGAATATCCGCCTTGTCCGGGCGCTCATCCATCAGCGCCTTGAGCGTCTGTCCGTACTCGGCCAGGCGGATGCTGCCCAGGTCCGGATCCTCGACCAGCCTCTTTCTCCGGTGGCTTTCCCAGCGCTCGCTCTCGGTGTCGCTGAGAGTTTCGGGCCAGAGCCTGGCGCGATAACGGAACAGCAATTCGTTGAGCCGCTCGTCCTGGAAGGGTGCGTCCATCCCGGCCAGCTCCGGGCCTTCGAGCTGGTGGACGCGCTGGATCACCGGCCGGTCTGCCCGTGGCGGAAAGCCGCCGTAGAGATCCAGCTCGGGATCCGAATCGTCGGGCCGGCCGCCTCCGCCGGCGAACATCGCCGCCAGGCGCTCGCGGAACTCGGGGTGCTGGCGCAGAAGCCGGGCTCGCGGTTCCAGTGCATCAACGTCGATGGCCAGCTCGGCGGCCCTGGCTTTGCCCAGTACATTCATCGGGGCGAGCATCGGACAGCGGTTGTTGCGCACCAGCTTGAGCGGTACGCGCTCGATGCCTTCGGGCAGGTCTGCCGAGGGCGTCCAGTAGCGATCGGCGAGCGCTTCGGTGTCGAGATCCAGGAACGGGGTCGGGTCGACGTTGAGGTTCCAGACCAGCCACTGGCTGGCGATCCCGGGGTGGCGGCCGAGCGGCAGGATGGGTGCAACACCCCGGCCGGGCAGGGCCGGAAAGCGCGAGGATGCGTGCAGCAAGGGCTCTTCCTGTTCGAGCAGCCGATTGACCGATTCCCTGTTTCTCAGCCCCAGGGCCCAGGTCCAGAGCCTGGGCTGCTGCGTCTTGACCAGCCGGGCCATGGCGATGGTGGCGTCCACGTCGGCCAGCGCGTCGTGGGCCTGGCTGGTATCCATGCCGTTGGCGGCGGCCAGGTCTTCGAGCCGGAAGCTCGGGCGGCCGTCCTCGTAGTCCGGCCATTGAATGCCTTCGGGCCGAACGGCGCGCGCGAGTCGCATCAGGTCGATCAGGTCGAAGCGGCTGTTGCCGTTGGCCCACTCGCGCTCGTAAGGGTCGATGAAGTTTCGCCAGAACAGGTGGCGGGCGACCTCGTCGTCGAAGCGGAAATTGTTGAACCCCACGCTGCAGGTGCCCGGCTCGCTCATCAGGCGGAATATGCGCGCGGCGAACCGGTTTTCCGGCAGCCCTTTTTCGCGAGCGAGTTGCGGCGTGATGCCGGTGATGAGACAGGCCATCGGCTGCGGCAGAACATCGTCGGCCGGGCGGCAGTAGATCATTTCCGGTTCGCCGATCGGTGTCAGTTCCGAGTCGGTGCGGCGCGCCGCGAACTGGGCGGGTCGATCGCGGCGCGGGTCGGCGCCGAAGGTCTCGAAGTCGTACCAGAGGAAGGTTTCGTCGTTCATGGGCGGCATCATTCCACAGGCGGATAGCTCTGGCCAGGATCGCTCACGAATTTTTTGCCGCCTGCGTGGTCGGATATCATTCCCGCACCAATCACGACCCGTGCAATCGGGCAGGAGTTCGAGCGATGTCTTCAAAGGCCACTTTCGGCGCCGGCTGCTTCTGGGGCGTCGAGATGCGTTTTCGCGAAATGCCCGGCGTGATCGACGCGACCGTCGGCTACATGGGCGGTCACGTGGACAACCCCACCTACAAGCAGGTCTGCGGCGACACGACCGGCCATGCCGAAGTCTGCGAGGTCGTGTTCGACCCCGAAAGGATCGACTACCAGGATCTGGTTCGTGCGTTCTTCGACTTGCATGACCCCACCCAGGTCAATCGACAGGGTCCGGACGTCGGCACGCAGTATCGCTCCGTGATCTTCGTGCACGACGATCAGCAGCACCGAATCGCCGAGCAGGTGAGGTCGGAGGTCGACGCTTCGGGCCGCTTCCGCGCACCGGTCGCCACTTCGATCGAACCGGCTGCCACGTTCTGGCCGGCCGAGGATTACCACCAGCAGTACCTGGCGAAAAACGGTGGCAGCTGCGCGGTTTCCGGGCACTGATCCGCATCGTCGGGCGCGCCGCCGCGGCAAGGGAGAATCGATGCCGTGAGCGCGGCGAGGAGCGACAATCCGAGGCTTGTCCTGGTCAGGCACGGCCAGGCGAGCCTCGGCACCGACGACTACGACCGGCTCTCCGAGATTGGGCATCAGCAGGCCGAAAGTCTCGGTCGGCGGCTTTCCCATTCGGTCGCGAACGGGGCGCTGCTGTGGTCCGGCACGCTTCGGCGCCATCGCCAGACTCTGGCGCCGGTGGCCGGGGAGCGCTCTGCAGAGGTGAGGCGCACCCGCGATCTCGACGAATTCTCAACGCAGGGGTTGGTTCGGGCGGCCCTCGAGCATTCGGCCAGATTGAATCTGCCGCTGCCGCCCCGGCAGCATCTTGCCGACCCGGTGACGCACCTGGATGTGCTGCTGGCGTGGTTCCCCCGGGTCATGGCCGCCTGGCAAGAGGAGGGCCTGGTCGATCCCGAGACCGGCACCTGGGCTGATTTCAGGGAGCGGGTCCTGCGGCCGAGCGACGATTGGGCGTCGGCCCTGTGCAGCGGCCGTAGCGTGGTCGTGGTGTCGTCCGCGGGGGTGATCGCCACCGTCGTCGCTGCGCTCGCCTGCCGGGATCTGGCCTGGCAGCGTGATCTGGCCGTGACCCTGTACAATGCCTCGGTCACTGAACTGAGGCTTGCCGGGGACGGCTGGCAAGTGGATGCCTGCAACTGCACGCGCCATCTCGACGACGAGTCGCTGCGCACCCGGGCCTGAAGCATGGACAACGAGGGGTAGCCCGAATGAGTGAATCCAGAGTCGCCATCATCACCGGTTCCAGCCGCGGCATCGGTCGTGCGGCCGCTGAACTGCTTGCCGGAAGAGGCTGGTCGGTGGTGATTTCGAGCCGGAACCAGGACAGCTGCGAAGCCGTTGCCAAAGCGATCCGGGACGACGGCGGCGAGGCGCTGGCGATCGCCTGCCATATCGGCCGCGAGGAGCAGCTCTCGGCCCTGGTCGAGAAGGCGGTGGCGCATTACGGCAGGCTTGATGCGGTGGTGATGAACGCCGCCAGCAATCCGGTTTACGGCCCTTCGGACCAGGTCGATCTGCAGGCTTTCGACGTGATCATGCACAACAACGTCTTTGGCTCGATGCGCCTGGCGCACCTGAGCCGACCGCACCTGGCGAAGTCCGGGGGCGGGGCGGTCGTCCTCGTCTCCTCGATCGCCGGTCAGTTCGGCAACAAGCTCATCGGTGCCTACGGCCTGTCGAAGGCCGCCGAGAACCAGCTGGTGCGCAATCTGGCACTCGAACTGGGGAGCGACGGTATCCGCGTCAACGCGGTTGCGCCCGGCCTGGTCAAGACCGATTTCGCCCAGGCGCTGCTGGAAAACGAACGCATGGTCCAGTATTTTGAAAACACCACGCCGCTCAAGCGCCTGGCCGAACCCGAGGATATCGGCCGAGTGATCGCCTTTCTGGCGGGTGAAGACTCGGGCTGGCTGTCGGGGCAGGTGATCACCGCCGACGGCGGCTTGTCCGTGACCGGCGGGTTCTAGAAGAACAATGCGGAAGAATCGAATGAAGGGACTGCTTACCACTCTGATCCTGGCGAGCCTCGGCCTCTGCGCCGTCGACGCGCACGCACAGATCTATACCTACACCGACGAGAACGGTGTGACGGTATTCACCGACCGCAAGCCCGACAGCAACCGCTATCGCGTGCACAACCTGGGTTGCTACGGCACTTGTCGAAAGGGGGTCGACTGGCAGCAAACGCCGCTGAAGACCGGTGCCTTCGATGCGGAGATCCGGGCGGCCAGCGAGATTTTCGGCGTCGACGATGCGCTTGTTCGCGCAATCATGCATGCCGAGTCGTGGTTCGAGCCCGAAGCCGTTTCGCGTTCCGGGGCTCAGGGCCTGATGCAGCTCATGCCTGCCACCCAGCGGCGTTTCGGCGTCAGGAACCCCTTCGATCCCCTCGATAACATTACCGCCGGCGTGGCCTACCTGGCCTGGCTGCACGAGGAATTCAGCGGCGACCTCGAACGCGTGATCGCCGCCTACAACGCCGGTGAGAACGCCGTCCGGCGCCACGACGGCATTCCGCCCTATCCGGAGACCCGCGAGTACGTCCGACGGGTCAACATCCTCTATCGCCGCTACGGCAGTTCCTGATTCTCGCCATACCCGGCGTTCCGGCCGGGCCGCGTCTAGTCCGCGGCTAGTCCGCGAGCCGGGGGAAGTCCACCTGGAAGCGGACGCCGTCGGGGCGGTCCAGGGCCCGCACGCGCCCGCCGTGGCGTTGTGCGATCAGGCGAACGATGTGCAGGCCCAGCCCCAGGTGGACACCGTCGCCGCCGGACTTGCGCGACGAGACCATCGACTCGAACAATCGCTCGGGCTGATCGTCCGGCAGGCTCGATCCGGGGTTGTCGACCTGGAGTGAAACGTCTCCGCCTTGCGGTACCACGCGAATCGTGATGCGACTGTCCGCCGGGCTGAAGGCAACGGCATTCTCCACCAGCTTGTCGAGGAGTTGTGCGAGTTGCTCCGCGGCACCGGCAATGCGGGCCGTGCCGCGATTCGGGACGACCGCGGCGAAGCGGTGGCCGGTGAAGGCCTGGCGGCAGCCGGAGACATAGTCGGCCACCAGCTTCCCGAAATCGAGCCCGACGAGGGGCTCCTCGGACAGGCTCTCCTCGATCCGCGCCGCCTGGCTCATCGACTGGAACATGTGCTGCAGCCTGAAGCACCCGGCTGCGGCCCGCTGCCGATAGCGCTCGCGCGATTCCTCGTCTCCGACTTCGGCGAGGTTGTCGAGCGAAGTCCGGATCATCGCCAACGGCGTGCGCAGTTCGTGCGAGAGCTTGCCGGCCAGGGTCTGGAGGTACTGCTGGTGCTGTCGCTGTCGTTCGACCATGCCCGAGAGGCTGCGACCCAGGTCCGCGATCTCGTCGCTGCCGCGCACGCCGGGCATGGTGCCGTGGACCCTCCCGTCGGCGCCGACCGAGGATTCGGCCGCGTCGCGAAGGCGCCGGATGCGCGCCGAAATCCGGGCGGCGAAGCCGATCGGCACGGCGGCCACGATGAGCATGCCGGCGAGCCCGAACAGGAAAAGCTGCAGCAGCGAGCGATAGGCGCTCGCCATGAAGCGATCGGCCGGGCGCTCGATGACGACGTGGCCGGCGGGAGCGCTGTCCCGGACGACCGGCGCGCCGGCACTCACCACGAAGCCGTTGCCGGCGGGCAACTGGTACCAGCCCGCGCTCGGCTTCGCTTGCCGCTCGCCGTCGTCGAGGCGGTCGCGTTCCGCACCCCGGTCCGGCGAGGTGTCCGGCAGTATCCCGAGCAGGCGGGCGGCCGCGGTGGCGAACAGCCAGCCCTCATCTTCGTCGGGGACGGTTGCGCTCTGGGCATCAAGTTCGTCCTGGCCGCGCGCGGCACGGGCAAGGATCCAGCCGTCCGTCGTCGTTACCCAGCCGCGCGTCCCCTCCGGCAGCAGGGCCGTGAGTCGCTGCGACAGCGCCTCGCTCGGGCGGGCGAGCGGGCGCGGTGACGGGAAGGCATGGGTGGCTTCCGCTTGCTTGCCGTCGCGGGTGTCGACGTCGAAGACGCGGATATCGAGTGCCGCCACATCACGCGGCCGCTCGACGGCCAGCTCCATGGTCCAGCCCAGCTCGCCCGGCTGAAGGGCGGCCTGGATCCTCGGTGTGCCGCCGTTGCCCTGGACATCGAACCAGCCCGGCGCGAGAGGGGCGACCGTAACGGGCGGATTTCCGTCGCCGATCCCGAGTTCGATCCGGTCGCCCGACTGCCCGCCCGGACGGCTCAGGACCAGCTCCGGATCCCGCACCCGGACGAGGAGGTGAAGCCGGCCGCCCTGTTCGGCGGCCAGCAGATCGGCCGATTCGGCATCTCCGGTTCGCGCGGGGATGGCCTGGGTCTCTTCCAGCCAGGACGCCCAGTCTCCCGCGTAGCCGTCAATCACGATGTCTTCGCCGGTTTCGTGAACATATAACGCGCCGGCGCGGGGCAGGTCGCCCGCGGCGCTCGAGATCTCGGAGGCGATCGAGCGGGCGGTATCCACCAGGGCCTGCTGGTAGCTGTCGCGCAGCGCCTGCTCGAGCGATCGCACCAGCTGCCAGCCCGCCAGGGGCAGGCAGAGCATCAGGATCGAAACGAGCGCCAGCCGCGAACGGAGCTTCACGTGGCGCCGGCGCCATCCGGGTGCCAGCGATAGCCGGCGCCGTGTACGGTCTCCAGGCGATCGAAGGACGGGTCGATCGCCTCGAACTTGCGGCGAATGCGCTTGATGTGCGAGGTGACGGTGGTTTCGTCCACGACCAGGCTGGCAGCCTCCATCAGCCGGGCGCGGCTCTTGACGTGCCCCGGGCGCTCGAGCAGGCAGTGGACCATCCAGAACTCGGTGACCGTCAGGGCGACGGGGGCGTCCTGCCACCGCACCTGCATGGTGTCGGGTTCGAGTTCGATCCGGCCGATCCGCAGGGGCGCATCGCGCGCCTCGGGCTCGCGCACCGCTTCGATCCGGCGAAACAGGGCCAATATCCGAGCCAGCAGGTGCTGGTTGGAGATGTCCTTGGTGAGGTAGTCGTCCGCGCCCAGCCGCAGGCCCGAGACCGCATCGAGATCGCTGTCCCGGGCCGTCAGGAAGATGATGGGCAGGCTCGACGATCGCTGGCGCAGCGCGCGGCAGAGTTCGAACCCGCCTTCGGGCTCGTTGCCGAGGCCGACATCGATGATCACGAGGTCGGGCAAGGGGCCGGATAGTGCCGACTCGGCCTCGCTCCGGCTGGCATACCCGCGCGTGGCGAACCCGTAACGCTCCAGTGCTTCGCGGTAGTTGTCGCGCAGGAAGTCTTCGTCTTCGACGATGGCGATCAGTCGCTGGGTCATGCGGCGGAATCCGTGCTGCGGTTGGTGCCGGAAGCGGCGCGGGAACGCCGCCTGCCACAAGTTTGCCACATCCGGTCAGGACTTCGACATCGCCCCGCACGCTTCCTGCCATGCCCGGGCGTTGCAATGGCGCGCAACGATCACAACAGGAGTCACCCCCAATGTCGCGTCTACTTGTTTTCTGCCTGGCGCTGGTCGCCGGCCCCGTCCTGGCTTCGGACTCGGGTTTCTGGCTCGAACGCCAGGCCGGCGGAAGCCGCGAAGAGGCCCTGGCGCTGTCGACCGAAGTCGACATCCAGGTCACCGGCATGCTGGCCCTGGTCGAGGTGCGTCAGCAGTTCTTCAACCAGACCGGAGACTGGGCCGAGGGTGTCTACCGCTTTCCCCTGCCGGACCGCTCCGCGGTGGAACAACTCCGTATCCGACTGGGCCAGCGCCTGATCGAGGGCGAGATCCAGGAAAAGGAATCGGCGCGAGCGACCTATGAGGCCGCGCGCGAGAAGGGACAGGTTGCCGGTCTGGTCGAACGAGACCAGGGCAATCTCTTTTCGACCCGGGTCGCCAATATCCCTCCGGGCGAGATGGTCGAGATCCGGATCGGGTTCACCCAACCGGTGGAATACGAGCATGGCCGCTTCCGGCTGCGTTTCCCGACCACGGCCGCTCCGCGCTACCGGCCTGCAGGCGAGCTCGAGCGCGCCCTGCGCGAACGTCTCGAGTCGGCGCTTGAGACCGGCATGCCGCAGCGGCCTGTCCAGCTGACGGTGGACCTGAGACCTGGGCTTCGACTGAGCAACCTGGAGTCGATACATCACGAGATCGAGGTCGAGAATCTCGGCAGCGAGCGCCTGGTGACCCTGAGCGACGGGGCCGACTGGTCCGGGCGGGATTTCGAACTCGTGTGGGAACCGGAGGATACCGGCGAGGCGGCGACGGCGGCCTTCGCCGAATCCTTCAACGGCCATGAGCACATCATGCTCAACCTGGTGCCGCCGCAGGCGTTCGAGGCGCGCGACACGCCGAGGGAGGTGATCCTGATCATCGACACCTCGGGCTCGATGTCCAACCAGCCCATCGAACAGGCGCGCGAGTCCCTGCACTACGCCCTGGCCAGCCTCAAGGCAGGCGACCGATTCAACGTCATCGAGTTCGACCACCAGGCGCGCTCGCTGTATCCGCAGGCCCGCGGCTTCGACGAAGACCGACTGGTCGAGGCCGCGCAATGGATCGACTCGCTGGCCGCCGGCGGCGGAACCGACATGGGCCCGCCGCTCGCGCTTGCGCTCGGCGCGCCGCCGTCCGGCGGTTTTCTCCGCCAGGTGGTCTTCATCACCGACGGCATGGTCGGCAACGAGCAGGAGCTGCTCGAGCGGACCGAGCTCGAACTGGGCGAGAGCCGTTTGTTCACCGTCGGCATCGGCCACGGCGTCAACGGAAGCTTCCTGCGCCGAATGGCGGGCGCCGGCCGCGGCAGCTACACCGCCATTGCCGAAACATCGCGCATCGCCGAACGGATGAGTGAGCTGGTGCTCCAGCTCGAAAGTCCCGTCATCCACGACCTTGAAGTGACCTGGCCGAGGGCTGTGGAGCCGTACCCGAAGACGCTGCCCGATCTCTACGTGGGCCAGCCCTTGAGCATTATCGCGCGGGCCGACAAGCTCAGCGGCGACCTGATCGTTCGCGGCACGAGCAACGGCCGGTACTTCGAGCGCGTTCTGCCGCTCGAGGACTTCCAGCCGGCGCCGGGCGTCGCCGGGCAGTGGGGGCGAGCGCGCATCGAAGCCCTCGAGAACCGCATCGTGGCGCCGGGTGAGGAAGCCCTGGTCGACGCCGAAATCCTCGATACGGCGCTCGATTACTCCCTGGTCAGCTCGCAGACCAGCCTGGTAGCCGTCGACAGGACGCCGGCTCGCAGCCGGGAAGCGGCCATGCAGCGCTTCAAGCTCGACACCAGCCCGGCGCAGGGGCGTTCGGGCAGTCTCCGGGCCATGCCGGCCACCGACGCGGGCAGCGTGCCGGCGGCGCTGCGCGGCGCGCTGGCCCTGCTGCTGGTCGGGTTGCTGCTCTTCCAGGGGCGCATCAACCGCGACGGAGGGGCGTCCTGATGCGTCGCTTCCTCGTCCTGGCCCTGTTGCTGGCGGCCGTGTGGCAGATCGGCTCGGCCGGCTGGATCCACGCCAAGGCCGGTCTCGGGCAATTCCTGCTCGAGCGGGCCTGGCAGGAGACGCTCGGCGGGAAAGGCGACGTCGAGCCCTGGCCGGGCGCGGTCAGCCACCCGGTCGCCCGCCTGCGCATGCCGCGCCTCGCCGTGGATCATCTGGTACTCGAGGGGCTGGACACGCCGGTGATGGCCTGGGGACCGGGAATGGCAGTGGGCGAGGGCGGGCACCATGTGCTCGCCGCCCATCGGGATACGCATTTTTCCTTCCTGCGGGCCGTGGAACTCGGCGACCGTTTCGAACTGGTCGAAGCCGACGGGCGGCGGCGCTGGTGGCGCGTCGAGGCCATCCGCGTGGTCGATTCGCGCACGACCGGTATCGATCTCGACGGGGTCGGGCAGGCCATGACCCTGATTACCTGCTATCCGTTCGACGCGCCGGTTGCGGGCGGCCCCGAGCGCCTCGTGGTGCGCTTGCGGCCGCTCGCGCCGGCAGAGGAGGCCCGCTCATGACGACGCTGTGTATCGATGAGCTCTCCAGGAGTCTCAAGCGCCGCTGGGGATGGTCGAACGGGGCCACGCACGTTCCCGCCGACGCCGGTTGTCCGCTCCTGTCGGCCTTGCCCGCGAGCGGCGACTCCGGCGCGATGAGAAGGCAACGGGCGTCGCTGCCCGAATGGCTGCAGCCGATGCGGGGCCACGCCGGGCCGCCGGGAATCGCGGCATTTCATGGCAAGACCTCGCCATCAGTGGGATAATGCCGCCTTCGGAAAACCGGAACAGCAGGAGTCCGTCCAGCGTGACCGAATCCAGACAGATCCCGATCGCCGTAAAGAGCGGCGAGAAGATGCGCAAGCCGCAAGGTTTTACCGCCATTCGCGACGGCATAAAGGCGCGAGCGGGCGTCGAGCCGGCGCCCATCGGCCGCAAGCCGACCTGGCTGCGGGCACGGCTGCCGCAGGGCGGCAAGTACGAGGAAGTGCGGCGCAACGTCAACGAGCATCGGCTGGCCACGGTCTGCCAGGAATCCAAGTGCCCCAACATCGGGGAATGCTGGTCCAACGGCGTGGCCACCATCATGCTGATGGGCGACGTGTGCACGCGCGCCTGCCGATTCTGTTCGGTCGACACCGGCAATCCGCGCGGCTGGCTCGACCCGGAGGAGCCGGCCAACTCGGCCGAATCCGTACGCATCATGGACCTTAAGTACGTGGTGCTCACTTCGGTCGACCGCGACGACCTCGACGACGGCGGGGCGGGCCACTATGCCGAGTGCATTCGAGAGATCAAGAAGGTCAATCCGCAGACCGCCGTCGAGGCGCTGACGCCCGATTTCCAGGGTCGCCTGCACGACATCGAGACGGTCGTCGATTCCGGCCTCGAGGTCTTCGCGCAGAACGTCGAGACGGTTCGCCGGCTGACTCATCCCGTGCGCGATCCGCGCGCCGGCTACGAGCAGACGCTGAAGGTCCTCGAGCACGCCAAGAAGCACAACCCGAAAGTGCTGACCAAGACGAGCCTGATGCTGGGCCTGGGCGAAACCACCGAAGAAGTCGTCGAGGCCATGGACGACCTGCGCGCCATCGGCGTCGACATCGTCACCTTCGGCCAGTACCTGCGGCCGACCGTCAACCATCTGCCGGTCGATCGGTTCGTCACGCCCGAAGAGTTCCGGGAGCTGCGCGAAATCGGGCTGGAAAAGGGGTTCCTGGAAGTCGTCTCCGGCCCGCTGGTTCGATCGAGCTACCGCGCCGATCGCGTGTTCGAGAAGAACAACTGCGGAATTGACTCCGACGTGGCGTGAGCCCGCTGGCGGTCTCGCCGTGTCCGGTAACCTCAGCATCGAAGAACGCGAGCGTTATCTCGAAAGGCTGACCGCCCTGCTGGAGCGGGCGCGAGTACAGCGGCGTACGATGACGTACCTCGAAGTGGCCGATGCGCTGGCCATGCCGGGCCCGAAGCGAATCCACAAGACGACGCGACTCCTGGAGATCCTGCTCAAGCGTGACGCCGAGGCCGGGCGGCCCCTGCGCGCCGCACTGGCAACCAGCCGCGCCAATCGCGGGCTGCCGGCCCGCGGCTTTTTCGATCGCGCCAGGCGCCTCGGCCTTTTCGACGGCAGCGATCCCGATGCTTTTCATGCCCGGGCGCTTGAAGCGTTGTTCGAGCGCCCCAGGCATTGAATCCGGCAAGGGGCAGGCTTCGCGGTGGGCGCTTCTTCGCTGCTCTCGCGCCAGGGACCTGCCGGTAATGGAGCTGGTGTACCATCGCCGTTTGCGCGGTGACCGCGCGGTCGACCCATCACGGAATCCTGCATGAACAATTCATTGTCGTTGGCCGGGCTTGCCGCCGGTACGCTGTTGCTCTTGGGTCTGTCGGCCTGTGATCGTGAACAAGCCGTTGAACAAGGAAAGAACCCCCGAACGATGTCCGAGAACAGAGCAGAAGCGAGCGCCGAAAGGCTGCCGGAATCGCCGATGGCCCAACGGCGAGATCATGTGGTCGGCGCGCCCGCGGGCGAGCGATCGGACCCTTGGTATTGGCTGCGCGACGATGATCGCGAGGATCCCGACATGCTCGCGTATCTCGAGGCCGAGAACGAGTACACCGAGGCCATGGTGGCGGACCTCTCGACCTTGCGCGAGACGCTCTTCGAGGAGATGCGTTCGCGCATCGTCGAAGACGACAGCAGCGTGCCGTACCTGGATCGGGGCTACTGGTATTACACGCGCTTCGAGGCCGGCAGGGAGTATCCGATTCACGCCCGCCGCCAGGGTTCCATGGACGCCGAAGAGGAGATCCTCCTCGACGTCAACCGGCTGGCCGAAGGCCACGATTTCTACAGCGTGGGCGACCGCGACATCAGCATCAGCGGTCGGTACCTGGCCTGGCTGGAGGATACCGTAGGCCGTCGCCAGTACCGCCTGCACATCAAGGATCTCGTCACCGGCGAGGATGTCGACACGGGGCTCACGGGCGTTTCCAGCGTGTCCTGGTCGGCCGACGACGAGGTGCTCTACTATGTGGAAAACGAGCCCGAGACCCTGCGTTCCTGGCGTGTTCGCCGCTACCGTGTCGGCAGCGGTGAACCCGGCGAGATCGTGCACCAGGAAGACGACACCGCTTTCTACACCGGTGTCGGGCGGACCACCTCCAACGCCTACAACACCGTCTACCTGCGCTCGACGGTCAGCAGCGAAATGCGCATCGTCGAAGCGGATGCCGTCGATCAGCCCTTGCGCGTCTTTCTGGCACGAGAGCGTGATCACGAATACCAGGCCGACCACCTGGGCGAGCGCTGGCTCATCCGTACCAATCACGATGCGCCCAATTTCCGCATCATGGCCGCTCCCCTTAACGGCCACGCCGATCGCGAGCGCTGGTCCACCGTGATTGCGCATCGCCAGGACGTGTTCATCCACGGATTCGACGCGATGGACGAGTTTCTCGCGGTGAGCGAGCGCTCGGACGGCCTGCGCCAGATCCGACTCCTGGACTGGGACAGCGGGGAGTCCAGGCTGCTCGAGTTCGATGAGCCGGCCTATACCGTCATGCTCGGCGAGAATCTCGAGCAGTCCGCGGGCACCCTGCGTTTCGTGTATTCCTCGCTGACCACGCCGACCAGCACCTGGGAACTCGACGTGGCCAGTGGAGAGCGGAAACTGCTCAAGCGCGAAGCGATTCCCGGCGGTTACGAGCCCTCCGACTACCGGACCCGTCGCGAGTGGGCCACGGCCCGGGACGGTACGCGGGTGCCCGTGTCGATCCTTCACCACCGGGACACGCCGCTCGACGGCACGGCACCGCTCTACCAGTACGCCTACGGTTCCTACGGGTTCACGATCGATCCGTCCTTCTCGACCACTCGACTGAGCCTGGTGGATCGCGGCTTCGTCTTTGCCATCGCCCACGTCCGCGGCGGCCAGGTCATGGGGCGCCGTTGGTACGACGACGGCAGAATGCTCAGCAAGATCAATACGTTCAATGATTTTGTCGATGTAACAGATCACCTTGTCGCGGCCGGTCTTGTCGACGGTGATCGCGTCTTCGCGGTTGGCGGCAGCGCCGGCGGCTTGCTGATGGGGGCGATCGCCAACCGCGCGCCCGATCGCTACCTCGGAATCGCCGCGCACGTGCCGTTCGTCGATATCGTCACGACCATGCTCGACGAGTCGATTCCCCTGACCACGAACGAGTACGACGAGTGGGGCAATCCGAACGATCCCGAGTACTACCGCTACATGCTCTCTTATTCGCCTTACGACAACGTGGCGGCCCAGGACTACCCGGCCATGCTCGTAACGACGGGGCTGTGGGACTCCCAGGTGCAGTACTGGGAGCCGGCCAAGTGGGTTGCGCGCCTGAGGGCGACCAAGACCGACGGCAATCCCCTGTTGCTGCGCACCAACATGGAGGCCGGGCATGGCGGTGCTTCCGGCCGCTTCAGGCGACTGGAGCAGACGGCCCTGGAGTACGCTTTCTTCCTGGACCTGGCCGGTATGGCCTCCGAGGGCTGAGCCCTCGGACCGGAGCGCCTCGCTGGCAGCGGCCGACTGCGGCTCGGCCCGGTCGCTTTGCATTTACTGCGAACTGTGTCACACTTCCCTCAGGCGGTCTTGGCTGGGCCATCGGGTCCATTTAGTTGTTTTCGCTCGAGAATTGCCAAGGGGGAATGATGAATGCCGCTGACTTGCTCAGGCGTCTGCAAGACGCGTTGAATTCCGGTGCGCAAGACGGTCACGGGGGTGTCCTCTTCGTCCGCTTCGATCGTGCCAGCACCTTGCGGGATCAACTGGGTTACTCGGGCCTCGAGGAACTCGGTTCAGGTATGGCCGAACGCGCCGATGAAGCCTTCGAGAATGCCGCCGAGATCCTTCGCTTCGATTGGGCCTCGATGCTCGTGATCGCCCGCGACACTTCCTGGGATCGATTCGATTCCACTGCCGAAAGCCTGTTCTCGGCATTGACCGAGCGGCCCTATGCCGTCGAAGACGACGAAGTGGCTGTGACCGTGTCCCTGGCGCACGCACGCTTCGATCATCGCTTTACCACGGTCGATGAACTGCTGTTGCCGCTGGTCCGGCGGGTCGAGGCGCTGGCCGAGCAGGGCGGGAATTCGATGTCCGCCGTGTGTCCGGGTATCTCGGCGCAGAAGGCCCTCGACTCCAGCGACCATATGCTGGGTCTGTTGATGGAAGCCTTGCGGACCGATGGCATGAAGGTCGTGTTCCAGCCCCTGCTGGCGACCAGCGGCCGCGAGGAGATGGAGAGCTACCAGATGCTTCCGCGACTGGCGGCAGGGGACGGCAAGTTGATCACGGCCGCGGAGTTTCTGCCGCTGGCCCGGGACGCCGCGCTCCTTCCCGTGCTCGACCGCTGGATGACCATCCAGGCATCCCGACTGCTGCGGGGGCGTCTGGAGTCGCAGCGGGTGAGGTTGTTCATCAATCAGTCGGAAGCGATCCTGGCGGACGTCGATCGCAGGGAGTGGCTTGTCGCCCACCTGGAAGGTGAGCCCGGCCTGGCCGGAAGGCTGGTGCTGGAGATTCCGGTCGAGGACGCCATGGCGCACATGAAAGGCACCGCTGCCCTGCTGGACATCGCCGCCGAGCACGATGTCGGTGTCTGCCTGTCTCACGTGGACGAACACAGCCGATGGTCGCTGCTCAACGGTGATTTGAAGGCGGATTACGTCCGCATGTCGCCGAGCTTCGTCAGCCGCCTGTCCGCGGATGCGTCCCTCGAGAAGCGATTCATGGAGCTGTCGGTCCCGGCGCGCGAAAGGGGCGTGCGCATCATCATGCCGATGATCGAGGATTCGCAGACCGCCGCC
This sequence comes from Wenzhouxiangella sediminis, assembly GCF_003410055.1. Lineage (GTDB taxonomy): Bacteria > Pseudomonadota > Gammaproteobacteria > Xanthomonadales > Wenzhouxiangellaceae > Wenzhouxiangella > Wenzhouxiangella sediminis. The sequence continues at coordinate 191 of NZ_QUZK01000009.1, read as the reverse complement.
AGCATGTGGCGCTCGGGGGCGGACTACATGCAGGGCAACATGATCCAGGCGCCGGAGGACTCGATTGCGGTCTAGGAGGAAGATGCTCGGGTCGAACCGGGGTTCTCATCCGTGATTGTCATGACAAGCCCGTCTCCCCGACCATCAAAAAACCCCGCACGAGGCGGGGTTTTTCGATGGTGGCGGAGAGA
>NZ_QUZK01000039.1 GCF_003410055.1 Wenzhouxiangella sediminis | reverse complement strand
CTTTTGTCGTAATTGACAAAAGTGAGTCGCCGCAAGACCCCGCGAAGCGGGCCCGGGCGAAACGCCTTTGACGTGTCGAGACCCCCGTAGCGATCGGTGGCACCTACCGGACCTACGCCCCCAACGCAAGACGCGCCGGAACGAAAGAACCAAAGAACGAAAGAACGAAGGAACCAACAAACCAACTCGCCAAAACGCACCCCCACCGTGCCGCGCTAGAATCGGCCTCTCGTCAACCGATCGAGGTGCACCATGCGCAGGATCATGACCGCAGCGGCGAGCATCCTCGCCGTCCTCCCCGCCCTCGCACAGGAAAACGAGGCCGCCACGACCGCAATCGAGATTCGCGAATGGCCGGTGCCCTGGGAAAAGACCCGCCCGCGTGACCCCGACGTGGCCGCCGACGGGCAGATCTGGTTCGTCGGACAGGCCGGCGACTACGTGGCCGTTTTCGATCCCGAAGGCGAGGTCTTCGAGCGCTTCGACCTGGCCGACGGCGCCGGCCCGCACAACGTCATCGTTACCGACGACCAGGAGATCTGGTATTCAGGCAACAAGGCCGCGCACCTCGGCCGGCTCGATCCCGCAACCGGCGAAATCCACCGGGTACCCACACCGGAAGACCACGCACAGGACCCGCACACCCTGATCGAGGACTCGCAGGGCCGCATCTGGTTCACCGTCCAGTGGGGCAACCGGATCGGTCGCTACGATCGCGGGACCGGCGAGATCGAACTGGTCGGCGTCTCGCAGCCCCGCTCACGCCCCTACGGCATCAAGCTCGACGCGGAAGACAACGCCTGGGTCGCGCTCTTCGGCACCAACAAGCTGGCCCGGGTCGACGCCGAGACCTTCGAGCTGACCGAGATCGAACTGCCGCGCAAGGACGCGCGCCCGCGCCGCCTGGCCCATACCGATCGCGGCGTCTTCTACGGCGATTACGCCGAGGGATACCTGGGGCGCTATGACCCCGAATCCGGCGAGTTCAAGGAGTGGCGCATGCCCGGCGCCGACAAGTCCGGGGCCTACGCCATGGCCGCCGACGACCGGGGCCGCATCTGGTTCGTGGAAACCTGGCAGGATCCCAACCGCTTCGTCGGCTTCGACCCGGAAACCGAGCGCTTCTTCGCCATGGGCGAAATCCCCAGCGGCGGCGGCACGGTCCGCCACATGGTCTTCGACCCGAAGACGAACAGCATCTGGTTCGGCACGGACACCAACCACATCGGACAGGCAATGATCCCGCAACCCCCGGAACCTGAAACCTGAAACCTGAAACCTAATTCCTGGGCGGCCAGGGAATAAACGGCGAGGTCGTACGCTGGTATTCCCGGTAGGCCTCGCCGCGCGATTTCAGCGACTGCCTCTCGGTGTAGGGAATGCCGGACACCCGGTAGAGGAAGATCAGCATCACGACCGGCCCCAGCCAGGCGACCCACTGGTTCGGGGCGCCGACGGCCACCAGCGGATAGCTGAACCAGTGCAGCCACTCGAAGAAGTAGTTGGGGTGTCGGGAATAACGCCACAATCCCACCCGGCAGACCTTGCCCTTGCTCGCCGGATCGGCCTTGAAGGCGACGAGCTGGCGGTCGGCCAGCGACTCGCCCGCCAGGCTGATGAACCAGACCGCCACGCCGGCGATCAGCCAGACGTCGACAGCGGCGGAGGGATCGTTGACGACCACCCAGGCGGGCAGCGCGAACAGCCAGGCAACCAGCGCCTGGACCATGAAGAAGAGGAAGAAGAAAGGATTGGCCTTGGCGCCGAAATGCTCGCGCATGGTCTGGTAGCGACCGTCCTCGCCCTCGTGCCCGGACAGGCGCTGGATGAGGTGCGCGGCCAGCCGGCTCGACCAGGTGACCGCGAGCAAGGCGCCGAGCAGTTTCTTCTCGACGGCGCCGTCGCCGACGACGGCGAAACCGATGGCCTGCAAGCCGATCAGAACGGCCCAGGCGGCATCGACCCAATCGGCGCGCTTCGACCGGATCTGCCACAACCACAGGCCGGTCATCACGAGGGCGCAGCAGGCAAGCGATGTCAGTAGTTCCATCGCTCGGAGACTAGCAGACAAGCAAACGCCCGCCGTGAAGGCGGGCGTCGGCATCCGGCCGGTGTTGCTGGCCGGTCAGACAGGTGCACCGAAATGCACCGCGGGTTCCCCTTCCCGAATTCTGGTCAGGGCGCCGGCGAAATACTCAGCCGGCGACAGCGCGCAGGTTCTGTTCCTGCTCGAGCTGTACGAGCCACTCGACGACGACTTCGTCGGCGAGCAGGTTGTCGAATCCGTTTTCGTCACCGTGGGCGGACAGCTGAACGTCCTGGTCCTGTTCTGCGGCTCGAATGTTGTCGTTCATGGGTGGCACCTTTCGTCAGTTTTGCCGTTCGCAGACATAAATGCAGTTCCCGTGCCAAAGTTCGAAATCCGGCCGTTTTGGGCTTCGCCGGCCCGTTTTTGGCCAGTTTTTACCCAGGAAGTGACAGTTTTCGTCCACTGGCTGACATCCAGCGTCCATCGACCGGCATTCCGACCGGCCGGATCGGGCACAATGGGCGCCCAACGCGCCGCAGCCCCCGCCATGCCCGCCTCCCATTTCCTGTTCCTGCTGTTCATCTGCCTGCTCTGGGCGGGCAACTTCATCGCGGCGGCCTGGGCGGTGCGGGTCTTCGAGCCGGTGACGTTCACCGTCGTTCGCTTCGGCCTGGTGCTGCTGCTGCTCCTGCCCTTCCTGCGCGTTCCCGCGCGCGACCAATGGAAGACCCTGCTGGCCTGCTGCTGGACGATGGGTGCCATTCACTTCGGGCTGGTCTTTCTTGCGCTCGGCCGCTCCGAGGACGTCTCCTCGATTGCGCTGCTCATGCAGATCTACGTGCCGCTGTCGACGCTGATGGCCGTACTGCTGCTCGGCGAGCGGATCGGCTGGCGAACCACAAGCGGCATCCTGATCGCATTCGGCGGCGTGCTCGTCATGGGCCTGGACCCGCTCGTGCTGTCACAGCTCGATGTGGTGGCGCTGGTGCTGCTGTCGGCACTTTCGCTGGCAACCGGCACCATCCTGATGCGGCGCCTGAAGGGCATCGGCGTGTTCAATTTCCAGGCCTGGAACGCCCTGCTTTCGCTTGTACCGCTGGGCCTGCTGGCCACCTGGCTCGAGACCCCCTCGCAGGTCTTCGCCCTGACCTCGGAGCGTCCCGACGCGTGGCTGGCCGTGGCGTATTCGGCGATCGCCGCCTCGATCATCGGCCACGGCGGCTTCTACTGGCTCATCCAGCGTCACGAGGTCAACCGGATCACGCCCTATCTGCTGCTGGTGCCGATCCTGGCCGTTGTGCTCGGCGTGCTTTTCTGGGGCGACCGGCCCGGGCCGCGCCTGCTGACCGGCGGCGGCCTGGTGCTGGCCGGGGTTCTCTGGATCACGCTTCGCGCGCGGTGGCGGCGCCCGGCCCGGGTGGAGCCTGCGCCACCGGCCGGCTGATGAGGTTCAGAAGAGGTTCAGTACGCTGACGCATAATGGCGTCATGAAACGCCAATCCTCGGCAAGCCTATCGGGCTACGTTCTGGCCATCCTGGTGCTCTTCGTGCTCGGGACTTCTGCCGGAATCGCCCGCGAGCCCCGCGGCCAGCCGTCCTGGCCGCCGCCGAGCCACCACTACCGCCTGGAACACCCGCAGCACCGCCTGGCCTACTGGTATGCCAACGAATCCATGCGCCAGGCCCAGGAAGCCCGCGAGATGGTCTGCGGGTTCACCGGCCAGCACTGGACGCTGGACTGGGAAGTTCACTACCGCTGGGCCCTGCGCGCCGCCCCGCGCCGCGTCTACCAGCGCGTCGAAGAACGCGACCGCCACCTCGCCACCTGCCGCAGCCGCAAGCTGCGCGACTACCAGCGCCCACCCTATCGCCGGGATCCGGGCGGCTACGACCGCGGCTGACCCTGCGCGGCCGCCGGCTCGCCGCGACCCAACCCGCCGATCCGACTGACGGCCACGCCTGTTGGCAATTTCACCACACCGTGTTAATGTACTAACGCGTTATTACATTAGGCCGCCATGAAACACCACGACCCGCAACACATGCAGGCCAACCGCGCCGCCCGATCCAGCCTGGCCGAGGCCCTGCTGGCCATGCAAACGCCCGAGGAAATGCGCGCCTTGCTCAAGGACCTGACCACGCCGGCCGAACTGGAAGCCATGGTCGACCGCTGGCGCGTCGTGCGCTACCTCGACCAGGGCAAGCCCTACCGGGAGATCCACGACATCACCGGCGTGAGCGTCACCACCATCGGCCGCGTCGCGCGCTACCTTGAGAGCGGCAACGGTGGATATCGCATGGCCTTGGAGCGAATCAAGCAGGGTGGCCGCGGAAGCGAAGATCGTTCTCGCAATGGCGCCACGGCGCAAAGGACGCAAAGAGAATGAACGTTCATTGAATTCGACCACGAGATGCTGGGAGCTCCCAATAGTCGAGCCACCCAACAGTTAGTCAATATCTTTTTCCCCTTGCGAACTTCGCGCCTTTGCGCCTTTGCGAGAGGCCTTTAAGAGTTCACGAACAAAGCCAACACAATGAACCGAATTCAGATCGCCATCCAGAAATCCGGCCGCCTGGCCGACAAGTCGCTCAACCTGCTCGAGCGCTCGGGCCTGCACTTCGCGCGCAGCAAGGACAAGCTCTTCTGGTACGGCCGCAACCTGCCCGTGGACCTGCTGCTGGTGCGCGACGACGACATTCCCCGCCTGCTCGTCGAGGGCGTGTGCCAGCTCGGCATCGTGGGCGAGAACGTCGCCGAGGAAAAACTGCTCGAGGCGCGCCAGGGCCGCCCGGAGGTTCGCCTCGACAGTCTCGGCAAGCTCGATTTCGGCCACTGCCAACTCAAGCTGGCCGTACCCGAGGCCTCGAATGCCAAGTCCATCGCCGACCTGGCCGGCAAGCGCCTGGCCACCAGCTACCCGCAGCTGACCCGCCGCTTCCTCGACGAAAACGGCGTGGACGCCGACATCGTGATGCTCAACGGCGCCGTCGAGATCGCGCCCAGCCTGGGCACGGCCGATGCCATCGTCGACCTGGTCTCGACCGGCACCACCCTGAGAGCAAACCACCTCAAGGCGATCGAACCGGTGATGGCCAGCCAGGCCGCGCTCTACCGCTGCCCGCAGCGGCTCGATGCCGAGGGCGAGCAGCTGCTCGACAAGTTGCTCACCCGCATCCAGGGCGTGCAGCAGGCCGCCGAGACCAAGTACGTGATGCTGCACGCGCCGCGCTCGCGCCTGGCCGAAATCACCGCGATCCTGCCCGGCGCCGAGTCGCCCACGATCCTGCCCCTGGAAGGCCAGGACGACAAGGTGGCCGTACACGCCGTGTGCACCGAGCAGGTCTTCTGGGAACACCTGGAAGAACTCAAGGACGCCGGCGCCTCGGCCGTGCTGGTCCTGCCGGTGGAGAAGATGCTGGCATGAGCCGCACCATGACAATCGTTGCCTGGAACGCGCTCGGGCCCGACGAGCGCGAGCAACTGCTCGCCCGGCCCGCCCTGGAGACAACCGGCGAACTGCGCGCCGCCGTGGCCGACATCATCGGCGCGGTTCGCCGCGACGGTGACCGGGCGGTACTCCACTACGGCCGCCGCTTCGACGGCCGCGAACCGGTCGCGCTGCTGGCCACGGCCGGGGACCTGGCTTCGGCAAAGGACGAACTCGATCCCGAGCTCATCGGCGCCATCGACACGGCCATCGAAACGGTCACCCGCTTCCACGAAGCGGCGCGCCCCGACGACTACGCAGTGGAAACCGCACCCGGCGTGACCTGCCAGGCGCGCTGGCGCGCGCTCGACCCGGTCGGTCTCTACGTGCCGGCCGGCACCGCGCCGCTGCCGTCGACGGCGGTGATGCTCGGCGTGCCGGCCCGGCTGGCCGGCTGCCGGCGCATCGTCCTCGCCACGCCGCCCGGCAGCGACGGACGCGCCGACGCGGCCGTTCGCTACATCGCCCACCGCCTCGAGATCGACACCGTGCTGGTGGCCGGCGGCGCCCAGGCCGTGGCCGCCATGGCCTACGGCACCGAGTCGGTGGCCAAGGTGGTGCGCGTGTTCGGTCCCGGCAACCGCTTCGTCGCCGAGGCCAAGCGCCAGGCCGCGCAGGATCCCGCCGGCGCCGCCATGGACCTGCCGGCCGGCCCCTCGGAGGTCATGGTCATCGCCGATGCCACGGCCGACCCCGATTTCGTGGCCATGGACCTGCTCAGCCAGGCCGAGCATGGCCCCGATTCCCAGGTCTTCCTGGTCACCGACGCCGACGAACTCGCGCAGGCGGTCGTTTCTTCGCTTGAGCGACTCATCCCCGATCTGCCGCGCGCCGAAACGGCCCGCCGCGCGCTCGAGCACGGCGCCATCGTCACCGTCGAGCGGATCGATGAAGCGGTGCGCGTGGCCAACGACTACGCACCGGAACACCTCATCATCGCCACGAAGAACGCGCGCGAGCTCTGCGAAGGCATCACCAGCGCCGGCTCGGTGTTCCTCGGCCACTACACGCCCGAGGCCCTGGGCGACTACATCTCCGGCACCAACCACGTGCTGCCGACCGGCGGCTGGGCGCGGTCTTGCGCCGGCCTGTCGCTGACCGACTTCATGCGCCGCATGACCGTCCAGGAAGCCACGCCCGAGGGCCTGCGCAAGCTCGGCCCCGACGGCGCCCGGCTGGCCGCCCACGAAGGGCTCGACGCCCACCGCCTGGCGATCCAGCTGCGCCTGGACAAACTCGACGGGGTTCGGGAATGAACATCGCCGACCTGGCAAGGCCCGAAATCCGCGCCCTGGCGCCCTACGCCTCGGCGCGGGCGCTCGCCGACAGCGCCGGCATCCTGCTCAACGCCAACGAGAACCCCTGGCCGCCCGAGGGCGACGCCGGCCTGGGCCTCAACCGCTACCCCGAACCGCAGCCGACCGAGCTGAAGAAAAGGCTTGCCGCCTACTACGGCGTCTCGCCCGAAAACCTGCTCCTGACCCGCGGCAGCGACGAGGGCATCGACCTGCTGATGCGCGCCTTCGTTCGGCCGCACGCCGACCGGGTCATCACCTGCCCGCCCTGTTTCGGCATGTACGCGCTGTCGGCGCGCATCCAGGGCGCCGAGCTGGTCGAGATCCCGCTGCGCGAATCCGGTGACGGCTTCGAACTGGATCGGGCCGGGCTGTCGAAAGCCGGGCCGGCCAAGCTCGTGTTCCTGTGCTCGCCCAACAACCCGACCGGCGACGGGCTGGCGGCCGAGACCGTGCTCGAGCTGGCCCGCCGGCGAGCCGACGAGGGCCTGGTCGTCATCGACGAGGCCTATATCGAATTCTCCGACCGACAGTCCCTGGCTTCGCGCGTGGCGCAACAGCCCAACCTGGTCGTGCTGCGCACCCTGTCGAAGGCCTTCGGCCTGGCTGGTTGCCGCCTGGGCGCGCTCATCGCCCACCCCAAGGTCATCGACCTGCTCAGGCGCATCATCCCGCCCTATCCGCTGCCGACGCCGGCCGTGGCCGCCGCCGAAGCGGCGCTCGAGCCCGAAGCCGTGGCGGCGCGGCGCGAGCAGATCGACCTGTTGATGGACGACAAGCGACGACTGGTCCAGGCGCTGGAAACGCATCCAGCCGTCCGCCGCGTCTGGCCGGGCGAGGCCAATTTCGTGCTGGTGCGCACTACCGACGGGCCGGCCCTGGTGCGCGATGCGGCCGCGGCCGGCATCCGCCTGCGCGACCAGTCCGCTCAGCCGGGCTTGGCCGACTGCGTGCGCATCACGCTCGGCACCCCGGAGGAAAACACCGCCTTCATCGAGTTTCTTCAGGATTGGAAAGCATGAGAAAAGTCCTCTTCATCGACCGCGACGGCTGCCTGATCGAAGAGCCCGAAGACGAACAGGTCGATTCTTTCGACAAGTTCCGCCTGATGCCCGGCGTGATCCCGGCGCTGCTCGAGCTCAAGGCGGCCGGATATCGCTTCGTGATGGTCAGCAACCAGGACGGCCTCGGCAGCGACGCCTTTCCGGAAGCCGACTTCCGCGGGCCGCAGGACCTGCTGCTGCAGATTCTCGAAAGCCAGGGCATCGTCTTCGACGCCATCCACGTCGACCCGACCCTGCCGGAAGACAACGCGCCCACGCGCAAGCCGGGCATCGGCATGCTGCTCGACTACCTGCGCGACCCCCGGCTCGACCGGCAGCGATCCGCGGTGATCGGCGACCGCCAGACCGACCTGGAGCTGGCCGACAACATGGGACTGCCCGGCTATCGTATCGGGTCGGACGGCCTGGACTGGCCGGGCATCGCCCGCGCCCTGCTCGGCACCGCGCGCACCGGCGAGGTCCGCCGCCAGACCCGCGAGACCGACATCGCCGTCAAGGTCGACCTGGACGCGACCGGGCCGGTCGGCATCGACACCGGCATCGGCTTCTTCGACCACATGCTCGAGCAGGTCGCCGCCCACGGCGGCTTCGCCCTGGACCTGCGTTGCAGGGGCGACCTCGAGGTCGACGAACACCACACCGTCGAAGACTGCGCCCTGGCCCTCGGCGGCGCGCTCGACCGGGCGCTCGGCGACCGCAGCGGCATCGGCCGCTACGGCTTCCTGCTGCCCATGGACGAATCGCTGGCGCAGGTGGCGATCGACCTGTCCGGACGGCCGGCCATCGTCTTCGAGGCCGACTTCCCGCGCGAGTCCGTCGGCGGGCTGCACACCGAAATGGTCGAACACTTCTTCGCCTCCCTCGCCCAGGCCCTGCGCTGCGCCATCCACATCAAGGTCGAAGGCGAGAACACCCACCACATGGTCGAAGCCTGCTTCAAGGGCGTGGGGCGTGCCTTGCGGCCGGCCCTGTCCCGCACCGGCTCCGGCACGCCGTCGACCAAGGGGGTGCTGTGATGCTGATTCCGGGCCTGATTTATTCTCGCAAAGGCGCCAGGGCGCAAAGGACGCAATGGAAAACGATTGAATTCGATTCAGGCGTTGCCTTTGCAATAGACCATCGCTTAGTCCATTTTCCCTTTTCTTGCCTTGCGGTCTTTGCGCCATTGCGCCATTGCGAGAGGCCCTTCCAGAGCGCTCGAACATGACGATCGCGGTCATCAACTCCGGCGGCGCCAACCTCGGATCCGTCCAGCACGCCCTGCATCGGCTCGGCGCCGAATCGGTGCTGACGACCGACGCCGAAGTCATTCGCTCGGCCGACAAGGTGATCCTGCCCGGCGTGGGTGCGGCGGCCTGGGCGATGAACGCGCTCAACAAGGCCGGGCTGGTCGAGGTCATCCGCGGGCTGACCCAGCCGGTGCTCGGCATCTGCTTAGGACTGCAACTGATGTGCGAGTCGTCCGAGGAAGGCGACGTCGAATGCCTCGGCCTGATCCCCGGCCGCGTGCGCAAGCTGCAGGTCGGCAAAGATCTCAGGCTGCCGCACATGGGCTGGAACCAGGTGGACTGGGTCGGCGAAGACCCGCTCGGGCAAGGCCTCGACGGCAGCGAATGGTTCTACTTCGTGCACGGCTACGCCGCACCGGTCGACCACGCCGTGGCGATCAGCGAACACGGCCAACGCTTCGCCGCCGTCGTGCGCCGCGGAAACTTCGCCGCCTGCCAGTTCCACCCCGAAAAATCGGCGGGCGCCGGGGCGCGCATTCTGAGCAACTTTCTTGAAGCCTGAACCCCAAGAAACAAAGGGTCCACAGATGAACACAGATAAACACAGATACTGCATAAACAAGGAAGCCCGGCCGGAGTTTCGCTCACTCAAAGCTCGCACCAAGGATTCAAGCGCTGTCATGGGTGTTCTTCATCTGTGTTCATCTGTGTTCATCTGTGGACAAGGTTTTTCATGAAGTTGATTCCCGCGATCGATCTCAGGGGCGGGCGCGTGGTGCGGCTGCAGCAGGGCGATTACGAGCGTGAGACGCGCTACGACGACGACGCCCTGGTGGTGGCCAGGCGCTACGCCGACGCCGGCGCGACGCTGATTCACGTCGTCGATCTCGACAGCGCCCGTGACGGCGGCACCGCCAATCTTGCCGCGATCGAACAACTGTGCCGCGAGGTCGACGCCGATATCCAGACCGGCGGCGGCGTGCGCTCGCACGAGGATTTCCGCCGCCGCATCGACGCCGGCGCGGCCCGCGTGGTCATCGGCAGCCTGTGCGTGCGCGAACCCGCCACCGTCGCCTCCTGGCTGACCGGCCCGGATGGCGAACGCATCGTCGCCGGCCTGGACGTCAGCCCGGGCCCGGAAGGCGCCTGGTTCCCGCGCGCGGCCGGCTGGACCGAATCCGGCGACGACGATCTGTTCACGCTGCTCGAGCGCCTGGTCGACGCCGGGCTGGAACACCTGCTGTGCACCGACATCGAGCGCGACGGCATGTTCGCCGGACCCTCACTGGTGCTGTACGAATCGATCTGCGCCCGTTTCTCGTCGCTGGCCGTCCAGGCCTCCGGCGGCATCGGATCGAGCGAAGACCTCAACGAGGTTGCGCAGACCGGCGTGGCCAGCTGCATCGTCGGCCGCGCCCTGCTCGAGGGCCGGGTCGCATTGAGCGAGGTGGGCAAATGGTCGCGGTAAGGCTCATCCCCTGCCTGGACGTGCGCGACGGGCGCGTGGTCAAGGGCGTGCGCTTCCGCAACCATCGCGACATGGGCGATATCGTCGACCTGGCGCACCGCTACCGCGACGCCGGCGCAGACGAACTGGTCTTCTACGACATTTCGGCCAGCCCCCAGAAGCGCAGCGTCGACATCGCCTGGGTCGAACGCGTCGCCGAAGCGATCGACATCCCCTTCTGCGTGGCCGGCGGCATCCGCGACGTCGAGACCGCGCGCGCCGTGCTGCACGCCGGGGCCGACAAGATCTCGGTCAACTCGCCGGCGCTCGAGCGCCCGGCCCTGATCGGCGAACTGGCCGACGCCTTCGGCTCGCAGTGCGTGGTCGCCGGCATCGACTCGATTCGCGAGAACGACCGCTGGCGCGTGCGCCAGTACACCGGCGACCCGGACAACATGGTCGACCCGAGGCGCGACACGATGAGCTGGGCCGAAGAGGTCCAGCGCCTCGGCGCCGGCGAGATCGTGCTCAACTGCATGGACGCCGACGGCGTGCGCGAAGGCTACGACATCGAACAACTGAAGACCGTGCGGACGACCTGCAAGGTCCCCCTGATCGCCTCCGGCGGTGCGGGCTCACGCGAGCACTTTCTGCAGGCCTTCCGCGAGGCCGACGTCGACGGCGCCCTGGCTGCCACCGTCTTCCACTCCGGCCAGATCGCCATCCCCGAACTCAAGGACTGGCTGCGCGGGCATGGTGTTGTGGTTAGAAATTGAATGGAAGGTTTCAGGGTTCAGGTTTCAGTGTTCAGGAGCGCAGTTGGAGGCTGCTGGGGCATTGCCGAAAATCCCCAGGAACGTTGGCACCTCAACGCTGGCAGCCCCGCTGCCCCGGAACTCCGAACCGACGCGCAGCGTCATCCCGGACCCCGATCCGGGACCTCCCCACCGAAGACGCCAACCGATGGAAGGCCCCGGCTCAAGGCCGGGGCGACGATGTGGTCATCTTTTCCTGAAACCTGAATCCTGAAACCTGAAACCTGAACCCTAAAAGCACAAACGGAGCCGCCCCGAATGAACAACAAACAGGACTTCGAAGATCCGGACTGGTCCAAATCAAACGGATTGCTGCCAGCAATCGTGCAGGACGCCGACGACGGGCGGGTGCTGATGCTCGGCTACATGAACGCCGAGGCGCTCAAGGTCACGCGCTCGAGCGGGCGGGTGACCTTCTACTCGCGCAGCAAGCAACGCCTGTGGACCAAGGGCGAGACATCCGGCAACCACCTCGAGCTCGTCGATGTGCTGGCCGACTGCGACCGCGACACCCTGCTGGTGCTCGCCCGCCCGCACGGCCCGACCTGCCATACCGGCACAGACACCTGCTTCGGGAACACGCGCACTCCACGCATCGGCTTCCTGGCCGAGCTGGAACGCACCATCGCCGATCGCGCGGGCACGGATCCGGAGAAGAGCTACACCGCCCGCCTGCTGGCCGAGGGCAGCAAGCGCTGCGCGCAGAAAGTCGGGGAAGAAGGAGTGGAAGTGGCGCTCGCGGCCGCCTCGGGCGACCGCGATGAACTGGCTAGCGAGTCAGCCGACCTGCTCTATCACCTGCTCGTCTCTCTCAGGTCGGCCGGCACCGACCTGGAATCGGTGCTCGACGTCCTGATCAAGCGGCACAGGCGCTGAGTTCCGGGCTCATATCGAGGCCGCGAAAGAAGTCGCCTTCTTCTTCCTCCTCGATCGTCTCCGGGCGACCGAAGAAGTAGCCCTGGAACTGCGAAACGCCGGCCTGGCGCAGCCAGGTCACTTCGTCTTCCGATTCGACGCCGGCGGCGATCGGCTCCACGCCGAGCGCGCGGCAGCTGGCCAGTACGCCCAGCACCATGGCCTGGCGGCGCAGGCTGCCGTGAATGCCGGAGATCAGTTCGCGGTCGAGCTTGACGAACTCCGGGCGCAGGACGGCCAGGCGCTTGAGGCCGGCTTCGCCGGTGCCGAAGTTGTCGGCGGCGACGCGGAAGCCGTAGGCGTTGGCTCGGGCACGCACCTCGGCGAGCTGGCGCGGATTGCCCAGGCGCTCGAGCGAGTTGAACTCGAGCACGATCTGGTCGGCCTCGAAGCGGCTGGCGTAGACGGCCTGTGCGGTCGACTTGAGTGCCGCTTCGAGGTTGTCGGGGTCGACCTCGGTGCAGTTGATGTGCAGATCGCCCTTCAGCCCGAGACGGCTCGCCTCGCGGATCGCGCCGAGGCGGCAGGCCTGGTCGAAGTAGAAGAGGTTCTCCGAACGCACCGAAGCGATGATCTGCGCGGGCGACTCGCCTGCACAGCCACGCACCAGGGCTTCGTGTCCGACCGTCTTCCCGGTCGTTTCGTCGACCAGCGGCTGGAACGCGAACCGGATCCCGACATCGAGGACGGCCAGGTAATCTTCCAGTCGGGTGTTGATTTCGGTGTGGTGCTGCGTTCCGGTCATGATCCTTCCCCTTCCTTTGTTTTTTTGAGCCAGCGTTCTTGCCTGGGAAGAAATATGCAAACGGTGTGCCAATATCCGGAAACCCGATTCCGGCGACAAGTTGGCAATCAGCAAAGAGTGAATGCGATCACGAATCGAGCGCACCTTTCGGCCCGGCTCCCCACACACCGGCTGCCCTTCTGCGGCGCCCCGCTGCCGGAATGTGTCAGCCGCGTCGACCGGCGCTTCAGCGAATCCGTTCGAGCAGGTGCCGACGCCGCGCCAGTCGGGCCCAGAAGCGACCACAGGCGAACCAGCACAGGAAGACGGCTTCCCGCAGGCCCGCTGCCAGGTTGGCGACCGTCGGGCGCCAACTCGCTTCCGCCGGCACGGGTTGCGCCGTCATCCCGAGTTGCCGGGCGTAGACCATCACGCGGGCGATGTGGAAACGGCTGGTGACGATACCCGTCCGCGCCCGGGCCGGCAGCAGGGTCCGGGCATGGCGCAGGTTCTCGAAAGTGTCGGTCGAGGCTTCCTCGAGCCGGATCCGCTCCGGCGACAGGCCGTGCTGCGCGACCAGCCAGTCCCGGCCCACCGCGGCCTCCGACGGCTCGCCGCCGCCGGCCAGCATCAACTGCAGTCCGGCGTCCCGCCCGGCCAGGTCCGCGGCACGCTCGAGCCGGGCCCGATAGACAGCCGACGGCCGTCCGGCGTCCAGGACGTGACCGCACACGATCAGCCAGTCGACCTCCGGCGCACGGGCGCGCCGCATCGCCTGCGCCTGGACCCAGATCCAGGTCACCAGGAAGATCAGGCCGCCGCTGAGGACCAGCATCGCCAGACTGGCCAGCAGGGATTCGCGCAGGGCCGGGTCGGCCAGTGCAGAGCGAAGGGTCAGGCTGGATACGGTACTCATGAAGGGGCGTGCGGCCTCGACGACGGGCGCCCATCATAGAGCGTGCCGGACCCGGATTGCGACCGCCTGCCGCCCTGCCTATACTGGCGCACCCTTGAAAAGTGCCGCGCGCCGCGCCGGGACCCGCCACGACTCGCATGAAAGACCTGCATATCGCCGCCATGACCCTCACCTGCGCCGCCGGCAGCGGACTCGACGCCCTGCGCGCGAGCCTGCGCGACGGCGCGAGCGGCCTGCGCCGCAACGACTATCCCAACTGCGAGCTCGACACCTGGATCGGCCGCGTCGAGGGCGTCGAGAACGTCATCCTCGAAGGCGACCTGGCCCGCTTCCAGTGCCGCAACAACCAGCTCGCCGCCCTCGCCCTGGACCAGGACGGCTTCCGGGCGCAGGCCGCCGCGCTGCTCGAGCGCCATCGACCCGAGCGCATCGCCTGCATCGTCGGCACCTCCACGGCCGGCATCAGCAGCACCGAGCAGGCCTTTCGCGAGCTCGACGAGGCCGGCGAATTCCGCCCCGAGCACGTCATGCCCTGGGTGCACACGCCGCACACCTCGGCGGCCTATGTCGCCGCCGCACTGGGGCTCGAAGGGCCGGTGCAGACCGTCTCGACGGCCTGCTCGTCCTCGGCCAAGGTATTCGCCACCGCCGCCCGCCTGATCGAGTCGGGCTGGGCCGATGCCGCCGTGGTCGGCGGGGTCGACAGCCTCTGCCTGTCGGTGCTCTACGGGTTCCATTCGCTCGAGCTCGTCTCGCCCGACCCCTGCAGACCCTTCGACCGCGCCCGCCGCGGCCTGAACCTGGGCGAGGCGGCCGGCTTCGCCATCGTCGAGCCGCAACCGGAAGCCTCGCTGGGCCGCCTGCTGGGCTGGGGCGAGACCTCGGACGCCCACCACATGGCCTCGCCGCACCCCGAGGGTGCCGGCGCGATCGCCGCCATGCGCCAGGCCCTGGAACGGGCCGGCCTGGCGCCGGGCGAGATCGGCTACGTCAACTGCCACGGCACGGCCACACCGATGAACGACCGCATCGAGACCGCCGCGCTGAGGACGGTATTCACGGATCCGCCGCCGGCCAGCTCCACCAAGGCCTGGACCGGCCACACGCTGGGCGCGGCGGGCATTACCGAGACCGTGTTCAGCCTGCTGTCGCTGAGCGACGGCTTCCTGCCGGCCAGCCTCAACTGCGAAGACCCGGAACCGGACGCCGCCGACTTCATCCTCCGCGAAGGCCGCCGGCAGAAGGTCGACGCGGTCATGTCCAACTCCTTCGGCTTCGGCGGCTCCAACTGCACGCTGATCATGGGGGCGGCATGAACACAAGACTTCGAATCCTGGGCAGCGGACTGAGCGCGCCCGGACTGCCGGACATCGACGCCCTCTCGGCGGTGCTCGCCGGCGGCGAACTGGGCGAGGACAAGCCCGGCAGCGGCAGCATCTCCCTGCTCTCGCCGCGCGAGCGCCGGCGCTGTCCCGAAACCGTTCGGCTGTCGATGGCCGCCGCCGAACAGGCCTGTTCGGCGGCCGGCATCGACCCCGCCCAGCCCGACGCCGTGTTCACTTCCGGCATGGGCGATCTGGCCATCAGCGACTACATGTGCCGCACGCTGGCCGAAACACCCGAACTGCTCTCGCCGATGCGCTTCCACAACTCGGTGCACAATGCCGCGGCCGGCTACTGGTCCATCGGCGCCGGCGTGCGCGGCGACGTCACCGCGCTCAGCGGGGCGTCCGACAGCCTGGTCACCGGGCTGATCGAGGCCGCCAGCCGCGTGGCCGCCGACCGCCGACCGGTCCTGCTGGTGATCTACGACACCATCGCCGATGGCCCGATGCGCGCGGTCTGGTCGGCCCGCCATCCCTTCGCCTGCGCCTTCCTCCTCGGCGTGGCCGACGACGACGAGGCGGCCATCGTCCTTCACGCCGAGGAGGGACTGCGGCAGGACGACTGCCCGCCGCTGACCGCCGCCCTGATCGAACGCACCGCCGACAACCCGGCCGCGCGGGCGCTCCACCTGCTCGCTCTTGCCCTGGACGGCAAGCACGGCCCGCTGCGGCTGGCCGCCCGTCAGGGACCGGGCCTGCGCATCGAGCCGGCGACATGAGAACGGCCGCGGTCATCCCCGCCCATAACGAAGTCCGAACGATCCGCCCAGTGGTCGAGGCCGTGCGCGAACAGGTCGGCACGGTGATCGTCGTCGACGACGGCTCGAACGACGGCACGGGCGAGGCCGTCAGCGATCTCGGCATCCGCCTCGTCCGCCGCGAGCATGCCGGCGGCAAGGCCGCGGCCCTGGCGGCCGGCTTCGAGGCCGCGCTCGAAGCCGGCGCCGAACGGGTCGTCACGCTCGACGGCGACGGCCAGCACGATCCCGGCGAACTCCATCGCCTGCTCGCCGCCGCCGATCGCCATCCCGATCACCTGATCGTCGGCGCGAGGCTGCGCCAGCGGCACCGCCAGCCGGGCATCCGCCGCTTCGCCAACCGTTTTGCCGATTTCTGGATCTCCTGGGCGAGCGGGCAGCGCCTGCCCGACAGCCAGAGCGGCTACCGCGTCTACCCGGCGGGCCTGATCGAGCGCGTGCAGCCCTCGACCGAGCGCCGGCACGGTTTCGTCTACGAGACGGCCATGCTCATCGACGGCGCGCGGGCCGGCTACCCGGCCGTGGCCGTCGAAATCGACAGCATCTACCGCGACGAAGCCCGGCCCAGCTACTTCCGCCCCGGCAAGGATGTCTGGGAGATCTTCTGGTTCGTGTTCTGGCGCATCCTGCTCGCCGGACTCTATCCGCAGGGACTGTGGCGCATGATCACCCGCCCGGCCCGCTACGCCGAATAGACCGGCGGCCGGTCAGTGGATCGGGTACTCCTCGTAGATTTCCCGGTTGTGGAAGGGCATGTCGGCCACCTCGCCCGGCCCGATACCCAGTTCCTCGTCGACTCGGCGAAGCTCCCGGATCAGCTCGCGGCGCCTTGACGCCTCGATGTGTCGCCGTTTGAGCCCCGACAGGAGGCGCTTGCGGCTGCGCTCGAGCGACAGCCTCTCGCGCCGCGAAAGCGCATCGCCCCCGCCGGAATCGCGCGAAGCCGGGCGGCGTTCCGCCGCGCCCCCGGAATCGGCCCGACTCGTGTAGGCGGGGCCGTCCGAATCGGCCGCCCGGTGCCCCTGGTGGGGCGTGGCGTCCACGGTTTCGCGCTCACCGATGTCCGAGCGGCAGGGCAGGTCCGAAAAAATGATCGATCCGTTCGAGCTCTCACAGCGATAGACCTGCTGCGCCGGCGTTTCCGTGCCGGCAGTGCTCGCGAGCAGGACCGCCAGCACCGCGATTCTTTGGGTCATCGATTGCATGTCGCCTCCGTTCTGATCAGCCTGCCGGCACGGTAGCCCCGGCACCGGGGACCGGGCATCGGCGCTTCGACTCGGAAAAGCGTGCGAAAACGCCCACCGGCGTGGCAGGAAAGCATCGCGGAGCCCGTATAATTCGGACATGAAGAACGCCCGCAGCAAGATTCCCGGCCGCACCGACGTCGCCATCCTCGGCGGCGGGCTCGCCGGACTGACCCTGGCCCTGCAGCTCAGGCAGGCGAACCGCGAACTCCGCGTCACCGTCGTCGAGCGCAACCCCCACCCGGTGCCCGAAGCCGCGCACAAGGTCGGCGAATCCACCGTCGAGATCGCCGCCGACTACTTCGCCAACGTACTCGGCCTGAAAGAACACATCGAGCGCGACCAGCTGCGCAAGTACGGACTGCGCTTCTTCTTCCACGCCGGCCGTCACGAAAACCTGGCCCAAGCGTCCGAACTGGGCGCCGCCCGCCTGCTGACGGTGCCCAGCTACCAGCTCGACCGCGGCATCTTCGAGAACCACCTGGGCGAACGCGCACGGGCTCTCGGTGTCGACTTCATCGACGACGCCCGCGTGACCGGCACCGAACTCGCCGGCACCGACGGCGCCATGCACCGCGTCCACGTCGAGCGCGACGGCGAAGCCGCCGTCATCGAATCGCGCTGGGTGGTCGACGCCATGAGCCGGGCCTCGCGCCTGCGCCGCAAGCTCGACCTGGTCGAGGACAACGGTCACCACTGCTCGGCGGTCTGGTTCCGCATCGACCGGCGGATCGACCTGGGCGAGTGGAGCGACGACGCCGACTGGCAGGACCGCTGCAGCGAGCTGCCGCGCTGGCTGTCGACCAACCACCTGATGGGCACCGGCTACTGGGTCTGGCTCATTCCCCTGGCCTCGGGCTCGACCAGCGTCGGCATCGTCTTCGACAACGCACTGCACGATTTCGACGCGCTCAGGTCCTTCGACGGGGCCATGGCCTGGCTGGCCGAACACCAGCCGCGCTGCCACCGCGCGATTGTCGAAGCCGGCGGCGAGCTCCAGGACTTCCGCTACCTGCGCCACTTCTCCCACGGCTCGCGCGCCGTGTATTCCGGCCAGCGCTGGGCGCTGACCGGGGAGGCCGGGGTCTTCCTCGATCCCTTCTACTCGCCCGGCAGCGACTTCATCGCCATCTCCAACACCTACGTCACCGACCTGGTTCTGCGGGAGAGAGCCGGCGAGAACATCGCGCGCCGCGCCAGGCTCTACGAGCGAACCTATTTCAGCTTCTACGAGTCCTCGCTGGCGCTCTACCGCGGCCAGTACCCCCTGTTCGGGCACTTCCGCGCCATGAGCGCCAAGACCGTCTGGGACTACGCCTACTACTGGGGCGTGCTGGCGCTGCTGTTCTTCGCGCGGCGCACCACCGACATGGCCTTCATCGCCCGCCACGGCGCCGAGCTCGACCGGCTGCGCGCCGTCAACGTCGAGATCCAGGCGATGTTCCGCCGCTGGGCCCAAGTCGAGCCAAACCACGAAGCGCCGGGCGTGCTGGTCGACCAGTCCGCCTCGCCGCTGCTCGTGCGGCTCAACCGGGAACTGACCGAAGTGGAAGATGAATCCGACGAGGCCCTGGGCGAGCGGCTCGGGCGCAACGCCGACATGCTGCACGCCCTGGCCCTGCAGCTGTGTGCGATCGCGCCGCCGCAGGCCCGTGCCGAACTGCGGTCCGCCGACGATGCGCGAGGCATCGATCAAGACCTGCTCGCCGGCCTTCCGCGGGCCTTGGTCGAGGGGCCGGAAGTGGCCGAGGACGCCCTGGTCAGCTCCGGCTGACCGCCTCGATCTCGACCAGCAGATCCGAGCGGCACACGTCCCCGCGCAGGCCCGCCAGGCGCGCCGCCGGCCAGCGCCGGCGCAGGCGCGCCTCGATCAGCGGCCAGTCGTCGGCGTTGCGCACGTAGACCCGCAGCAGGCTGCCCTCGCCGAATTCCGCCAGCCCCGGACGGCCGAGATCGCGGGCCGACTGAGCCATCAGCGATTCAAGATTGCGGATGATCTCCTCGAGCTGAGCGGCCACATCGTCCTCGTGCAGGGTGCGGTGACCGACCACGCTGGCCGTGCCCGAAATCATCAGCAACATGGCGTCGCCGGGCCCGGTGATTGCCGTGGCGCGCGCGAACGACGGGCTGCGCGGACCGTATTGCCGCGGATAACGATAAGCGCTGACCTGCCGCGGGTTCTCGATGTTGATCCCCGGCTCGGGCGCGCACAGCAGGTAGACGCGCAGCAGCGGCTCGTCGCCGCCGATGGCGGTTCCCGCGCACAGTTCCCCTTCGCCGTAGCCGGCTTTCTCCAGCGCCGCGGCCCGCCCCAGGCAGAAGCGACGGTAGCGCTCGGCGTCGCCGGCGCCGGCGTTGATCGCCGGCAGGTAATTCCAGGCCCGCAGCAATTGCCGGCAGCCGGCGGCAGCCGCCGTGGCCAGCAGCCGATCGTAGGCGGCCTCGACCGCGGCGGCCGGGTCGTCGGCCGGGTCGTCGGGCTGCTCGAACGCCAGGAACAACAGGTCGCCGGCCCGGCGCCAGGTGACGCCGTCCTCGCGGCCGGCCGAAACCGGCGCGTCGACGCCCCAGCACTCGTCGGCCAGGTCGCCGCCGAGCCAGGCCAGCCCGCAGCCTGCCGCATGGGATCGCGGCTCGGCGAGCGCGAACTCGAACAGGGTCGAGCCGGCTCGCCCACCGCCGACCGGCTCGACCCGCACGCCGCCGGGCAGGTTCACGCGCGCGGGCTCATGCAGCATGATCGAACCCCATTGCCGCGTTGTGCCGGCGCTGGCGCCGGGCGCGGATGGCGCCGGGCAGGTAACGCAGGCTCAGCAGCAGGTAGACCAGCCGGAACAGGCGAATCCGCCGGCGCACGCGGCCGTTGTCGTGCAGGTCGCCGGCCAGGACGGAAATCACCGCCTGGCGCAGGCCGAAGACGTTGCGCGGATTGAGAAACAGGTGGCGCATGGCCGGCGCCGGAAAGCGGTAGATGAACCAGCACAGCTCGCGCACGCCGCGACGCACCTTGCGGCGATAGCGCCGGCGCGCAGCGGCCGCGGCACGCGCATCGCCGGCCAGTTCGGCCCGCACGACGTCGGCGCCCAGGCTGGCGCTGTACATGGCGAAGAACACCCCGGAGGAGAACACGGGATCGACGAACATGCCGGCGTCGCCGACGAGCAGCCACCTGGATCCCATCAGCCGGCTCGAGAAATAGGAGTAATTGCCGGTGGCCGTGATCGGCGAGGCCGGCTCGGCGGCCTTCATCCGCTCGGCCGCGTGCGGGTTGAGCGCGATCGTGTCGAAGAAGAAGCGCTCGACATCCCGCCCGCGCTGCCGCAGGTATTCGGGGTTGCAGACCGCACCGACGCTCATCACGCCGTCGGCCAGGGGAATCATCCAGATCCAGCCGTGCTCGAACCAGTAGATGCTGATGTTGCCGGCCGCCTCGCCCTCGCGCCGCGGCACGTTGCGGAAATGCCCGTATAGCGCCGCCGTGCCGTGTTCGCGATTGCGCCGCTGCAGGTCGAAGCGCCGCGCCAGCAAGGCGTCCCGGCCGCTGGCGTCGACCACGAAGCGCACCGCGAGCCGATGCTCGCCGCCGCTGTGCGTCACGGTCAACTCCGGTTCGTCGGCGTCGAAGTCGATGTGCCGCACGCGCGCACCCTCGAAGGTCCGCGCACCGCTCTCGGCGGCGTGCTCGAACAGCATCCGGTCGAATTCCGAGCGGCGCACCTGCCAGGCGTGCCCGCAGCCTTCCGGCACGTCGAGGGCCTCGTCGAATCGGATTTCGTGGCGCTGCTCCTCGGCATCGTCGCCGGTGAAGTCCGCACCCGGCTTGAACACGCCCAGGCCGGCCAGGCGATCCTCGAGCCCCATCTCGCGGATGATCTTCATGTTGTGGGGCAGCAGCGACTCGCCGATATGGAAGCGAGGGTGTCCGTCCTTCTCCAGCAGCACGACCGCGTGTCCGTCGCGCGCGAGCAGGCTGGCCATGGTCGAGCCGGCCGGACCGCCGCCGATCACGGCGACATCCGCCCGCCGCGGCATCTCGACCGGGCGGGAAGGAGAGGAATGGCTATCGGGTGCGGCAGACGTATGTGGCATCTTCCGTATTATAATGTCGTTAACCCACTTGGCCGCCGCCGTCGACCGGCCGCGGTGCAATCCGTACCATCTCAGTCATGAAACCCGACGAACCCGGCGGGTCGGGCGCACGAGGCGTCGCAGCCGCCGGGAGGAGCAGCAATGAGTACACAACAGTCGCCGCAGGAACACGAACTGGCCGAACTGATCGTCAGCTCGCTCAACCTCGAGGATCTCTCGCCCGAGGAAATCGAGCCCGAGAAGCAGTTGTTCGGGGGCGAGTACGGCCTCGATTCGATCGATGCGCTCGAACTGGCCGTGGCCATTTCCAAGCAGTACGGCGTCCAGCTCAAGGCGGACGACGAGCGCAACCGCCACGCCTTCGCCAACCTGCGTTCGCTCAACGAACACGTCCAGTCCCTGCGCGAGCAGGGTTGACGGTTCACAAGGCCCCGGTCTCGTCATGCCTCGCTGGCGCCTGATCGCCCTGGCCGGCTACCCGGCACTGGTCTACGTCTCGCTCCACCTGGGACGGCCCGAACTGCGTTCGCTGTGCCTGCCGCTGCTGGCGCTGCTGTTCCTGCCCCTGCTGCCCGGCTGGATCGGGCGCAGCGTGCTCATGGGCACCGCACTGGCACTGGCCGGCATCGCGCTCTTCGCCCCCTCGCTGGCGCTTTGGCCGCCGGGCGTGATCTTCGTCGCCCTGGGCCTGTGGTTCGCCTCCACGCTGCGACGCGACAGCACGCCGGTCATCGCGCGCTTTGCCGAACTGGTCCACGCCGGCAACGGCACCGAGGCGCCCACGCACGCGGCCGGCTGGCTGCGCGCCTGGACCCTGGCCTGGGCGACGGTGCTCGCGGCGATCGGCGCCGTGGCGCTGTGGCTGGCCGCCACCGACCAGGCACAGGCCTGGCTGATCTGGGTGGTGGCCGCCGCCCCATTGATCATGCTGGCCACCCTCTGGCTCGAGCTGTTGCTGCGCCGCCACCGCTTCCCCGACGACGATCACCCGGGCCTGATCCGCTTCCTGCTGGACGTGATCCGCATTCAGCCCCATCATTTCGCCCGATGACCACGCTTCCCCTGACCACACGCTCGCTCGACGAGCTCGTCATGCTGCACCGCGGCGAGCCGGTCAGCGTCGGCCGCTTCATCGCGCGTGCCGAGGCGCTGGCCGGGCGACTGCCGCCCGGGGCTCCGGTCATCAACCTGTGCCAGGACCGTCACGCCTTCAGCGTGACCTTCGCCGCCGCCGTCGTGGCCGGTGGGAGCAACCTGCTGCCGGCCAACCGGCTCAAGGCCACCGTGGACGAGCTCGTCGACAGCTTCGCCGGCGCCGTGGTGGTGGCCGACCGCCCCCTGGAAGGCTTCACCGGCACGGTGATCGACCCGTCCGAGGCCCTCGAAAGTCTGGAGCAAGCCCAGCGAATTCCGCGCGTTTCCGCCGATCAGCGCGCCGCGGTGGTGTTCACCTCCGGCAGCACCGGGCGTTCGTCGCGCATCGAGAAACCCTGGCGCACCCTTCACGACAGCAGCCTGCTCAACCTCGCCCAGCTCGATCCGCCGCCGGGTGCGCGCGTACTGGCCACCGTGCCGCCGCAGCACATGTGGGGGCTGGAGACCTCGGTGCTCATGCCCTGGTTCGGAGCGGTCACCGTCTCTTCCGCGCACCCGTTCTTCGTGGCCGACATCTGCCGGCAACTGGAAGCGCTCGAACAGCCGCGCGTGCTGGTCTCCACGCCGGTCCACCTGCGCGCGCTGGTCGAATCGGGCATCAAGCTGCCCGACGTCGAACGCATCTACTCGGCCACGGCGCCCCTGAGTCGCTCGCTGGCGCGACGGCTCGAGCGGCTCAGCGGAGCGAAGGTCACCGAAATCTACGGCTGTTCCGAGACGGGCTGTCTGGCCCGCCGCCAGACCGCGCGCGTGGCCGACTGGCAGTTGTTCGATGCCTTCGAGCTCACAAACGAGGGCGACGGCACCGTGGCGCGCGCGGCCCACCTGCCCGGCCCCGTTCGGCTGATGGATCACCTGGAATTCCGCACCCGCGACAGCTTTCGCCTGCTCGGCCGTCAGAGCGACCTGGTCAACATCGCCGGCAAACGCGCCTCCCTGGCCGAGCTCACCGGCGTGCTGCTCGACATTCCCGGCGTGCTCGACGGCGTGATCTTCCAGCCGCCCGAGGACGAAGACGGCCCCGCACGGCGCCTGGCCGCCCTGGTGGTGGCCCCCAACCTGGAACCCGCCGATATCCGTCGCGCGCTGGGACGGCGCATCGATGCGGCCTTCATGCCCAGGCCGCTGCGCCTGGTCGAGAAGCTGCCGCGCGCCGAGACCGGCAAGCTGCCGCGCCGGTCGCTGCTCCAGTTCTTCGCCCGAACCTGCAGGCAAGCCGGATGAATCCCGTCGACGTCATCTGCCGCATTCCCGCCGACCACCCGGCGCTGCCGGGCCACTTCCCGGACAACCCGGTGGTGCCCGGCGTGGTACTGCTCGAGCTGGTTCAGCGTCAGGCGCGCGTGCTGGCCGGCTTCCGCGACGGCCCGACGCGCTGGCAACGGATCAAGTTCCTGCGTCCCGTGCGCCCGGAACAGCCCATCCGCCTGCATATCGAGGGCGCCGCCGACCAGTTCTCCTTCACCATCCGGACCGAAGACGGCGAGGCCGTCGCGCGCGGGCAGTGCCGTCATGGCCCACTGGCGTGAGCGCCCCGAGGGGGGCAACCGCTTCTGGCTCGCGCTGATCCGCTGGTGCATCCTGCACATCGGCCGGGGCTTCGCCCAGGTCGGATTGTTGCCCACCACCCTCTACTTCTTCCTCGTGCGCGGGCCGGAGCGACGCGCGTCGAAGACCTGGCTCGAACGCGTCGACGCGCCGCGCAAGGGCTGGTGGGGTGTGATGATCCACATCTACACCTTCGCCATTACCATCGTCGACCGGGTGCTGCTGCTGGCCGGCCGCGGCGATGAGCTCGACGTCCGGCCCGAGGGTGTCGAGCACCTGCACGAAGTTCTCGACCGGGGCCGCGGCTGCATGCTGCTGGGCTCCCACCTGGGCAGTTTCGAGGCCATCCGCGTGTTCAGCCGCTCGGCGCCGCCGGAGTATCGCCACCTCAAGGTCGTGATGGACCGCGACCAGAATTCCCTGATCACGCAGATGATGGAGGAAATCTCCCCGGACATCCGCGACACGGTCATCAACGCCCGCCAGCCGGGTCCGGCCATCGTCCTCGAAGCCGGCGGCGTCATGGAGCGCGGCGGCATGGTGGCCATGCTGGCCGACCGGACCTGGGCCAGCGAGGCGGCGGTCGAAGTCGACTTTCTCGGCGGCAGGGCGCGCCTGCCGGCGGCCCCGCTGGCCATCGCCGACACCCTCGACGTGCCCGTGGTCATGGTCTTCGGCCTGTACGAAGGCCGGCGGCGCTACCGACTGATCTTCGAACCGCTGCCGGGGCCGGCCGAGCGCGCAACGACGCGCAGCGAGCGACGGCGGCGACTGGACGAACGGGTCCAGCGCTATGCCGATCGACTGGCGCACTTCGCTCGTCAATATCCCTACAATTGGTTCAACTTCTATGATTTCTGGACTGCTGACACTGATCCTGATCGCCGCAGCCGGAACGACTGAGGCGGCGGCGCCGGACGATCTCGACCGGCTGGTGGCCACGCTCGCCCCCGCGGGCGAGCCCGCCGAGCTCCATTTCCGCGAACGCCGCGAGTCACCGCTGCTGTCCGAGCCCCTGGTCGTGACGGGCCGGCTGTGGCGCAACCCGCAGGGCCAACTGGTGCGCCGCACGACCGAGCCGCAGGAAGCCACCTACACCCTGACCGCCGGCATGATCATCATCGAGCGCCCGGGCCAGTCGCCGCGCAACTACAGCCTGGGCCACGTGCCGGAGCTGGCCGTGCTCTACCACGGCCTCTCGGCCCTGCTGGCCGGCAACGCCGACGCGCTCCGCGAGCGCTTCGAGCACGAGCTTACGCGCGATGAGACCGGTTGGCGGCTCAGCCTGCAGCCACGCGACGCGGCGCTGGCCGACAAGGTCGAGTCGCTGACGCTCAGCGGCAGTGACGACAGGCTCGAACGCTTCGAATTGACCCTCGCCGACGGCGGGATCATCGAAACCGAACTGAGCCGCCGGCCGTGAGACACGTCTGGCGCCCGTTGCTGGCCCTGCTGGTGCTGGGCGGCATCGGCGCGATGGCCGTATCCGCCCTGCAACTCGACTACCGGCTCGACGCCTTCCTCCCCGCACCCCGCACGGCCCAGCAGGAAATCGTGGTCGAACAGGTCGCCGGCGGCAGCGCGGGTCGTCTGATCCTGGCGGCCGTCGAAGGCGACGACCCGATGGTCCTGGCCGAAACCAGCCGCAGCCTCGCGGCCGCCTGGCGCGACCTGCCCGGCGTGGTGCGGGTCGACAACGGCGACTGGTCGGACAACGAGGCCATCGTCGAGAAGCTGATGCAGGCGCGCTTCGTCCTGGCGTCCGACGTCGCCGGGCGCGTCGAACCGGCGGCCGTCGCGGCAGCCCTGGAGAACCGCCTGGCCGACCTGGCTCTGGCCGGCTCTCGGGTCGAGCGCCTGATCGCCCGCGACCCGCTCGGCCTGGTCGAGTCACTCGCCGCCGACCTGGCCGGCGGCGGACGGGCCCGCACGGTCGACGGGGTCTGGTTCGACCGGGAAGGCGAGCGCGCGCTGCTGCTGCTGCAATCGGCGCACGCCCCCTACGCAATCGAGGAGCAGGCAAGATTGCTCGACTCGCTGCGCGCGCGCTTCGCCGAGCTGGCACCGGCCGGGCAGCGGCTGCAGTTGGCCGGGGCACCCGTCATCGGCGTGGCCAGCGCCGAGGCCTCGCGCTCCGACGCCCTGCGCCTGAGCCTCTGGGGCAGCGCCGTGGTGCTGCTGGTGCTCGCCTTCGCCTGGCGCTCGGCCAGCGCCATGCTGGCCGGCGCCGTGCCCCTGGCCTTCGGCGTGGTCTGCGGCCTGGGCGTGACGGTGCTGGCCTTCGGCCAGGTCCACGGGCTCACGCTGGCATTCGGCTTCACCCTGCTGGGCGTGGCGCTCGACTATCCGGTTCACTTGTTCGGCCACGCCGACCGGCGCGCCCTGTCGGCCACGGCGCGCAATATCCGCGCACCCCTTCTGCTGGGTGTCGCCAGCACCCTGATCGCCTACGTCGCCATCTGGCTGTCCAGCAGCCCCGGCCTGGCGCAGCTCGGCGCCTTTTCGGCCGCCGGCCTGGCCGGCGCGGCCATCGCCACCCTCGCCCTGCCGGCGCTCGACCCGGCCCTGCCGCGGCGCGTCCAGCCCACCCGGGTGACGGCAATCCACTGGCCGGCCGTTCCCGTGCTGCTGGGCCTGGCCGCGCTGGGCTTCCTCGTCTGGCAGGGGCCGGAGCGCTGGTCCAACGACCTCTCGCGGCTGAGCCCGATCGACCGCGCCCAGATCGAGGCCGACCAGGAACTGCGCAGCGCGCTGGGCGGCGGCGACGTGCGCTACCTGATCGCCACCGCCGGCGACTCGCGCGAGGCCGCCCTGCGCGCCAGCGAAGCCACGGTGCGGGCGCTCGAAGCCGCCCGGGAGCAGGATTTGATCGACGACTGGCAGGCCGCCACCGACCTGCTGCCCTCCGAAAGCACCCAGCGTCGTCGCCTGTCGGCCTGGCCCGCGCCCGGCGAGATGAGCGAACGCCTGGCCGCCGCCGAATCGGGTTTCCTGCCCGGGGCCTTCGACCCCTTCCTGTCCGACCTGGCCGCGGCCCGCGCCCGGGGACCGATCACGCGCGAGTTCTGGGCCGGCACGCCGTTGCAGGCCCGCCTCGATTCGCAGCTGATGCCCACCGACGGCGGCTGGCGCGCCCTCATCCAGCCGGTCGGCCTGGCCGATGCCGGTCGCCTGGCCGCATTCCTCGAGCGCAGCGAAGCGCCGGCGCAGCTCGTCGACCTGGCCGAAGGCTCGCGGGCGATGGTCGCGGCCTGGCGCGGCGAGGCGGGCCTGAGCCTGGGGATCGCCGCGGCCCTGATCGTCGGGCTGCTGTGGCTGCGCCTGCGCCGGGCGCGCGAAACCCTGGCGGTCATCCTGCCGCCGGCCGCCGCCGTGCTGGTGACGGCCGCGCTGATGAGCCGCTTCGACGGCGGCCTGACCATCGTGCACCTGGTCGGCCTGCTGCTCACCGCGGGCATCGGGCTCGACTTTGCGCTGTTCTCGCGCAGCTTCCTCGGCGATCCGCCCGCCGCGGCTCGCAGCCGGCGGGCCATCAACACCTGCGCGCTTTCGACCGGCGGCGTGTTCTTCGTGCTCGGTCAGTCGGTCATCGGCATGCTGCAGATGCTGGGCTTGACCGTCGCGCTGGGCATTTTGCTATCTTGGCTGTTTACCCGAATCGGACAGCCCAGGTGAACGAACGCATCACCGACATCGAGGCCCGCGTGCCCCACGCCGGCGCCATGGTGCTCATCGACGAGGTCCTCAGCCACGACGATGTGCGCATCACCTGCCGGGCCGAGACCGGCCCGATCGAACAGCACCCGCTGGCGCGCCAGGGCGTGCTGCCGGCCAGCGCCCTGGCCGAGTACGGCGCGCAGGCCATGGCCGTCCACGGCAGCCTGCTCGCGGCCACCGACCTACCCCCGCGCGAGGGCCGCCTGGTGGCCCTGCCCGAACTCGAGCTGGGCCTGGCCGCGCTCGAACAGCCGGCCGAGCTGGTCATCCACGCCGAACGCATCGGCGGCAGCGCCGTCGGCGAGGTCTACGAATTCCGGGTCCTCGGCGACGAGACGATGCTCGCGCGCGGCCGCGCGACCGTGATGTTTCCCGATTCCGGGCAGGCGGCATGAGCCGCGCGAGGCGCGTTCGCCGCCCCGACCCCTGTCGGGCGCTGGTCACCGGCGGCTCGGGCGAAATCGGGGCGGCCATCTGCCGGGCTCTGGCCGCCGACGGCCACCATGTCCTGGTCCATGCCGGGCGCGGTCTCGACCGGGCGGAATCCGTGGTCGAGACCATCCGCGCCGAGGACGGCTCGGCCGAGCCGGTCCAGTTCGACCTGGCCGACGCCGAAGCGACGCGCTCGGCGGTCACCGAACTGGTCGACGCGGCACCGCTCGGCGCGGTCGTGCACAACGCCGGCATCCACGACGACGCGCCCATGGCCGGCATGTCGCCGGCGCAGTGGCAGCGCGTCATCGACGTCAACCTGGGCGGTTTCTACAACGTGGTTCAGCCGGCGCTGCTGGGCATGGCCCGGCTTCGCTGGGGACGCGTGGTGGCCGTCTCGAGCGTGGCCGCGCGCATCGGCAACCGAGGCCAGGTCAACTACGCGGCGGCCAAGGCCGGCCTGCACGGCGCGGTGGCCTCGCTGGCGCGGGAGATGGCCAGCCGGGGGCTGAGCGCCAACGTGATCGCCCCGGGCGTGATCGATACCGGCATGCTCGGTGAGCTCGATCGCGAAGGCCTGCTGGCGGCGATCCCCGCCGGCCGCTTCGGTTCGCCCGAGGACGTTGCCGCGCTCGCCGCCTTCCTGTGCTCCGACCAGGCCGGCTACATCAACGGCCAGGTGATCGGCGTGGACGGCGGCATGGCCCCTGGTTAAGGCTAGCGCCCGGGCGGCGGCTCGCTTTCGGCCTCCGCCCCGGATTCGGCGGACTCGCCCTCCGGTTCGGCTTCCGGCTCCTTCTCGCGTGATTCGAGCAGGCCGCGCAGCAAGCTGCGGGCAGCATCGCGGCGTTGTTCGTCTTCGTCGGCTTCCTCGGCAGCCTGGCCTTCGCCGCCCGCCTGTTCGCCCCCGGCGTCGGACTGCTCGCCCTCGCCTTGCGGCGCCGATTCTTCTTCGTCGTCGTCTTCCAGCGCCTCGAGCAGGCGCCGGCCGAGTTCCTCGCGGATCGCGCCCTCGGCCAGGGCGGCCAGGTCCACGCTGACCGTCGGCCGGGTCAGTTCCCCGGAAATGCTCAGGGGAATCCGCCCCTGGGTCGCGCGGCGCAGGGCGCCCGGGAGTTTCCGGGTGAGCTCTTCGCCCAGGTCGAGCGCGAGGGCGTAGTCGACGCGGTTGGCACCGAGGTCGATGCGCCCCTGGCCGGTGGCGGCATAACCGGCCGCGGCCAGGTCGACGCCGGGCAGCTCGATCACACCGTCTTCGATGCGCAGACCGCCGCTGAGCGTGCGGAAATGCGTCTCGCCGCCGAAGGTCCGGGCGATGTTGCCCAGGTTGTCGGTGGTCAGCTCCTGGTCGATCAGGGCCTGCAGGTCCACGCCCTGCAGCACGCCGTCGGCGATGGCGAAGTCGCCGTTGCCGTCGAGCGAAGCCAGTATCTGCTCGGGGCTGAAGCCGCTGAAACGCAGATCCATGGTGAACGCACCCTCGCCGTCGACCGGGGACTGGCCGGTGAGCAGTGAAGCCAGCTCGGCCACCCGGATACCGGAAAGCTCGGGGGTGAGAAAGACCTCGGGCGGCTGCTGGTTGAAGTCCACCCGCGCGCTGCCGTCGAAGCCACCGCCGAACAACTTCGCCGAGAGTGGATCGAGGGTAAGCTCGCCGCCGCTGAGGCGGCTGCGGGCGGTGACCTCGGTCAGGCGCGCGCCTTCGACCAGGATCAACTCGCCCAGGTCGAGCGAAAAACCGAGGTCGAACATCCCGAGCGCGCTGAAGTCCTGCGCCGCTTGACCATCCGCTTCGGTCTCCGTCGCGCCGGCCTTGGCGGCGCTTTCCGGAACCAGCGTGGTCAGATCGAGCCGCTCGCCGCGGACGGCCAGGCGACCGCCGATCGTCTCGCCGATCGTCGCCTCGCCCTCGAGATCCAGCGGCTGACCGTTGAGCGTCAGGCGGGCCGCCGGCAGGCTGGCCCGCACGATGTCGCCGATGATCGCGGTCACCGGCTGCTGCGCCGACAGCTCGACCACCAGCCCGTCGACCTCGATGCGGTTGGTGAAGCCGGTCAGCTCGATCCTCGGCGGTTCGGCCAGGGGATTGACCACCAGGCTGCCGCCGGCCTCGCCTTCGGCGCCCGCGGCCGGCAGGGTGTAGTCCAGCGACCAGTCGGACAGGACAACCTCGCCGAGATCGGCGGACACCCGAACGGTTCCGTCCAGCGCCATCGTCAATGCCGTCTCACCGCCTTCGACCAAGCGACCGGCGAGGGAAAGCGGCACCTCCTGTCCGGCGGCGAAGGAACCCAACTCCAGGCTATCGAGCTGCAGTTCGGTGCGCGAGCCGGCGGCCAGGTCGATCAGGCTCAACACCACGTTCTCGAATCGAACGGTGCCCGTGCGCAGTTGCGACAGGTCGACCGGCTCGCCCGAATCGGCGGCCGGCTCGGAGGACTCGAACAGGCCCTCGAGATTGCTCGCGCCGCCCCGGGCAGTGACCACATGCAGACCGGCGCGCTCGATGGTCACCGCGCCGATCTCGATGTCGCCGCGCAGCAGGGGCAGCACGCGCACCGAGGCCGTGGCCCGCTCGATGCCCGCGAGCGGCGGTGCCTGGTCGAAGCCCGGCGGATTGCCGACGGTCACGTCGCGAATATCGAGCGCCAGCCAGGGAAAGAAGGTCAGCTCCATCGGGCCTTCGAGCTTCACCTCGCGACCCAGCTGCTGGCTGGCCCGTTCGGCCAGTTCCTCGCGGTAGTCGTCGGGGTCGATCACCAGCGCGGCGATGACCAACGCCGCGATCAGCAAGGCGATCAGGATGAAGACGAGAAGAATGATCTTGCGCAACATCGTCGGCGCCTCCGCGCTGCTCCAATGCCGGCAAGCTTATCAGATGCCCCCGCGCCACCCGTACCTCGAACGCCTCGATATGTCTAGTTGGAAATTTCGCGTCAGAGCG
>NZ_QUZK01000050.1 GCF_003410055.1 Wenzhouxiangella sediminis | reverse complement strand
CAGCGGCAGCAACAATCAGGAGGCGAATTTCCCTTGACGACGGGGAGGCGTCCATATATGTCCTGGATTGCTTCGGTGTCCTGGATTGCTTCTAGAAGCCCGAACACCGGGAATCTCACCATCGGACAAGCGCTCGCGCATGCTTGCGCTTACCCAGGCGTAGGCCAAGTCTCAGACTGCCGCGCTTGACCGCAGGAGATGTCCTACAAACCGAGGGTGTCCTGGTTTCCCTCCTGGTTTCCCCGAATTCCCGTCGGGGCCTTCTCGAAGCGGTCTTGGAAGATCCGCTGCAACGTCCCCTCGGATAGGTAGTCGCCGTAGTCGACCCAGTCGGACACTTCGTTCCCTTCACCGTCCGGGTTGGTGTTGGCATGATAAGGCCCGCTGGCTGCACCCCACCAGTTGAAACGCGCATCGACGGTGATCGTGTCCGTGGTGTTCTGAACGCCGTGCGAGGCGTTTGCGTGAATGTCATTGGCGTTGGCTGCCGAGCCGCCGATGAGTGGGTCTGCGGAACTCACGATCAGGATTCCGATATCGTTATCGCGAATGTCGTTGCGGAAGATGTCCGGGGTAGTCTCGGAGCCGGCGAGATAGATCCCTCGCATCGCGTTTCCGTAGATACGATTATCGGTGATCGGCAGAGTGCTTTGGCTCAGGAAGATTCCGTTGTTGCCATTGCCGTAGATTCTGTTGTTCGAAACCGTGACCGCTCCTGCGGCGTTCTGAATGTAGACGCCGTGATAGGTGCTATCTTCGATCGTGTTGTTCTCGATCACCATATCGCCGGTGATGCTGTTGGAGCCGAGGAAGATTCCAGAATGCCCACTGCTGCGGATCGTATTGGCGCTTAAGGTCGCAGAGCTGTCATCGCGGCCGTGGATGCCGTAAGTAGCCGCGCCGATGATCAGGTTGTCACTGATCGTCGAGTTGCCAGAAGCATCACGCAGATAGATACCCTGGTACTGTGCGGTGCCGTCGATCAGGTTGTTTTCGATGACGTGTGCAGCGTTGGTGGCGTTCAGGACGATGGCGCGTCGGTCACTATCACGAATGGTTGACCGGGTCAGTGTCAGCGTGCCGCTGCCGGTCTTGTAGACCGCTCCGGGTTCGTAATACTGATAGTAGCGGCCCGCATACCGTATTTCGACGCGGTCAAGCAGGGCACTGCCGCCGTCGCGAACGTAGATGCCTTGCCACCAGGGCACGCCGGGCTCGGTATCGCTTCCGTCGCCGTTGCTGTCCCCGCCTGCACCGTCGTCGCGGATGTCGGTAAAGTAGACGCGCTCTTGGTCTGTTCCCTGGGCATTCAGGGTGCCCCTGACGTTCAGAAACTTTCCGTAATCGAACTTGACGACGGCTCCAGTTGAGATGGTCAGAGTGACGCCGGGTTCAACCGTGACTGAATCGACGACGTGATAGACGGGGTCGGACCAAGTGGTGTCAACCGAAATGCTTCCGCTCACATCGGTGGCTCCGAATACCGACTTGGCAAAAAGTGCGGCGAGGACCAAAAAACAGTACTTGTGGGCCGAAGAACTTTGCATGCTTCCCCTATTTGCGGTGGCCAGAAAAGACTATATTAGAGTTCCCTATCAGAGGCTTTGACCAGGATCAATGCTGAGCAGATGGGCAGATAACAGGATACCCACGATAGCAAACCGGAAACCAGGGCACTCGCGCATCCCACGGCGGGATAAAAACCAGGACACCTAAAAACCAGGACACCCACGAACGGAAAAACCAGCGAAAAACCAGGACACCCACGATTTTTTCGCCTGAATCGGAGTCGCCCCCATCGACTCGGCTGCTCGATGGGCCGAGATGATCTTCCGAAAAGGGGTGATTTGGCGCTCCGGGCAGCAAAAAGGCCACTCGCAGGCCGGGTTGCCCGGCCATCAGGCAGGCGTGGCGACCGGATCGACCGGCTTATAGGACAAAAACCGGACAAAAACCAGGACAGCCACGATTTTTCGGATGAATCGGCAATCTTGGGGCGGGCGACGCCTCGCAAACTCTTGAGAATGGGACCAGAAGTTGCGCCATTTGCCCTTTTGTTGACTGCGTTGGGCTCCTGGGCCTGGATTTGCCCACGGGCTGGCGCCCGGCATCTTCTGCTCCGGGGAAAAGCTCGGTTAGTAGGCCACTACCAGGGTATCGGCTGTTCCCGTAGCTTCTTCAGCGCGAACTCGCCGGAAACACCTTTC
>NZ_QUZK01000045.1 GCF_003410055.1 Wenzhouxiangella sediminis | reverse complement strand
CGACGCAAAGCGTCGTCCCGGCCCCCGAGCCGGGACCTCCCCACCGAAGGCGCCAACCGATGGGAGGCCCGGATCAGGTCCGGGGCAACGAGGTCAATTGCTTTTCCTGAAACCTGAAACCTGAAACCTGAAACCCAACCCCTATCGCGGCAAAGCCGCCCACCAACCCTCTCGTCTGCCGCCCCGGAACCCCGAACCCCGAACCCGTCTTTCCAGTTCGCTATAATCGCCCCATGCGCATCACCGAACAGCAACATCAGGCCATCCTCTCTGCTGCGCGTCGTGCCTTCGGGCCTAACGTGACGGTCCGGCTGTTCGGCTCGCGTACGAACGACCAGCGTAAGGGCGGCGATTTTGATCTGTACGTTGAGTGCGATTCCGACGACGCCGATTGGCTCACCCGTGCGAAGCTGAGATTTCTTTGCGAATTGGACAGGAGCACGGCTCTGGCAGGCGAAAAAGTGGACGTCGTGCTTTCCACGCCGCTGCACCGCGAACCGCGGGCCATCGATCAGATCGCAAGAAGTGAAGGTGTTCGGCTGTGAGCGGGTCCTCCCGGAGCAAGCTCGAATCCGCGCTCAGGGAATGCGGGCTGCACGCGGAAATTCTCGCTGAAGATCTTGACGAGCACGGTGAACCCGCATATTCGGCGGCAAGTATCGAGGCACTGACCAGGCCCCGGCTGCGTCTGCTGGACCAGATGGCCTACCGCTTCACGAAATTGCAGGCCACCCTGGGGGAGCAGGTACTGCCCATGCTGCTTGACCTGGCCGAAGAACCACTCGCCTTGGACGCGCCGTTTGCACAAAAGCTCCAACGTCTGGAGCGCATCGGCATCATTCCGTCGGCCGAACAATGGCGCGAGCTCCGAATCGCGCGCAATACAATCGCCCACGAGTATCCCGATGCTCCCGAGCTCAAGGCCGCTGCGCTAAATCAGTTCGTGCGAAGCGCAGCCGACCTCCTTCAGTTTTGGGAGCATGTCGCCGACCAAGCCAGGCAACTTGGCTGAATCCTTCGCTCCCGACCCAGAAGTCTTTCCCGGAACCCCGAACCGACGCGCAGCGTCGTCCCGGCCCCCGAGCCGGGACCTCCCAACCGAAGGCGCCAACCGACGCAAAGCGTCGTCCCGGCCCCCGAGCCGGGACCTCCCACCCGAAGGCGCTAGCGTCAAAGAAGGCCCCGGATCAGGCCCGGGGCGACGAGGTCAATTGCCTTTCCTGAAACCTGAAACCTGAAACCTGAAACCTGAAACCTGAAACCTATTCAACGCGGCTCCAGCCGCACCGCCATCCCCCAGGCAACCAGATACCCAACACCAACCCCAATCCCGTCAGCCACCAAATCCCCAACAGCCGCGGACCGCCCTTCAACAAAATACTGCAAAACCTCAGTCAACCCGCCCAATCCAATCAAGCCGGCCCCGATCGCCGCCGCAGGAACATCCCGCCGAAAGTAAAAGAGCAGGGCACCCAAGCCCGCAAACGAAAAGAAATGCACCACCCAATCCGCCCCCGCCGCCGAAGAAGCCGAAGCCGCCACCGGCAACCAGGCCTTCACCCAGTCCTCGAGCACCTGAATAGCAGAAGCCGGCACCAGAAGCGCCGCCAGCACCCCCGCCAACACACCCCGAATCACCCAACGTCCCCAAAACGCCACCGGCGCCGCCAGCCACCATCCCAGCCCGAAAATGCCGGCCGCCGCGAGCCCAATCATCAATAATGAGAAATGCGTCACGCAATCAACCTTGTTTCCACAATCACCACCGGCCTTCGGCCCGTTAAGCTATGGTCGTTCAGCCGTCGCGCCCACCAAGCCGCGACGAACGAAAGAACGAAAGAACGAATTAACGAACGAACGTTGTTTTAAAAGGGGTGGACTGCGCAACCAAGGAGCCCACCATGCGCACAAACCGGCAACTGGCCGCCATCCCGGCCATCCTCCTGGCAGCCGCCACCACCAACCTGGCCGCCACGGAAACCACCCAACCCACCATCGAATGCGAAGCCCGCCCGGGCTACCACCTCTGCGAGGCAAGATCCCAGGGCGAAGCCGTAGAGCACGAATGGTCCGTCACCGGCGACCTGGCCCTCAACCTGGCCTCCGGCCCCATGGCCAGCATCCGCTGCAAAGAAGGCCAAACCGGCGCCCTGTGGCTACAAACCAAAACCCCCGAAGGCCAGGCAAGCGCCTGCGTACAAATCAACTGCGGCACCGACCCCACTCCAACCTGCAAAGGCTAAGCAGACCTGAACCGACGCAAAGCGAACCGCAGCGTCGTCCCGGACCCAGATCCGGGACCTCCCAACCGAAGACGCCAACGTCAGAGAAGGCCCCGGATCAAGTCCGGGGCGACGGGGTAGCCGTCTTTCCTGAAACCTGAACCCTGAAACCTGAAACCTGAAACCTGAAACCTATTCCCCACCGAAGGCGCCAACGTCAGAGAAGCCCCCGGATCAAGCCCGGGGCGACGAGTGATTTCCGGAACCCCGAACCCTGAACCCGGAACCCCTTCTTTACCTGAAACCTGACTGATACCGCGGCATAATCAGAAATGATTTCAGGGGCGCGGAGCGCTTCGGTATTTCGATCGTCACAGCACGAGAGTTCCTGAAAGCCATCGGAGAGCTACCATGAGCACAATCAGCCTGCGAATTCCGGAATCCCTCCACCAGCATCTCAGAGAGTTGGCGAAAAAAGAGGGCACGTCCATCAACCACCTGATCACGACGGCTGTCGCAGAAAAGATCTCTGCGCTGTCCACCGAGGACTACCTGGCGCAGCGCGCCAGCGCGGGTAGCCGAGCGAAGTTCGAAGAAGCCCTATCCCGCGTCGCCGATAAGCAGCCAGAGCCATACGACAAACTCTGAAGCGTCACCCGGCGCAATCCCGCCCCACAAACCATTGTCCCGGCCCATGAGCCGGGACAACCTCCCAACCGAAGCCACCTGAACCGACGCGCAACGTCGTCCCGGACCCCGATCCGGGACCTCCCAACCGAAGGCGCCAGCGTCATGAACGGCCCCGGATCAAGCCCGGGGCAACAAACTGTTTTCCTGAAACCTGAACCCCTGAAACCTGAAACCTCCCTCCAAACCTTGACTCCCGAATCCCCTCCCGCTAGGGTAAAAACCGCAGCCTAATCAGATAGCTACAAAAACAAAACTGTGACCCGCTGCACGTTTTGCGCAACGCAAAACTTACAAGAAGTCCATGGGAAGGGGACAGGAAAAACGCATAAACAAAAGGAGTTTGCAAATGCGTAAATCATGTCTATTGCCCGTGGTAGCGGGCCTCATGGCCCTCGGGCTGTTCTCGGGGACGGCTTCGGCCCAATCCATCAACGTCAGCATCCAGTGCGAGCCGCAAAGCGGCTACTACCTGTGCAATGCCGACCCGCTCGACACCAGTCACAACTACACCTGGTCCACCACGGGCGGTCTGATCCTGACCATGGCTTCCGGCCCGGTCGTCAGCGCCCAATGCTGGGCCAACCAGGGCGGCGCCCTCATGCTGAATGTCAGCGACGGCAACGGCGGCTCGGGCTACGCCTGCATGAACCTCTCATGCGGCAACATCGACCCTGCCGACACCTGCGCCGCCCAGGCCGGCTCCGGAGGATCCGGTGGCGGTGGTAACCCGGGACCGGGCGGTCCTGGCGACGGCGATGATGACAACCCAGAGCCGTAACCACCGGCCAAAGCCAAAGAAGGCCCCGGACTCCTCCCGGGGCCTTCCTTAGCCGCAAGTATCAACCGTAGGATGCGTAAAACGCATCAATCAAAACACCCGCGCCTCCAACTCCAACGCGGCGAAGCCGCCCACCAAACCGACGCAAAGCGTCGTCCCGGACTCCGATCCGGGACCTCCCAACCGAAGGCACCCACCGATGAAAGACCCCGGCTCAAGCCCGGGGCGACGAAGTCGCTTGTTTTCCTGAAACCTGAAACCTGAAACCTGAAACCTGAAACCTGAAACCCTGAAACCTGAAACCTCAGCTACCCCTCAACTTCCGCCGAAGCCCCCGCAAAACCAAATCCGCCCGCCACATCACCAGTTGGTACGCCGCGAACATCACGGCCAACGGCCAAAACATCACCCACTCCGACACCCGGTAATGCCACCCGACAATGCCAATCCCGACAAACACCGTCTGCCCCAGTATCAGCAGGTAAACCGTAGTCGTCATCGAAAGCCCCGACCGCACCAGCACATGATGCAAATGGCAGCGATCGGCCGAAAGCGGATTGCGCCCCTTCGCAAGGCGCCGGAAAAACAGGCTGAGCGCGTCGGCAGCCGGCAACACCAGCATCCAGGCCACCGCCACCGGATAAACCGTTGCCCCCTCGGCCTGCGTGGCATACACCGCCAACCAGGCCAGAACAAATCCAAGCACCGTCGACCCCGCATCCCCCATGAACACCGAGGCACTCTTCCGCCAGGGCCCCCGCAGGTTGTAGGCAAGAAACCCCACAACGGCCATCGAGAACAGCAAGGGCGCCTGCCAGCCCGATGCACCGTCCAGCCAGAGCAGGGCGGCAAACCCCGCCAGCGTCACCAGGCTGGTGCCGCCGGCCAATCCATCCACGCCGTCGAGCATGTTCACGGCGTTGATCATCAGCATCATGCAAAGCAGGGTGAACACCGGCGCGAAGATCCAAAGCCCGATCGGCCCGAAGCCGGTGAGATTGCCCAGCTGGTTAATCTGAAGGTCGCCAATCCAGAGCACGGCGGCCACGACGCCGAACTGGGTCAGAAGCCGAAACCGCGAGCTGACCTCGAAGGCATCGTCGACAACGCCCACGGTGCCCAGAAGGATCACGCCGGCCAGGAAGGTGCCCCAGCCACTGGCAAGCGGCAGATCGAGCAGGGCAGCGGCCACCAGGTAGCCGAGCACAATGCCGATCCCGCCGACAACCGGCGTGGACTGTTTGTGCCGCCTGCGCTCGCATGGGTCATCCACCAGCCCGGTGCTGTGCGCCACTCTTCGAAACAGCGCGATGACCCCACTTGATACGACCGCAGCAGCGAAAGCTGCGCTTAGACTAATCCCCATCTACCTTTCCCCTTTGCCATGTGGAAAGTACTACTGCCAACAAAACAATATCCCCGAAGCACGGGCCGTTGCAACCCCGCACCCACAAGGCTCGAAACCGCATGTCGAATGGTTTACGATGACAGGTGGCGTATACGGCAAGAAACCATGAATATCATCAAGTTCAAACCTGTCTATCAAAAGCGGGTATGGGGCGGGCGCGCCCTCGAGGAGAAGCTCGGCCGAACCCTCCCGGACCA
Source organism: Wenzhouxiangella sediminis (assembly GCF_003410055.1). Classification (GTDB taxonomy): domain Bacteria; phylum Pseudomonadota; class Gammaproteobacteria; order Xanthomonadales; family Wenzhouxiangellaceae; genus Wenzhouxiangella; species Wenzhouxiangella sediminis. Next base: position 38,070 of record NZ_QUZK01000045.1, on the reverse strand, counting down.
CCAGCCATATGGCGAATCCTGGGAGATCGTTGACCGGCCCGAAGCCCAGTCCGTCGACGAAAGAACCGGCCTGACGCTTCGCGAGCTGCTCGAGCGCGACGGTGAAGCCATCATGGGGCCTGGCTACGATTCCTCTAAACCATTCCCCATCCTGGTCAAGTGGCTGGACTGCAGCCAGCGCCTGAGCCTACAGGTTCACCCGCCGGAGGAAGTCGCGCGCCGCCTCGGCGGCGAGGCGAAAACCGAATGCTGGTACATCGCCCATGCCCGCGACGACGCGGCGCTGATCGTCGGCCTCAAGAGGGGCGTTACCCGAACAGCCTTCGAAGCAGCCATCGATGAGCAAGCCCTGGAACCACTGCTGCATCGATTCAATGTTCAACCAGGGCAGGCCATGCTCCTCGAATCCGGCCGCCTGCACGCCATCGACGCCGGCAACCTGATCCTGGAAATCCAGCAGAATTCCGACACCACCTACCGCGTCTACGACTGGGGCCGTAAGGGCCTGGACGGCAAGCCACGCCAGCTCCACGTCAAAGAAAGCCTGCAATCCACCGACTTCGAAGACATCGAGCCCGATCCGTTGCAGCCGTTTACCGAATCCGGCGAGCGCGTCATTGCCGATTGCAAAGATTTCCGACTACGCCAAATCAATCTCCAAGAAGGCGAAACGCTGGCATTCGAAGGTAATGAACAACCCAGAATACTCAGCTTGGCCTCCGGCGCGCTCGATTCAGAAAAAGGCGCCCAAGTATCAGCCGCCGAAAATGTCTTGATCCCCTACGAAGCAAGCCCAAGTTTCGAGGCTCGTAAAGCGAGCACACTGCTGGTGACAGAAAAATTCACCTAGACCCTAGAATCTTACTGAAACCTGAAACCTTGTCTATCGAAACTTCCTAGCCCGAGAAAACTGCTTAATCTTCGAAAGATTCTTCCAGGCCAGGGCACCGTATCCACCCCAGGCCCCCACTCCCGTCGCTCTCAACGCCTCCAGATCCTCTCTGGACTTGCGGATGATGTTCTTCAGCGAGCGATTGCTTGCGCCCCCGACTCGCATGCGGACAAGCACATCTGGCAGGTAGGCAGCCTGAAACTCAGGGTGGGAGAAAAGTTTGAGCATACAGAGGTAGTCGGCGGCGATTCGAAAGCGGGTATTGAATGCGCCCAGCCGCTCGTACCATTCGCGCCGGACGTAGAGCGCAGGATGCGGCGGCATCCAGCCCCACCGAAGCCGGCTTGAGCTGAAACTGCCAGCCTCCCAGTGACGAACAATGGCACCGGAATCGTCGTTCCGTACATACTGCAGGTCCCCGTAGACCCCGCCGAAGTTCCCACCCTCAAAGTCACGAGCAATGCGCGAGAGCACATCGTCTGACGCGAGAACGTCGTCGGCATGGAGAAACCCTACAACATCACCGCTTGCCAGCCCGATGCCCTTGTTCAGCGCGTCATAAATGCCGTCATCAGGCTCGCTGACCAGTTGTGCAATCCGGCTGCCGGTGCGCTCCAGCACTTCGAGCGTGCCATCGGTGCTACCGCCGTCGATCACGATATGCTCGACATCCTGCCAATCCTGGGCAGCAATGGAGCCAAGACACTCGTCGATGGTTGCAGCCGAGTTATAGGTGGCTGTGATAACGGAAATCTTCATTCTGACTTGGGCCGATGGCCAACATCAATTTCTAAAACAGCCAGTATTGATTTCTGGATAGGTGATCCCGTGTTTGCCATGTGGCGCCGAACCTCCGCCACTTTCGCATCGACCAGATAGCGGTACCAGAAACCTTGTAGGAAATGAAAAGCAAAGCCTGCCCGTCCATCCAGAAAGCCCGCTCGGAGAATGTAACGGTAGAGAAAATAAAATGTCGCCCGAGCCCCGCCGGGCAAGTTCGCGTACACTCGCTCCTTAAGCCAGCGCTTGAGGCCGGCCTGCGTGCCACTCCGAAGGTTAGTGGCAGAGCCACTTGGCATGAAACCGTACTCCAGATTTAGCATTTCCACTGCTTCTCGATTGGCATACCGATTGTGCTTGTCAATCCACCAAGTGAGTGAGTTGAGGTTATCGTCAATTAATTCGCTAACGAATCTGATTGTTTCCCCTGAAACTCTAATGTGCTCATCCATCCAGCGATTCTCGCACTCGCCACGGCCGTAACGAAACAGGCGTAGCACCTGCACGGGGAACACTCCCCCGAATCGGATCATGCGACCCTGAAAGGTCATGCGCCTTTCGAGGAGCACCCCGTCTATCTCAGACCTGAGGCCCTCCAGCCGCTCTCGAATCTCCACCGCCAATTCGGGAGTGAGATATTCGTCCGCGTCGATGCGCAGCACCCAATCCGTACATGGATCCAGCTGCGCCAGGGCCCAGTTGAACTGTTGGGCGTGGTTCACGAAAGGATGCTGAACCACCCGCGCCCCTTGAGCCTCGGCGATCGCCACGGTCCTGTCCGAAGAAAAGCTGTCTGCTACCAGCACGCTATCTGTAACGTCGCGCAGGCTTTCCAGGCAGCGCGGCAGGTGCTGTTCTTCATTTAGCGTGAGGATGATGGCAGTCAGGTTCACGGCGTCGCAAATGCTTCAATGGCTCGGGAGTCATAGACTTTCAGAAAATCCCCGATAGAGCCTTCATTTGCAGGGAAAAGTTTATCCGTAAGAGCCAGCGGCCAATTGGCATTCTTCTCCCTCATGCGTCGAGACGCTCTGCAAGGTGCTTTGCCAAACGTGCTGTAAGTGCAAGATGTGTAAATCCAGGGTTTGCGCTACCGGCAGAAGGAAATACTGCAGTGCTTGAGATATAGCAGTTCTGAAAGCCCCACAAGCGCAGGTTCTTATCCACTACGGAGTCTCTTGGGCTGACGCCCATGCGCAGTGTTCCGGTCGGGTGATAGACATCGTAGAGAGAGTCAAAGCCATCGATCTGGTCGAGGGGCTCCAACTCCAGATTAGCTACTTGTGAGAGAGAGCTGTTCTGCCAAGCGTGTGACACTTTGTGTGCTACTTGTCGAATAGCCCCCATATCTTCCGGATGGATGCGCCAATCGATCGAAAGACGCTTGCGACCATAGGCATCACGCTCATCGGCCAGGGTCAGCCGGCTTTCCCAATTAGGGATTTGTTCTATATCAACTTGAAGCAACAAATTGGCTTCATTCGGAATCCACAGTCTCCGGTGGACCGTCTTCCAGAATCCAAGCTTTGCCATATCACGGCTCGCCTTCGCTAAATTGGCCGGGGTCAGCTCTTCATTTAAAGCTTCTCCCTGACGTTTGCGCAGCCAGCTCCTAACGAGGTCAAATCCTGAAGTTCCATCGGTCTCGAACGTGAAATGGGCGAAAGCGCTGGTCAACGCCTCCCGGGCCTGTGCGGCGGGGGAGATCTCAAGCCGAGGTGTGCGCATGATGCCCCGCTGAAACACTGGCCCGATGGCATGATTGAAGCCGCGCGAATCAACGCATCGGAACTTGCCAGCAGTTACCGACAAATGATCCGAAAAATGGCGTCCGAGTGGTGACGATTCGTCCATGCCGCCCGCCGCCACGCTTTCGTTCATTTCCAGAATCAGGCGCGTGCTTTCCAGCGCGCCCGCGCTCACCACCACGTGTTGCGCGCAAATCCGAAGGCTCTGTCCGTGGGGTCCTTTCGCGCGAACCTCGCGCAAGCGGGATTCAGCATCTCCGGCTTCAACCTCCAATACGGTGACTGTGGCATTCAGCCACACTTCCAATTCCGGGTCGTCCTTAAGCTTCTGCGCGAACAGCTGGGCGAAGTTTCGCTTGGCGAAAGGAAGCCATTCAGACACCCGCAACAAAAGATCTGGATCCAGCTTCGAGAGCTGTCGAAACCGTTTTTCGATGCGGTCGTCTTTCTGCGCCGGGCCTGGTGTTAAGAGTCCAAGAACTTCACGCACCTCGCTGAAAAACGGCACCAGATCGTCGTAACAAAGAGGCCAGGGTTCGAAACCAACGGCCTTCCGCGGTCCGAAATCTTGGGGTGTCAAGGGGATGAACTGGCCGCCCCAGAGCGCCGATGTGCCGCCCAAGCCGAAAGCCCTGCCAGATTGCGCGCCACGATACTTGAGCCCACGCTGCACACATTGTTGACCCACAGCCTCGGGAGGGCTCGATTTCTGGCCTCCCGCTTCTAGCAGTACTACCCGGATCCCTCGCTGACGAAGACGCTGCGCCAGGAACAAGCCTGCTGTTCCGGCCCCGATAATGCATATTTGGGCCTTTCTTTGGACAGGCGCTGCTTCGGTCAGTTTTACCAAGTCATGAAGCATCGATTCCTGCCTCCAAACCTATGCTGCGCACCTGGCAAGCGCGCGCACACGTTCGGGATTGCGGCTAGATACCAGCACACATCCATGAGCGTTTCTAGCAAGTGCCCGCTTGACCAAGTCACCAGCTCCGACGTAACGGGGAACGTGCTCGGCTCTGCGCAAATAGCCGTAAGTGATCTGCAAGGGCTTGCCGGCCTGGCCAAGTGTGTCCGCCTCATGATTCTCCAGCGTATCTTCGACCTGAAGTACATCAAACAACCCCTCCACACTATTCGCGATCTCCACGCAGTCAGTCGCCTTCCCTGCAAGTCCCAGGTAACGTACCATTCCGGACTTTCGAACGCGGTCCAAGTGTTCAGCAAGAGCGAGCAGCGATTCGCGATCTTCTGGGCGTGGCTCGTGAACAAACAGGATGTCGATCCAATCGGTTTGCAGGGCACGCAGCGATAAGCGGAGGCTTTCGTCGAGGCATCGCCGCGTGAGACAGCGGACAGATTTATGATCGCGCTGTCGCGAAATTCTTCGAGTCACCCTCCCGAGCGCCCGCTTTGGATAAATGAGGATCGGCGCCTTCTCCAAGAAAGGATCTGCAGGGATTCCGAACTTGGTTGCCAAAGTTAGCTGTTGGCGCCTGGATCCCAAATATTGGCCAAGGGTCCGCTCCGCCGTGCCTTCCCCGTACATGCGTGCGGTATCGAAGTGTGTAAACCCGCTGTCCAACGCCGCACCCAGCAACGCTTCACGATCCTTCCTCCGCAATAGATGGTGCAATGAGGCCGTGCCGAAGCCCAGACGGGAAACGTCAAGTGAAGTGCCTGCGAGGGAGATTCGTTGCATTTCTTCGTCTAGCGAAGCGCGAGCAAATGTGAGGGGTCCGTCCACTCGAGCCGAAAGCCATGCTCTTTCAACTCATCTTCAAGTTTCCTGGGTGTGTCCGACTCTCCTCGCTGCTGCAACAATCCAAAATGCATTTCAATTCCGATGCAACGAAGCCTTTTGTCGTCGAGAAGTGCTCTCAGGCCTTGGAAAACCTCGCCTTCGAATCCCTCGACGTCAATCTTTATGACATTGGGAAAGAAATCCGGGTGCTGTGCCGCATAGCCTTCGCCGGAACGGACAGGTACTTGGGCGAACGCGCCATCGCCGCGCTCACCCGTCTCCTCTACCACTCTATGGGTGGCCGCCAGCGCGTCTGGTTCCAGCGCCATTGTCAAATAGCCATCTTCCGCGCCTAAGGCAGCATTCACCGGATGGATTATTCTTCTCTCAATCGCTACCTTCTCCAGAGCTGAGAAGCACGCTGGTACCGGTTCGAACGCCACGACCCGTCCATCGTCCCCAGCACGCTGCGCAAACTGTGATGTGTAGAGCCCTACGTTCGCCCCCACATCCCAAACCGTATCAGATGCTCTAATCTCATCGAGCAGCCGTGGGCCAAAGCGATCTTCGTAGTCTCCGCGAAACAGCACACTCGCTGCAAGCCGGTTCAGGCCAAGGCGTCGGGTTACGGCTCGAAGTTTCACAAAAAATGGCGATGAAAAGTTCACTCTGGAAGATCCTCTCTGCGGGTAGAAGAACGGAGCTTGCGCGGGCCCTGCGGTGCTGCCGGATTCCCCCCCATCACCGTCCATGCGGGAACGTCTTCGACTACTGTAGATCGCGCTAGTATGACCGCGCCGTCACCAATTGTGACGCCCGGTGCCACAAAAACATCGGCGGTAACCCAAGCCCGTTCGCCGATCGTTATTGGTGCCGCTACCAGTGGCATTTCAGGGCCCCGGAGAATAGCAGGGTCGCGGAAATCATGGCTGGCAGAGCACAGGAAGCTGTATTGACTGACGGTGGAATAGGCGCCTATGCGTATCTTTGCAACCGAGTAACAGTCCACATTCTCACCTATGGTGGCATGCTCTCCAAGCTCTAGATTCCAAGGCGCCCAAATACGCGCAGACGGGTAAACATAGGACGGCCCGGCGATTCGTGCGCCAAACAGTCGGAGCAGGAATTGACGCCACTTGTGCATCACCCGGGGTGTTGGGCGAAAGAGTAGCAACCAAACGAGCTGCCAAACAACGCGTGCGGCTCTATTGCGCGTGGAAATATGATGGTGTTTGAGGCGGACCCTGCTCATGGTCTCCTATGGCTGTTAGTCAAGATGCACGCACCCCGGACGCCCCATCTCCCCAAGAATCCAGCGATAGACATCTGCGGTCTGGCGCGCAATGCTGTCCCACTCGAACTCGAGTGCATACTCGCGCCCACGAGCTCCCATCTCATACAGTTCCCCGGGATCCTTCGAGAATGCATCTCGCAGTGCTGAAGCCAACTCGTTCACTGTGGGCTCTACCCACCAACCACATCGATGCAGTTCTAGGCCCTGCCAAGGGGTGCCATGTGTCGCGATTACCGGCAAGCCGTGAGAGAGCGCCTCAGCTACCACAACTCCGAAGTTCTCGCTGAAGCTCGGTAAAATGAAGAGATCCGCCGCCTCATAAACTGTCGATTTGTTCTTATCGTCAATAGATCCTAGGTATTGAACTCGGTTCTGTAGACCAAGGGCTGATATGCTTTGTTGCACTTCAGCCAAGTGACCACCTTCGTCCGGTCCGGCGAGCTGAAGGACCCAGTCTGGCGAATCGAGGGAGGCCCAGGCTTCGAGTAAGTTCAACAACCCTTTTTTTGGGTGAATGCGACTCAGGAACAGGGCCCTGCGTGGCGTTGTTAAACCTGTCCTCTCGTGCTGCTGTCTAGGCGCCGAAGCGAAATCAAACTCAACGCCATTGGGTATCACGGCAATCGGTTGCCGAAGACCGAGCCATCGGAGACCCTCCGCTTCCTGCTCTGCGGTCGCGACGAGAACGCTGGCACTTTCGAGGTCGCGCCGCTGGTATGCCCACAGGGCGAGCTTTTTCTTCCAGCTGCGCCAGGCTAGTGCCCAAGGTTCCAGCATGCCTCGAGGCTGAACCAGCAACGGAATGTCTTTATCCTTGGCAACACGCGCAGCCCAGTGGTTCAACGGACTCCAGATCCCATGATTGTGCATCAGGTGTGGGGGATTGGTCGCAATCGCATCATGTAGCGCTCTTCGGCCGGGCAATGCAAGCCCTGCGGAAATTCGTCGGCTTCCCAAGCCGATGTGCCGGGACACCCCCGCCTGTGCAGAAACTACTTGGGGATCGCCCGGCCGGCCCTGGCTAACCAATTGGACTGCCAACCCGGGCATTTCTGCCAAAGTGTCAGAAAGTTGAACAACTGTCCGCGATGGGCCGCCACTCTCGGGATGTAGTCCTGCTACTATGTGCAAAACATTCACTGGGCTTGAATCCAGACACTTTGATAGAGACTTGCATAAGCAGCAGCAATACTCTCTGCCTTGTATTTTTCCACGTTCTTGTATCCGGAGGTTACCAAGGTTGAGCGCAGTTCGGCATTGTGCATCAGTTGTTCAACGCCCGCTCGTATTTCAGCAACATTCTTTGGGTTAACAAACAAAGCGCCGTCCCCAGCAACCTCATCCATGGGAGGCTTTCCGCTGGTAATGACTGGCCTGCCGGTCGCCTGCGCTTCAAGGATGGGCAAACCAAACCCTTCGTCAAGCGAGACAAAAATAAGAGCGTCTGATCGGCAGTACTCGCTGTGCAATCGTTCTTCGTCCAAGTTTGCCAATGGCCGATGCGAAACGCGGTGCTTCACCAGTAGCTGTCGTTGAACATCATTCAACCGCCCAATTATTGTTAACTCTATATCAAGCCCCTCGAGCGCCGAAATAATTCGCTCCAGGTTCTTGTTTGGCTTTGTTCCGACGTGCAGCAAACGGAATGCTCCTGTGAGTCTATTTGGCTCACAAGGATTGAAGGTGGGCGAGACGGGATCAGGTATAACCTTAATGCGTTCAGGTTCAGTCCTGACGAGTTGAAGGACTCGCCGTTTGCTTTCTTCAGATATTGCGGTTACAAGCTGACAGCGTCTAATTGGAAGCCATAGCCAAAAAAACCATAACAAGAGCCGCTTTATCCCTCGAGCTCGCTCAACAAATAGCGTATCGTGCACGGTGAGGATCGTGTGCCGTTTGGGCAAAAAATAGCTGAGATAATGTACGTCTCCAGTGATATGGTTTACATGTCCAGCGTGCCGACGGGCGGCCCAGGCGTCTCGAAGGCGAGGGATGGCGCCTTTGGAAAAATTAGCATTGCGCACGTCGCGCACGATCACATGCGCAGGCATTGCGTTTCGGACGTCAGAAAATACGCGCTCAATGCTGAAGGTGCTGGAGCTTTTTCGCCGAGAAAACTGTGTTACCCGCAGGTCGTTCATGGCGGGCCCATCTAGCCGATCATTCATCAGGAGAAGTATAAGGAAGAGCTGGACCTGATCTGACTTCGCGCCAATGCGAAAGATCTCGCGACAATAGCCGTTCCAAGCGTGTAACTTCGTCGGAGAAGTGTTCAACCAGTAGACTGCGGAACCGTGGCTCGACTGCAATTCTTGAATCTCTTTGATTCAAATTTCGGATGCGCTCTCCTATGCCCAGTGGTGGAAGTCCAACTCGCCTTTTGAGAACCCCAGATACACGCAATAGCTGCGCTAATAGCAAAGATCTCGGAATGCTGCGGCGATTTCTCGGTCTGTACTCGGGTAGGGAATAGGGCTGTAAGCCTAGAAAAGTGCATAGCCGCCTATAAGCCCTGTTTGCGTTATCATTTAGATCCTCGATAAACAGAACGTGGAGGCGGGGGCGCTCAATCTGCTCGAGCAGTCGCTCCATCTGCGTCCCCAATCGACAATAGCGGTCGTAATGGAGCAACTTCGGCTCTGGACAACCGACGGGGATGGCCTTGCCTTGAATGCGCTCAGTCTGAGCATCCCAGGCGGATTTGGGATCAGCCAACGACTCCATTCCTTCTTTGAGACGTTGCGCGTGGAGAGAAAAAAAGAGATCAACCGGATTCCGTAAGCAGACTACAAAGTGGGCATCTGGACGATACTTCAAAATGTGAGGCACTGCGACGTCCGATACGAGGTATCCGGTTGTCGCTTCTCCGATGGCAGAGTACCCCGCTGCACTTTCAAAAAGTCGTTCGTAGGAGGCTTCATCCGAGATCCGGAAGGGCAGCTTCCAGTCCGAATTAAAGTAGCGTGGCTCCTTTGGGTTTGATACAAAAGCTTCAGGGTGTTGCGACAACCATGTAGCCACGGAAGTCGTTCCGCATTTCGGTGCGCCGAGGATAAAGAAATTCGGTTTGGTCATTTGTCGTTTCGACGCCAACTCGACAGATTCTTGTCAGTAAGATCCTCAAGCATTGTGATTTCCGGTTCGAAGAATAATCTCAACTCGCGGCGAAGGTCGTCTGGAATACAAAATTCACTTTCACTCGGTGCGCGGACGAGTGCTTCTCTCAGCCATGGTCCAATTCCCAAGGTGCGTCTAGGCATTAGCCAGTTCTTAGTCCGGTGGGCCAGTGCAACGAACCGAGTGAGCCTCATCGACCTTGGAATCCTGCGTTCATTCTTCTTCGAGAATGTCTGACGTCCGTCATGAGGGATACCGAGAAATGAAGTTAATGTACTCCAGACTCGATCCGGCTTTTGCCGGAGATCATCGAGAAAAAGCACCAGCACTTGAGCACGATCAACATATTTTAAGAGTCGCTTCAACTGTGTACCTAGAGCACATACCTCGCCGTAGAGTAGATCCCCAACCTCAGTGGTGAGTGGGGGAAGGGCCTGGCCGGCACGGCGGGCACCTTGTAGGTTCCAAGCCTTGCGTAGATCATAGACATCCTCCCGCCCGCTTCGAATCAGTTGTCCGTGAACGGAAGATACCATTTCCACGGGGTTTCGTACGCAAACAACAAATCGCGCAGAAGGCACACGCTCCAGAATGGCTGGCACTGCTACCTGGCTTCGAAGATATGTAGTCGACGCCTCACCGATTGCAAGGTGGCCAGGTTGCGCTCCTTTAAAAAGGCGCCTGTAGTCGCTCCAGCTTTCTGCAGCACGTGGTGACTGGATGTCGCGGCTGAAGAAAAACGGCTCCTTGGGCTTGCACATAAAAACGGCAGAGTGCTCATTCAACCAGCTCGCCAGCGACGTTGTTCCACATTTAGGTGCGCCCACTAGGAAAAAATTTGGGAGTTGCCTGTCGACGGGTTCTGTCATTTCATCGGGATCCCCTGTCATTTTACTGATTGTCGTTGGCTACAAACGTGTACGAAAGGCATAGCAGCTTTGCGTCTGACAAGTTTCCGGCATTGAATCCCAAGATTTGCCTCGGACAATGTATAGGCAGTAGTTCTCCAAACAGGTGACCTTGACCTTTCGAGGGGCGTCTATCCTGATGCTAAGTTGGTCTAGCACTTTTTCAAGCAATCTCTAATAGGAGCCTCTGCGAATAATAACAGTGCCTTCGATTTTTTAGCGTGAGTTATCTATCGCCGGATAGGAATGTGCGCAGGTTCGGAGGAATACGCGGCATCACATAATCCCACATGCTATACCCCATTGCTATTTATGCTGTGTTCTAGACGGCAATAATGACCTGTGTCCGAGAGAAAAGTTACGTTGCCATTTAGTCAGCTATCGAACGAATACCCAAACCGTTCGATATCCTCAGCATAAAAGCGCTCAACAAACGCGTTTGTGTCATTATCATAATAAGTACGCCAATCAGCTGGCCTCCTCACGCGGGATTTGGCCAAACGTCGGGACAATGCACCCCGAATTCCGTGCGCCAAGCCTTGAGTTCGCGCGCGCTCCATGAAGCCAATTTCGTTGGTGGCGTTAACTTTCCTTAATTTTGGAAGGGCGACACCCAAATGCTCCTGTAAAAGCCCGTAGTCTTCTAAGAGATTCTCAAAGCGACCAATGAAATCTACCATTTGGCGACCGCGACTATCAAAGAGATAGTCACTTTGTGGCATCACATGTCGCCACATGTCACTCCAACCTGGTTGAGGAAAATGCTCTAGTACCCACTCCCGGAACGGCGAGCGAATTCTTGATGCGCGGAAACGGTACTCAGACACTAGCCTTGTCCACGGGTTGCGTACAAAGCCAAACTTAAAAAAGCGCTCCCACTCATTTGCGCCGACATGGCCGAGGGTCGTATATTCGAGTGACGTAAGGTGAGCCATCCGAGGCGGGCCAATCTCTGGATTGGTGTTTTCGAATAGAAGGTAAGGCTCGCGGTGCAACCATGTTTCGCCAAGAAACTCCAGGAAAGCCGATTCGATACTCTGTCCAGCGGTCTTTGGCACATGCACGAAGACGCATTCAAGGTCTGGGATTAGCATGCGGTTCTACGCTTAACCTATCAGCAGCAAGGTTTCTTTTGACTTTGTGAATATAGAAAAGACGGAGCGTTTGGATAAAAAGGGCATAGGCCAGCAGGTAAGGGATTAGAGCAAAGCCATTCTGGACCCAACCATTGAGGCCGCGCAGTGCGAAATCTGCGACTAAGAGAATCGCGGGGAACATCACGAAGTTCTTGGTACGAATCCAGCGCAAAGCGTACGCACTTGCTATGGCAAAGAATAATCCAATCAGGCACGAAACTACGACTACCATAGGCCATCCCCCGTTCCAATATGCATCTGCGTAGTACGTGATTCCGACGCGCGCTTGTCGATCCGTACCAGATACAAGTTGATAGAAGTCCCGGCCCGGCCCAGATATCGTGGGCTTGTCCGGCCACACGGCGCGTGGGACAAGGCGCCATAGCCCATCCTTGATGGTTGGGTTAGTATAGCTACGATCATAAGAGTTCATTGCAAAGGCCATCGGGCCAGAGTAGTCAAGCCGCAGCCAGCTAGCCTGCTCCCCGCCCCCGCGGTTTTTAATTATACTTTCCCGGTCTCGAGTTAGCGCATGATGGAGGATCTCCAGACGTTCAACGAACGTAGCGCTATACACATTGTTTCCACCCCTCTCAACGATCTCCGCGCGACCGTAATTGGCGATCGGTGTCATTGCAGAATAGATCATCAACGTGGCAATTAACCAGGCAGAAAGACGCTTCCGGTCTCCATGAGCAAGGAAGGCTGTGAAGGCCGGAAGTAGGAGAGCCAGAACAACGGTAGATTTGCGGAACTCGAGGAAGAGAGTGCTTGCATGTAGTGGGAAAAGAATCCAGAACAAGATCATCCAGCGACCGCGACGCGTGGCTGCCAGGTAAGCGATTAGCGCGAACCCGAGATCAATCAGGTTTCCAAAGGTCATAGCTAATCCAGGCGGGACAGAGTCTGTCATGCCAAACGAATACGGCAAAATAAATATGTAGCGGATAATTGCGCCAAGCAAGAGGAAGACGATAGCTACAGTTGCAATTGGTACGCTGCGGTCCGAAATATGTTTGCGTGGTTCCCCGAGGGCTATGCGCCGAGCCCATTGCGTTCGCAGCAGTAACGCCATCACTGAAAGAATGACTGCGGTTGCAACAGAGTTCAATAAATTGGTTTGGAGTTGTTCAGCATCGGTACGAGCCCACAATCCATGTTCAATGGCGGCTGTTGTTTCTGAATCACCAAAGACATAAACAAGCGGGCCGAGCCCTTTGAACAACGCGGTATAGGCGAGAAATAGGAAAATGGGAGTCCAGATTAACGTCGCGTCGGTGCGTAGAATGTGATAGCCAAAAATAGAGAAGAATAGCAGGAAATATAGTGGCACTAAAGCATTCATCGTGTTCACCAGTGCCGAGGAGCTCTCTATTGCACTAAGCCAAATAAATGCCGTTACAATCGCTACTAATGACGTCGATAACGCGGCGTTTGTAAGGTATTTCTGACCCTTAATGGCCTTTGAAGTAGGCAGTTGGGGATTTGGGCTTTGCTGATGGAATGCTATAGTCATTGGCCTGGCCCACTAAGCGACGCCCTCGGAATGATTGCGAATGCTCTGATACCAATCTTTCTATAGATCTGCAGTGACAGATATAGTTTCGAGGCGATGGTGACGGTCATTGATGCGAGCGCCGCGCCGAATATCCCAAGGGGTGGGATTAATATAGCGTTGATGAGTATGTTGGCAACAATCGCAACCGCAAACGCACGCACTATGGTCGCCTCGTGGTCCATTATTTTGAGAATGATTTCCGTTGTTCCAAACAAGGCCTGCAGCATGTATCCCACTGAAAAAACGATGACTGCTGCATAGGCAGCAATGAATGGGGCGCCGAATATAAGTTCGATGATAGGGCGTCCGAATAGAATGAGGATCATTGCCGTTGGAATCGTCGTCAGAAATACGAACAGCGCTCCTTGGCTGTATATCCGTTGCATATAGGGGCGGTTGCCAGTTTTCGCTTCGCGGGCAAGGAGTGGTCCATTAACCAGACGTACGCCTTGGGCGGAAATAAAAACGAGCATTCCAAATTGAGCCGCAACGTAATAGTGGGCTACCTCGTCCGCTCCTGCTAAAATGCGGAGCATAATGATATCGGTCTTTCCGAGTATCACTGTCATACCCGCGATGACTGCAAGTGGGGCCAGGTTTTTGAGCCATTGTCGGGTTTTGAAATGGACTGATACTTTGTGCCAGTCAAAGGTGAAAGTGTGGGCAAGGGCGAGCCAGCCAATTAGCGCTGTTGCCAAGCCTGCAAGTATGTGGAGAATCATTGCTTGCGTGGCGTCAAGCGAGAATGCGCTGTTAAATATTATGCTAAGGCTGCCGATCAAGGCTAACAGAAGGGCTTGGCGGAGAGCCGTCTCTACTGCCTGTCCTACGAAATGCCTTTGTAGCGAGCGGATCGCGGCGCCTGAGAGCGTCGCAAAAGCAATTAACGGTATAAGCAGTGAACCCCAGACTACGACTTCCATGCCTTCATAGCCGCCTGAAGTTCTGAACCACCAAAGGTTGAAGGTGTTTATCCCAGCAATGGCGATGGCGGAAAAGATAACGATCAGGAAGGCGCACTGTATCAAGAGACCTTTTATCAGCGGGTGTTGCTCTCCATGATCATATTGGGGGAGCTTCTTGGTGATAAGCATTGGCATTCCGGCTTGAACAGGAATAGCAATCAGTGTCATCAAGGAAAAAGCAAAGAGATAGTAGCCAAATTCAGTTGGGCCCAGGATTCGTGCTAGGAGCACGGATGTCGCGAAGCCAACCAAGAGGACACAAATGCGCAGGCCGAGGGCCTGAATGAATTTGCGTGCAAGGAATCTATCTTTACCAGGCAACTGAATTAGCGTGTCGGCTTTGATTGAGTGGTTCATTCGGGGTTTTGGGGCTGTACAAGTTGAGTAATTACCCGACACTCGGGGTCTGCGATAGCTCCGATTATGCCGCCTCAGCAACCTCGGTTGTAGGTTCCTTGGGAACGATCGGCGGCAACTTCTTTCGGCCCAACGCATCGCGCAGTGCCTGAGCCGGTGTTCGGCCCTTCAATCGATAGCCCTGGTGGGTGCGCTTGAGGTTGTAGAAGGCCAGGAACTCGTCGAGATCGGCCTGGATTTGGTCGGCTGATTCGTACCAGTTTTCTCGGCCTTTGATGCGGAAGTGCTCGTCAAGCAGCGTGCGGTTCATCCTCTCTACAAAACCATTGGTTCGCGGCGACCTGACTTTGGTGGTGCGGTGCTCGATGTCGTGCAGGGCCAGCAGCAGCTCGTGGGGATGGCCCTCGGGCTTCCCGCAGAACTCCCGGCCGTTGTCGGTCAGGACGGCCTGGATGGTGACACCGAGTGCATCGTAGAACGGCAGCACGCGGTCGTAGATCAAATCGGCCGCGGTGATCGGCATCTTCGATGTGTAAACCTTGGCGAAGGCGAGGGAACAGAAGGCATCGATCACGACTTGGACGTAGATCTTGCCCACGCCCTTAAGCTGGCCCCAGTAGAACGTGTCCTGGTTGAGTAGCTCGCCGGGCGCTGTGGTTTCGACGTGGCGCATCCGGAACTCCGGAGAATGGCGTTCCAGCAGCCGGATCTGCTCGTCGGACAGGACGAAGGTCTGCTCCTGGGCCTCGGCTTCCAGCCTCAGCAGGCGCTTGTATCGAGTCTCCAGATCGTGACGCAGCCAGACGCCGCGCACGCCGGAAGGGCTGACGTCCACGCCCTCCAGCCGCAGGTCGTTGGCAACCCGCTGGGCGCCGTAGGTCGGCTTGGCCAGGCAGAACTCAAGAATGCGCTTCTCGGTCGCTTCCGGCACCCGGTTTGGGTGCGGATTCCTGGGTCCGCGGCGCTGCTCGACCAGGGCGGCGACACCGCCAACCTTGAAGGCCTTTTGGACCTCGTCGAAGGTGTCTCGGTGGTAGTCCGTGACTGGCAGGCTTTCGAGCCGTTGCCGAGTTCCTGGGCCAGTTGAAGCAAAGAAAGCTTCCTCTTGGTGCTCTGTGAAACGATGGTCATCGGGTGTTCTCCTTGTCTATGCGTTGTCGGGATACAATAGAGTCTACCGGAGACCCCGGTGGTCGCCCCTGACTAGCTCTCAGCAGGGGCGACTGTCGGATAAATACGCAACTACTTCATTTTGGGGATGAACCTTCCGTAACTCCTAAAGCCGCGCTGCCTTCTGATTTTCCAGGAACCACTCGTAGGTTTCTTTAAGGCCCTCCTCTAGACCGGTCGCTGCGCGCCAACCCAGCTCGTGCGCTCTTGATACATCCATTAACTTGCGCGGCGTACCGTCCGGCTTGCTCGGGTCAGTTTCGATTTTGCCCTCGTAGCCGACGACCTTGGCGATCAGTTTGGCGAGCTCCAGTATGGAGGTGTCCTCGCCGACGCCGATGTTGACGAACTGTTCGTCGGAGTAATTCTGCGTGAGGTAAACGCAGGCATCGGCCAGGTCGTCGACGTGGAGGAATTCTCTTTTCGGCGTGCCGGTGCCCCAAATGACGACTTTTTCGCGGCCTTCTTGTTTGGCCTCGTGAAACCGCCGGATCAGGCCGGGGATCACGTGGGAGTTTTCCGGGTGGAAGTTGTCGCCGGGGCCGTATAGGTTGGTGGGCATCAGGCTAATGGCGTCGAAGCCGTACTGGCGCCGGTACGCCTGGCACAGCTTGATGCCAGCGATCTTGGCGATGGCGTACAACTCGTTGGTCGGTTCCAGCGGGCCGGTGAGCAGCTGATCTTCGTTCATCGGTTGCTGGGCGTGTTTGGGGTAGATGCACGAGGAGCCGAGAAAGCACAGCTTTTTCGTGTCGTTCTGCCAGGCCGAGTGGATCACGTTGGTCTCGATGACCAGGTTGTCATGGATGAACTCGGCCGGGTATGTGTCGTTGGCGTGGATGCCACCGACCTTGGCGGCGGCCAGGAAGACGTATTCGGGCCGGTTTTGGGCAAACCACTCGGCCACGGCGGCCTGATTGCCCAGGTCCAGCTCGTCGCGCGTGGGCGCGAGAACGTTGTCGAAGCCCTTGGCGGCCAGGGCGCGGCAGATGGCGCTGCCGACCATGCCGCGGCCGCCGGCGACGAAGATGCGGCTGTTTTGGTCCATGGTCATTCCTTGAAGCGGTAAGCGCGGTAGCCTTCGCTTTCGATCAATGCATCGCGCCGGGCGCGTTCGAGGTCCTTTTCCACCATTTCCGAGACCAGTTCGTCGAATGTGGTCTTCGGTTGCCAGCCCAGCTTTTCCTTTGCCTTGCTCGGGTCGCCGAGCAGGGTGTCGACCTCGGCGGGGCGGAAGTAGCGCGGGTCCACAGCGACGATGCGGGTGCCCGGCTTGGTGGCGCAGTCCTCGGGCGCGCTGGCGAGCACGCCGTGCTCTTCCGGGCCGCTGCCGCGCCAGTCGATCTGAATCTCCAGCCGGGCGGCGGCGGCGTTGACGAAATCGCGCACCGAATGCTGCTCGCCCGTGGCGATCACGAAGTCCTCGGGCTGGTCTTGCTGCAGCATCAGCCACTGGGCTTCCACGTAGTCGCGGGCGTGGCCCCAGTCGCGCAGGGCGTCGAGGTTGCCCAGGTACAGGCAGTCGTCGAGCCCCAAGTAGATGCGCGCCAGGGCGCGGGTGATCTTGCGAGTGACGAAGGTCTCGCCGCGCCGGGGCGATTCGTGGTTGAACAGGATGCCGCTGCAGGCGTACAGGCCGTAGGACTCGCGGTAGTTGACGGTGATCCAGTGCCCATAGAGCTTGGCCGCGCCGTAGGGCGAGCGCGGGTAGAAGGGCGTGGTCTCGCGCTGAGGCGTTTCCTGCACCTTGCCGAACATCTCCGAGGTGGAGGCCTGGTAAAAGCGCACCTCGTCTTCCAGCCCCAGGATGCGGATGGCCTCGAGCAGCCGCAGCGTGCCCATGGCGTCGCTGTTGGCGGTGTATTCGGGGCTTTCGAAGGACACCGCCACGTGACTCTGGGCGCCCAGGTTGTAGATTTCGTCGGGCTGGACTTCCTGGACGACGCGGATCAGGTTGGTGGAGTCGGTCAGGTCGCCGTAGTGCAGCACCAGCCGCGGATCGGGCTCGTGCGGATCCTGGTAGAGGTGGTCGATGCGGTGGGTGTTGAACTGCGAGGCTCGCCGCTTGATGCCGTGGACCTGGTAGCCCTTTTCCAGCAACAGTTCGGTTAGGTAGGCGCCGTCCTGGCCGGTGACTCCTGTGAGTAGTGCTTTTTTCATTAAATTTACAAGGTTGCAGGGTTCAGGTTTCAGGTTTCAGGAAAACAAAGTTCGGCTCGCCTGCGGCGTTGCCGGGGTGATGCGTTGCGCTTTGCTCCACGCATCCTACGGGGCTGCGGAGCTTTTTCGGTCTTTAAGCCTTGTAGTAGTCGCGGTACCACTTGACGAAGTTGGCTACGCCTTCTTCTACGTTGACCTGGGGGCTGTAGTTGATGGCCTCGGTCAGGTTGGTGACGTCCGATTCGGTGTCGGGGACGTCGCCGGGTTGTAGGGGGAGCATTTCCATTTTTGCCTTTTTGCCCAGCTCCTTTTCCAGCACCTCGATGTAGCGCATTAGCTCTACAGACTCTTCGTTGCCGATGTTGTAGATGCGGTAGGGGGCGACCCGGCTCGACGCAGGGTCGGGTGTTTTGGTGCTTTGGTTTTTTGGTGTTTTGGTTGAGTCTTCGGTCGGCTTTGGCGGTTTTTTGAGGATTCTGACTATGCCTTCTACGATGTCATCCACATAAGTGAAGCTTCTTCTGTGTTTGCCGTGGTTGAAGACCTTGATCGGTTCGCCGGCCAGGATGGCCTTGGTGAACAGGAACAGGGCCATGTCGGGTCTGCCCCAGGGGCCGTAGACGGTGAAGAATCTCAGGCCCGTGCTGGGGATGTTGTAGAGATGGGCGTAGGAGTGGGCCATCATCTCGTTGGCTTTCTTGGTGGCCGCGTACAGGGTTAGCGGGTGTTCGGTGCTGTCGTGCTCGGAAAACGGCATTTTGGTGTTGGCGCCGTAGACGGAGCTGGTCGAGGCGAAGACCAGGTGTTCCACGCCGGTTTGGCGGCAGCCTTCCAGGATGTGGAGAGTGCCGGTGACATTCGAGCTGACGTAGACGTGCGGGTTTTCGGCGGCGTAGCGCACGCCGGCCTGGGCGGCCAGGTGGACAACTCGCTTCGGTTGGTGTTTGTCGAAGACGGCTTCGATTAGGTCTCGGTCGGCCAGGTCGCCGGTGACGTGTTTGTAGTTCTGGTGCTTGGCGAAGAGGGCCAGGCGGTCCGACTTTAGTTTGGGGTCGTAGTATTCGTTTAGGTTGTCTAGGCCGACCACGGCATGTCCGTCGGCTAGGAGTCTTCGGGTTACGTGGGAGCCTATGAAGCCCGCCGATCCCGTTACTAGGATCGGCCCGTTTTTTGGTGCTTTGGTGTTTTGGTTTTTTGGTGGGTGGCTGTTCATTGGTCTGTGCCTGTCGCCTTCAACTGGTGGTTCGTTTTAGGTGTGCGATGAAGGCTGAGATCTTTCTGCCTACTGTTTCGGAGCGGGCTTGCAGGTCCTGGAACGTCAGTTCGTCAATGGAACCGTTGTCCAGTGCAACGTAGAGGTGTGACTGGACTTCGGAGCACGAGCCCCTCGCGATTTTGAGGAAGTGAACGAATTCCTGGCGCCCTCGACGGCCAAATCCCTCGGCGATGTTGGCCATGATGGATACGCCCGATCGTTGTATCTGGTCCTTGAGGCCGAAATCTCTTGCGAGCTGGCCTGACTGGCTGGCCTTGTAGATTTGGGAGACCAGTGTTCGGGCTTCCTGCCAAGCCTGGATGTCCTGAAAGCGTGTTATGGGGGTCATGCACCAATTGAACCCAGGTGTCGAAATGTTTGAACTGGAGCTAACCGGCGCCGGCTTCGCCGGCGTCCGCGTTGAGCGAGTTGTCAGGCGACGTCCACATACTCGACGTGGCTGCTCGGAGGCGGGATGGGGTCGCCGTCTTCTCGCATGCCTTCCAGATGGAACTCGATTGCTTCGCGAATTTGCTGTTCAACGTCTTCCACGGTCTTTCCTGTGGCGACGCACCCCGGGAGATCAGGGACGTAGGCGGAGTAGTTGCCGAGTGCAGATTCAACGACAATCGCGTATTTCATGGCTACGTCCGACCTCTCCATTTTCAATGGAGACTTGCTCCTGAAATTGCCTCTTCCTGGCCGTCATCGATTGTTCCGAGGATCGGGATGAGCGGTCTGGACAGTACTCGGGTGAGGAACGGGTCTGATTGTCGCCGTTTGTTGAATTCGTCCCGGGTGTACAGGCGGAAGCCGATTTCTCGGTGGAGCCGCTCTTCAAGGGGCTGGATGCGGTCGATCAGCTTCGATTGGGTCAATTCGCCCACCAGAAGCAGGTCGATATCGCTGCCGGCGTGGCTTGTACCGCGGGCCGTGGAACCGAATATGGCCGCGAACTCGATGTCGGATTCCAGGTCGCCGAGTGCCGCTCGGACTTGTGCGGGGACGCCGCATGTCTTCTCGATGATCCCTCGCAGCTCGGTGTAGATCGGGTGCGAGTCATTGATGCGGTAGACGACGCGATTGCCGTCCTTGTTTTTTTCCACCAGGTCGGCCTGCATGAGTTGGCGAAGCTCATGGTGCAGAGCGCCAGTGCTGATGCCGGTCTGCCGCTCGAGTTCGCGCACGTAGATGCCCTCGGCGCCCCGCTCGAACAGGGCCGAGAGCACGGCTTGTCGTGTCTTGCCGAACAGTACTGATGCTGCCGGATCCATAGTGTTCTAAATTCTAGCACGACTGTTCTATTGTCTGGAACGGTTTTCGCTCAAGCCGCCGGTCCGGCCGCCGCCTGGCTGTCGGCCAGGAGTTTGTCGAAGTATTCGATGGTGTGGCGTAGGCCGGTTTTGAGGTCGGTTTTGGGTTGCCAGTCCAGGTTTTCCCTGGCCCGGGTGATGTCGGGGCAGCGGCGGACGGGGTCGTCGGCCGGGAGTGGGGCCTGGACGAGTTTGCTCTTGGAGCCTGTCAGGTCGATGACGGTTTCGGCCAGTTCGCGGATGGTGATTTCGCTGGGGTTGCCCAGGTTGATGGGGCCGGTGATGTCCGCGGGGCTGTTCATGAGCTTGATGAAGCCGTCGATGAGGTCGTCGACGTAGCAGAAGGAGCGGGTCTGGCTGCCTTCGCCGTAGATGGTGATGTCTTCGCCCTGGAGGGCCTGCATGATGAAGTTGGAGACCACGCGGCCGTCGTTGGGGTGCATGCGCGGGCCGTAGGTGTTGAAGATTCTGGCGACCTTGATGGCCAGGCCGTGTTCTCGGTGGTAGTCGAAGAACAGGGTCTCGGCGCAGCGTTTGCCTTCGTCGTAGGTGGATCGGGGCCCGATGGGGTTGACGTTGCCCCAGTAGTCCTCGGTTTGCGGGTGCTGGGTGGGGTCGCCGTAGACTTCCGAGGTGGAGGCCTGGAAGATCGGGCATTTCAGGCGCTTGGCCAGGCCCAGCATGTTGATGGCGCCGTGGACCGAGGTCTTGGTGGTTTGCACCGGGTCGTGCTGGTAGTGCACGGGCGCGGCGGGGCAGGCCAGGTTCCAGATTTCGTCGCCTTCGACGTAGAGCGGAAAGGTCACGTCGTGGCGCTTGAACTCGAAATGCGGGTGGTTGTGCAGGTGCCGGATGTTGTCCTTGGTGCCGGTGAACAGGTTGTCGATGCACAGCACGTCGTGGCCCTGGGCGATCAGCTTGTCGATGAGGTGGCTGCCGAGGAAGCCGGCGCCGCCGGTGACGACCATTTGCTTCCGCAACGAGTACGTTCGTTGCGAGCGCGTGTTTTGGTTTTTTGGTGTTTTGGTTTTTTGGTTCATTGGTGTCGCCGGTGGGCGAAGGTTTCAGGTTTCAGGTTTCAGGAACTTCTCTTCGGCTCGCCTGCGGCTTTGCCGGGGTGATGCGTTGCGCTGCGCTTCACGCATCCTACGAGTTATGGGTTTGTATCGACAGCGAGGTAGCCCAGGTGTTCCAGTTTGAGGAGGATTTGCTGGACGGCTTTTTCCGGGTGCATTTCGGTGGTGTCGATTTGCATTTCGGGGTTTTCCGGTTCCTCGTAGGGGTCGGAGATGCCGGTGAATTCCTTGATGATGCCTTGTCTTGCCTTCTTGTAGAGGCCTTTTCGGTCTCTTTGTTCGCACACTTCCAGGGGCGTGGCCACATGGACTTCGATGAAGCCGCCGTGGGGTTCGATCATTTCGCGCACTTCGCGTCTCGTTGCGGTGTAGGGCGCGATGGGGGCGCACAGGGCGATGCCGCCGTTTTTGGTGATTTCGCTGGCGACGAAGCCGATGCGCAGGATGTTGAGGTTGCGGTGTTCCTTGGAGAAGCCCAGCTCGCTCGAGAGGTTCTTTCTCACGATATCGCCGTCGAGCAGGGTGATCTGGCGCCCGCCCAGTTCCATCAGCTTGACCTGCAATGCATTCGCCAGGGTGGACTTGCCCGAGCCCGACAGGCCGGTGAAGAACACGGTAAAGCCCTGTTGGGCGCGCGGCGGGTGGGTGCGGCGCAGTTCGGCGACGACTTCCGGATAGCTGAACCACTCGGGGATGTCCAGGCCTTCGCTCAGGCGGCGGCGCACTTCGGTGCCGGAGATCTCGCGTACCTGGTCGTCGGGGCCGATCTCGTCGACGGGGACGTACTGGGCGCGGGTTTCCAGGTACTTCATTTCGCGGAAGGGCACCATCTCGATGCCGATCTCGTCGCGGTGCTCGGTGATCAGTTCCTGGGCGTCGTAGGGGCCGTAGTAGCCCTCGCCGGTGGCCGGGTTGCGCGGGCCGGCGTGGTCGCGGCCGACGATGAAGTGCGTGCAGCCGTGGTTGGCGCGGATCAGCGCGTGCCACAGGGCTTCCCTGGGGCCGCCCATGCGCATGGCCAGGTTGAGCAGCGACAGGGCGGTGGTCTGCTCGGGGTAGCGCTTGAGGATGTGCTCGTAGCACCTGACCCGGGTGTAGTGGTTGACGTCGTTGGGCTGGGTCAGGCCCACCACCGGATGAATCAGCAGGTTGGCCTCGATCTCGCGCGCGGCGCGGAAGGTGAGCTCCTGGTGGACGCGGTGCATGGGGTTGCGCGTCTGGAAGGCGATGACGCGTTCCCAGCCGCGTTTTTCGAACAGGGCTTTCAGCTCCGCCGGGGTGTGGCGCAGGTGCGGAAAGTCGTAGTGCAGGGGCGGCTGGACCAGGTGGACCCTGCCGCCGACGTAGTAGGAATGCGTGCGCTCGAGCAGCCGGGCCACGCCGGGGTGGTTGCTGTCGGTGGTGCCGAACACGGCATCGGCTTCGGCCCTCAGGTCGGGCTGCCAGATGTCGCCGACGGTCAGGGTGGCCAGCAGCACGCCCTCGCGGTCGCGCAGGCCCAGGGTCTGGCCGGCGTCCAGGCGGGTGGCGGTGGTCTCGGGGATGTCGAGCATCACCGGCATGGGCCACAGGGCGCCGTTTTCCAGGCGCATGTCGGCCAGCACGGATTCGTAGTCGGCCCGGTTCAGGAAGCCCGTCAGCGGGGTGAAGGCGCCGTTGGTCAGCAGCTCCAGGTCGCAGAGGTGGCTGGGGCTTAGGTCGAGGTCCACATCGGGGGCTTCGACTGGGCGCTGGTGGCCGGTTGGGTGGTGGTGCGGGTTGGGCACGGGGTTAGGTTTCAGGTTTCAGGTTTCAGGTTTCAGGTTTCAGGTTTCAGGGTTCAGGGTTCAGGGTTCAGAAAAACCAGGGGTTCCGGGTTCGGGGTTCCGGAAAATGAGGCTCGGCTCGCCTTTGGCTTTGCCGGAGAGTGTGTTGACGTCAAAGCGCCCCCGGTTCGAATTGATTGCGGCCCATTTCGTCGAAGCCTTCAGGTAGCTCTTCTGAGTCAGCGAGTTTCAGGCTGTTGCGGTTTGTTGCGGTGCGTAAATCTGGGCTTGCTGGTTCTGAATTTGCGTATTCAGGCGAAGCGTCTGTTGGGATATGGCGCGTAGTGCCTCGGTGACTTCGTACCGCCTTTCATGATCGAGCCAATCCAGCATGGGCGCCAAGTGCCAGAGGGACGGGTTGCCGCAATGTGCCGGGCGCGGGAAGTCGTGCCTTGACTGCATGAGCTTGCGCAGCGCTTGTCTCGAAATGCCTGCGATTTCGGCGATTTCAGTCAGGCCGACCAAGTCAGGGGTCGCCTCGATGAGCTCTGCGTCTGGAAGTGCGGACTCGACGTCACGCATGGCGGAGTTCACGGCATCCATTGCGCTGTTGGCTTCGCGATCGAATTCCAGCGCGATGCGGCCCGGGTGCCCAAGGCCGATCATCGCATCGTCGCAGCCCGCTTCTGCCAGGGTCTCGATCAACTCATCCGTTTCGGTGAGCTTCTCAGGAAGCCTGTAGATCAGTGAGAAGTTGTACATCATGAGTCTGGCTCCTCTTCATCCGATCCTGTGCATTTGTCGACCACTCGAAGAATCTGTTTCGCGTGGCCCGCCGGGTTTCTCGGCGTCGACCAGATGCTGGCAATGCAGAAAACGCCACAGCGACACTCAGGGTCGTTGTATGGGCAGAACATTCGGCCCCAGCAGTGGCCGCCTTTGCTCAGCTCGATGCGCCATCCTTGTGACTCGGCATGCCTGATGGCGTGCTCGATCTCTTTGTTGGGGTGGCTCTTTCTCAATCCGTATAGTGAGGCCACTTAAAGGGGGTTGTCAAGCGACAACCAGCGTGCCTCCGCGGCATCCGCCTACCCGGTGATTTCTTCGCGGAGGCGGGCGATTTCTTCTGTTAGGGCCTGGTGTTCCTTGATCTTGCGTTTGAGGAAGCGTTTGGTCAGGCCGGCTTTTTCCTTGAGGCCGTGTGGCGTCAGTTGGTAGAAGTAGCGGGCCTTGTGCTGGCTGCGCCGGAAGTTGGCGGTCTTGATGAGGCCCTTGTCGACCAGGGCGCGCAGGCAGTAGTTGGCCTTGCCCAGGCTGATGCCGAGCTCGCCGGCGAGCTCGCGCTGGGTCATTTCCGGATGGCGCGACAGGGCGCGGAGGATCTGGAAACGGGTTTCGGGACTGGGGGAAGGGCTTTCGGGCACGCTACCGCCATTGGGTGCGGCCCCAATGGCCCTCGGAAATGAAGCTCTGCAAAACTACTGCGCGTGCGCCTGACGGCGTCCGGCGGTACTCGGGATCCTCATGTATTTCTACATACACTCCGGTCCCTGCGTTCCGGCGGCCACCGTCAGCCGCCCGCTCGCTACGTTTTGCAAAGCTTCATTGTGTGCAATTTTCGGGGTTTGTTCAAGGTTGAACAAACCCGGGCGTAACACCGGGGGGATGAATATGCGGATGTTCTGATTGAAATAGGAAAAACGCTGGACTCGGAAGTCCCCCCGTTTTTTCCAGCGCCGGGTTCAGTTTAGGCAGCTGGGATTGGGGTGTCAATGGAGTGGGTAGGTTTCAGGTTTCAGGGTTCAGGTTTCAGGAAAACATTTGACTTCGTCGCCCCGGACCTGATCCGGGGCCTTCTCTAAGCTGGCGTCTTCGGTTGAGAGGTCCCGGATCGGGGTCCGGGACGACGCTGTGCGTCGCCTTGAGCCGGGGCCTTCCATCGGTTGGTGCCTTCGGTGGGGGAGGTCCCGGATCGGAGTCCGGGACGACGCTTTGCGTCGGTTCAGGGGTTTTGGAAGAACTGGAGATTCTTTTGGATTCTGGGGCGTTCTGTTTCTGGGAGGTTGGGGTTTTTCAGGAGTTGTTCGGCGAGGGTTCGGGCGGTTTCTGTGTCGCCAAGCCAGTAGCTGGCTACGGCAAGTTCGTCGTGGGCTCGCCATTGGTAGGCGCCGGCGTCGACGAAGAGGATGTCGTCGGGGCGGGGGGTGGCGGCGGCGCGTCGGGCGAAGAGGTGGGCGGCGGCGTGCTGGTTGCGTTGGCGGTGGATGCGGGCGAGTTCAACCAGGGGTTCGGCGCGTTGCGGGCGCTGGTTCCAGGCGGCCAGGTAGGCTTCGACGATTTCGGCATGGGCGGCGCCGATGCGTTCGAGCGCGCGGGCGGCCTCGTAGAAGGCGCAATAGACTTCTTCGTCCCAGCTGCCCATTTGGGCGCGTTTGCGGTAGGCGGCCAGGGCGCGCTGGTCTTCGCCGGCGTCGCGCAGGCTCTGGGCCAGGTAGAACTGGTAGCGAGCGTTATCGGGTTCGGTCTCCAGGGCCCGGGCGAGAATTTCCGCGTCCTTCAGGTATTTCTGCCGCTTGGGTTGGCGGTTGCGCGCGCTGTCGAAGTGGCCCACTTGCGCCAGGCCTTCGATGGGCGCCTGTTCGAAGGGCTCGTCGCTGGCCAGGTGTTCGTGCAGCACGCCCTCGAAGCGCCAGGGATGCCCGGATTGGAGCAGCCGCGGCAGGAAGAACTCGTTGCCGCCGCCGGGGCGCTGGCGAATCTGCCAGGCCTGGATGCGCGCCTCGTCGGGGATGGCGAAGTCGTCTTCGACGATCAGTTCCTCGTCGGCGTCGATCAGCAGTAGCCAGTCGCCCTGACCGCGGGCCAGCGCCAGGGCTTCGCTGCGGTTGTGGCCGAAGTCGACCCACTGGCGATGGTGTAGTTCGCCGGGTAGGTCGGCGAGGGCCTGCTCGATGATCTGCGCGGTGTCGTCGGCCGACCCGGTGTCGACGATGCACCAGCGCGTGATCAGCGGGCGCACGGACTTCAGGCAGCGCTCGATGACGTGCGCTTCGTCTCGCACGATCATTACCAGGCAGATGTCGGGTTGTCGGGCGGCCGCCATGCTGTTGCGTGTTGTCTTGTCTGGTCGAGTCGGTTCGGATAGTCTTATTGCAGAGGGTACTCAACGCAAGGGGATAGTCTTGACCAAGCGATTTCTGATTCTGGCGACCGCGCTCGCTCTGTCGGTTGCCGCGCCTTGCTGGGCGGGTGTTTCCGTCGGCAGTGGCGGTTCCATTTCCCTGGGGCAGGGCACAATCGATCTCGGCGGCGGCGACCTGGCCATCGACGGGCAGTTCAACGTGGCCGGCGGCTCGGTGTTCGGTGCCGGCAATGTCCTGATCAACGGCACGCTCGAGGGCGGCAGCGGTCCGCTCGAAGTGCTGGGCGACTGGATCAACAACGGCAGCTTCAATGCCGGCACCGGTTCGGTGCAGTTGCTCGACGATACCGGTTCCACCGCGCAGGTGGGCGGTAGTTCGACCTTCCATGCGCTGTCGATGACCAGTTCGGCCGGCGGCGCCTTCGTGCTCGAAAGCGGGCAGGCTCAGCGCGTGCTCTCTTCGCTGACCATCCAGGGCAGCGGCTCGCCGGTGCAGATCCGCAGCAGCAATCCACCGCAGGCGGCCGAGCTGGTGCTCGAGCGCGGCGGCAGCCAGAACATTTCCAACGTCGGGGTTTCCGACGTTCACGCCACGGGTGAGCACCTGGCGCCCCAGCAGAGCAACCAGGGCGGCACCGGCAATGCCTTCGGCTGGTTCGGCATCGGCATCCTGGCCGTGCCCACCTTGTCGCTGGGTGGCCTGATTCTCCTGATCCTGGCGTTCTTCGGCGTGGCGCTATTGCGCCGCGGCGGCGCCTGACCCGTATCGATTTAAAGAGGGATTGATTCCATGAAACGAGCCTTGCGCTATACCCCGCTGGCGGCAGCCATGACCGCCGCCCTGTTCGCCCACAACGCCAGCGCGCAGAACGACGTGGTCGTTCAGGCGCCGCCGGGCGGCACGGTGCAGATCCAGGATTCGGCGGGCAACACCGTCTATCTGCAAGTCAACGACGATGGCACGCTGATCCTGCCGGGCATCGAGGGTGATACCGAGCAGACTTCCGTGCTGTGTTTCGAGGCCGGCACCGGTGTGCTCGGGCCGTGTACCGCCACCGCTGCAATCGGGCCGACTGGTCCCACGGGCCCGACCGGTCCGATGGGCCCCACGGGGCCGACCGGTGCGCAGGGCCCGACGGGGCCCACCGGTGCGCAGGGCCCGACGGGCCCAATGGGGCCGACCGGCGCCATGGGCCCGACGGGGCCGCAGGGTGTTCAGGGCCCGACCGGGCCAATCGGTCCTGCCGGTCCGACGGGCCCGACCGGACCGCAGGGGATTCAGGGCGATACCGGCCCTGCCGGCGCTCAGGGGCCGACCGGACCGCAGGGAATGACGGGCGATACCGGGCCGATGGGTCCGATGGGTCCCATGGGCCTGCCCGGACCGCCGGGGCCGATCGGTCCCATGGGCCCGCCCGGGCCGCAAGGTGTGCAGGGCGATACCGGTCCCGCCGGCGCCCAGGGCCCGACCGGTCCGCAGGGGCCGACGGGTGCAGCCGGCCCGACCGGCCCGACGGGACCGTCCGGGCGCAACTTCGACGTGCTCATCAATGGCACCTCGATCGACGATGCCTCGCAGGACCTGGCCTACATCGGCTACACCGGCGACGGTCTGGCCTTCCTGACGAACACAAACTATCAGTTCGAGATCATCGACGGCGCGCTCAAGGAAGCCTATCTGCTGTATTCGGGGGCGAATTGCACCGGAACGGTACGCGTCTATGCCGATGCGGGCTTTGGCGGGGTCGCGCTTCCGGGCGAGATATTCCAGGCCAGCGGCACGGTGTACTACGTGGACGACGCGGCCGCCACGCCTGATTTCGCCTACGCGTCGTACTTCGACTATGTGAACGGCGCTTGCAACAATTCGGCGGGCAACGACCCGGCAGCTGTGTATGCACCGAACAATGCCACCGAAACCGGCTATTCCATCGCCGATCCGGCGAATATGGTGACGACTTTCCAGAGGAACTGACCTGCGGCCGCTGGGGCGGCGTTTTCCGACTTGGCAGCCGTCCGCGATTGTGGGCGGCTGCGCGTCTCAGGTTTCAGGTTTCAGGTTTCAGGTTTCAGGAAAACAACTACGGCGTCGCCCCGGACTTGATCCGGGGCCTTTCATCGGTTGGTGCCTTCGGTGGGGAGGTCCCGGCTCGGAGGCCGGGACGACGCTTCGCGTCAGTTTCAGGGTTCAGGTTTCAGGTTTCAGGTTTCAGGCGGCATCCGTCGACCAGTGGTGGGCGGCTTCGCCGCGAGGGTTTTGGGGCGGGGTGTTCGGGGTTCCGGAAAACCCAATCCGTTGTCCCGGCCGCAGCGAAGCGCATAGCCGGGACTTCCCAAGCGAAGGCACCAATCCACGGAAGGCCCCGGATCAAGTCCGGGGCGACGCCTGGTGTGTTTTTCCTGAAACCTGAAACCTGAAACCTTCTTCCCAACCCCGTCTTCACCTACTCAACGGTTACGGACTTCGCCAGATTCCTCGGCTTGTCCACATCCGTGCCCTTGAGCAGGGCGACGTGGTAGGCGAGGAGTTGGAGGGGGAGGGTGGCGATGATGGGGCTGGTGCCGTCGTTCATGCCGGGGATCTTGAGGTTGATGACGCCTTCGCCGGCTTGCATGTCGACGTTCTCGGCGATGAAGTTGATCAGCTGGCCGCCGCGGGCGCGGACTTCTTCGAGGTTGGATCGCAGTTTGCCCAGCAGGTGGTCGTCGGGGGCGACGGTGACGACCGGCATGTCTTCGTCGACCAGGGCGAGCGGGCCGTGCTTGAGTTCGCCGGCGGGGTAGGCTTCGGCGTGGATGTAGCTGATTTCCTTGAGCTTCAGCGCGCCTTCCAGGGCGATGGGGTAGTGCGTGCCGCGGCCCAGGAACAGGGCGTGCTGCTTGTCGACGAATTCCTCGGCGATGTGCTTGACCTCGTCTTCGAGCTCGAGCACGACTTCCATGTGGCGCGGCAGGGCGCGCAGGGTGGCGACGGCTTTTTCCTCGTCGGCCTTGTCCAGGCGGCCGCGGGCGCGGCCCAGGGCCAGGGCCAGCCAGTACAGGGCGGTGAGCTGGGTGGTGAAGGCCTTGGTGGAGGCCACGCCGATTTCGATGCCGGCCTGGGTAAGCAGCCGCAGGCCTGATTCGCGCACCAGGGTGGAGCCGGGCATGTTGCACAGCGCCAGGGTCTGCAGGTAGCCGTTCTCCTTGGCGAATCTCAACGCCGCCAGGGTGTCGGCGGTCTCGCCGGACTGCGAGATGCCGATGAACAGGGTGTTGGGCGGCGCGACGGGCTCGCGGTAGCGGTACTCGCTGGCGACTTCCACGTTGACCGGGATGCCGGAGATCGACTCGATCCAGTAGCGCGCCACGAGACCGGCGTGGTAGCTGGTGCCGCAGGCGATGATGTGGATGTTCTCGATCTTCGGCAGGATGGCGTTGGCTTCCGGGCCCAGGGATTCGGTGAGCACGCCGTGAGAACCGAGCTTGTCGGCCAGGGTGTTGGCCACGGCCTCGGGCTGCTCGTGGATCTCCTTGAGCATGAAGTGGCGGTAGTCGCCCTTGTTGGCCACCTGGTCTTCGTGGGCGAAGCGCTCGGGTTCGCGCTGCAGTTCCTTGCCCTTGAGGTCGAACAGGTGCGCGCCCTGGCGGTCGACGCGGGCGAGGTCGCCGTTTTCCAGGTGGATGAAGCGGTCGGTGACCTGCAGCAGGGCCAGGGGGTCGGAGGCGATGTAGTTTTCCTCCGTCGAGATGCCGATGACCAGCGGCGAACCCATGCGCGCCAGGTACAGCGCCTCGGGATCGCTGGGCGTCACCGCGGCCAGGGCGTAGGCGCCCTCCAGGTGCCCCACCGCGTGCGAGAAGGCCTTGGCGAAGTCGTCGTGCTGGTCCATCTCGCGGGCGATCAGGTGGGCGATCACCTCGGTGTCGGTCTCGGATGCGAACTGGAAGCCGGCGGATTTCAGTTCTCGGCGCAGTGCTTCGTAGTTCTCGATGATGCCGTTGTGCACCACCGCCAGGCGGTGGCCCGAGCGGTGCGGATGGGCGTTGGCCTCGGTGGGCTTGCCGTGCGTGGCCCAGCGTGTGTGGGCGATGCCGGTGTGCGATTCCAGCGGATCGGCTTCGAGCGCGTCGGCCAGGGCCTGGACCTTGCCGACGGCGCGGCGCACCTCGATGGCCTCGCCTTCGAGCACGGCAACGCCGGCGGAGTCATAGCCGCGGTATTCCAGGCGGCGCAGGCCTTCGAGAAGGATGGGAGTGATGTTGCGCGCCGAGGTGGCGCCTACGATTCCGCACATGAAAGATTTTTCTCCTGAAAAATTTTTGGGTTTCAGGGTTCAGAGTTCAGGTTTCAGGGGGGCGGAGTGCCACTATGAAAGCTTAGAGGGTCGTCCGGATCGTTGCCCCTTGCTGAACGCGTCTATTTTTGAAGTGTATCGCGGCTGGGGGCTGGGTTTGGAGCGGTATCGAACCGAAGGAGCGATCTCCGGGTTGTGGGAGCGATCTCCAGATCGCAAAGCCCCATTGCCCCTGGCATCGCGGCTTGGAAGCCGCTCCTACATCGGGTGTGCCGTTGGTTTTCCTGAAACCTGAACCCTGAAACCTGAAACCTATCTTCAAACCACCTTCCGAATCGTATCGGCCGGTAGTTCGACTTTTCTTTCGTGCTCGAGCAGTTTGAGCAGGACGACGACGCGGTCCTGGCCGCTTTTGGCCTGGAAGACGGCGCGCAGGCCGGCCATGGCGCCGTCGGTGATTTCGACCTCGTCGTCGGGCCGGATTTCCATCGCGCGGCTCATGTCGACGGCGCCGAGGTCGGTGTGGGTTTCCATCAGGTAGTCGATGAACTCGCTTGGCACGGTCGGAACGCGGTCGCCGAATCGCACCAGGCCGATGGCGCCGCGCGTGGAGCGAATGGTGCTCCAGTCCTCGGCGTAGGCGCGAAGGTTCACGAACAGGTAGCGCGGGAACATGGGCATGACGCGCAGGCGCGAGCCCCCGCGCGATCGGGTGCGCATTCGGATGCGCGGCAGGAAAACCTCGAAACCCTGGTTTTCCAGGTGTGCTTCGGCCCGCCGCTCCTGGCTGGGTCGACAGAAAACCGCCCGCCACAGGCGTTGATATTGCATGGTCTGCCCCTCGGTGTTGCCTGGTTATCACCCTTTTGCCGCATACAGAATACATTAGCGGTTGGTGGGTGGCTAGGTTCAAGAAAGGGTTCAGGGTTCGGGTTTCAGGTTTCAGGTTTCAGGTTTCAGGTTTCAGGTTTCAGGTTTCAGGTTTCAGGAAAACATGGCTACGCCGTCGCCCCGGACTCGATCCGGGGCCTTTCATCGGTTGGCGCCTTCGGTGGGGAGGTCCCGGATCGGGGTCCGGGACGACGCTGCGCGTCGGTTCAGGTGCCTTCGGTGGGGAGGTCCCGGCTCTCCGCTTCGCTGCGGCCGGGACGACGCTTCGCGTCGGCTTGCGGGGGCCGGGATGATGCTTCGCGTCGGCCTGGGTGGCGATGGACACGAAATTCGTGTTGCACTATATTCGTGTGTATGAAGAACGTGACGATTACGCTTGATGAGGAGACGGCCCGTTGGGCGCGGATCGAGGCGGCGCGGCGGGGGACGAGTGTTTCCAGGCTGGTCGGCGAGATGCTGCGCGAGCGGCGTGAGCTCGAAGAGCGCTTCGAGACGGCGGGGCGACGGTTTCTGGGGCGCGCGCCGGTGCGAATGAAGCGTGCAGAAGATTCTTATCCCACGCGCGAGAGTCTCTATGACCGCGACGTACTTCGTTGACACCAACGTCTTCGTCTACGCGCGCGACTGTAGTGAGCCGGCCAGACACAGCCGAGCGCGCGAGTGGGTGGAGCACCTCTGGACCACTGGAACCGGCCGGCTGAGCACACAGGTGCTCAAGGAGTATTACCAGGTCGTCACCCGGCGCCTGAATCCCGGGCTGTCTCGAGAGGACGCCCGCGCAGACATCCGCGACCTGTTGACCTGGCGCCCCTTAGACGTGTCGGCGGAAGTGCTCGAGCAAGCCTGGTCCATCGAGGATCGATACGGGTTCTCGTGGTGGAATTCGATGATCCTCGCCGCCGCCTGCCACCTGCGCTGCGATTACCTACTGTCGGAAGATCTCCAGAGCGGCCAGGATGTGGATGGGGTCGTCGTGGTTGATCCGTTTGGGACGGCGGTCAATGAGCCCTCGCGGCGAAGCCGCCCCGCATCCCCCAACGTGCCGCCTGAAACCTGAACACTGAAACCTGAAACCTTCTTCAACGCCAAGCCGTTACAATGTGCGCTTCCCAAGTTTCGAGCCCAAACAGGAAGACGCCCATGAAGATTCTGGTCACCCTCAAGCGGGTGGTGGATTACAACGTGCGCGTGCGGGTCAAGAGCGACGGTAGCGGTGTCGAGACCGACGGCGTGAAGATGTCGATCAACCCGTTCGACGAGATTGCGCTGGAAGAGGCGCTGCGGATCAAGGAGCGTGGCGAGGCCGAAGAGGTGATCGTGGCCTCGATCGGCGGCGACGAGGTGCAGCAGCAGCTGCGTACCGGCCTGGCGATGGGCGCCGATCGCGCCATCCAGGTTTCGGCCGATGGCGACGTGCAGCCGCTGACCGCCGCGCGTACCTTCCTCAAGCTGGTCGAGAAGGAAGAGCCCGGCATCGTGTTCCTCGGCAAGCAGGCGATCGACGACGACGCCAACCAGACCGGCCAGATGCTGGCCGCGCTGTGGGACCGGCCGCAGGCCACTTTCGCCTCCAAGGTCGAGCTGGCCGACGGCAAGGCGACTGTGGCGCGCGAGGTCGATTCCGGCCTGGAGACCATCGAGGTGGACCTGCCGGCGGTGCTGACTTCCGACCTGCGGCTGAACGAGCCGCGCTTCGTCAAGCTGCCCGAGATCATGAAGGCCAAGCGCAAGCCGCTCGAGACCCTGTCGCTGGAAGACCTGGGCGTCGAACGCGCCGGCGGCATCGAGGCCGTGTCCTACGAACCGCCCCCGCAGCGCGGCGGCGGCAAGGTGGTCGAGAGCGTCGACGAGCTGGTGTCCGAACTCAAGTCGAAGGGGCTGCTGTAATGTCCAGAGTACTGATCATTGCCGAACACGACGGCGAGAACCTGAGCCCGGCCACGGCCAAGACCCTGACCGGGGCGCTGGGCCTGGGTGTTTCCGATATCGATATCGCGGTGTTTGCCGCCGACCCGTCGGGCGTGGCCGAACAGGCCGCGAAGCTCGAGGGCGTGACGCGCGTGCTGAGCATCGACCATGATGACTTCGAGCATTTCCTGGCCGCGCGCCTGGCGCCGGAAATCAAGGCGCTGGCTGCGGACTATTCCCACATCCTGATGCCGTCGACCACCTACGGCAAGGACGTGCTGCCGCGCGCGGCAGCGCTGATCGGCGTCAACCAGGTTTCCGACATCCAGGAAGTGATCGACGAGCGCACCTTCAAGCGCCCGATCTACGCCTCCAACGCCATCGTCACCGTCAAGGTCGACGAGGGTCAGCCGGTGGTCGCCACCATCCGCACGGCGTCGTTCGCCGCCGCGGGCGAGGGCGGCTCGGCCGAGATCGAATCGCGCGATGCCCAGGCCGAAGACCCGGGCCACACGCGCTGGATCGGCGTCGAAGGCGGCGAGGGCGAAGGCCCGGACCTGTCGACCGCGCCGATCGTGGTCTCCGGCGGCCGTGCCATGGGATCCAGTGAGGGTTTCGACATCATCTACTCGCTGGCCAAGAAGCTGGGCGCGGCCGTGGGCGCCTCGCGCGCGGCGGTGGACGCCGGCTATGTGCCCAACGAACTGCAGGTGGGCCAGACCGGCAAGATCATCGCGCCGGACCTGTACTTCGCCATCGGCATCTCCGGCGCCATCCAGCACCTCACCGGCATCAAGGACGCCGGCACGATCGTGGCCATCAACAAGGACCCCGAAGCGCCGATCTTTGAAGTTGCGGATCTGGGGCTCGTCGGGGATCTGTTCGAGTTGGTGCCGGAGTTGGAAAGCAAGCTTTAGTCGCTTGCTTTAGGTTTCAGGGTTCAGGTTTCAGGTTTCAGGAAAAACAATCGACTTCGTCGCCCCGGACTTGATCCGGGGCCTTCCATCGGTTGACGCCTTCGGTGGGAAGGTCCCGGCTCGGGGGCCGGGACGACGGAGTGGGAAGCTTTCGCGGCGAAGCCGCCCACCAAGCCTATCGGCGCCCGCCCCTGAAACCTGAACACTGAAACCTGAAACCTTTCTCAACCCTGAAACCTCCCCCGCGCCCTCGCGCGGGATTCCCGCTTGGGGTATGCTCAATCCATCGGCTTGGCAGCCGGGGTGAGGGGGTCAACAGGTCTGGAGGGGAGCCAGGGTTGGTCCGGTTTTTCGCGTCATTGCTGGCGGTTTTCGCGGGCATCGTTGCGGCCTTGGGTTGCCTGCCGGCACATGCCCTGGCGCCCGACAAGGCCTTTCACCAATACGTTCGTGACACCTGGAGCATCGAGGAGGGGTTGCCGCAGATTTCGGTGACCGCCCTGGTGCAGGGGCCGGACGGCTATATCTGGGCAGGCACGCAGGCCGGCGTGGCGCGCTTCGACGGCGTGCGCTTCACCAGCTACGATCCGCGTTCCTCGCCCGATATGCCGGGCATGTTCATCCAGGCGCTGTTCGTCGATTCGCAGGACCGCATCTGGACGGGCACCTACAAGGGCGCGGCGGTGTTTCGCGACGGCGGTTTTCACGGTGTCGACGACGGTTTCGGGCGCGAGATCGACGTCTTCCAGTTCGCCGAGACGATGCACGGCGAGCTCCTGCTGGCCTCCGACCAGGGCCTGATGCGCCTGGCCGGCGATGCCTTCAAGCAGCTCGCCGGCGATCCCGGGGATCCGCTGCGCTCGGTGTTCACACACGACGACAGGATTTTCGCCGGCGGCTATGGCGTGATTCATGTCCTGCGCGACGGCGAGTGGCGCGCGATTCCGCTGGACGGGGCGCTCGATTCGGCGCTGGTCAACGATTTCGCCCACTACGACGGCCGGATCTGGGCGGCGACCACGCGCGGCCTGCTCTATCTCGACGAAGACGAGGCCTGGCAGCGCTTCGAAGTGCCCGGTCGTCTCGAGGACCTGGTGATCGAGACCCTGCACGTCGACCGCGACGGCAACTTCTGGCTGGGCGCGGCCGGGCAACTGCTGCGCATTCAGGGCCGGGAGCTGGTCGAGTCGATCTCCGACGAAACGGCCTACGCGCACGGCAGCGTACTGGCCATCGCCGAGGACCACGAGGGCAATCTCTGGCTGGGCTCGCGCTGGGACGGCCTGGCGCGGCTGTGGAACGGCTGGGTGTTCCGCTACGACAAGCCCGAGGGGCTGCACAACAGCCTGGTGTGGTCGGTAGCGCGCGACGAGCAGGGCAGCGTCTGGACCGGCACCATGGACGGCCTGGCGGTGATGCGCAACGGACGCTTCGAGCAACTGGTGGCCGGCAGCGAACAGCCGCATCCGCACGCCTACACCCTGCTGCCCGAAAAGGAGCGGGTGTGGGTGGGCACGCGAACCGGCCTGTACTGGTGGAACCGCGAACAGGCCCGCGTCGAGAAGCCGCCGGCCTTCGGCGTGCTCGACAGCGCGCAGGTCAACGGCATCATTCCGCGCGACGGCGAGTACTGGCTGGCCACCACCGAAGGCGTTTGGCGATGGGACGGCGAGGCGATGCACCGCATGGCGCCCAGCGGCGACCTGGGCGGTCGCGACGTGCGCCTGCTCTACGAGACCCGGGACGGCGAACTGCTGGCCGGCACGCGGCGCGGGCTGCTGTACTGGCACCACGGGCGCTTCCTGCAGATGCGCGGCGTGGCCGAGGGCCGCGACGTGACGGCCATCCAGGAAATGTCGGACGGGCGCATGGTGGTGGGCACGCTCGACGAGAAGCTCTACGTGGGCCGCGACGGGACGTGGCAGGAGTTCGACGAAGACGACGGCCTGCCGGTCAACAGCCCTTTTGCGCTGGGTGAAGCCGACGGCCGGCTCTGGGTGGCCGGTATCCGGGGCATCTACGAACTGGAACTCGACTCGATCCAGCGCTACATCGACGGCGAGATCGACGCGCTGCCGGGGCGGATGGTGCTGCACGAGCGCGGTGACGTGCCGGGCGCCCAGAAGGGCTATTGCTGCAACGGCGCGGGCAACGCCAAGGGTTTCATGCACGACGGTGAGTTCTGGCTGCCCACCCGCGGCGGCATCGTGCACCTGGTGCCCGAGCGCATCCACCGCAATCCCGAGCCGCCGCTGGTGCACGTCGACCGGGTTCGCGTAATGCGCCAGTGGCGCTCGATCGAGCCGGGCGAGTCCTTCGATCTGGCGGCCGACCATCGCGACCTGGCTTTCGGCTTTGCGGTGATGAGCTACCAGGACCCGACCAGCGTGCAACTCGAGTACCGCCTGGAAGGTTTCCGCAACGAATGGCAGCGGCTCGACGAGCCGATGCAGCGCCAGGCGATCTACACCAACCTGCCGGCCGGGCGGTTCACGCTGCAGGTGCGCGCCAGCAACAACGCCGGCGTCTGGATCGAGGAGCCGGCTGCGCTGAGCTTCCGCATCCAGCCCTATGTCTGGGAGACGGTGTGGTTCCAGACCCTGATGCTGTTCATCGTGCTGTTCCTGATCTGGCTGGGCTTCAACTACCGGCTGCGGCAACTGCAGCGCCACCGGCGCGAGCTGGAGGCCACGGTGGCCGAGCGCACCGAGGAACTGCGCGTGGCCAATGAACACCTGCGTGATTACAGCGCCCGCCTGGAAACGGCGAGCATGACCGATCCGCTGACTCGTCTGTGGAATCGCCGCTACCTCCAGTCCCAGCTGCCGGCCGACCTGGCGCACTTCCACCGCGAGCTTTCCAAGCCGCAGTTCAGCGGTTCCGTGATGGCCTTCGCCATCGTCGATATCGACCTGTTCAAGGAGTTCAACGACCGCTACGGTCACGACGTGGGCGACGAAGTGCTCCAGCAGTTCGCGCAGCTGCTTCAGGACCTGGTGCGCACCGGCGACTACGTGGTGCGCTGGGGCGGCGAGGAGTTTCTGATCGTGTTCCGGCCGATGCCGGCCGAGGAAGTGCCTCGGGTGGCCACGCGCATCATCGAGGCCATCGGCACTCACGAGTTCGTGATCGACAGCGGCCGCATCCTGCGCCTGACCGCCTCGATGGGCCTGGCCGAGTACCCGCCCTTCCGCGACACGCCCTCGGCCCTGGACTGGCACCAGACCGTGACGCTTGCCGACAAGGCCCTGCTCTACGTCAAGCAGGAAGGCCGCGACGGCTGGTGCCGCATCAAGCCCACGCCGTGGGTGGAGCCGGTGACCCTGGCCGGGCGGCTGGACCTGCCCCTGACCGAGTTGATCGAGGCCGAGGAGGTTTCGGTGGAGCGGGGGTAGGCCGCTGGCGCGGCGTTGGGAGGTCCCGGATCGGGGTCCGGGATGACGCTTCGCGTCAGTTTCAGGTTTCAGGAGAAGATAACCACATCGTCGCCCCGGCCTTGAGCCGGGGCCTTCCATCTATTGGTGCCTTTGGTTGGAAGGTCCCGGATCGGAGTCCGGGACGACGCTTCGCGTCGGATTGCGGGGTCCGGGACGACGCTTCGCTGCGGCCGGGATGACGCTTCGGGTCAGTTTCAGGTTTCAGGAAAAGAT
Source organism: Wenzhouxiangella sediminis (assembly GCF_003410055.1). GTDB lineage: Bacteria > Pseudomonadota > Gammaproteobacteria > Xanthomonadales > Wenzhouxiangellaceae > Wenzhouxiangella > Wenzhouxiangella sediminis. Next base: position 70 of record NZ_QUZK01000045.1, on the reverse strand, counting down.
AACCACATCGTCGCCCCGGCCTTGAGCCGGGGCCTTCCATCGGTTGGCGCCTTCGGTGGGGAGGTCCCGG
>NZ_QUZK01000040.1 GCF_003410055.1 Wenzhouxiangella sediminis | reverse complement strand
TTTGGTGACTTTTTTCGCTCTGGAAAAAAGTTACCCGGCGCAAGAGCCTGCGAAGCAGGCCGGTCGGAACGCCTTTGACTTGTCGAGGCCACCACACCGACCAGAGGCACCAGCCCGACTAACGCCCGCGAAGTGTCGAGACCCCCACATCGACCGGTATCGCCAACCTCACCCAAGCCCCCAGGGCAAGACGCGCCGGAACGAAAGAACGAATGAACGAAGGAGCGAACGAACGAAAAAGGCCCGGCGGAACCGGGCCTCTTTCGTTATCGGATCAACCGGTCGACGTCTATTCGCCCGTACCGGTATACACCGTGGTGTAGTCACCGCCGCCCATCTGCGGGGGCAGTTTGCCTTCGACCTTGAGTACCTTTCTCGGCGTCTCGGTCGAGACCCACATGGTCATGTTGCCGCCTTCGCCGTCGAGGGCCTCGAGCGTCAACTTCCAGGCTTCGTGCTCGCCGGCGGGCACTTCGACGGACTCGCGGCCGGTCACTTCGAGCTGGAAGTAGCGGACGCGCTGTTGCATGCCGACTTCGGCGATGCGGATCGGCGTGCCGTAGCCAAGTTCGAGCGGAAGGCCCAGGATCACGGCTTCGAGTGCGGCGTCGCCGCCGTAGACGGGGGCGTCGAGCTCGATGTTGATCGGGATTTCCTGCTGCGCCTTGATCGTGCCGGTGACCGCGCGCGAACCGTACTCGACTTCGATGGTCGCCGGGCCCTGGGCCAGCTTGCGGCTGATCGGGCGCAGCGAGCCGCCGTCGAGGACGATCTGGTCGCTGGCCGCGCCCATGGCCGAGGAGGTGTCGGTGGTGATCACCATGGTCGGGCCGTCTTCGCCTTCTTCCATGGCAATGCGGCGCTGGGCCTGCATTGCCATCTCGTTGCCTTGCAGGTTCAGGGTGGTGGTGTAGGCGAAGCTGCCGGTGGCCACCTGCGTCGGATCGGTGTTGGGCAGGGGCAGGGTCCTGGCGGCGTCGAGTTCGTCGGCCACGTTCTCGACTTCGACGCTGTCGATGTCGACCGTGATCTCGTCGAGACGCTGGGCGACGGCGTCTTCCATGCCTTCCTGGTAGCGTCCGCCCAGGTGCGCGGCCAGGAACTCCTCGGTGCGCGCGAACATCGCCAGGCGATTTTCGCGACCGCGGAAGCCGTGGCCTTCGTCGGGAGCGACGATGTACTCGACCGGCAGGCCGGCCTCGCGCATGGCGACCACGATCTGGTCGGATTCAGCCTGCTTGACGCGCGGATCATTGGCGCCCTGGATGACCAGCAGCGGCGCGGCGATCCTGTCGACGTGGTTGAGCGGCGACTGGCGTTCGAGCTGTTCGCGACCTTCTTCGGTGCTGGGATCGCCCATGCGCTGCAGGAAGATCCTGCGGATCGGGCCCCAGTAGGGCGGAATCGAGTTGAGCAGGGTGATCAGGTTCGACGGCCCGACGATGTCGACGCCGCAGGCGTAGAGGTCCGGCGTGAAGGTCATGCCGGCGAGCGTGGCGTAGCCGCCGTAGGAGCCGCCCATGATGCACACGCGTTCGGGATCGACCAGGCCCTGATCGACCAGGTGCTGCACGCCGTCGGTGATGTCGTCCTGCATGGCATCACCCCATTCGTTGTTGCCGGCGTTGAGGAAGGCCTTGCCGTAGCCGGTGGAGCCGCGGAAGTTGGGCTGCAGGACCGCGTAGCCGCGGTTGGCCAGGAACTGGGCCAGCCCGTCGTAACCCCAGCCGTCGCGGGCCCAGGGGCCGCCGTGAATCAGCGCCACGAGAGCCAGCTTTTCACCCTCGACGCCCTTGGGCGTGGTCAGGTAGGCCGGAATTTCCAGTCCGTCGCGCGCTTCGTAGCGGATCGGCTCCATTTCGGCCATGTGCTCGACCGGCAGTTCGGGGCGCGAGCGGTAGAGCTCGCTGACTTCCATGTTTTCCCAGTCGAACAGGTAGGTGGTGCCGGGATCGACGTCGCGCGACAGGCCGACCAGCACCAGCGAGTCGTCGCTGGTCTGCGGCCGGAAGCTGAGTTCGCCCCTGGGAAGCTCTTCGCGCAGGAAGGCCAGCGCCTTCTCTGCCTTTTCGGTCTTGGGGTAGATGCGTTGTTCGTCGCCCACGTAGACCGTGGCCAGCAGTTCGTCGGTTGCGTTGGAATACAGGGCGCCGCCGAAGTCGACCTGGCCTTCGGGGTCGCGCTCGACGAATTCCATCTCGCCGGTCTCCACATCCATCAGGTAGAGCCCGACCAGGTCGTTGTCCTCGCCCTTGTTGGACTGGAACCAGACGCGCTCGTTGTCGGCGTGGAAGCGGTTGGGGCCGCAGGTCTCGCGCCACGAGCACTTGTAGAGCGCTTCACCCACTTCGCCGTCGGTCACTCGGAGCGTCTCGGTGCCGCCGTCGTCGGTCTGGCGAACGGCCAGGCGGACCTCGCCTTCCAGGCCCACGACCCAGCCGGCGATGTTCTGCGTGTTCTCGATCAGCAGTTCGCGCTCGCCCGACTCGATATCGACGCGATAGACGTCGTGCAGGGCCGGGTCGCGGTCGTTGAGGCCGACGATGATCTCGCCGGGCGTCGACTTGGGCACGCTGTAGATCTGGGCGCGCACGCCGTCGATGTCGGTCAGGTTGCGCGCCGAGGGCACGGCGGCGTCCCCGGCGGGCTCGGCGTCGGCTTCGACGGCCCAGACGTGGTAGTTCTCGTCGCCGCCCTTGTCCTGGACATAGAGGACGTACTCGCCGTCGCGGCTCCAGAAATAGCCGGGCACGGGGCGATCGTCGTCGGTCAGGGGCCGGGCTTCGTCGAAGCCTTCGTCGATGCCCTTGATCCAGATGTTGCGCACGCCCTCGAAGGGCCGCATGAAGGTGACGAACTCGCCGTCGGGCGAGATCTGCGCGCCCGAGATCTCGGGGTCGTCGAAGAACAGCTGCCGATCGAGCAGGGGAGGCAGCTGGTCCGTGTAAGGCAGCGAAGCCGGCTTGTCGGCGGCCAGGGCCGCGACGCTGCAGAGCGCAGCGGCTGCACCAGCCAGCAGAAGGGGAATTCTCGGTTTCATAACGTGTGTGCTCCTGGGTTTGGATTGCGTCGCCATTGAAGCGGCAAACCGGATCGGCCGGAACGTCATTCGTATGCCATGGCGCATTAACGGCGTGCGACAGAAACGTGACTTCACGGCTTTCGGCCGATCGCATGCGGCAGAGTAAACCACCCGCGATGGACATCCAATAGCCCATTGGTCACGCCGAAACGTGACAAGGCGCACAGCGATGCCGGTGGTCCCGGTTACACTCGGAGACGATTACCGCCGAGGAGGTAGCGTCATGACTCGAGTCCTGATTCCCATCGCGGAAGGCAGCGAAGAGCTGGAGGCGGTCACCATGATCGACCTGTTCCGGCGCGCCGGGTTCGAAGTGACGGTTGCCGGGCTGGCGGCCGGCCCCGTCCGCGCCAGCCGCGACACGGTGATCGTGCCCGACGCCCGCCTCGACGAGGTCGCCGATCGGCGGTTCGACCTCGTTGCCCTGCCGGGTGGACTGCCCGGCGCCAAGCGCCTGGCCGAAAGCGAGGTCCTGGCCGCCGTGCTGCGCCGCCAGCACGACGAGAACCGCTGGCTGGCGGCCATCTGCGCCGCACCCCAGGTGCTGGCGCGGCACGGCCTGCTGGCCGGGTGCAGGGCAACTTCCTTCCCCGGCGCGCTCGAGGGCTTCGAGGATGTCGAGCGCGTCGACGAAGCGATCGTGGTCGACGGCCGCATCGTCACCTCGCAGGGGCCGGGCACGGCCATGGATTTCGCGCTGGAACTGATCGGGCTTTGCGCCGATCGGGAAACCCGCGACCGCGTCGAGCAGGGCCTGCAGCGACCGGCGGCGCACCGCCGGGGCTAGTCCCGGGGCGCGAAGTCCTGCATGTAGGGATTGGCCTCGCTGGGCGCGATGCGGAGGAAGCCGTAGCCGGTGGCCTCGTGGCAGCCGTTGCACGAGGAGATCACACCGCGCAGCCTCGATTTGACCGCTTCGGGATCGCCGCCGTCGATGGCCGCTTCGAGCGACTCGAAGGTCGGCGTGAGCAGCGAGCCGGTCAGCCGGCCGACGGGGATGTCGTGGTAGTACTCGATCGATTCGGCCACCTCGATGGTTTCCTCCAGCTCGTGGGCATAGAAGTCGGCCAGATCGAGATTGCCGGCGTCCACCGAAAGGCTGAGCTTGTGCAGGAACAACTGCAGCTGGCTCATGGTGCCGATCATGTCGGGTTCGTCCTGGGCCAGGGCGCCGCCGGCGCCTAACCCCATGCCGACACTCAACAGCAGGGCGGGCAGTGCTTTCATGGTTTCGGGCTCCGGTCTCAGCAAAGAATGACAATCATTCACATGATTGCCCATTATAGGCCCTGACCATCGGCACTGACGATCCGAATGCGACTGCGCTACTCTCTTGGCCTGCGGAACCACCCCGAGGGAAATCCCATGCGCCACCTGATCCTGCTGCTCGCCTGCCTGCTCACGCTGCCCGCCGTCGCCCGCCAGGACGACGCCCCGCCCGACGACGTCGACGAGGCCATCGCGGCCGAGCCGGCTCAAGCGGGTGCTTCCGAAACCGGGGCCGATGAAGGCGCCGAACCGCCGCGCGAGTTCGAGTGGCTGCGCCAGAGCGGCTACGACACCCTGGTCTGCCCGTTCCGCGGCCGCATCGACTACGAACCCGGCGAGATCGAGTGCGGGCTCATCCAGGTGCCGGAAAACCGCGAGGTCGAAGGCAGCCGCACGATCGAACTGCACTTCGTGCGCATCGCCGCCCGCGGCGAGGACGAAGACGGCAAGGAGGTCGAGATTCGCGACGACCCGGTGATCTACCTGACCGGCGGGCCGGGCGTGGCCGTGGAAGGCTACGTCGAACGCCTCAAGGACCACAGCGTGGTCAACGGCCGCGACCTCTACATCCTCGAGCAGCGCGGCATCGGCTATTCGGGCGATTTCTGTCCCTTCTTCGCCGACCGCAACCGCGGCGATTTCCAGGCCGACAATTACGTCGACAGCCAGCGCGCCATGTTCGAGCAGGCTCGCGCGTGCATCGAGGGCGCGAAGGCGCGCGGCGTCGACGTGACCGGCTACCACACTTTCGAGAACGCCCGCGACGTCAAGGCGCTGCGCATGGCGCTCGGTCTGAGCGACTGGAACGTCTGGGGGATTTCCTACGGTTCAGTCCTCGGGCAGGCCTACATGAAGGTCGACCCCGAGGGCATCCGGGCGGCGGTCATCGACGCCATCGTGCCCCTGGACCTGCGCGATTTGATGCGCATTCCGCACTGGCACGAGCAGAACCTCGATCGCCTGTTCGCCGCCTGCCAGGAGCAGCCGGACTGCGCCGAGGCCTTCGACGGACTCGAGCGCCGCTACCGCGCGGCGATCGCCAACATGACCGAGAACCCGGTCCGCGTCGAGGTGCCCGAGGGCGAGCGATACCCCGACGGTGAAACCTGGTTCTTCGCCGACATCATCGCCGGATTGCCCTTCAGCCTGCTCTACGAGCAGTCCAAGCACCCGGCCGTTCCGGCCATCATCGAAGGGCTGACGCGCGTCGTCGAGGACGAGGACGAGACCTTCTTCCGGGCGCTGGCCCTGGCCGACTTCGACGGCGGCCCCGGCGTGAGCATGGGCATGTCCGTGGCCGTGCGCTGCCTGGACGGCTACGTCGACCGCTGGGCCGAATCGGCGCCGGACGACTTCCGCGACTATCCCACCCTGGCGCGCGCCTTCGGGGCGCTCGAAGTGATCGAGGACGCCCCCGCCCTGTGCCGCGAGGTCGGCCTGGCGCCGCGCGATCCCGCCCAGTTCGAACTGGTCGGAACCGACCTGCCCGTGGTGGTGGCCAACGGCGCCTGGGATCCGATCACGCCTGTGCCTCTGGCCGAGGCCATCATGCCCGGCTTCAGCAACGGCCGGCTGGTGGTGTTCCCGCATGCGGGCCACGGCCCCACGCGCTCGCTCGACTGCGCCGGCGAATTCCTCAACGGCTTCTACGACGACCCCAGCGCCGAGCTGGACATGGAATGCGTGGAGGAAGGCGAGGAGGCGGCCGAGTACATCGCCCCGCATTACGCCACGCGCGCGGCCATCGAGGGCGTCGTGCTCAGCGAGGATCACGAGAAGCGATTCAAGGCGCACATGGCCTGGGGCGGGGTCTCCGCCGCGCTGTCGGCGCTCGGCCTGGTGGTCATCCTGCTGGCCTGGCTGGCACGACGTCTCAACGGCCGGCGCCTCGAGGCGGCCGGCAGCACGCGCCTGATCGTCTGGCTCGCGACGGTCTCGGCGGCGGTCTACGCTGGCGGACTCGGCGCGGCTGTGCAGGCAACCGTGGAAGTCGCCGAGCCCATGATGCTCTTCGGCCTGGTTTCCTGGGCGGGCGCGATTGCGTGGTTCGGTCCGCTCGCCGGCCTGCTCGGCCTGGCCGGGCTGGTCCAGGCCTGGCGCTACCGCGGCAACATCGCACCGGCCAGCCGGATCGGGCTGATCCTGGTGGCGCTGGGGACGATCAGCCTGTCGATCTTCGGGCTGGTCTGGGATCTTTGGCCGATCTAGGAGCTGGCCTGAAACAGGAAGGAAGGGGTTCGGGGTTCCGGGTTCGGGGTTCGGGCGGCAGCCGCTTGCCGTTGCGGGGCGGCTGCGCCGCGTCAATGCGGCGGTCGGCGTCCCGGCCCCCACCGATGCGCCTTCGGCAACCCGGAACACCGAACCCGTGTTTCGCTGGGACCGTAGCCGTTAGACTGGGCCGGCTGCACGAACGAAAGAGGGAACGATGATCGAATCGCCGATGGCCGTGCTGACCGTGCTGGTCGGGGTAGCCGCCCTGTTCTTCTACCTCGAGCAGAGGACGGGCTGGAAGGGCTTCAACTACTTCCCGCCGCTGCTGTTCATCTACGCCACGCCGGTGGTGCTCAACAATGTCGGCTTCATCCCCTCCGACTCGCCGGTCTACGGCGGCCTGGGCGGCTACGCCCTGCCGGTGTTCATCGCGCTGATGCTGTTCAACGTCAACGTGCCCTCGGCGGTCCGCATCATGGGCAAGGGCGTGTTGGTCATGCTGCTGGGCACGGTGGGCATCGTGGTCGGCGGCGTGGTGTCCTACGCCATCGTCCACGGCGGTCTCGACCCGGAAGCCTGGAAGGGCTACGGCGCCCTGGCCGGCAGCTGGATCGGCGGGACCGGCAACATGGCCGGCGTGGCCGGCGCGCTGGAGACGCCGCCGGAGATGCTCGGCCTGGCGGTGCTCGCCGACAACCTGGTCTACGTGATCTGGCTGCCCATCCTGCTCGGCTCCAAGGCCTTCGCGGACCGTTTCAACCGCTGGGCCAAGGTGCCCGCCGAGCGCATCGAGCGGATGGAAACCGCCGCCGCCCAGGAGGCCCGCAAGGAAGAAGTCCCGCGCATGCAGGACTATCTCTATCTCCTCTTCTGGGCGCTGCTGGTTTCCGCGGCGGCGAAGTTCGTCGCGCCCCTGCTGCCCGAAGTCGGCGAGGTGCTCACCACCTCGACCTGGACGGTGCTGCTGGTGACCACCTTCGCCCTGGCGCTGTCGGCCACGCCGGTGCGCGGCATTCCCGGTTCGCACGCCCTGGCGATGGCCATCATCTACGTTTTCGTGGCGGGCATGGGCGCGCGCGCGTCCCTGGCCGGCTTCGACCAGGCCCCGCTGTTCGTCCTGGGCGCCTACATCTGGATCTTCATCCACGGCGCCTTCTGCCTGTTCGGTGCCTGGCTGTTCCGTGTGGACGTGCATTCGGCCGCCATCGCCTCGGCCGCCAACGTCGGAGGCGCCGCCTCGGCGCCCGTGGTCGCCGCCTATCACCGCGAGGCCCTGGTGCCGGTCGCCATCCTCATGGCCCTGATCGGCTATGCGCTTGGCAACTACCTCGCGATCCTGACCGCCCAATTGTGTCAATGGGTCGGCAGTTGACGGTCCGCTATTTTCGCTTGTGCAGGGCGCGTAGCCAGAACGAGACGATCGGGGTCAGCACGACGGCGGCGGTGAAGCAATAGAGGCCGATCCTGGGCTCGATGGTCGCCATGTCGGCCAGGCGGATCAGGCCGATGCACAGGGCCAGGGCGAAGACGTCGACCATGGCCCAGCGCTGGAATTCGATCAGCGCGGCGATCGCCCGCTGGCTGCCGTTGCCGAAGAGCTGCACGAGCGAGAGTACGACCAGCGCCAGCTGGACCAGCATCGGCAGCACGATCACGAACAGGAAAAAACCCGCCGCCAGCAGCACTTCGCCGTCGGCCACCAGCTTGAGTGCGCCGGACAGTACCGAGTAGCTTTCCTGCCAGAGCAGCCACTTCTCCACTTTCATCATCGGCAACGCCAGGCCGGCGGCCAGCAGCAAAAGGCTGGCGAGGGCCAGCAGCGGCAGCAGGAAGGAACGCTTGCGCGGGGAGGACAGGTAGCGGTGTTCCGGTCCGGCGATGCCGGCGATCAGCATCACCACGATCATCGAAAGCAGGATCGCGGCGGCGAACACGTAGGCGCCGTCGAGCACGGTGGCGTCGGCGATCAGGCCCAGCTTCACCGCCCCGGCGAACAGGATCACGACCAACACGTCGAGCATCGACCACTTGCCCAGTGGCTCGATGATGCGAAGACTCCGGCGCCGGTTCTCACGCACCGTCGGCGCAAACCACAACCAGCCCAGCGCGGCCAGCTTCACGCCCGGAAAGACGCAGGAGAACAGCAGGATGATCGAGCCGATGAAAAGCTTGCCGTCACCGAAGTAGCCGGCAATGCCACCCATGATCGAATACGACGAGTCCGAAGCGAGGGTCGATTCGATGCGCACGATGGGCATGAACAGGCCCACCACCAGCGTGACCGCCGAGGCGGCAATCAGCAGGGGCACGTCGAAGCGGCGGGGATGCTCTCGAAAGAGCGGGCTTCGCTCGGATCCGGACACTTGCGGGCGGCCTCGAAGCGGGAAAGACGGCCCAGCTTAGCCGTCCCGCCCGCTCCCGCCAAGCGCTATCGGGCCGACGGCTCGGCCACCGGCGCCGGGTCCTCGGCCTCCATGCGCAGGTAGGCGTCGAGTTCGCCGCGAATCTCGGGCACGATGTCCTCGGCGTGGGTGATGCGCATGTAGAAGATCGAGAAGTAGATGACCTTCACCGAGTTGGTCAGGCGGTCGAGCACCACACCGCCGAGCTTTCCCAGCCAGATGGCGACCAGCAGCGGCAGCCAGGAGAAGTGCATCTCCTCGGGCAGGAAGCCGGCCTCCACGTTGTTCAGGAGCTCCCGGGCGTCGCCGGCGTAGAAGGCGGGCACGGCGTCGCCCACCCACAGCCCCACGGCCAGTGCGCCGACGAAGAGCACGAAGTAGACCGGCGCCATGATGCTGCCGACCGCGCGCGCGGCAATATCGATGCCGAACACGCCGGCCAGGGTTTCGGGCACGTTGTCCTTGAGCGTGCCCATGCGCGAGACGCCGTCGCGGATGCCGTAGCCGTCGACCGCCGCCGACGGCAGCAGGTAGTTGTTGACCAGGTCCCAGACCTCCTCCAGGCCCTTCATGATCAGGCGCACCAGGAAGCCCACCTTGCCGGAGCTCCTGGACATCGACATCAACCAGGCGACGAGCATGTCGATCAGGGCGATCTTGCGCGCCGTCCAGGCCAGTTGCCCGACCCTTGCGCCGGCCTCCGCGGCCGAATGCTTCTCGCCCTTGAGCGCTTCGCTGACCAGCCAGGCCTGCCGCAGCTCTTGGCGCGTGTCGAAGAAGTAGCGGTAGATGAAGAGCAGGATCGAGGCGAGCAACAGCAACAGGCCGGTGCCGGTGGCGCCGACGACGAAGGCGGTGATGGCGCCGAAGAACAGGCAGGTGAGCACCAGCCCGTAGATCGTCATGCGGATCCAGGGCCGCACGATGCCCGGGTCGCGGCCGACGATGGTGAAGGTGTGTTTGAGCAGGTAGGCGAGCTGCTTGAGGCGCTCGCCGAAGCCGGGCTTGCGAAGAGTCTGTTGCATGGCGATCAAAGGGGCTGGTTGAAACCTGCCCCATCCTACGCAATCAGGCGCCCGATCCTGACACACGATCGTCGCCGGCTCGGCCGGATTCCCTCAGCCCCATCCGGCCGAGGATCACGGCCGCGGCCAGCAGGGCCAGGCTGACGCCCCAGGCGGCCGGATTGGCCGGGCCGGTGACGAGGTCCGGCGAGTGCCAGCCGAGCGTGAGCAGCAGCACGGCGGTCGTCGCCCACAGCAGTCTTCTTTTGCCGATCAGGCCGGGAATCGTCATGGCAAGCGCGATCAGGCCCAGCTGGAGCGTCCAGAACAGGGCGATCAGCCAGGGCAGTTCGCGGGTGACGGCCAGGTCGGCTAAGGCCACGGCGGACAGCGCCAGCGGCGCACCCCAGACCGTGGCGGTCCAGGCCCGCTCGAAGGCGGGAACCGGCCGGCCCGACTGCCGCCGCTTGACCAGCCAGATATTGAGGCCGGTGGCGACCACGCTGCAGGCCGCCAGGCCCAGCAGCCCGTAGAGAATCTTGACCGGCAGGCCCCCGAAGGAACCGAAGTGCAGCGGGTAGAGCGAGGCGACCACCTGCTGGCCGATCTCACCGTCCGACAGGCCCGTCCATTCGCCAAGCCTGCCCGCCGCATCGAATCCGACGTAGTCGCCGAAGATCAGTCGGCGCGGGTGGTAGGCCAGGATCTCGGCGCTCTGTCCTTCGGTGGCGGGATCGTGAAAGCTGATCACCCAGGCGCGAACGTCGGGGTGGGCCCGCTCGAAATTGACCAGGGCCGCTTCGATATCGGCCAGCGGGGCGGGCGTGTCGGCACCCTCGACCTCGCTGCCGAAGATCGGGTCGAAGAACGTCGCGGTTTCGCCGTCGTTGACCACCGGTGCGAAGACCGCGGCGACCAGCAGTGACAAGCCGAGCGCGGCACCCGTCAGGGCGATGACCAGATGGAAGGGGAAGGCCCAGACGCTGAGCCGGTTGTGCAGGTCGGCCTGGACGAGCCGTCGGCTCGACTTCAGGCGCAGGCGGAAGGCGTCGCGGAAGAGCCGCGGGTGGGCCAGCAGGCCCGACAGGCACAGCCCGGCCATGAGCACGCCCAGTATGCCGACCAGGGTCAGGCCGGGCAAAGTCGGCAGGGTCAGGTAATAGTGGATCTTCTCGAGGAAGTGCGCCCACTCGTGGTCGGCCTCGACGACGATGCTGCCCTGGGAATCGGCGAACCAGGTGCGCTCGCTGGTGGCCACCCAAAGGCGCGGATTGGTCGGCGTGGGCAGGCCCACGTAGAAGTGGTGCGGTGCTTCTTCCAGTTCGGACAGGACGGATTGCGCGGCCCGGGCCGCGGCGGCCGGCGCCACGGAGTCCATCTCGGGCACCTGCGGCTGCTCCCAGCGCGCGAACTCCTCGTGGAAGACCATCGCGGTGCCGGTCAGGCACAGGATGTAGAGCAGGGCACTGGCGGCCAGGCCCAGCGTGAGGTGGCCGGAAAGCATGCTCGAGACCAGGCCGGAAGGCAGGCGGGACCACTTGAGGTTCACGAAAGCCCTCCTGCCAGTGCGAGCGTTGCGGCGGCTCCGACCAGACCGGGCGCGGTCACCAGCAGCGTGCGCTTGCCCAGTCCCGCTTCCATGGTCGCCAGGGTGGCGAGCACCGCCCAGGCGACGGGCACCGCCAGCATGGCCACGGCCAGCACATTGGCGTCATTCATCCCGGCGCGCGCCAGGCAGACCCACAAGGCCAGGCCGACGGCAAGGGCGGCGGCCAGGGCCAGCAGGCCGGACAGGCAGAAGATCCAGGCCCGGCGCAGCAGGAGCGCAAGGCCCCGGGACGGTGCCCGGGGCAGCTCGCTGCGCGTCTGGCGTTCGCGCCGTCGTCGCGCCGGCGCCCGCCAGGCGCGCCAGCCCTCGACGAGGGCCAGCGCGAGGCCGGCCAGCATGACCACGCCGATGCCCAGGGCGACGCCGCGGTCGCCGCCGCCCGTCGCCACCCAGGGGACCAGGGCCGCGGCCAGCAACAACCAGCCGGCCCATCGCAGGACGAGCTGCTGGCGGACTTGCTGCTGACGGCCCCGGCGCCAGGCCAGCCGCAGGGCGAGGGTCCCGGCGAGGGTGATCAGGATGGCGAAAGCGAGCGTCATCGGCGTTCAGTCCGGAATCAGAAGCGGTAGGCGACGGTGCCCACCACCGTGCGGCGCTCGCCGAAGAAGCAGTCGCCGCGGGCCAGGCAGGAGGCCAGGTACTGCTTGTCGGTGAGGTTGCGCGCGTTCACGCGGAACCGCCAATCGCCCGTCTCGTAGCCGAGCATCAGGTCGTACAGGGTATAGCCGGGCGTGCGGATGTCGTCGTAGCCGTCCCAGGTTTCGCTGACGTAGCGGGCTCCGAAGCCGGCGGTGAAGCCGGACAGGGCGCCGTCGGGCTGCCAGCCCAGCCAGGTCGAAGCCTGGTCGCGCGGCACGCCCTGGAAACGGAAGCCGGCGGCGTTTTCCGTGCTGATCCGGCTGGCGTTGGCCTCGACCGTGAATTCGCCCAGGCGCAGCACCGATTCGATCTCGACGCCGCGGATCTCGGCCGCCCCTTCCTGCTGCGAGAACTGCCCCGGCTGGCTGTTGGGGTTGGGCAGGTTGGTCTGCTCGATGTCGAAGGCCGAAACCGTCACCTGGCCCGGGATGCCGCGCGGCTGGTACTTGATGCCGATCTCGTACTGGCGTCCTTCCTGCGGGTCGAAGGGCTCGCCGGTGATGCTGTCGACGCCGACGACCGGCTCGAAGGACTCGGCGTAGCTGGCGTAGGGGGCCAGGCCGTTGTCGAATCGATACAGCGCGCCGAAGCTGTAGCTGAAAGCATCGTCGTCCTGCGATTGCGTGCCGGTATCGGTGCTCACGTCGTCGTAGCGCAGGCCGGCGGTGATGCGCCAATTGCCGATGCTGACCTGGTCGTTGATGTACAGGCCGCGATCTTTCGTATTGGCTTCGGGACCGTCGGAGACGAACTGCTGCAGCAGCGCCTCGGGCGGGATGTCGCCGTAGACCGGATCGAACAGGTTGATCCAGTATTCATCGCCGAAGTTGCCGTCGGGCCGGCCGGTGGCCAGGTCCAGGCCCAGGGCGTAGGCCGATCCGGAGTCGTTGTCGGTGGTGACGTCCTGGTACTGGGCGCCGATCATCAGCTCGTGCTGCAGCTCCCCGGTGAAGAAGTCGGCACGCAGGCGGGTATCCAACGCCATCTGTTCGGAACTGGCGTCGCTGACATACCAGGTGCGCGGCACGGTGCCGTTCTGGTAGAGGCTGCCGTCGGGGTTGTAGACGTAGCGGCCGGGAATGAAGGACGGCCAGGCCTGACGGTAGTCCGCGCTGCCCTCGGTCCAGCGGCCCGTGACTTCCATCGACCAGGTGGCGTTGAACACGTGATCGGCCAGCAGGGTGATCGAATCGGTGTCGGTGTCGTAGCGGTCGAAGCCCGGTTCACCGGCAAAGAAGCTTTCGTCGATGAACTCGCCGTTGGGCGCGGGCGTGAGCGTACCCTGCACCGGTACGAACTGGGCGCCGGCCTGGCCGCGCGAGCGCTGCACGCTGCCGAGCAGGGTGATGTTGGTCATCGGCGACGGCGACCAGGTCAGCGAGGGCGCGATCAGGGTGGTGTCGTTGGCGACGTAGTCAACCATGGTGTCGGCGTCACGGCCCACCGCGGTGACGCGGTAGATCAGCGAACCGGACTCGTTGAGCGCACCGCCGAAGTCGGTGGCCACCTGCATGTAGTCGTTGCTGCCGTACTGGAAGACCACCTCGGGCTGCAGGTCGATGCGCGGGCGCTTGGTGACCACGTTGACCAGGCCGCCGGGCGAACCCTGGCCATAGAGCACCGATGCCGGCCCCTTGAGGATCTCGACCTGCTCGATCGAGTAGGGATGCGGCCGGGCGTTGTTGTAGTTGCCGAACAGGGCCTGCAGGCTGTCGCGATACTCGGGCACGTCGAGGCCGCGCACGCGAACCCAGTCGCCGCGGGTGGCAAAGCCGTAGACCTCGCCGAACACACCGGCCGAGTACTGGTAGATGTCGGCCAGCTCGAGCGCGCCCTTGTTCTCGATGTCGCGCTCGGTTTCGATCGAGACCGAGCGGGCGGTTTCCATGATCGGCGTGTCGGACTTCAGCGCCGAATAGCGCGTCAGCCGGCCGACCACGGTCAGGCGGTCGAGTTCGGCGTCTTCCTCGTTGGTTTCAGAGCCGGGGGTTTCGGAGCGACGATCCTGGTCCTGCTCGGCGGCGTCCTGGGCCATCAGCGGCTGGGCGCTCAGGAAACCGGCGGAGAGGAGGGCCAGCAGGGCGGTGCGAAGCGGGTTGATTCGGGGCTTTTGCATTGTCGGTTGCGCGATCTGTGGTGAATGGGAAGCGCGCAAATGTTAATGCGAATAATTCTTATAAGCAATAGGAGGCCAGGCCTCGCCCGGATTGCGGAGCAGAATCACACAGGGGGAGCCGGCCGCGTTCACCAGAAGTGCGCGGCCGAACAGTGGCGATGGCTAGAGCCGCTTCTTCAGGCGCAGCAGGCGCTCGAGCGTGTCTCCGGCGTCGTCGGCGGGGATGATGGCGATGGACTGCGCGAGGTAGCGGCGGGCGTCCTCGCGCTCGCCCATCTCGAAGAGCAGCTCGGCCAGGCCCGCGAGCAGCTCCGGGTCCTCGCCTTCGGTCAGGCGCACGGCGCGCTCGAAGGCCCGGCGTGCCAGGGCCAGTTCGCCCAGCTCGCGCTGAAAGCGGCCCAGTTCCCACAGGAAGTAGGGATCGTCGGGAGACAGGTCCTCCAGCCGCCGGCCGTATCGGATCATGTCCTCGCGTTCGCCGGTTTCGCGCTTGAGGCTGACCAGGTTGACCAGGGCGTTGAGCGAGCGTTCGTCCAGTTCGAGCGCCTTGAGGAAGTCGTTCTCGGCCGCTTCCGGTTCACCCTGCCGGCGCGCCAGCACGCCGCGCGTGATCCAGGCCGCGGCGAATTCCCGATCCAGCTCGAGCGCCTGCGTCACCCAGGGCCCTGCCGCCTCGGTATTTCCGGCCACCAGCAACTCGGCGGCGCGGTTGTTGTAGAAGTGCGCCAGCGCCCGCTCGTCGCTGATGCGCCGGCCGCGAAAGGGATGCGCCAGGCGCTGGGCTTCCATCAGGTCCGGCTCGAAATCGACGATGGCGTTGCGCTGCGGCGTGTCCACGCCGATGTTGACGTGCCCGATGCTCAGGATGGCCGAGCCTTCGCGCCGCCACTGGTCGCGCACCCGCACCTCGCGCGGATAGGCCGTCAAGCCGGCCCGGCGGGCCAGCGCGATGAAGGTCAGTGTGAACGACAGGCAGTTGCCCTCGCCG
The DNA here is from genome assembly GCF_003410055.1 of Wenzhouxiangella sediminis. Taxonomy (GTDB): domain Bacteria; phylum Pseudomonadota; class Gammaproteobacteria; order Xanthomonadales; family Wenzhouxiangellaceae; genus Wenzhouxiangella; species Wenzhouxiangella sediminis. The sequence continues at coordinate 2,109 of NZ_QUZK01000040.1, read as the reverse complement.
GCGGCGTAGGTCTCCGCCACCGAACGCGTCGGCAGCGCGCTGTAACTGAAATTCAGCCCGTGATGGCTGTGCAGGAAATCGACCAGCTTGTCGAGGCGCTCGGCCCGGTCGGGCGTGGCCGAGATCACCGCCTCGTGGGTTCGCTCGGCCAGCTGCGGCGGGATGGCCATGACCTCGCCCGGTTCGGGCGGCAAGGCCTCGCCCGAGGCGACCGTCGCGGCCAGGAGTGATCCGATCAGCCAGTTCATTCGTCGTCGATTCCGCGTTGACTCATCAGGTAGACAGCAAAACTGGCCAGCCAGTGCCCGCCGGCATAGTGTTTGTCGCTGACACCCGCCAGGCCCGCCTCGGCGTGGCGCGCGGCGGCCGACTGCAGGATCTCGCGGCGCGGATCGTCGTCGGGCAGGCCCGCGGCGATGCCGTCGAGCATCCAGGCCCGCGAGAGATTGAGCCCGTCGATGTGCGAGAGCTTGCCGTCGGACCGGTCGGTGACCACCGCGACCGGCAGCCAGTCGTCGCTGCCGATCTGCGGCAGGAAGCCCTCCAGCCAGGCGGCGAACTCGTCGGCGGGCATCACCCGACGCATGAAATCCGCCTCGGCCAGGCAGGGCGAGAGAAAGTCGTGTCCCGAGGGCTCGTAGGCCAGCGGGCAATCGCGGTCGTCGCGGTAGAAATCGAGCGCGGCATCCTCGACGACAGAGGCCAGCGCTTCGTTCTCGACCTGGCGGGCATAGTCGAGCACGAGCCCGAAGGCGAAGGCGGTCTGGTCGTGCTCGCCGATGCGGATCGGGTAGTGCAGCTTGGGAATCCACTCGGTCAGCCGTCGCACCGCGATCTCTTCGACGGGGCGCAGCCACTCGCGCCATCGCTTCGCCTGCTCGTCGTTCCACTGATCGAGCTCGGTCGCCAGCTGCAGCAGCCAGGCCAGGCCGTAGGGCCGCTCGAAGCCGTCGCGCTCTTCCGGCGCCATGTAGGCCGCCTCGGCCAGCAGCTTGGCTTCGGTCAGGTTGGCCGCCAGCTTCTCCCGGGCCGTTTGGGCAAAGTCCGCCTCGGGAAACAGCCGCGTCAGGCGCACCAGGAGCCAGTGGCCGTGAACCGAGGAATGCCAGTCGAAGCAGCCGTAGAAGGCCGGCGTCAGCTCACGCGGCGGCCCGACGTCGTCGTCGCCGGTCATGACGTGGTGGATGAGGTTGGGATACTCCTGGTCCACGCAGTCGAGCGCCAGCGCAGCGAAGCGCCCTGCCGTGTCGGCGTCCAGGCGCTCCTGCGCCGCGCCGTGCCCAGGGGCCGCGGCCATCAGGGTGACGAGCAGGAGGGTCGAGAGGCGGGCGAGTGCGTGCATTGGAGGTCCTCGGGGTGGTGCATGGGAGCAGCTTAGCGCATGCGGCGGCTTCGCCGCCGCGTTCGTTCGCTCCTTGGTTTGTTGGTTTGTTGGTTTGTTGGCTTTTTTGGTTCGGCGCGTTGGGCCTTGGCGGCGTGGGTCGGGGCCGTGACACCGGTCGGTGTGGGGTCTCGACAAGTCAAAGGCGTTTCGCCCGGGCCCGCTTCGCGGGGTCTTGCGGCGACTCACTTTTGCCAGTCGCGGCAAAAGTAAGCAAAAGCGCTCTTTAAAGTCAAAGTCCAACGCTCGATTGGCCAGGAACTCGCTAATTGCGGGGGCTGGCCCCTTCGGTGGGCGGGCTTCGCGACAGCCCGGCTGGTCGCGTAGTGCCCCGGATAATTCCCGAAAGTGGCCATGGGAGGAATTGCAGGCTGGCGCTCGGGATCGGTTACACCGCGCGCTTCGCGCCCGCCAGCTGCGAGCGTTTGGAGACGTAGGGTGGGATGCGTGATGCGAAGCGCAACGCATCGGACGATCCGTTACGGCCCAAGGGGCCTCCACGAATCCCAAGACACCCCGAGCGACCCGAAGCCACTCCTCGGAGCCGCGCCGTCCTCGTGCCGGCTTCGCCCCAACCCCGCTAAAGCCACCGGATCCTCCGACGGATGCTTCGCGAAGCCACCGCCCCGAAGGGGCCAGCCCCCACAGTCCTCCAAGAACCGAACCAACCGAGCGTGGGACTTTGACTTTGAAGAGCGATTTTTGGTGACTTTTTTCGCTCTGGAAAA
>NZ_QUZK01000022.1 GCF_003410055.1 Wenzhouxiangella sediminis | reverse complement strand
GAACCCCGAACCCCGAACCCCGAACCCCGAACCCCGAACCCCGAACCCCGAACCCCGAACCCCTCCATGCAAGAGCAACGCGACATCCAACTCCAATCCGAGTGGCTCGAGGCCATCGGCGGGGAATTCGAGAAGGATTACATGCGCCGCCTGAAGCGCTTTCTGGTGGAACGCAAGCAGGCCGGGGCCACTATCTACCCGCCGGGTCCGCAGATCTTTAACGCGCTCGATTCCACGCCCCTGTCGAAGGTCAAGGCGGTGATCCTCGGCCAGGATCCCTACCACGGGCCGGGGCAGGCGCACGGGTTGTGTTTTTCGGTGCAGAGGGGCGTGCGCCCGCCGCCCTCGCTGGTCAACATCTTCAAGGAAATCGAGTCCGACCTCGGCTATTCGCCGCCCGCCCACGGCTGCCTGCAAGCCTGGGCCGACCGCGGCGTGCTGCTGCTCAACGCCGTGCTCACCGTCGAGAAGGGCAACGCGGGTTCGCACCAGGGCAAGGGCTGGGAACAATTCACCGACGCGGCGGTGCGCGCGGTCAACGAGCAGCGCGACAACGTGGTCTTCCTGCTCTGGGGCAGCCACGCCCAGAAAAAGGGCGCCGGCATCGACCGCCGGCGCCATCTCGTGCTCAAGGCCCCGCACCCCTCACCGCTGTCGGCCCACCGCGGCTTCCTAGGCTGCCGGCATTTCTCGAAGGCCAACGAATGGCTGGCCAGTCGCGGGGTGACGCCGATCGACTGGAGTCTCTAGAGCCCAAGTGGATTAGGGCTCACGCAGAGTCGCAGAAAACGCAGAGTTCGCGGAGGCAAGCGAAAAAAGGGTCTGCAGGAATCTCCGCAGCTCGCCCGGGTTCTGGTTGCAATCGCGGCCAACCTTGCTTTCGATCGTCTACCTCAGGAGCGAGGCCTGTCTCAGACCTTCAACTCTCGATCGGGCTAGCGGCTCGAAGCTGGAGAGCGCGTAGTGCGCCAGGCCGGTGAGCCAGAGGTCGGTATCCGTCTCTTCGGGAAAGCACTCGCTCGGTCCGGTCAGCATGCGGATGGGGTCAGCGCCGTCCTGGTCAACACCGATTTCGAAGGCGCTCGGTCCCGCCGAAGTTCGGAACATCAGCGAAACCCGGGCTGGACCGGAGAGATTCTGAATCTTCTCGACGGCGGACGCCAGCTCTGCACTTTGGCGCGTCGCGCCGTGCAGCGCGTGCTCGGGTCCGTCGTCTTCATCCGTGTCGAGCAGCACCAGCAGGTCGCCCCGGCTGTTGTTCTCTGCCGAGACGCGTGCCGTGAGCGTGTCCGTGCTCCTGACCGGTCCCGGGCAATACTCGGAATCCTGTGCCGGTGCCGGTGCCGCGGCCGAGGCCAGGAGCGTCAACAGGGTCGAGCAGAAAAAGAGGCGTGATAGCCAGCGATAGCGGGACATGGGACTTCCTCCCCGATTGCTTCAAGCCAGACACCCTTCCCGCCGCCGATTCTAGCGGCTCGGGATGTCTGTGCAAACCGGCTCTTGCGCCGCCCCCGACGCATGGCGGTCAGCCCAGCTTCCGTCTCGAGGCCGACCGCAGGCCGAAGTAGATGCCGACCAGGGCCAGGCCGATGCCGGTCAGTTGCCAGGCGTCGAGGCGCAGGCCGAAGATAAGGTAATCCCAGAGTACCGAGGAGGCCGGCTGGATGAGAAGCAGCAGGCCGACCAGGCCGGCTGGCAGGAAGGGCATGCCGCGGGTGATCGACAGCCAGCCGAGTACCTGGCAGACCAGGCCCAACCCGATCAGCGCTGCCAGGGCGTTCCAGGTCGGAATGTCGAAGCTGTTGCCCTCGACCAGGTTGGCGGCACCCAGGATCAGGGCGCAGAAGAACGTGGACTGCAGGAGCCTCGCTTCCGGCCGGATGTGGCCGTGGCGAATCTGGAAACCCCTCAGGCTGAGTAGGTAGAGCGCGTAGGCCAGGGCGGTGAGCAGGCCGAGTATCACGCCCATTCGATAGTCCGGCGGCAGGTTGGCCCAGTCGCGCCCAAACAGCAGCCACAGGCCGCCCATGGCCAGCCCGAGACCGGTTGCGAAGCGCCAGCCCACGCGCTCGCGCATCCAGATCACCCCGATGGCGGTCAGTAGGAAGACCTGGAAATTGGCCAGCAGGGTCGACAGGCCCGGGCCGATGTATTCGATGGCGCGGTGCCAGAACCAGATGTCGGCGGCGAAGAAGGCGCCGATCAGGAAGGAGCCGGCCCAGTTGTCGCGCCAGCCCACGCGCATTTCCGGGCGCAGCGCCAGCAGGCCGGCGAAGGCCAGGCAGCCGAAGACCATGCGGTAGAAGCCCGACGTCGTCGGCGGCATGCCGGTCAGGCGCGCGAAGATCGCCGCGAAGCTGAGCATGATCGCGCCGGCCAGGACCAGCAGCGCGGCCTTGAGGGGCGAAGGCGTGGTCATCTCAGCGGGTCATCGTGCGCTGCGGGCCAGCTTGGGGCTGTCGCGCTCGAGGCCGCAGGCGTGCTCGACGAAGGCCTCGCGCAGGGGCCAGAGCCTGCCGGCCAGCGAAAAGCCCAGGCCGGCCAGGGAGCGGCCGGGTCCGGCGCGGGTGAATTCGTTGATGGCGTGGATGCCGCCGGCGACCAGGCTGCCGCCGCTGATGCGCCAGCGCTGGTAGTGGGCCAGGGCGCGTGCCGGGTCGGATTCGCCGCGCCAGTCGGCCAGCACTTCGGCCAGGGCCGCGGCATCCATCAGGCCCAGGTTGAGCCCCTGTCCCGCAAGTGGGTGCACATTGCGGGCGGCGTCGCCCAGCAGGACGACGCGGCCGCTGACCAGGTTCTTCGCCTGGCGCCGAATCAGGGGGAAGGCGTAGCGCTTCGTCGCTGCCGTCGCCTCGCCGAAGGGACTGTCCTGGCAGGCGTTGAGTTCGGCCAGAAAGCCTTCGTCGTCGAGCGTTTTCAGCTCGCTCACGCGCCGCTCGGGCTGCGACCAGACGATGGACGAGCGCCCGTCGGCCAGCGGCAGCAGGGCGAGCGGGCCGTGCTCGGTGAAGCGCTGCCAGGCGATGCCGTCGTTGGGTCGCTCGGTTTCGACGTGGGTGACCAGGGCCTGCTGGTTGTAGTGCCACAGGTCGGTTTCGATGCCGGCCAGGCGACGCAGGCGGCTGCGGGCGCCGTCGGCGGCGACCAGCAGGCGGGACCGAAGCGTCTTGCCGCCTTCGATTTCCAGGCGGATATGGTCCTCTCGCTGGCTGAAGCCGCTGACGCTGCCCGGTGCGATCAGCTCGACGCCGTCGATGGCTTCCAGGGCCTGCCAGCAGGATGCCTGCAGCCAGGGCACTTCCACGATCCAGCCCAGCTTGCCGAGGCCGTGCTCGGAGGCGCGGAACACGATCTCGCCGCCGTCGGCATGGACCTGCATGCGGTCGTAAGGTCCGAGCCGGTTCTCCGGCAGCCGCTCCCAGGCGCCTGCGGCGCCCAGCACCGCCGCGGAGCCGGGCGCGATCGCCACGACGCGCGGATCGAAGTCCGAATCGGGGTCGGGCATGTCGGGCCGGCGCCGGTCGACGAGCGCGACGCTGTGGCCCGATTGCGCCAGCAGGGCGGCCGCCGTGGCCCCGGCGACTCCGCCGCCGGCGACGACGATGTCGTGATCGACCCTCATGACGTTCGGTCCCGGGCCAGCGTGCTGACCGGCTCTCGAAAGCCCATGGCCGAACGTACCAGGCGCCTGGAGAGCGCGGGCGCGGCGGCGTGGGCGAACAGGCCCAGTGCGGTTCCCATTTGCACAATCGTCGAGGGGTTGGAGAAGGCGCGTGCCAGCGTGTCGGTGTAGCGCACGGTGGCCGCCTGGTCGTCGCGGCGGTCGTCGAACCAGGCGCCGAGCACCTCACTGCGGCCGGAATCTTCGGCGGCGCCGGCGTGATCGACCAGGGCGGCGACATCGCGCAGCCCCAGGTTGAAGCCCTGGGCAGAAACCGGGTGGACGGTGTTGGCGGCGTTGCCGACCAGGACCACGCGCGGGGCGAACGGGCGCGGCGTGCGGGTGAGGGCCAGCGGATAGTTCGCCCGTTTGCCGGGCGACGTGAAGCCGCCGGGCGTGCGCCCGCTGCGCGATTCGAGGCGTTCGACGAGTTGTTCGTCATCCAGGGTCTGGGTGGCTTCGATCGCCTCGTTTCGATCGATCCAGACTACGCCCAGGCGGTCTTCGGGCTGCGGGAGGAAGGCCAGTGGACCGGCCGGCGTGAAGCGCTCCCAGGCGGTTTCGGCCGCTCGCTCGGGGCAGCGCACGTTGAAGATCATGGCCGACTGGCCGTAGTCGTATCGCTCGCTGTCGATGCTGCTCAGTCGGCGGACGGTGGAGTTCGTGCCGTCGGCGCCCACGAGCAGCCGGCCGCTCAACTGCCTGCCGCTTTCGAGATGGATGGTCACGCGGTCTTCGTTGGCTTCGACACCGGCGAGTTTCTCCGGGCAGAAGGATTCGATGCCGGCGGTCGATTCGAGCCGCCTGAGCATGGCGGCACCGAGCTCGCGGGCCACGATGACCGCCCCGAAGCGCTCGCAGCCGTGTTCGGACGCATGCAGGCTCAGGTGCCCCGGCGCCCCGGCGCGGCTGATTTCGATGTGCCTGAGCGGGCAGGCGGTCAGGCCGTCTTCGAGAACGCCCAGGTTGGCCAGGATGTTGAGCGAAGCGGCGTTGACCACCAGGGTGCGGTCGTCGAAGCTGGGCCTTGAGTCGGCCTTCGGCTCGAAGGCCTCGACGAGCGCGACGCGCTTGCCGGCCTGCGCTAGCCCGAGTGCCAGCGCGGAACCGGCCAGTCCGCCGCCGACGATGATGACGTCGAAGTGGAAGTCGTTCATGCCCGGCTCATGACTGCATCAGCGCCTCGATCTCGTCGGGATCGGTGGGCACGGCGCGGGTCAGGTTCTCCGGCTCGTCGTCGGTGACGCGGATGTCGTCCTCGATGCGAATCCCGACGTTGCGGAAATGCTCGGGAATATCCACGCGGTCGTCGATGTAGAGCCCCGGCTCGACGGTGGTGACCATGTTCTTCTCGAGCACGCGCGACTGTTCGTCGATGCGGTAGTCGCCCACGTCGTGCACGTCCAGGCCCAGCCAGTGGCCGGTCTTGTGCATGTAGAAGCGGCGGTAGTGACCTTCCTCGAGGTTCTCGTCCAGGCTGCCGGACAGAAGGCCGAGGTCGATCAGGCCGCGGGTGAGCGTTTGCACCGCGGCGTCGTGAAAAGCCTCGAAGGGCCTGCCGGGACGGACCTGGTCGATGGCGGCGTGCTGTGCGGCCAGCACCACGTCGTAGAGATCGCGCTGGGCCGAGCTGAAGCGCCCGCCGACCGGAAAGGTGCGCGAAATGTCGGCCGCATAGCCGTGGAGCTCGCAGCCGGCGTCGATCAGCACCAGGCCCTCGTCGGGCAGCGCCTGGTCGTTGCGGATGTAGTGCAGCACACAGGCATTGTCGCCGCCAGCCACGATCGGCAGATAGGCGGCGGGGCAGCCGTTGCGGGTGTATTCGTAATGCAGCTCGGCCATGAGCTCGGTTTCGTTCATGCCGGGCCGGCAAGCACGCATGGCGCGCGAGACGGCGGCGGCCGAGACTTTCGCCGCCCGCTGCATGCAGCGGATCTCGTCGCGTGACTTGATCAGGCGCTGTTCGTGCAGCAGGGGTTCGAGCGCGACGATCTCGCCGGGACCGTGGCTGCCGCGCTGCTCGGCGCGCAGGCGGTTGCGCCAGCCGATGATGCGCTGGTCGAGCTGCACATCCTTGCCGACCAGGTGGTAGATGCGCTCGCAGCCTTCCATCATGCCCGGCAGGATGTCGTCGAGGTCGCCGATCGGGAAGGCGTCGTCCATCCCCAGCCGTTCGATGGCGCCGTCGAGGCCCAGGCGCGGTCCGTCCCAGCGCTCGCGGTCGGGATCGCGCTCGCGCAGGAACAGGATCTGCTCGCCGCTTTCGCTGCCCGGGCGCAGTACCAGCACGGCCTCGGGCTCGTCCAGCCCGGTCAGGTAGAGGAAGTCGCTGTCCTGGCGATACGGGTAGAAGGTGTCGCCGTTGCGGAGCCGCTCGGGTGCGGCGGCCAGCACGATCAGGGCGCCCGGTCCGGCTTCTTCCATCAGCCTGTGGCGGCGCCTGGCAAACTCCTCGCTTCGAATCATCTCAGACCGTCGTTCTTAGTGTTTGGTGACGCCCGAGCGGCATTCCTCGCGCAGCATCAGGATGGCGACGCGCACGAACTCCACAAGCTCGATGTAGGCGCCTTCCTCGGCCTCCTGGTCGGAATCCGGGTCGGTGGCCGCGCGCGCGATCTGTTCGACCATGCGCAGGGCATCGCTGGCCTCTTCGGAGCGGATCGTCGGGGAAGCCGCGCCGAATCCGGTCAGAAAGCCCGAGCACCAGTGCGCCAGGCAGCGCGTGCGCTCTTCCAGGGGGCGGTCCTCGGTGGGCAGCAGGAGCTGGAAGTCCATGTTCTCGGAAGCCAGCTCGTTGCGCAGCTGCTTCAGGGCCGGACCCAGCTGGTCGAGGATTCGCTCCGAGGTCCAGTCGCCGACCTGCAGGGCGGCAAGGTGGGTGGCCAGCTCGTTCTCGTCCTGGTCGGGCTTTCCGCACAGCAGTCCGGTCACCACCGCGTGGGTCTCGGCAACGGATTCGGGCGCGCTGTCGGCGGCCACGGCCAGCAGCCAGGCCAGTTTGGATTCCTGTTCGCTCGTCATGAATTCGGGTACTGCAAGACAGACCGTCAAGTTTATCACCGGGAGGGGCTTTCGATCCGGCAGTTGTGAAGCGGCTTGACAGGTTCTATGATTAAGCCCTTGAAAGTTTTCGAAACGGGGACCTCATCATGGATTCGCTGGAGCAAACGGTCCGGACCATCGACCGCCTGGAGCAGCGTCTTTCGGAGATGTTCGAGCGACTGGAACGCCTGGAAGACGAGAACAGTTCGCTGCTGGCGCGCCAGGAGTCGCTGGTCGCCGAACGCGCCACGCTGGTGCAGCGCAACGAGGAGGCCCGCACGCGGGTCGAGGCCATGATCGAGCGTCTCAAGGCGCTGGAAAACGCGGGATAAAACCATGAGTCAGTCTCCCGAGCCGGTGACGGTTCGCATCGTCGACCGCGAGTATCGCGTGATGTGCACGCCCGAACAGCGCCGCACCCTGATGGAGTCGGCCCTGTTTCTTGATCAGCAGATGCGCGAGATCCGCGATTCCGGCAAGGTTTCCTCGATGGACAAGATCGCGGTGATGGCCGCCCTCAACCTGGCCGAGGAAGTGCTGAAATTGCGTCAGCAGATGCATGAACGGCGCGACCAGGTCGACTCGAGGGTCCGCGATTTGGCCGATCGGCTTGATCGGGCCCTGGAGCGGGACTAGACTGGGAACCAGGCGCTCTCTGCGGTGTTCGCCAGCAGGAACGTAATATGCCTTGTCCCTACTTATCGACCTCGGGATGGCGACTTTTCAGCTGGTGTGCAGTCCGCTTGACGCGAATTGCCTGAAGGCTGGAAGAGCCAACCCACCTGAACCTCTGGTTCAAGGTCACCGACCTGCAGCGGCACATGCGGAGAGCGCCGCTCCCTCGATGCCCCACTGACCATTTCCACCGATTCCAGTCATCGCCATGACCGCCAGCGAGCGCAAGGAAGAGCAGCGTCGTGAATTGATCCGGCGCCGCCTGGCGCTCGACGAAGGCCAGCGAGAACGGGCCGACGCCGCCATCTCGGGCGCGGTCCGGCGCCTGGTCGATGAGCTCGATTTCGGTATCATCGCGGGCTTCGTCGCGCATCGCGGCGAGCCCGACCTGTCCGCCGCGCTCTCCTGGCTGGACGAAGAAGACCGGGCCGTTCTGCTGCCGGTCGTGCGCGATCTCGACATGCATTTCCGCCGCTGGCGCCCGGATGCAGCCATGAAGGCCAATCGCTTCGGCATTCCCGAGCCGGTCGGCTCCGAGGGGTTCGCGCCCGCGCAGATCGACCTGGTGTTGATGCCCCTGGTCGGCTTCGCTGCCGACGGCGCCCGCCTGGGCATGGGCGCGGGCTTCTACGACCGCGCTTTCGCATTCCGCCACGGACGGCCCGACGACCTCCCGCGCCTGGTCGGCGTGGCCTACGCCGTCCAGGAAGCCGAATCCCTGCCGGTCGACGACTGGGACGTCCCGCTCGACGGAATCATCACCGAACAAGGCCTGCGCTGGTTCGAATAACTCCGCACCACGACGCGGAACCACGGCGCCATGCCTTAGACTGATGCTGTCCCTGAAACCTGAAACCTGAAACCTGAAACCTGAAACCTGATATGAACTACTGGCTGATGAAATCCGAGCCCGACGTCTTCGGCATCGATGATCTCGAGCGCGTCGGAGTCGAGCCCTGGGACGGCGTGCGCAACTACCAGGCGCGCAATTTCATGCGCGACGAGATGAAGGTCGGCGACAAGATCTTTTTCTACCACTCCAACTGCAAGGAGCCGGGCGTTGTCGGCATCGCGGAGGTGGCGAGCAAGCCCTACCCGGACCCGACGCAGTTCGATCCGGATTCCAAGTACCACGATCCCAAGAGCGATCCCGACGACCCGCGCTGGATGCTGGTCGACGTCAAGTACAAGCGCCACACAAAGCGCACCATTCCTCTGCGCGAAATCAAGGACCACGGTGACGCGCTCGAGGGCCTGCAGCTGATCAAGCGCGGCAACCGCCTGTCGGTCATGCCGATCGACAAACAACACTGGGATTACATCCTGGGTATGGAGAAGTCATGGAACCTCTGAACAACTCTGCCCGGAGCGCGTTTCAGTCGGAAAAGCCGCAGATCGTGCGGTGCGACGCGAGCGACAGTAGCCGTAGCTACGGCCGAGTGGCGCAACGCACGAGATGCGGCTTTCCCGGCGAAACCCTAACGGGACGGGCCTTTGCGCGGTCTCCGCTCCGTTTCGCCTCGCTCATTTGGAACAACCAAACTTCGCTCGCCGAAGCCAGACCGGAGCCTCGCGCAAAGACCCGTCGCGCCCGGGCAGAGTTGTTCAGAGGTTCCCCATGAGCCAGCAGCGACTCAAGATCGAGGTGGCCCGCGCGGCCCTGAAGTACGTCGAGGATGGCATGACGCTCGGTGTGGGCACGGGCAGTACCGTCAATGCCTTCATCGACGAGCTGGCCTCATCCGGGGTTCGCCTCGAAGCCGCCGTTTCGTCGTCGGAAGAAACCACCCAGCGCCTCGAGAAAATCGGCGTCCGGGTGATCGACCTCAACCAGACCGGCGACCTCGAGCTCTACATCGACGGGGCCGACGAGGTGGACGAGCACAAGCGCCTGATCAAGGGCGGCGGTGGTGCGCTCACCCGCGAGAAGATCATCGCCGCGGCCAGCCGCAAGTTCGTCTGCATCGTCGATGCTTCCAAGTGCGTCGGTGTCCTGGGCGAGTTCCCGCTGCCGATCGAGGTGATCCCGATGGCGCGCGCGATGGTCTCGCGCAAGCTCGTCGGCATGGGCGGCCGGCCCGAACTGCGCGAAGGTTTCACCACCGACAACGGCAACCTGATCCTGGACGTGCGCAACCTCGACCTGGTCGATCCGGTCCGTGTCGAGAACGAAATCAACCAGATCCCCGGGGTCGTGACCTGTGGTCTCTTCGCCAAGCGGGGTGCCGACGTCGTACTCGTGGCGACCGAAAACGGAATCGAGAGTCGTTAGCGCGAGTAGCTGAGGCCGTGGCCTTCAGGCGATGATCAGTCGGTCGCGGCCGGCGCGCTTGGCTTCGTAGAGCGCGCGGTCGGCCCGCGCCAGCCATCTCGACCAGTTTTCCCCGTCCTTGAGCGCGGCCGCGCCGGCGGAGAAGTGCAGGGGGCTGTCCGGCCCCTGGACCTTGCCGCTGAGGCGACCGTGCAGTTCGTCCAGGTTGGCTTCGGCGGTTTCGACGTCCATGTCGCGGAGCAGCACCACGAATTCCTCGCCGCCCAGGCGGTAGAGGCCGTCTTCGGTACGCAGCTCGTCGCGCAGGACCTCGACAAAGCGTTCCAGCACCCTGTCGCCGGCCTCGTGGCCGAACTCGTCGTTGATGCGCTTGAAGTGGTCGAGGTCGAGCACCATCAGCGTTGCGGGACGCCGGCCCCGTCGCCGCTCGGCCACGGCCTTCTCCAGGTCGTGCTGCATGAGCCGACGGTTGCCCGCGCCGGTCAGCGGGTCGAGCGTCGCCAGTTCCGAGAGCATGCGCCGCTGCTCGCGCAGCTGGTTGGTGAACACCAGGCCGAAGCCGGAAATCAGGACGGCCACGGTGACCCAGCTGATCTGGTGCAGCAAGCTGTCGAACAGCCCGAAGCTCGCTGTCAGCGTGATGGTGATGATCAGGTTGCAGCCGATGGCCAGGTTGCGCGGCAGCACCAGGAAGTTGATCCACAGCACCAGGTAGGTCCACAGCAGCCCGTTGGGGCTGACCAGCATGGCGCTGAGCAGGCACGACAGGCTGATGATGAAGCCGAACAGGATCAGCGCCGTTTGCCGGAACCGGGGCACCCGGCCGAGCGCGAGCACGGTGGCGAGCATGGCCACGATCACGGCGTTGATCAGCGCACCCGTGGTGTCGCCGGTGAAGAAGCGGTAGACCACGAAGCCGGCCACCACCAGAACGGTCGTGAGGCCGCAGTAGTTCATCACCGTCATTTCGATGCTGCGCCGCGCCATTCCGACCGGCCACTCGAGCGACGGATGGTTCCGTTCCGCGGGCTGCTGCTCGGAATCCTTCGGAGACGGCATGTCGACCCCCCTGCACGACCGGCTTCGGTGGGCCGATCGCAAATCAATGATGTTCTGAAATATGCCACAGCACAACGACTTGCGGCAAGCATGCTGCCGTGGCCCCGAACCCGGAGCGGTTACAATGGAAACCGAAATGAAGCGAGTCTCGATCGACGTGTTCCCGACCCGACCCGAAACCCTCAGCGTGGCCCCGATGATGGACTGGACCGACCGCCACTGTCGGTACTTCCATCGCCTGCTGGCGCCGCGCGCCCTGCTGTACACCGAAATGGTGACGACCGGTGCCGTGATCCACGGCGATCGCGAGCGCCTGCTGGGCTTCGACCCGGCCGAGCACCCGGTGGCCCTGCAGCTGGGCGGCAGCGATCCCGAAGAGCTCGCGCAGGCGGCGCGGATCGGCGCCGGTTTCGGCTACGACGAGATCAATCTCAACGTCGGCTGTCCTTCCGACCGGGTGCAGAAGGGGCGATTCGGGGCCTGCCTGATGAAGGAGCCGGGGCTGGTGCGCGACTGCCTGGCCGCGATGCGCGATTCGGTGGAGGTTCCGGTCACCGTCAAGACGCGCATCGGCGTCGACGAACTCGACAGCGAGGCTTTCCTGCGGGAGTTCGTGGACACGGTGGTCGAAAGCGGCATCGACACGGTCATCGTGCACGCGCGCAAGGCCTGGCTGTCCGGCCTGAGCCCGAAGGAGAACCGCGAGATCCCGCCGCTGTTCCACGATCGCGTTCACGCGCTCAAGGCGCGGCACCCGGAACGGACCATCGTCGTCAACGGCGGCATCACCGACATCGATGCTGCGCTCGGCCATCTCGAGCACGTCGACGGCGTGATGCTCGGTCGTGCGGCGTACCAGAACCCCTGGATTCTCGCCGAACTGAGCCGGGAACTCGGCTGGCCGGCCGCCGAATCGCGTGAGGCGGTGGTCGAGGCGATGGTGGACTACGCCCGCCGGCATATCGACGCCGGCGGCCGGCTCAATCACGTCGCCCGGCACATGCTCGGCCTGTTCCACGGCCAGCCCGGCGCGCGGCACTGGCGCCGGCATCTCAGCCAGAACATGCACCTCGACGGTGCCGAGCCGGAGCTGTTGCTCGAAGCCATGGGTCCGCCCGCCGATCGCGGTCGGGCGGCAGCGGTCTGAAGCCTACCCGGCGCCCAGCGCGCCGATCAGCGGCCGAACCAGCAGCCACCAGGCCAGCAGGGCGAAGAGCAGGTACTTGCCCGTGTAGTAGACCGTGCGGTTCCAGGCCTTGACGCGCTGGAACATCTCCCCGACGGCGGCGATCCCGGCGAATATCCGATTCAGGAAACCGACCTTCTCGCCCGGCACGTTGCGGGTGGCCGAGGCCTTGACCACGTGGTGGATCATGAAACGGTTGATCGCGCGCACCACCGGGTTGCGGATCGGCCGTTCCACGTCGCAGAACAGGATCACCCGGTACTGGTCGGTGTCGTTCTCGACGCGGTGGATGTAGGTTTCGTCGAACAGGATGTCCTCGCCGTCGTGCCAGGCATAGCGCTCGCCGTCGACGTAGATGCGGCAGTCGTCCGAATTGGGCGTGATCAGGCCCAGGTGGTAGCGCAGGGAGCCGCCGAAGGGGTCGCGGTGCGCGCCCAGCCGGCCGTGCGGCGGCAGCACGGCGAACATCGCGGCGTGGACGCTGGGAATCCGGCGCACGAGGTCCACGGTCTTGGGGCAGAGTTCCTGGGCCGAGGGATAGCCGTCGTTGTACCACTTGAGATAGAAACGGGTCCATCCGCGCTTGAAGAAGCTGTTGAAGGCCAGGTCGTTGCGCCCGTCGGCGGCCCGGATGTGGCCCTGATCGAACAGCGCGCGGGCCTCGTCGCGGATGGTCTCCCAGTTGTCCCGCAGCAGGTCCAGTTCCGGAAAGTCGCGCCGTTCGAGGTAGGGCCGGTTGGGCACGCCCGAGAACAGGTAGATCAGCGCGTTGTAGGGCGCGATGAAGGTCGAGTGGTCGGTGAGCTGGCGCAGGAAGCGATGGCGTACCTGGCCGCGGTAGTGCACGAAGGCGGCCGAGCCGACCAGTACGTAGACGACCAGGAATTTCAGCGACAGGAGTTCGGTCAGCAAGGAAAACCACCCGCAACGCAACGACCCTGAGTGAAGAATAATCCCTTCCGCCAGCCGTTTTCAATCGTTCCGGCTCCGACGCTTGACCCGTGCGTGTACGGCCCGCATATTGTGCAGCCCGCACGCCCCGCAGAGAGTATTTCAAGGTGATCGTCAAAACTCCGGCAGAATTCAGAAAACAGATTTCGGCAGGCTGGCTGAACGCCGACGGTCCGGCGGTGCCGCGCGCGGTCTTCCTGGTCGAGCCCAGCGGATTCCGCGTGTCGGACCAGACGGCGCGCGACAACGAGTACATGGACACGGGCGTGGACGTGGATCCGCACCGCGCACTCGACCAGCACCGGGCCCTGAGCGAGCGGATCACCGCCTGCGGCATCCCGCTGGTGCGCTTCCCCGGCAAGCCGGAGACGCCCGACGACGTGTTTCCCAACAACGTCTTCGCGACAGCGCCCGGGCGCCTGATCATCGGCGCGATGCTGCATCCCGAGCGCCAGCGCGAGGCCGAACGCGCCGATATCCGCGCCTTCTTCACCGACCTGATGCACTACGACACGATCGACCTGTCCGGGCAGGACCTGGTGGCCGAGCTGACCGGTTCGCTGGTGCTCGACCGCGCCCGGCGCATCGGTTTCTGCGGCATCACCCAGCGCGTCGACGAGGCCGGCTGCAAGGCCATGCACGAGGCCTTCGACCTGGGCCTGACCTTCCAGTTCGATCTCGACGAGCACGAGTACCACACCAACGTGGTCATGGCCGTGCTCGCCTCGCGCGCCCTGATCATCTGCCCGGATGCCTTCGCCGACCCCGAGGTGCCCAAGGCCATCGGCGAGGCCTTCCCCGGCCACGTCCTCGAGATCACCACCGAGGAGAAGGAAGCCTTCGCCGGCAACGTGATCGCGCTCAGCTTCAGCGACCTGTTCATGAGCCAGACCGCCGTCGATGCGTTGCCGCCGGAGAAACTGGCCAAGCTCGAGGAATGGGGGTTCACCATCCACGGCATCGAGCTCGACGAGATCGAGAAGGCGGGCGGCAGTCTGCGGTGTTGTGTTGCGGAGATTTATTGATTGGTTTTTTGGTTTTTTGGTTTTTTGGTTCTTTGGTTGCTCGACGGCTCGGCGGATCCCGATCGGGCGCGGCAGGCTAAGGCGCCCCCACCAAAACACCAAAACACCAAAACACCAAAACACCAAAACACCAAACCACCAAAACACCAAACCACCAAAACACCAAAACATCAACCCTGGGGTTCAGCATCGATTAATCCCCCCGCGCTAGAATCGGGCCGTCACTGACCGAAAGACCGCCATGCAACGAACGCTCCGCCAAGTCCTGATCGCGCTGACCCTGGTCGCCACGCTGGTGGTTTCGGCTTGGGCGATCACGTTGGAGGAAGCCGCGCGGCGGGTGGCGGAGGAATACGACGCGCGCGTGGTCTCGGCCCAGACCGTCGAGCAGAACGGGCGCCGCATCCACGTCATCCGCATCGTCACGAAGGACGGCGTGGTGCGCACCGTGCGCGTGCCGGCTGGAGACGACTGATGCGCATCCTGGTGGTCGAGGACGAAACCGAACTGCGCGAACTGCTCGGTCGCGCGCTCAAGCGGCAGGGCCATGCCGTGGACCTGGCCGCCGACGGCACCAACGGCCTGCACTTCGCCACCGAGTACCCGGTGGACCTGGCGATCATCGACCTCGGGTTGCCGGGCGAGAGCGGCATGGAGATCGTGCGCCGGGTGCGCGAGCGCGACCTGAAGTATCCCGTCCTGATCCTCACCGCCCGCTCGGACTGGCAGGACAAGGTCGAGGCGCTCGAGATCGGTGCCGACGACTACGTCACCAAGCCCTTCCGCATCGAGGAACTGATGGCGCGGGTCAACGCCCTGCTGCGGCGGTCGGCCGGCCATGCCGCGCCCGAGGTTCGCGTCGGACCGCTGCAGGTCAATCTTTCCAGCCAGGACGTACGTCTCGATGGCGAGACGATGGAACTGACGACCTTCGAGTACAAGGTGCTCGAGTACTTCATGCTGCATCCCGGCCAGGTCGTGTCCAAGATGGAGCTCAATGAGCACCTCTACGACGAGGATGCCGATCCCGACAGCAACGTCATCGAGGTAATCATCGGCCGGCTGCGCAGGAAGCTCGACCCGCAGGGCGATTGGCAGCCCATCGAGACCCTGCGCGGGCGCGGCTACCGCTTTCGCCGGGACGAAGACTGACCACCGGCCGTGGCCGCGCGCAACGCTGCCTCGCCTTCCTTGCTGGTCCGCCTGCTCGTCGGCGCCGGGCTGGCCCTGCTGATCGCCCTGGCCGCCGTGGGCGGCGCCATCGACCGGGTCTTCACCAACGCCGCCGAGGCGAACATGCGCGAGCGCCTCGAGGCGGTGGTCTACCTGATCCTGTCGACCATCGAGGTCGACGAGACCGGGCAACCGGTCATGCCCGAATCCCTCGCCGAGCCGCGCCTCAACCGCCCCGGTTCGAGCCTGCACGGCGGGGCCATGACGCCGCGGGGCGAGTGGCGCTCACCCTCGCTGGTGGGGGTGGCGCCGCAGCCCAACGCCCGCCTGATCGAGCGCGGCACGGAGCTTTTCCGCGGCCTCGAGGCCGACGGTAACTGGAACGTCTTCGCCATCGGCCTGGGCTGGGAGCTTCCCGACGGCGAGATCGTCGACCTGACCATCTGGGCGGCGGAGGATCCCAACCGACTGCGCATGGAGCTGGCGGGGTTCCGCGAGGATCTGTGGCGCTGGCTGGGCCTGGCGGGGGTGCTGATCATTGCCGGGCAGGTGGGGCTGTTGCTGGTCATTCTCCGGCCGCTGCGGCGGGTCGCCGCCGAAGTGGGCGAGATCGAATCCGGCCGGCGCGGCGGCATCGAGGGGCGTTATCCCCGCGAGCTGCGGCCGCTGACCGACAACCTCAACGCCCTGCTGGCCGCCGAGCGCGACAACGCCCGGCGCTATTCCGAAGCCCTGGCCGACCTGGCGCACGCACTCAAGACCCCGGTGGCGGTCCTGCGTGCCCGACTGGAATCCAGCGAGCCGGCCCGGCCGAGCGACCTGTCCCGCCATCTCGACGACATGGAACAGATCATCCGCCGGCAGCTCGAGCGCGCCCAGCGCTCGACGCGCCGGGCCCTGCCGGGCGCCGTCGCGGTGCGGCCCATCCTCGAGCGCATGGGCGACTCGCTCGAGCGACTGCACGTCGAATCGGGTCTGCGGGTCGAGGTCGCCGGCGATGCCGGCCTGGTCGCCCACATGGACGAGCGCGACCTCTGGGAGGTCTGCGGCAACCTGATGGAGAACGCCGCCAAGTACGGCAACGGTTCGCTGCGCGCCTCGGTGCGCGCCGGCGAGCGCGGGCTGCGCCGCGACGGCCTGATCATCGAGATCGAGGACGACGGGCCGGGCATCGAAGTCGAGCAGGTCGAGCGACTCCTGAAGCGCGGACAGCGCGGCGACGAGCGGCGCGACGGGCAGGGCCTGGGGCTGTCGATCGTGCGCGAACTCGTCGAGGCCAACGGCGGCCGTCTGCAAGTCGACCGAAGCGAACTCGGCGGCGCGCGCTTTCGGGTTATCCTGCCGCCACGATGAGTGATTCGTCCTCCAACGACCGGGCCGCCGTCGACCGGCTGATCGAGATCATGGCGCGCCTGCGTGATCCCGAGCGTGGCTGCCCCTGGGATATCGAGCAGACCTTCCGGACTATCGCGCCCTACACCGTGGAGGAGGCGCACGAGGTGGCCGACGCCATCGAACGCGACGATCTCGAGGACCTGCGCGACGAACTCGGCGACCTGCTGTTCCAGGTGGTCTTCCACGCCCGCATGGCCGAAGAGCGGTCCCTGTTCGATTTCGACGATGTGGCCGCGGCCATTTCCGACAAGCTGGTGCGGCGCCATCCGCACGTCTTCGGCGACGCGCGCTTCGACAACGTCGAGCAGCAGTCCGCCAACTGGGAGGACATCAAGGCCGCCGAGCGCGCCGAGAAGGGGCGGGCCGACGAGAGCCTGCTCGACGGGGTGTCGCGCGGCCTGCCTGCCTTGCGGCGCGCGGTGAAGCTGCAGAAGCGCGCCGCCCGCGCCGGTTTCGACTGGCCCGGCGCCGAGCCCATCTTCGAGAAGCTCCACGAAGAAGCCGATGAGCTTCGCGCGGCGCTGGAGCGAAAGGACACCGACAACATCGAGGAAGAGATCGGCGACCTGCTGTTCGTGATCACCAACCTGGCGCGCAAGCTCGACGTCGATCCGGGGGCGGCGCTGAGGCGCTGCAACCACAAGTTCGAACGGCGTTTCCGCACCATGGAAGACATGGCGCGCGAGCGCGCGCTCGATCTCGCCGACCTCGACCCCGACGAACTCGAAGCCGTCTACGAAGCGGCCAAGGCTCGCCTCAAGGAAAGCGGCTGAAGGCGCGGGCGGGGCCGGGTATGGCCCCGGCGCCTGCATGATAATCTTCCCCTGCGACCACGAGCCCTGCGAGGGAGCCGGGAATGTCGATTCGCCATCTCGAAAGGATGTTCAGGCCGCGGTCCATCGCGGTCTTCGGCGCTTCGGACCGGCCGGGCAGCGTCGGCCGTGCCGTTTTCTCCAACCTGCTCGAATGTGACTTTCCGGGCTCGATCTATCCGGTCAATCTCCATCACCGCGAGGTGGCGGGCCGCACGGTCTTCCGCAAGGCGAAGGACCTGCCCGAGGTGCCCGACCTGGGCGTGATCTGCACGCCGCCGATAACTGTGCCCGGCATCATCGAGAACCTCGGTGCCGTCGGCACGCGAGCTGCGGTGGTGATCACCGCCGGTTTCGACGAGGCCAGCGAGGTCTCCGGCCGCGACCTGGAATCCGAAATGCTCGAGCACGCCGGGCGCCACGGCCTGCGTTTCCTCGGGCCCAACTGCGTCGGGCTGATGGTGCCCGGCAGCGGGCTGAACGCCAGTTTCGCCCCCGGCAGGCCGGTGCCCGGGCGGGTCGCTTTCGTCACGCAGTCCGGAGCACTGGCCACCACGGTGCTGGACTGGGCGGCCGAGCGCGAGATCGGTTTTTCATCCTTCGTTTCCCTGGGAAATTGCCTGGACGTCGATATCGGCGACGTCATCGATTACCTGGGTTCGGATGCGCGCACGCGCTCGATCTTGCTCTACATGGAAGCGCTGAAAGACGGGCGGAAGTTCATGTCGGCCTCGCGCGCGGCCTCGCGCAACAAGCCGCTGGTGGTGGTCAAGTCGGGCCGAGTACCCGAGGGCGCGCGGGCGGCCGCCTCGCACACTGGCGCGCTGGCCGGCCGCGACGAAGTCTACGCCGCGGCCATTCGCCGCGCCGGCGCGTTGCGCGTGTACGGCATCGAGGACCTGTTCCGTGCCGCCGAGTTCCTGGCCCGTGTGCGCCCGCACGAGGGCAACCGCCTGGCCATCCTGACCAACGGCGGCGGGCCGGGCATCCTGGCCACCGACGAGCTGGTGCTGGGCGGCGGGCAGCTGGCCGAGCTGGACGAGGCCACGCTCGACAAGCTCGACAAGGTGCTGCCGCACAACTGGTCGCGCGGCAACCCGGTCGACATCATCGGCGACGCCCCGGCCGGGCGCTACATCGAAGCCCTGAAGATCCTGGTGGCCTCGGAGGAAGTCGATGCCGTGCTGGTCGTGCATGCGCCCACGGCCCTGGCCGACAGTCGCACGGTCGCCGAAGAACTCGCGCCCGTTGCCGCCGCGGCCCCCAAGCCGGTTTTCGGTTGCTGGCTGGGTGGCGCATCGGCGCGTGAGGCTTACGAGGCCTTCGCCGCCGCCGACCTGCCGGGCTTCCTGTCGCCGGCCGACGCCGTGGCCGCCTTCCTGGCCCTGCAGGAATACCGCGCCAACCAGGTGGCGCTGATGGAGACGCCCTCGGAGATGCCGACTTCGGCGGTGATGGATCCCGATTCGGTCACGGTCATCATCGAGCGGGCCCACGACGAGGGCCGCCGCTGGCTCAGCGAGGTCGAGGCCAAGTGCGTGCTCTCTTCCTACGGCATCCCGGTGGTGAAGACCCGCCAGGCCGGCTCGCCGGAGGAAGCCGCGACCCTGGCGACCGAGATCGGTTTTCCGGTGGCGCTGAAGGTGATTTCACCCGATATTTCGCACAAGTCGGACGTCGGCGGGGTCGTGCTCGACCTGGAGTCCGAGCACGCCGTGCGCGAAGCCGCCGAAGGCATCGCCCGCCGGGTCGCAATGCACGGCAACGCGCGGCTCGACGGGTTCTCGGTGCAGCAGATGGTGCGCCGCGCCCACAGCGCGGAACTGATCGTCGGTGCGAGCACGGACCCGGTCTTCGGCCCGGTGATGCTCTTCGGCAGCGGCGGCACGGCGGTGGAAGTCGTCGGCGACACGGTCGTCGGCCTGCCGCCGCTGAACATGAGCCTGGCGCGCCAGATGGTCGACCGGACCCGGGTCGCGAAATTGCTGGCCGGTTTCCGCCATCGGCCGGCGGCGCGCATCGACCTGGTCTGCGACGTGCTCGTGCGGGCCGCGCGCCTGATGACCGACCTCGAGTCCGTCGAGTCGATCGACATCAATCCGCTGCTGGCCGACGACGATGGCGTCGTGGCGCTGGATGCCCGCATCGAACTGCGGCCCGCCGAGGGCGGCCCACGGAGGCGTCCGGCCATCGCGCCCTATCCCACACACCTGGCCGAAAGCCTGCCCTTCGGCGACGGCGAGATCACCATCCGGCCCATCCGGCCGGAGGACGAGCCGGCCCACCGCGACTTCTTCAACAGCCTCGAGGCCGAGGATGTCCGCTTCCGATTCTTCGGCGTGATCCGCGAGCCGGAGCACTCGCAGCTGGCGCGTTTCACTCAGATCGACTACGAGCGCGAGATGGCCTTCATCGCCGTCGACGACGCGCGCCGCACCCTGGGCGTGGCGCGGATCGCGAAGGATTCGTCCGGGCATCGTGCCGAGTTCGCGGTCGTCGTGCGCTCCGACATCAAGGGGCGCGGCCTGGGCCGCATCCTGCTGCAGAAGCTCATCGACCACTGCCGGGAAACCGGCGTTCGCGAGGTGGTCGGCCAGGTGCTGCAGCGGAACACGCGGATGCTGGGCCTGGCCGAGGACCTGGGTTTCCGGCTGGGCCCGATCGACGAGGACGGCATTCGGGAAGTTGTCCTGGACCTGGCGGAAGGGCGGGAGGACGGCGGTTGAAGGCCGCCCTCCCGGGAGGGCTTACGGCGCTTCGAAGCGATCGCTGAAGATGGCGTCTTCCAGGGTCTGCAGTTCGTAGGCGCCCATGTCGAGCGCGCTGCCGAAGACGCGTTGGAAGGGACTGCCGCGCTGGTCGGAATCCGGGACGTAGCTGCCCGCGCTGCCGGCGTCGACGGCCGGGCTGCTATCGGCCAGCGCATGCGTGCGGCCATTTGCGCCGCCGTTGTCGGCCAGGGGGAGCAGCATCGGATCCTGGTACAGGATGTTGCCGCCGTCGTCGGTGAATTGCGAATCGGCACCGGAGAGCAGCGAGTTCTGGACCCCGCAGTCGGTCGTTGTCGCTCGCAGGTCCTGCTCCTCCGCTCCCGCTGCGCCCGTGTTGCCGTCGAACAACGAGTTGTAGACGTTGCAGTCCCCGGTCTGGCTGTTGAAGATGCCGCCGCCTTCGTTGGTGGCAATATTGTTCGCCACCGTCGAATACTTGACCGTCAGCTGTTGGTCGCCGTAGGTGTTGAGCGCGGCCCCGTTATTTCCCGAGGTGTTTCCGGAAAGCGTCGAGTTTTCCAGGAAGAGCTGGCTGCCGGCCCCGAGCTCGAGATTGATCGCGCCACCGCTGTTGCCGGCTTCGTTGCCGGACCACTCGCTGTACTTTACCTCGGCCAGGATGTTCTCCGAATACGGTGAGTACAGATCCAGCCCGGCGCCGCCCTGTCCGGCAATGTTGCCGGAAAAGATCGACGAGCCGATCCCGAACTGATTCAGGGTGCCGCTGACCTGCAGCCCGCCTCCGAAGGACTGGTCGGCAGTGTTGTCGACGAACCGGGCGTCTTCGAACAGAACGTCGCCGCCGGACGCGATGATGCGCATACCGCCGCCGTAGTTCCCGTAGTTGTCGTTCACATCGACCTGGCGGCCCTCGACGTCCCCGCCGTTGTTGGCGGCGATACGGAACCCTGCGCCCTGGCCAGAGCCTTGCGCGGTATTGCCTGCGACGGTGACCTGGCTCATGGACAGGCCGGCGTTGCCGGTCGTGATAAGGGCTCCCCCGCCGTTTCCGTCATTGGCTGAGTTGCCGGTGAAATCGACGCCGATGAAATTCACTGGCGTGGCGTCGCCGACGATGATTTCGGCGCCGCCGCCGGAGTAGGCGGCTGTGTTGCCGATGAAAGCCGTCGGACGGCCGTTGAAGGAGTTGGTTTCGAAATCCACGTAGTTTTCCGGCGTGCCCGCGGTTCCGGAACCATCGCCGCGCGACAGCCACAAGCCACCACCGCTTTCGCCGGCCGTGTTCTGCTCGAAATTGGAGCCCCTCAGGCGGAACTGTCCGAAGCCGTTGACGCCGCTGCCGCTGTCGCTGACGGCCGCGCCGCCGCCATAACCTGTGGCGAGATTGCCGTAGAAGTCCGTGTCGCGGAAGAATACGCTGGCGCCGTATGCACCTTGAGAGACGATGTTGACCGCACCGCCGTCGCCGTATTTGGCAGTGTTGTTCGAGAAGCTGGAGTTATTGTAGAAACCGACCGTGCCGTTCGAAGCGCGCCAGTCGATGGCGCCGCCGCTGCCCTGGGATTCGTTATCGTTCAGGGTCGTTGACGTAATAACCAGGGAGTGAGAGGACCTGTCCACAGCGATGGCGCCACCGCGACCACCGTTAGCGGTAACTTCATTACCGGAGATCTCCGAAGCGGCGATAGTCAACCATGAGCTGCCATCGGCCGGAGAGCTGTGCCAGATCGCTCCTCCTCCCTCGGTGGCGGAGTTGCCGGTCAGGGTGCAGTTGGAGAGCGCCAGCTCCAGGCCGTGCGAGCGGATGGCGCCGCCGTAGTCCCCACCGCCGCCGGTAATGGTCAGGCCCCGGAGCTCCACCTCCTCGGCGTGGAATCCGTCGACCTGGTACTTCTGGTACATCGCCGGCGCCGCGCCGCTGCCCTGGATGGTGATGCGCCCCTCGCCGTCGATGATGACCGACTCGCCGATCGGCAGGGTCGTGCCGTCGTAATAGATACCGGAGGCGAAATCGAGGTTGATCGTGCCGCTCAGGCCCGATGCAAAGACGATGGTGTCCTGGCCGCTGTCACCAGCGGGGCAGCCGCCGCCGTAGGACGACGAGTTCGTTGTGGCGGCATACAAGGCTCCCCGCAAGCTGCACTGTTCGCTGGGGATGCCGTCGTCGAGCGTGTCGACGGTAATCGTTGCCGCCTGCAGGGAGCCGGCGGCCAGCGCGCCGCCGATTGCGGCTGTCAGGGGCGCGATGGTGGGCTTGAGGCGCTGGCGGACCTGATACTTGCGGGAGTGGAGCTGATTTTCCTTGGTCATGGTAGTGGCGCTTCCCGTGAATTCCTGGTTGTTCGCCACTGTTACGGGAAATCCGGTCGAAACCGGACATCGGATTCGCACCTGGCGCGAAACCGGGTATTGAGAGATGTGTAAAGCGGGGGTATCATACGCGGCTCGATTTTCGGGCCGTTAGCTCAATGGTAGAGCAGTAGGCTTTTAACCTATTGGTTGAAGGTTCGAGTCCTTCACGGCCCACCATCCTTTGCCAGGCCATGCCCCATGGCTGAATCGCGCATCCCGCAGACCTCGCAGCCCGGACCGCACCGGCGGCTCGAGGAAACGGTGCTGCGCCACCTTCGCCACGACTGGCAATCGCCGATTCACGATCACAGCCGACTGGCGTTCGCCGAACTGGCCGATTCGATCGACGCCGGCACCCCGCTCGTGCTGGACTCGGGCTGCGGCACGGGCGCCTCGACGGCTGGACTCGCCCGTCTGCATCGGGACTCCCTGGTGGTCGGAATCGACAAGAGCGAGGACAGGCTGCGCCGCGCGGCGGCGCTGCCGGACAACGCCCGGCTGGTTCGAGCGGAGCTGGCCGATTTCTGGCGTCTCGCGGTCGAGGCCGGATGGCGACCCGCCCATCACTACCTGCTCTATCCCAACCCGTGGCCCAAGCCCGGGCATCTGAAGCGCCGATGGCATGCCCATCCCGTTTTCCCGGCCCTGCTCGCGCTGGGCGGGCGACTGGAGTTGCGCAGCAATTTCGAACTCTACATCGACGAGTTCGCGCGGGCCCTCGCCCTGGCGGGAGTCCTTGACGTGAAAGTGGTATCTTTCCGGGCTGACGAACCGATCAGCCCGTTCGAGCGCAAGTACGCCAATAGCGGGCATCGTTTGTTCCAACTCACCGCAACCCTGGAGTGACCACCATGAAAGCACTGCGTGCAGGCTCTCTCGCGATCTCGGCCCTGATGCTGGCCGCCCCGGCCCTGGCCGACGACAAGCTCAAGAGCGTGATCGAGAGCCCGGAGCGCCCGTCGGCCGAGGCCGAGCGGGACCAATACCGCCACCCCTACGAGACGCTGACCTTCTTCGGCATCGAGCCGGACATGACCGTGGTGGAGATCTCCCCCGGCGGCGGCTGGTACACGGAAATCCTCGGGCCCTACCTGGCTGAAGAGGGCAAGCTGGTCGCCGCCCACTGGAACATGGACCAGGAAGACCTGCCGGGTTACTACGAGCGCGGGATGGCCACCTACAAGGAACGCATCTCGGCCGAACGCTTCGGTGATGTCGAGATCATCGCCTTCGACCCGCCGGAGATGACCGACCTCGGGGAAGCGGGTTCGGCCGACATGGTGCTGACCTTCCGCAACGTGCACAGCTACGCAGGCGACGACAATTTCCGCGACGTGGCCGAAGCGGCCGCCGCGGTGCTCAAGACCGGCGGCGTCTTTGGTGTCGTTGGCCATCGCCTGCCGGAAGATCGTGAGCAGAATCCGTCCACCGGCTACGTCAAGCAGAGCTGGGTGGTGGGCATCGTCGAGTCCTCCGGTTTCGTGCTCGAGGAAGCCTCCGAGATCAACGCTAACCCGGCCGACACCGCCGACCATCCCAACGGCGTCTGGACCCTGCCGCCGGGCCTGAACGTGCCCGAGGGCGAGGACGAGGAAAAGTACCGTGAGATCGGAGAAAGCGATCGCTTCACCCTGAAGTTCGTCAAGCGTTAAGACGCTCGCTGCGCGAGCGTCTTAACGTCCCGGCCGCAGCGAAGCGGAGAGCCGGGACCTCCCCGGGAGAGGCAACAAACCTTATCGGAGCCGGACGGGGCACCGCCCCGATCCGGCCCTGCATCGTTGCCCGAATGCCCCGTCTTCACCTCCCGCCGACCCTCGTCTCCGTAAGCTTTGGCGAGATTTCAACGCCTAACAGGGGAGACGACCATGTCGGAGCTCATCGAACTCGTCTATGCCAGCCGTTCCAATGTTGCCCGCAGCAAGGGCGGCACTGGCGTCGAGCCCGAAATCGGCCGCATTCTCACGCAATCGCGCCGCAACAACGAGCCGCTGGAGATCGGCGGCGTGCTGTGCTTCGGCAACGACACCTTCTTCCAGTGCCTCGAGGGCGAGCGCGAAGCTGTCGAGAAGCTCTACAACAAGCTGCACGACGACCCGCGCCATCGCGACGTGACGCTGCTGCGCAAGCGCCCGATCGAGCGCCGCCGGTTCAAGCTCTGGGCCATGAAGTACCTGACGCTCGATCGTGTCCTGCGCGACAAGCTCAAGCAGCACGGTCACGACCGCTTCGACCCGTTCCGCTTCGACGACGAGACGACCGACGAAGTCCTGGAGGTGCTCAAGGCCTCCACCGAGGCGCCGGTTCCGCAGGGCGACCGGCCCCAGCCCAAGGTGCCCAACGACGCCACGCCGGTGAAGCTCTACATGATCGCCGCCGGCAGCGTTCTGGTGACGTTCGCGCTGATCGCCTGGCTGGTCATCTGAGCTTGGCGGCACTTTCCCGATAGACCGGGCGCCGGTCGCCGGCGCCTGCGCTTTTGGTCCGAATCGCTGTGGCAAGGTCGCCCGTCTTCGGCGACAATTCCCCGCCATGAGCGAAATCAAACCCGTTTCCGGCGACTTCGAACAGCAACCCCTGCGCACCTACGCCGAGCGCGCCTACCTCGACTACGCCATGTACGTGGTGCTCGACCGCGCCCTTCCGCACGTGGGCGACGGTCTCAAGCCCGTGCAGCGGCGCATCGTCTACGCAATGAGCGAACTCGGCCTGTCGGCCGCTTCCAAGCACAAGAAATCGGCCCGCACGGTGGGTGATGTGATCGGCAAGTTCCATCCGCACGGCGATTCGGCCTGCTACGAGGCCATGGTGCTGATGGCCCAGCCCTTCTCCTACCGCTACCCGCTGGTCGACGGGCAGGGCAATTTCGGGTCGCCCGACGATCCCAAGTCCTTCGCAGCCATGCGCTACACCGAGTCGCGCCTGGCGCCGTATGCCAAGACCCTGCTGGCCGAGCTGGGGCAGGGCACGGTCGAGTGGGTGCCCAACTTCGACGGCACGCTCAAGGAACCCAAGCTGCTGCCGGCGCGCTTGCCCAACGTCCTGCTCAACGGCGGCCAGGGCATCGCCGTGGGCATGGCCACCGACATTCCGCCGCACAACCTCAGAGAGGTGGTCTCGGCCTGCATTCGCCTGCTCGAGGCGCCGAAGAGAACGACCGTGGCCGAGCTTTGCGAGCACGTTCCGGCGCCGGACTTTCCCGGCGGGCCGGAGATCGTCAGCTCGCGCGAAGACCTGCTCAACCTCTACGAGACCGGATCCGGCGGCATCCGCCAGCGCGCCAAGTGGGAGAAGGAGGGCGAGGAGGTCATCGTCACGGCACTCCCGCACCAGGTCTCTCCGGCCAAGGTGCTTGAGCAGATCGCCGGGCAGATGCAGGCCAAGAAACTGCCCTGGGTGACCGATCTGCGCGACGAGTCCGACCACGAGCATCCGACCCGCCTGGTGATCGTGCCGCGCTCGAACCGCGTCGACGTCGATCAGTTGATGGACCACCTGTTCGCGACCACCGACCTGGAAAAGAGCGCGCGGATGAACCTCAACGTCATCGGCCTCGACGGCCGGCCGGGCGTGCGCAACCTCAAGGATCTCCTGGTCGAGTGGCTGGAGTTCCGCCGCCGAACGGTCACCCGGCGCCTCGAGTTCCGCCTCGACCAGGTCGTCGATCGCCTGCACATTCTCGACGGCCTGCTGATCGCCTATCTCAACATCGACGAAGTGATCCACATCATCCGCACCGAGGACGAGCCCAAGCCGGTGCTGATGGAGCGCTTCGGGCTGACCGGCACTCAGGCCGAGGCCATTCTCGAACTCAAGCTGCGCCACCTCGCCAAGCTCGAGGAGATGAAGATCCAGGGCGAGAAAGACGAGCTGGAAGCCGAGCGCAAGCAGATCGAGGCCATCCTCGAATCACCGAAGAAGCTCACTCGCCTGATTCGCGACGAGCTGATGGAAGATGCCGAGAAGTACGGCGACGAACGCCGGTCGCAGCTGGTCGAGCGCTCCGCTGCCCAGGCCCTGAAGGAAACGGACCTGGTGCCTTCCGAACCGGTGACCGTGGTCCTGAGCGAGAACGGCTGGGTGCGCGCGGCCAAGGGCCACGACACCAAGCCCGAGGAGCTCAACTACCGCGCCGGCGACGAGTTCCTTGCCGCCGCTCGCGGGCGCAGCACGCAGACGGCCTGCTTCCTGGATTCCAACGGCCGCAGCTATTCCCTGATCGCGCACGAACTGCCTTCGGCGCGCAGCCTGGGCGAGCCGCTGACCGGGCGCTTCAGCCCGAAGTCGGATGCCGTATTCAAGAGCGTGGCCATCGGCGCACCCGAGGACCGGGTGTTGATGGCCAGCGACGCCGGCTACGGCTTCGTCACGCAACTGGAAAACCTGCACACGCGCCAGAAGGCCGGCAAGCAGATGCTGACGGTGCCTGCCGGCTCGGACGTGCTGCCCATCGCCCCGGTTACCGAGGACGAAGAAGCCGTCATCGTCTGCGCCACCACTGAGGGCTACCTGTTGGCCTACTACCTCAGTGAAGTCCCGGAGCTGGCCAAGGGCAAGGGCAACAAGCTGATCAACATTCCGCCCAAGGCGAAAAAGGCCGGCGAGAAGATGGCCGGTGCCATCGTCATTGCCGCTGGCGAGGACTGTCTCGTGTGGGCCGGACAGCGCTACCTGCGCCTGGGCTGGGCCGACACCGAGAACTACTGGGGCGAGCGGGCCCAGCGCGGGCGCAAGCTGCCGCGCGGGTTCCAGAAAGTCACCCGGCTTTCACTGGCCGAGTAGCGTCCGGTGAGCCGTCAGGCGCTGTCATCCGTCCTGCCGATCGTCGCGGTTGCTTGGGTGATCCTGGTTTCGGCGTGCTCCGTGCCAGCCGGCCGAGCCGTCGAGCCGCTGACCAACACAGTCACCTGGTCGACGGCCAGCGAATCCGACAACTTCGGTTTCGACGTCTACCGGGCGGAGCGGCGGGAGGGGCCATACGAACGAATCACCGCCCAGCCGCTCGAAGGCGGCGGCACGACCGATCTGCCCAGGGACTACCGGTTCGTCGACGAGCGGGTCGAACCGGGTGTCGAGTACTTCTACTATGTCGAGAGCGTCTCGCTCAGTGGCGAGCGGCGGCGATTCACGCCGATCATGCGCGCGGCGCCGAAGTACCCGGGCTCGAACTAGCGACCCGATTCAGTCGAGCGCGATGCGGAGCTGCATCTCGCTGAATGCCTGTTCGCGCACCTCGCTTTCCAGCCGCTCGATCCGGGACCGACGGAGCCTTTCGGTCAGCGTCTCGCGGGCTTCGTCGAAAGTCATCGGCCCGGCTTCGCGTGATTCCAGCAGCCTGGCCATCCAGAGCCCGGATTGGGAGCGCATCAGCCCGGTATCGTCGCCGGGAGAAAGCTGGCGCACGGCCTGGAGCAACTTCATGTCCAGCGAGCCGAGCTGGCGCCGCGTCTTCCACCCGAGCACGCCCCCGGTGCGAGCCGAGGGATGGAGGGAATGCATGCGAGCGGCCTGTTCGAAAGGCAGTTCTCCGGAGCGAACGCGGGCCACGACTCGCCGGGCGGCGGCGACGGCGTCCGGTTCCGTGGCGTTCTCGGCGTTCGCGAACTGAATGGCGAGCAGGCGAAACGCCGGCGGATTGCGCAGGCGGTCGCGGTTCTGCTCGAACTCTGCCCGCAGCGCCGCTTCGGTCGGCGGAGTCAGCCTTGAATCGACGCGATGCCTTAGTTCCCACTGTGCCAGCGCGTGGGTCAGGCGCCAGCGAAGCGCCTCGGCGCGGTGGTCCGAGTTGTCCAGTCCGAGCGATTCGGCATGGTCGGCCATGGCGACTCCCATGCCCCACTCGGCCAGAAGCCGTTGTTTCTGGCGCATGTCAAGTGACTCGGGAGCGCGTCTGGGGAGGCGCAGGGCAATGAGGGCGTCGAGCCAGCCGGCGGGCAGCCGATAGCTGCCCACGGTGAGGACGGGATCCTGGGCGAGGCTGACGAGCACACGCCCGGTCAGTTCCTCGCGCAATTGCCGATTGAGTTCATCCCGTTTCTGTCGATAGAGATTCTGCCGGAACTTGGAGCGGACTTCTTCCGGGCCGGGTTCGACCGCCGGCCGCACACCTTCGCAGGCATAGAACGTCACGCCCGCGGACAATTCGATCAGGGGGCTGACTTCGCCTGTGTCGAGACTTTCGACGCCTCGCTGAACCGCTTCGGGCAAGGACGAGGGGTCGACCCAGCCGATGCTGCCCCCTCGGAAGCGACTCTGGGATTCCGATTCCTCTTGCGCGAGGCGCTCCAGGTCGGCACCGTCCAGGACGAGGTCCCGCAGCTCAGCCATTCTCGACCGAATCGCCGCTTGCTCCTCGGGGGTTTCGGGCAGCTGCTTGTAGATCCCGCGGAGGAGCAACTTGCGCGGCCTTTGGAATGCATCGGGATAGGTTTCCTGCAATCGGTCGATTTCCTCGGGGGTGATGGCAATCTGAGCGTTCAGGTGATCGTCGAGGGCAGCGAGCAGAATTCGCTGACGTTCTCTCTCGATGGCCAGCTGAATTTCGGGCCGTTCGGCCGCACCCCGCTGCCGCGCTGCATCGGCGAGTTCGGTGATCAGGGCCAGCTCGCGCACCGTGGCAGGCGATCGTTCCAGGTTCTGGTGCTCGATCCACTGCTCGTACTCGGCTCGGGGCAAGCCGCCGTCGTTCCAGGTGGCCACCTTGGACGAATCCGGGCTGCTGTCGCCGCAGCCTGCCAGGGCGGCAAGCGCGGCGCCGATCAGCCAAGTGGTACAAGCGGGGAGTTGATTGCCGGTCACGGGGTCAGGTCTCCTGCAGGCCGGCCTGTGCCGGCGATCAGCGTGTGGTAGCGATCGACGGCCAGGCCTTCCCAGCGCTCGACGGCACCGTCGGGCCAGCGGACCTCGATCGAGGCCGGTCGCTTGCTGTCGCCGAGACCGACCAGGACGCGTGGGTCGTTGGCCGACAGGTAGCTGCCGTCGGTGGCTGCGCGCCGCAGCAGGCGGTGCCCGTCGGGCATGAAGACCGTAACGGTGGCACCGAGCGCGTCGCGTTTGCCATCGGATGTGAGCAGACGCAGTCCGAGCCAGTGATTGGTCGTCTGCGTTCGGTTCATGAGCAGGCGTGCCGGCCCGCGGTTGTTGGTCAGTAAAAGGTCGCTCTTGCCGTCGTTGTCGATGTCGCCGACGGCCAGGCCGCGGCTGACTTCCAGCGCCGTGAGCTGGCCGCCGGCGGATTCGGTAATGTCCACGAAGTCGGCGTTGCCCCGGTTGTAGAAGACCTGGTTGCGCTCGGCCAGGGGATAGTCGCTGCCCTGACGGGCCTGTTCCTCGATGATGCTGATCGCGCCATTGGCCGCGACGAGGTCCAGCCAGGTGTCGTTGTCGAGGTCGATGAGCACGGTGCCGAAGCCGGTATATGACAGGCTGGCGGCGCCGAGCCCGCTGCTTGCCGAGGCGTCGATGAACCCCCCGCGGCCGTCGTTGAGGTAGAGCGTGTTGGTGTCGGCGCGCAGGTGAGTCATGAACAGGTCGTCGTCGCCGTCGTTGTCGAGATCTCCGGCGACCAGTCCCATCGAGGCCTGGGCGCGGCCGTCCATGGCCACGGCGCTGCCGCTGAGCAACGCCGAGTCCTCGAACCGCAGGCGTTCGCCGCCGAGGTTGGACCACAGGAAGTTCGGTCGCATGTCGTTGGCGACATAGAGATCGGTACGGCCGTCCTGGTCCAGGTCGGCGGCGACCACGCCCAGGCCGCTGGAGGGCGAATCGAGAATTCCGGCCGGTCCGGTCACGTCCTTGAAGCGGCCGTCGCCCTCGTTTCTGAACAGGCTGTCGCTCAGCCCGTCGTAGGATTGCGGGCCGCAGTAGTTCGGCTGCCCGCCGGGCATGCGGCAGACCTTGTGGTTCTCGAACCGGAAGTCGACATAGTTGGCGACGTAGAGATCCAGCCAGCCGTCGCCGTCCAGGTCCGAGAAGCTTGCGCTCGTCGACCAGCGCGGGTCGTCCGAGCCCGAAGCCGAGGTGACTTCCTCGAACCGGATGCCCTCGTCGTCCGAAACATTGCGCCAGAGTTGGTTGCTGCCGTAGTTGGTCAGGTAGACATCGATGCGCCCGTCGTTGTCGACGTCGCCGGTAGCCACGCCCATGCCGTAGCCATTGGCCACGAGGCCGCTAGAGTCGGTGATGTCGGTGAAGCGGGGAATGTCCGTGTCCGGGGCGGTTCGGTCGAGATCGTTGCGGTAGACCCGGGATCGAAACATGGCCTGATCGCTGCCCAGTTCTGCCGAAAGCGGAAGGCTACGACCCTGCACCAGGAGTACATCGAGATCGCCGTCGCCGTCGAAGTCGGCAAGGGCGGCGCCGGAGCCCACGGGCTCGGGAAAGTACAGCTCGCCGCTCATGCCGTTGTTGTGGTAGAAGTTCAGGCCGGCTTCTTCGGCTGCATCGACGAAGCGTACGTGGCCGTGGGCTGCGGGTTCGGGCTGGTGGCCGGCTTCTCCGGCGTTGCGGTCGCATCCAACCGTCACGCAGAGGGTCGGGGCGAGCAGGTAGATCAGTCTAAGTCGCGGCATGGGCCTCATCGGCTGCTTTGAGGAGACGGGAGCGGCGGCGCCGGTTTGACGACCAGCACTTCCTCCCGTTCCCAGGGAGAGGGGGTGATTCGGTTCTCGCTGTAGAGTACGAGCCGCCGGCGCGCGATTTGCGTGGCAGGCGCGATCTGCAGGGCTTCCAGTGCCGCCAGTGCCCGGCGTTCCCAGTTCACGGCGCGCTGCGGCTGTGCGTTGGCGGCCGCGACCATTGCGGCGGTCTCGGCGTAGAAGACATGGGCACTGTCTTGGCTCAGTGCCGACAGCAGCTGTTCAGCTCGCCGCGGATCACGCAAGCCGGGATCGTTGGCGGCTGCAAGAAGCCTGATCCTCAGGAGCTCGAGACGCGTATTGCCGCTGGCGATTTCAAGGTCTTCTTCAAGAGCCGCCAGTGCTTCACGGTGGCGCCCGGCAGCCGTGAGCAGAGCCGCATGCCAGAAACGAACCTGACCGGATTCGGAGAAACGCGTACGCAGTCCTGAATAGCTCTCGACGGCTTTGTCGAGCTGTCCGGTCCTCTGGTACAGGCGACCCAGCTGCTTGCGCGCATCGCTCATGCCCGGGTCGAGTTCGAGCGCATGCAGCAAGGCGTTTTCGGCCTCGAGCCAGTTGCCCTCCTTTTGTTCGATGCCGCCCAGAATCAGATGCGCGCGGGCCAGGTCGGGTGCCTGGCGCAAGGTCGCTTCGATCTGACGCCTCGCCGCAATGGTCCGCCCGAGAGCGAGTAATGCCGCGGCGTAGTTTGCTCGCAGCTCGGCATTGTCCGGATTGAGGCGTGCGGCGCGGCCCGAGTGGTGGGCCGACAATTGGTAATTGCCCTGCCGGTAGGCTCGCTGCCCCAGGCGAGTCAGATGGTTCGAGCTGAGATTGATCGCCAGTAGCTCATCGAGCCATGGATCGACGCTTGCCACCGGTAGTGGCGGCATTTCCTGTCCGGCAACCTGCGCCAGGTGCGTTCGGGCCTCTTCGACACGGCCAAGCATGCGATAGGCCTGGCCCAGCAGGTAGTGGATATGGCCGTCCCCGCGATCGTTCCGGCCGAGCAGGGGCGTCAGCCGTTCGATCGCCGCCTTCGGCTGCTGCCGCTGCAGGTGGATCCGTGCCAGGCCCACCCCGGCGGAGAGGTTCCGAGGGTCGATTTCCAGAGCGGCCTCGAACATGGCCTCGGCCGTCCCGCTTTCTCGTTGTTCCAGCCACAGATCGGCCAGACGAACGCGTGTGGCCGAAGACCTGGGAGCGAGTTCCGCGGCGGCCCGGAACGAATCCGCCGCTTGATCGAGTCGGCCCGCTTCAACCGCCAGCATGCCCCGGTAGTAGGGCCAGCGCGGCTCGCGGGGATCGAGCCGGGCCGCCTGGCCATAGGCAAGCATTGCGCTGTCGGGATAGCGGTAGATATGGAACCAGCGCCCCATTTCGCCCCAGGCTTTCCCCCTGGCCGCCTCCGGTGCGCCGGCAGAATGCAATCGATCGAGCTCTTCCCTGAGCCGAGCGTACTGGTCCTTGATCGCGGGCTCGAGTTCCTCGAATCTCGGCGGCTGCTCGACATCGAACGCCGATCGACTGCCCTGTTGGGGCTCGGTGCAGCTGGCGCCCATCATCAAGAGGATGACGACCAGTGCAAGCCGGGTCGCCAAGACGACATCTCGCCAGATGCCGGGAGTAGCATGTCGAAGTCGGCGAGTGCTTGGAATCGATTCGAGCAAGGAGGCGGCCTGGAGAGTGAGCAATGGTCGGAGCGAGCAGCGATTGTAGAAAAAAAGCGTCCCCATTGGTATTTCCCTCACCTGTTGGTCCGAGCCTTTCCGGCGCAGGCGCGCCACGGCAGTCCTCCGGCGCAAGGATGGCCGGGTGAAAGCAAATTGACTCTACGTGGGGCATCGGCTACATTCAGGCCAAACCGTCTGCCGCCGCCGGCGCAGGCGCACATCAATCGGCTTTACGAACCAACTGACCGATTTGTCCGGCATGCGACCGGGTCGAATTGAGGGGAACAATAATGACAACGAACAAGATTCTTGCTGCAGGCGCCCTTTTTGTCCTGTCCCTGGCGCCAGCCTGGGCCGACGAGCCCGCCGGAGTCACCGTCGAAGAACTGCGCGCGATGTCTTCAGAGGAGCGTCGCGCCACCCTGAAGGCCTTGTCGCCGGAGAAGCGCCAGGGACTCTGGCTGCAGGCCAAGCGCATGGACTGGCAGGAAAACCGCGGGGGGAGTGGCTCCGCCGAGGGCTTCTACCGCGACGCTGTCGCCAACCTGGACAGCAATGCCAACCCGAGAACGGCGAACGCCAGCCCGCGTGCCATGGGCACGATCACCTACGACGACGGCGTCATCACCAACAGCTTCGGCGGCGGCGCCCTTGTCGGTAATCGCTTCAACACACATGATGGCGGCATCAACATCACCGCCAGCGGCACGATCGACACGATCCAGGCCGTCGTCGTTGAAGGACCTGCGGTAACGACCAGTTCCGCCGGATTCGTGATTGAAGGCCCCCAGACCACGGGCGGCGGTGCCCAGGCCATCTTCAGCACGTTTACTGCTGGCCTGACTGGCTCTACCGATACCGTGACGTTTGCAGGCCTGGGTGTGAACTACACCGGGAGCAGCTTCTTCGTGATCTTCGGTGACTTCGCCAGCGTCTACGTGCCCGCTTTCGGCTCGGGTAGTACGGCCGGGCAGGGGCACCACGGTGTGGTCGGCTACACCGGCGGCATGGGTCCGGACATCACCGGCACTTTCGATTTCGGCGAGACGCTGAACGCCCTGGTTCGGGCGACCGGCAACATCCTGCCCGTCGAGTTGATCGAGTACGACGTCCAGTAATCCAGAAGACGTTACATGACAAGATTGTTGGCCCCGCTCGGGGCGCTGATGCTCCTGTCGGGGTGTCAGGACGGCGAGCGCGCTCCCCTTCCCGCATCTGAAGACACGGCCCCCGCTCCGGGGGTCGTGGCGCGTTACGACGGTGGCACCATAACCGTCGACGACGTCGATGCGCACATTCTCGCACTGCCTGCGGCCGATCGGCCCGCGCCCGGCTCCGACCTCGAAGCCTGGTACAGCGCGCTGCTTCGGGGCATCGTCGTGGAACGACTCCTGCTCGAGCGGGTACGTGACGGCGAATTGCGAGACGGTGATGAGCTTCGCCAGCGGCGCACGGCGGTGCACCGCCAGCTGGCGGTTCAGTCCTGCCTGCTCCAGTCCAGGCCGGAGGCCGGCGAGATCACCCGGGAGACGATCGACGCTGCCTACGAAGCCCGAAGGGCTTCCTTCCAGATCCCGGAGCGACGGTCGACCTACCATCTCTACCTCAGGAAGGATGCCGGAGAATCGCTCGATGCCCTGGAAGAACGAATGCGGGGCATTCGCGATCGAATCCTGCGGGGCGAGAGTTTTCAGCGATTGGCGAGACGTGAATCGGAGTCGGAAAGCCGCCATCGTCAGGGTGGTCTCGGCTGGATCCAGCGCGGCGATCTCCCCGAGCGCTTCGAGCAGGCGATCTTTGGCCTGCAGGAAGGCGTTCCCTCCGAGCCGATCGTGACCCGCGACGGAGTCCATTTGTTCATGGTCGAGGCGGTCCTGGTCGAGAGGCAGCTCTCGCAAGAGGAAGCCGAGCCGGTTCTGGTCGAGCAATTGCAGGCCGAGCAGGTGTCCGAAGCGCTCGATGAGATGGCTGCAATGAACCCGTCACCCTCGGTTCGAATCGTCGATCGGGAAACGCTCGAGCAGTACGTCGCGGGTGACTCTGAAGATGCAATCGTTCTGTTCGCCGAAGATCACGAAGTGAGCCTGAGGGAGTTCAGGCAGCGTCTCGGCCGCGTGCTGGGTGAAGGGTCAGGTGCCCGTCCAGGGGGAGAAGGCCGAATTTCCAACGACAGTGCCTGGGACTACCTGACCCGATTGCGGCGTCACGAAGCGGCATTCGAATACTGCCGGGACCAAGGCCTGGTGGCCGAGGAGGCGGTGGCCCGCCAGGCTCAGGCCTGGGTAGAGCGGGCCGGGATCGAGCAGATGCGCCAGCAGCTGCTGCATGATCGCGCGATGGCCGATGAGAATCGCCTGGAACTCTATTATCAGAGCAATATCGGGCAGTTCACGCCTCCGGTGGAATGGCGCATTGCACGCCTTCGCATTCCTTTCGACGAGGCGGAAGCGGGAATGGCGATGATGGCCGCTCTGGAAGAGGCCGCCGCCGACAATGGCGTCGGCCTGGATTCGCTGCAGAACGAATTCGGAGGAGATGTCGAGGAACTGGGTTGGTTGACGCGGCAGCAGCTGCGCATGATCAACGTCAAGTTGCCCTCACGCGTTGCGGCGGTGGATGGTGAAGCCCTGATCGCTCCCCTGCGCGTCAACGACGTCCTCGAGATTTATCGTGTCAACGGGCGGCAGGATCCCGAGCCGCGGCCCTTGCAGGCGGTTATCGACCGCGTTGCGTCCGCTTATCTGCGCCAGTACACGAGCGAAGTCTACAAAGGGCTCGAGGCGGATTTGCTCGAGCGGGCGAGTTTCGAGCTCTACCCGGAGCGGCTGGAGGCCCTTCGGAATGTCGGCTTCCCGAGTCCGGACGTGACCGTCGACGAGCTCGACGCCCTGCTGAGCGGTTCCTGACCATGCAGCACGGCTCGATTCGCTTTTTTGCGTTGACGGCCCTGCTGGGGTTGCTCGTGTCGACCACCGGCTGCAAGCAGGAGCCTGAACGCTGGAACGTTCTGCTCGTCACATTCGATACGACCCGCGCCGATCGCATCGGTTGTTACGGCAATGACCGTATCAACACGCCAACGCTGGACGGCCTGGCGGCCGAGGGCGTCCGATTTGCCAACGCGGTCAGCGTCGCACCGATCACCGCACCGTCGCATTCGAGCATCCTGACGGGCCTGTATCCCACGGCTCACGGTTTCAGGGACAACGGTTTGTTCGTCCTCGAGGGCCGCAATCGAACGCTTGCCGAGATTCTGAAGGATGAAGGCTACGCCACGGCCGCTGCGGTCGGAGCGTTCCCCGTCGTGTCCCGCTTCGGATTCGATCAGGGCTTCGACCTGTTCGACGACCACCTCACCGGCATGTTCGAGGACTATCAGGGTGAACGGGCCGTGCCGAAGGAGGAGTTGTTCTTCGACGAGCGGCGGGCCGCGCAGGTCAACGAAGCGGTGATTCCCTGGCTCCAGCAGCAAGGCGATTCCCCGTTCTTCCTATGGGTTCACTACTTCGACCCGCACCAGCCCTTCGAGCCGCCGCCGCCCTATGATCAGCTCTACGCCGATGATCTCTACAACGGCGAGATCGCTTATGCCGACTCCCGACTGGGCCATCTGATCGAGCAATTGCGGCAGATGGGTGAACTCGAACGCACGCTGATCGTGATGACTGCCGATCACGGCGAGGGTCTCGGGGAACACAACGAGATCACGCATGCCGTTCTGGCCTACGATTCAACGCTCCACGTTCCCCTGATCGTGCGGCCCCCGGGCGACGCCACCGGGCGCGTGAGCCGTGTGATCGACGAGCGTGTCGGAACCGTCGATATCGTTCCGACCGTTCTCGACGTGCTCGGCCTGGATGTGCCCGCGGAGCTTCATGGGCAATCGCTTGCTTCGCTGTGGCGAGATGTCGTTGAAGAGGACAAGCCCGAGGTGGCCTACGAGCCTCGTTACTATGCCGAGAATCTGTCTCCCCGATTGACGCACGGTTGGGGCGAACTCCGGGTGCTCTACGAAGGCGACATGAAATACATCCACGGGCCGCGCCCCGAGCTCTATGACCTGAGCGTCGATCCGCATGAGCTCGAGAACCTGGTGGCGGACCGCTCCGAGCAAGCGCGCGAGATGCGCGGCAATCTGGCAACTTTCATTCGCGAACACGCGGCCAGTGAGCCGACCC
This sequence comes from Wenzhouxiangella sediminis, assembly GCF_003410055.1. Lineage (GTDB taxonomy): Bacteria > Pseudomonadota > Gammaproteobacteria > Xanthomonadales > Wenzhouxiangellaceae > Wenzhouxiangella > Wenzhouxiangella sediminis. The sequence goes on along the minus strand of NZ_QUZK01000022.1, from coordinate 134,154 downwards.
AGACTCAGGCCCTGGACCCCGAGCTGGTTCAACGGCTCCAGTCCCTGGGCTACCTTCACGGCAGCGGTGAGGGCGGCCTGGAAGTGCGAGAAGAACTCCAGGACGACGGTGTTCCACCCCACGAGCGTGTCTCCGACATCAATCGGATGAGCGCGGCGAAGCATCTGCTCTTCCAGGGCCGCCCGGCCGAGGCGCTGAATTACACCGAGGCGCTCATCGAGGGGGGCTCCGAAAGTCCCCTGTACCGGGAACTGCATGCGGCGGCCCTGGCGGGAACGGGCCGGATAGACGAAGCCTGGGAGATGGTGACCGACACGCGCTCGGGCAATGTCGGATCGGAGTCTCTGGTGCTCACGCTTGCGGTTGAACGATTTCAGCAGGGCGATCGTGAAGCCGCGATCGCATTTCTCCGAGAATTTTCGGATCGGCGTGAAAGCGCCCGTGCGTCGTGGTTGCTGGCCGACCTTTTCAAGGTCGTCGGCCAGGACGGCGAAGCGTTGAAGGCGCTCGAACGCGCATTGGATTTCGACCCGGAATTCGTGCCGGCGCGCGTCGACAAGGCGGTGCACTGGGCGAGGCTGGGCGAGTTCGAAAAGGCCGACGCGGCATTTGTTCGTGCACTGCGCGACGGACCGTACTATGCCAAGGGCAGCTACAACTACGGCGCTTTCCTGTTTGAAAGTGGCCGGCTGATGGAGGCCGAAGAATATTTCGAGCGTGCTCGAGAACTGGCGCCGCGTTATCTGAAAGCACACTTCGCGCTGGTTGCGGTTCACCACGCAAGGCACGATCGTGTCGGGGCCGAAGCAGCACTGGCCGCGCTCCAGCGTATTGCTCCGGACAGTTCCGAGGCAACTGCTGCCGCCCAGCTGCTGGCAGGTGACTGAGCGGGCGGCCCCGTTGCCCCCTGCAGGCCCAATGCATTCGACCTGTACTTCCGCCCCGGGGCGCCCTATACTCGGACTTACAACCAATTTGCCACGGGTTCGATCAGGACTCGGTCATCGGATATCGAAGGGACATTCCGGCTGACCGAGAGCGACCGGGCCTGCGGATGAAACCATAACAGTAAACGGATCCAGCACGGAATCCCGCGCTGAAGGGAGGAATAATAATGAAAGCCCTCAATGCACTTGCCCTGTGCACCGCTGTCCTGGTTGCCTCTTTCGCCAATGCCGGCAGTCTTCAGTCCGACCTTGCAGTTACCAAGACCGACGGGGCAGCCGCGTCCACCCCGGGTACGTCGGTGACCTACACGATCGTGGTGACCAACAACGGTCCCGACGACGTCACCGCTGCGACGGTGCAGGATTCCTTCCCCGCTGCATTGTCCGCCTGCTCCTGGACCTGCACGGCATCGGCGGGTTCGACCTGCACAGCGGGCCCTGTGGCCGGCAACATCAGCGATTCGGTCAACCTGCTCAACGGCGGAACGGCGACGTACACGGCGACTTGCGATATCGATCCTGCGGCCACCGGCACGCTTGATAACACCGCGAGCGCCAGCGTGCCCGCTACCGGTTGGCTCGATCCCAATACGGCGGACAATTCGGCCACCGACTCCAACACCCTGGAGCCGAGCGCCGACCTGCAGATCACCAAGACCGCCGGTGGAACCGATCACTTGGTAGGCGAGCCGATGGTCTACACCATTGTGGCGACCAACAACGGCCCTTCCTGGCCGAGCGACGTGACGGTATCCGATCTGTTCCCGGCCCCGCTGCAGAACTGCAGCTGGACTTCGACAGCCAGCGGCGGTGCCACCGGGCACAGCAACGCCAGCGGTACGCTGAACGATATCCTCGACATGCCGCCGGGCTCGTCGGTCACGTATGTTGCGACCTGCGATATCGATCCGTCGGCCACCGGTACGGTCACCAACACGGCGACGATCAGCTCCGCTGCGATGACCGATCCGGCGGGCGGCAACGACAGCGCTACGGCCGTCACCGGGCTGATCCCGATCCTGCCGGTCCCGACCCTAGACGCATGGTCCATCCTGCTGATGATCATGATGATGGGCGTCCTCGGCGTGGCCGGTCTGATGCGCCGGTTCAGCTAAGGCGACTCGCAAGTCATCCAAAGGCCGCCGGATTTCGGCGGCCTTTTTTTTGGGTTCCGTGTCCAGCCTGCGCGAAGGACCGGGATTCTCGAGTCACGTTCGGCCTGATTGGTGTCGCAGCTGCAAAGTGAGCTAGTGACTCTCGATCATCGGCCGGGCTGGGACGAGGGCGGGATCCCCGAACAGGTTGTAGAGCAGGTAGCTGTCTTGATGCAGTCGCCCGCTCTTGGCCGCGCGGATCGCATCGCCCAGCGTTTCGCCGGCGAGGATGCCCGTCATGATCGCCTTGGTGAACTTGAGGGAGGGGCTGTTTCGCGCCGAGGCAGCCAGTACGGCGGCCGCGCCCCGATCGCCCATGCGCATGAACTTTTCGGCCAGTGAATCGGCCGAGGGGTGGTCGAATGGGCCCGTGTTGCAGGACATGCTCAGGACGATGGGCAGTCGCCCACTCGGCTGCAGCTCGTCGAGATCGCTCATATCGAAGAGGTTCCCCGAGCCGCCTCCGGCCGACCCGGTGGTTTGCCACATGTAGCGACCGCCATGCCCGAAGAAATGCAGGAGCAGCGCTCCCCGGTCGATGGCGGAGCGCAAAGCGGCCTGATGAGCGAGGGGATTTGTTTTGTCGCCCGGCAGCAGTTCGGTTGCATGGAAACCCGCCGACTCGGCCTCGGTCCTGAGCCGGGTGTTTCGGGCCGACAGGTTGCGGGCGTCGTCGCTGACCAGCAGAACGCGTGATCGCCATTCTCCGGGCGGTGCCGAGGTCATGTAGCGAATCGTCTTGTCCACCATGGCGCGAGCCTCGGCGGCGTTGCGGGCTGGAAAACGCCCGATGGCCATATCGGGCACCAGGTCCTCGCCCTCGAGCATCACGTAGGGATGATCGCTGGCCGCCGGGCCGTCTCTGGAGCGCAACTGCCAGGTCGGCATCAGGTTGGCCGTGTCGAATTGCCCGCTGGCGAGGGCCTCTGCGGCGGAAGGCCCGATGAACCAGTTGGCGTCCCCGACCAGCAGGACGTGGCTGGCCGGCGGGCCGTCCCGGTGCTCGCGCGCGTGCGCAAGAAATTCGCGAATGGCCTTCGGATGCGCGATGCCGTGGTTGAACTCGTCATAGATGTCCTGGACGTCGATCAGCTCGGTGCGCATGCCCCTGGAGGAATGGAACCGGGCCAACGGGGCGACTGGGTCGAGCAGTGAAGCATGGGCGATGATGAAATAGTCACGCTGGCCGACATCTTGCCGCAGCGAAGAGGTCCGATCGCGCTCGACGCGGTCAACCGCCCGGTAGTTTCCGTTCGGGACAAGCCAGAGCGAGTCCACTGGCTGAGCGACATCCAGGGAAAAGCGAAGCACTTGTCCCGATGTTTCGGCCGGTCCGGGCTGCAGCTGCAGGTGATGGCCGTCATCGGTATAGGCGTCCAGCTGCTCAATGGCCTCCCCTTCGGACGCGCGGAAGCTCATTCGTACAGAACCATCGAAGGCGGGCAGGCGGATGAGGGCCTGTTTCGAACCGATGCGGTCGTCGCGCGGGAACCGGGCCTTTATCCAGTCGAGATAGATCACGTCCACGACCGGATCGCGGCCGCCCTCGGGAATCCTGGCCGGGATCTTGAGTTCGACTACATTGCCCTCGGGTTCAACGATGTCGCCGGGCAGATCGTCGAACGTGATTTCATGCACGGTGCGGCCGTTCCAGCGCGCGGTGCCAAGCGGTCGGCCGTTCAAGCCGATCTCGATGGCGTGATCCGTTTCGACCGTATCGACGTAACGGGCGCTGTCCGAGCCGCCGAGGAATCGGAGTCCGAGCGTCAGCGTCGAATCGCCGTCAGGGCGGAAGTGCGAGAGGTCGATCGGCACCTGCGTGGGCGTGGCGACCAGGTGGTTGATCTGCTTCCAGTACCAGAGCGAGCCTTCGGGGTAGAAGTCGGTGCGACCGGAAACCGGCACCCTCAGGAGATCCTCTTCGAAGTGCAGTTGCGACACGGGTCGCAAAGTCTTGCGGTTGTTCGTCGATGCAGACATCGGGTTCGAAGCGTCGTGCGGATCTTGCGCGGGGAGGGCAGCGGTGTCCAGCACGTAAACGTTGTGCGACGAATAATCGTGACGGTGGCCGGCGTCGTTCCGGATGCGGGATGCGACGAAATGCAGGCTGTCGCCGGGGCCGAACCGCTCGTTCGGGTCGTCGCCGAACCAGAGATCGACGGCCTGTCCCCTGTTCGCGAGTCGCAGCGATGATCGCGCGACCGGGCCCTGGAGTCCCGTCGCCTGTAGCAGCTCGAACGGCAGGCGGTAAACGCCGTCTTCGTCGATGTATATCCGGAACCGTTCGGTGCCCGCCTGGGCCCAGGAGCACAGGAAAAGCGCGGCGACGCCCAGGAGCATGGCGACAATGGACGGTATGCTTCGGGGCATCGTGTTCTCAACGGCCATCGATCAGATATCCTCCCGGTGGGATGAGTCGGGGGCGAGTTCCCGCTGTCCGGGGCGGGAGTCGACCGGTGACACAGAATAGCCCAGCCTCGCACGCTCGTACCGAGCGGGTCGCAAGGGGATTGTGTCGCAACCCGACTTGTGGCGGTGGACCGGGGAGACTAGCCCGAGCAACTCAACTGTTCGAGGTCTTCCGACAGGCCGGCGAGGTTCTCGCGCAGCGCTTCGACCTGTTCCTCGGGAGCGAGACGGTGGATGTCGACTGCGGCCTCGAGCGTGAGGATCCGGTTGTGTTCGCGGCGCTGGGCCAGCGCGTCGGACATGAACAGGTCCGGTTGCAGCAGTTCGGTCATTGCGCGATCGAATCGATCGCGGTCCGCGCGGATCGCCATCACCCGCCGGAACTCGGCTTGCCAGCGCAGCCGGCGCTGGAGCGTCAGCGCCGCGCTGGGCTGGAGTGCGCGCGACCATGTCATCAGTCGCTCACGCTGTTCATCGGTCAGGCGTCCGGAAAGGCGTCGCATGCCCTTCTCGAAGCCTTCGGCTCGCTCGGTGATCGATGACTCGTCGAAATACGACTCGGCCTCCTCGATCAATTCGTTGTTGCGCTCCTCGAAGCTCGCCGCCAATTCGTCGACCTGCTCGTCGCTCAGGCCGGCCAGCAGATCGACGACGGCCGGCCGGAGCTTTGCCAGCAGGCGCCGGCCGAAATCCGAGACTGTCTGTCCGTAGCCTTCAAGGGTCGGTCGGCTGAAGCGCCCGGCGACCATGTCTTCGTCGACCTGTCGCAGGAAGGCGGCATAGTCGGGCAGCTCGCTGGCGCAGTGCCAGGCCAGGCTTTCCTCGAGCAGCGCGTTCACCTCCCGTTCCTGCTCGTCGGACAGGCTGACGCGCTCGTTGATCGAACGCATGAGTAGCCAGTCGGCGTTGTTGTAGGCTGTCTTGACGCCGCAGCCGGTCGTCATCAGGACGACGGCGGCGGCGAGGACGGCAATGCGGATGATGGAACGCATTCGGTATTATTTATGCCCGAGCGCGTGAATGCACGGTCGAGACCGGCCGGCTGTGGTGGATCTGCTGCACTCAGGGTGCCGGCGGATCGGTCGCTTCCACGACCGCGTTGCGGAAATTGCGCAGCCACTCCTTTGCCATCCCGGCTTGTGCCGCGCCCATGCGCATCAGAAGTTTGCGGCCCCAGGTTTCTTTCTGCAGTGCCTCGTCGGCGAAGTGCAACCGGCTCTCGTAAGGCACGACTTCGAAGGGTAGCGCCACTTCGGGTGTGGCCAGCAAGTGGTCGATCACGTCGATCAGGCGGTCGTTGAAGTACGGCTCGTTCTCGCCGAGTTCCTCCCATGCTTGCTGGAACAGTGGGTAGTAGCGTGCGTAGAGATCGGCTGCCTGTTCGGGGGGAAGGGCGTCCAGGGCATCGACCAGTTCCGTGTAGCGTTCGGCGTTGGCGGCCGTCCAGAGCAGCGTGTCTCCGTTGCCGCGCTGCTGGGTTATCGGTTCGGAGCCGAGCGGGCGCAGCGGCCATGTCTTCAGGGCGGGTGCGGAACCGTCGAGATTGTTGACGACGGCGACCGTGCGCGAGATGACGAACTCCGGCTTGATCCACTTATCGACGAAGTCGTTTCCCAGCGAGTCGGACAAGGCGCCTGTGGCAGATTCGTCGCTGTCGGCCAGTTCCGGTAGCGGCGGCCGCGGCTCGGATTCCGGCTCGATCGGCTCTTCGGTCCGGCCCTCTGTGTCGTCAGCGACTTGATCCTCGATTGCCGGAGCGGGGTGCAGTTCGGGCTTCGGCAGGGGATAACGTGGCTGGGGATCTTCTGGCTCGGAGGGGAGGTCTGTTGCGGGATCGGGCGTGAGCTCGGCCTGCTGCCGCTGTTCGACCCACCACAGGCCGCCCACAAGGGCCAGCACGACGAGTGCGCTGATGAACCATCGCATAGCCGAACTCCATTAAGACTCTATTCCTTGTGACCGCGCAAGGCCGTGCGGGTTCTGGGCCGGCTGAACCGGCAGGAGGCCCGGACTGCCATTGCGAGCGCTCCATGAGCGGACCCGTGCGCGATTTGTTGCGTCTGCCGGGCTGTGAAACAATGCGGAGCAGGTTCCACCGGGAGCGGGTTGAATGGCAGCAACCCGGGATGAAGTTCTCCAGGTGCTCTACGGCGCCGCGATGGGAACGGCCGCCTGGCCGGATGCGCTCGATGCGCTGGCCGGGTTCGCCGACAGTCGCGTGGTGACGCTGGACACCTACGATCTGGATGCCCACGTTGGCCGGGTTCTGGCCGCCAACGTGGTGCCTGATCCGTCCATCGAGGACTACAACCGGGAGTTCGGTCGCGGCAATTTCCAGATCGAGGCCGGTGCGCGGCACTATCGTCCTGGCAAGGTTCTGAGGACGAGTGATTTCATTTCGCAAAAGGAACTGCTGCGCAGCGGGGTATACAACCACGTTTACAAGCCCATGGGGATTCGCTGGGGCACCGGCGTGGGGCTCGAGGTCAGCGATCGGCACATTGCCGAATTCACCTTCATGCGCGCACTCGACGCCAAGGATCACTCCGAGCGCGAACTCGAGCGCATTCGATCCATCGCGCCCCATCTTCTCCAGGCCTGGCAGGGCTACCAGCACCGCACCCGGCTCCAGGACTCGCTCGACGTCGTCAGCTCGCTTTGGGATCGTTTCGATCACGCCGTAGTCGTGATCGATGCGAAGCGACGCATTCGCTTCGCCAACCGGCTGGCGGAAGGCCTGCTGGCGGCCGGTGGGGCCTGGATCAGCCGGGTGGGGCGCCTGCACATGCGGCATCTGGACGACGATCAGGCCTTCGGCAAGCAGCTCCTGACCGTGCTCGAGGGCGAGCCTCGCCTGTTGCGCCTTTCGGCCGGCCCGCTCGGCAACCAGGTTGTATCGACCCTGTTTCGCCTCGACTCGAAGTTCGCCGCTCTTGTCGTGACCGATCCGGCCCGGAATCATCCCGACTTGAGACAAGGCCTGATGATGCGTTTTCATCTGACGCCGGCCGAGGCCGAGGTGGTGAATGCCATCGTGGACGGTGAGCCGCTCAGGCGGTTTTCCGAGCGCCAGGCCATCGCCTACGAGACGGCGCGCTCGCAGCTGAAAACCGCCATGGGCAAGAACGGTTGGCGCCGACAGCCGGACATGGTGGCGGATGTGCTCCGGGCGCTGTTGCCTGCAGCATTGTTCCGAGCCTGACAGCGCGCTGCGCTTTCGCCCGGCCATAACCCATTTGGGGGATGCGGCCGCGATCGTCGCTTGCTAGCCTGCCTTCGTCTCGTCATGGGGCTGTTGTTGGCAGTGACAGGGACGCACCGCTCGGCGAGGGCTCAGGGGGGGCGGGGAGATCCTCCTGCAGCCCATCGTCGTCTCCCGTCCGGCGACTCACGCCGCTTGTCCCGGATGATTTCTTGATGTGGGATCAGCGCTTTGCCCGGGCGAACGCCTCGGCCAGCGCACCGCCCTGCTTCCTGTCGGCTTTCTTGCCTTTCCCGCCGTTTCGGCTGGCCTTCGGCTTTTTCGCCCCGCCTTTCTCCTTCTTCGCCGGCGCATCGGCCTCGTCGGGCAGGGGATCGTCCAGGCGCAGGCTCAGAGCGATTCGCTTGCGGTCTAGATCGACGTCCATGACCTTGACCTTCACCACGTCGCCGGCCTTGACCACGGTGCGTGGATCCTTGATGAACTTGTCGCTCATCGCGCTGATGTGAACCAGCCCGTCCTGGTGCACGCCCAGGTCGACGAAAGCGCCGAAGGCGGCCACGTTGCTGACCGTGCCTTCGAGAATCATTCCGGGGCGCAGGTCCTTGATGGTTTCCACGCCCTCGGCGAATTTCGCAGTCCTGAACTCCGGGCGCGGATCGCGGCCCGGCTTTTCCAGTTCCTTGAGGATGTCCCTGACCGTGGGCAGGCCGAAGCGCTCGTCGGTGAATTCCCGGGCGTCGAGTGCGCGCAGGGCCTTCGTGTCGCCGACGACTTCGGTTACCGGCCTGGAGAGTTTCTCCAGGATTCGCTTGACCACCGGGTAGGCCTCGGGGTGGACGGCCGAGGCGTCGAGTGGATCCTCGCCGTCGGCGATGCGCAGGAATCCGGCGGCCTGCTCGAAGCCCTTCGCACCCAGACGCGGCACCTTGAGTAGATCCTTGCGTCGACGGAAGGGGCCGTTTTCATCGCGGTGGGTGACGATGTTTTCGGCGACCGTTGAATTGAGCCCGGCGACCCGCGCGAGCAGCGCGCTGGAGGCGGTGTTGACGTGCACGCCGACGGCGTTGACGCAGTCCTCGACACGCGCGTCGAGGGCCCGGGCGAGCTTGTACTGGTCGACGTCATGCTGGTACTGCCCCACGCCAATCGCCTTGGGTTCGATCTTGACCAGTTCGGCCAGCGGGTCCTGCAGGCGCCGCGCGATCGAGACCGCGCCGCGCAGGCTGACATCGAGGTTCGGAAACTCCTTCGCCGCCAGCTCCGAGGCCGAGTACACCGAGGCGCCGGCCTCCGAGACCACCAGCTTCTGGATGCCGCGCAGGCCGAGCTGCTTGAGCGCGTGGGTCACGAACTGGTCGATCTCGCGCGAGGCGGTGCCGTTGCCGATCGCGATCAGCTCGACCTCGTGCTTGCGGCACAGCGCGCCCAGGGTATCGAGGGCGTCCTCGAGTCGTTTCTGCGGCGGCAGCGGATAGATCGTGGCGGTGTCGAGCAGCTTGCCGGTGGGGTCGATGACGACTGCCTTGGTGCCGGTGCGCAGGCCCGGATCCAGGCCCATGACGGTGCGTGCGCCGGCCGGGGCGGCCAGCAGCAGGTCGCCGAGGTTGCTGCCGAAGATGCGGATGGCCTCGGCCTCCGCGCGTTCGCGGGCGGAAACCATCAGCTCGACCTGCAGGTTCATCTGCACGCGGGCCTTCCAGGCCAGGCGCGCACCGGTCGTCAGCCAGCCGTCGGCCGGCCTGCCCCGATCCTCGATTCCCAGGTGGCCCGCGACACGGGCGATGGCATGGTCGTGGCCCACTTCGGGATCGTCGCCCGGTTCCAGCTCCATGTTGAGGATGCCTTCGTTGCGCCCCCGGAGCATGGCCAGGATCCGGTGCGACGGCGCCTTGTTCAGCGGCTCGGCGTACTCGAAGTAGTCCCGGTACTTGGCGCCCTCGTTCTCCTTGCCTTCGATCACGCGCGAGACCAGTCGGGCGCAGCCGGCGTACCACTCGCGCAGCTCGCCGAGCAGGTCGGCGTGTTCGCCGGCACGCTCGATCAGGATCTGGCGGGCGCCGTCGAGGGCCGCGTCGGCGTCGTCGATCTTGTGTTCGGGGTTCAGGTAACCGGCGGCAGTCGACTTCGGATCCTGCGCCGGATCGCTCAGCAGCTCGTCGAGCAGCGGCTCCAGGCCGGCCTCGCGAGCGATCTGGGCGCGGGTGCGTCGCTTGGGCTTGTAGGGCAGGTAGAGGTCTTCCAGGCGGGCCTTGGTGTCGGCGTTCTCGATGGCGGCCTTCAGGTCGTCGCTGAGCTTGCCCTGTTCGTCGATCGTGGCCAGCACCGTGGCGCGCCGATCCTCGAGTTCGCGCAGATAGGCCAGGCGGGTTTCGAGGTTCCTGAGCTGGGTGTCGTCGAGCCCGCCGGTGACTTCCTTCCGATAGCGCGCCACGAAGGGAACGGTCGCGCCCTCGTCGAGCAGGGCGACGGCGGCGGAGACCTGGTTGGCACGGGCGCCGATTTCCTCGGCGATGCGGTGCGCGATGCGCGAATTGGTGGCGTCGGTCATGGGCAATCGTTCAAGGATGCTGCGAAGTGAAGCGAGCGATTATCCGCGAACCGCCGGACTCCGACCATCTTGACATTGCCCTAATCTGTGGCCGGCTCCATCGCGAGCAGGAGCGTGTCGGCTTCCACCACATCCTCGGCGCTTACGGCAATCTCCGACACCTCGCCGTCCATGGGCGCCTTGATGGCCAGCTCCATCTTCATCGCCTCCATGATCAGCAGCGTCTCGCCCTCGGAGACCGACTGACCGGCTTCGGCGCGGATTTCGAGGATCTTGCCCGGCATCGGGGCCAGTAGTCGGCCATCCCCGGCCCCGCCCTCGACGGCGGCCTCGAACCGGGCATGACGGCTCACCGGCCAGCGCCGGTTGTCGAGGCAGACTTCCAGCGCGTGCTCGCCCGCCAGGTGGACCTGGAGCCGGCGACCCTGGCCGTCGAGCGTCAGGCTGAACTCGCTTTCGGCCAGTTGTTTCATCCGAACGGGGTGGGCGTCGTCTTCCATCCGGAGCGTGTAGTCGCCGCCGAAGCCGGTCGCTTCGACGGTGACGCGCCGGCCGGCCGATTCGATATCGAGCGTGCGCGTGGCCGGTTCGCCCAGGCGCCAGCTGTCGCAGCTGTCCCAGGGTGTGCGGCCCGTGGCCTCGGTCTCCTGGGCCAGCAACCAGCGACCGGCGGCCGCCGCGAGCACTTCGACCGGTACTTCGCCGGCATCCAGGATCGACGGCAGGTCGCGGTCGAGCAGCCCCGTGTCGATGGCCGCATCCGAGAAGACCTCCGAGCCGGCCAGGGCCTGCAGGAATCCCAGGTTGGTGGTCGGGCCGGCCACGAAGCTGGCCGCCAGCGCCTGGTTGAGGCGCGCCAGGCAGGCTTCTCGCGTGCTGTCGTGGACGACGAGCTTGGCGATCATCGGGTCGTAGTGCATGCTCACTTCGTCGCCGGCGTCCACGCCCGAATCGATTCGGACCCAGCCCGACTCGGGCAGCACCAGCGCGTCGATGCGACCGGTCGAGGGCACGAAGCCCTGGTCGGGGTCTTCGGCGTAGATGCGCGCCTCCATGGCGTGACCGTCCAGGCGGATCTCGTCCTGGGAAAGCGGCAGCTTTTCGCCGGAGGCGACGCGCAGTTGCCATTCGACCAGGTCGAGCCCGGTGATCGATTCGGTGACCGGGTGCTCGACCTGCAGGCGGGTGTTCATCTCCAGGAAGAAGAATTCATCGCCGTCGACCAGGAACTCCACGGTGCCGGCGCCGACGTAGTCGACCGCCTCGGCCGCGCGCACGGCGGCCGCGAGCAGGCGCTGGCGCACGTCCTCGTCGAGATGGGCCGCCGGCGCTTCCTCGATGATCTTCTGGTGGCGCCGCTGACTGGAGCAGTCGCGTTCGAACAGGTGCACGGTGTTGCCGTGGGTGTCGGCGAAGACCTGCGCCTCGATATGCCTTGGCGTGGGCAGGTAGCGCTCGAGGATCATGCGGTCGTCGCCGAAGGCGCCGGAGGCTTCGCGTCGGGCGGCCTTGAGCGCCTCGGCGAAATCATCCTTCGAGTGAACCACGCGCATGCCCTTGCCGCCGCCGCCGGCCGCGGCCTTGAGCATCAGCGGGAAGCCGACGCGCTCGGCTTCGGACATGAGCGTGTCGTCGGCCTGGTCGTCGCCGTGGTAGCCGGGAATCAGCGGCACGTCGGCGGCTTCCATTTTCGCCTTGGCCGCCGCCTTGGAGCCCATCAGGTCCATGGTCTCGGGCGAGGGGCCGATCAGGGTCAGGCCGGCGTCGCGCAAGGCGCGCGCGAAATCGGCGTTCTCGGCCAGGAATCCGTAGCCGGGATGGATGGCCTGCGCATCCGTTTGCTTCGCCGCAGCGATGATGCGTTCGATGTCCAGGTAGGACTCGCGCGCCGGCGCGGCGCCGATATGCACGGCCCGGTCCGCCAGGCGGACGTGCCGCGCATTGGCGTCGGCGTCGGAATAGACGGCCACCGTCTCCACGCCCAGGTGGCGGCAGGTGGCGATGATGCGGCAGGCGATCTCGCCTCTATTGGCAATCAGGACAGTCTTGAACATGGCTCTCTAAAAGAAAAAATTGTCCACAGATGAACACAGATGAACACAGATAAAAAATTGTTTTCGTGCTTACCTTGACCCGCCAGGGCAATAGCGACCGATGTCAGTCTTCTGGGCGCGCCTCTTGTTTTCAATCTGTGTTTATCTGTGTTCATCTGTGGACAAATAAGGTTTCTCAGGAATCGCCCGCAACCCAGGAGGGCTTGCGCTTTTCGAGAAACGCGTTCAGGCCTTCCTGGCCTTCGCGGGAGACCCGCAGGGCGGCGATCAGCTCGGAGGTGCGGCGGTCGGTTTCGGCCTCGTCGTGCCGGCCGCTGGCGATGGTGTGGATGAGTTCCTTGCAGTGGGCCTGGGCATGCGGGCCGCCGGCCAGCAGGAGCTTGATCAGGTCGTCGACGTGGCCGTCGAGCTGGCCGGTCGGCACGGTGTCGCTGACCAGGCCGATGCGCACGGCGCGTTCGGCGTCGATGCGCTCGCCGGTGAGCATGTAGTGCCGCGCGTTGTTGACGCCGATGCGCGGGATCACGAAGGGCGCGATGGTCGCCGGCGCCAGCCCCAGGCGCACTTCGGTCAGGCCGAACTTCGCCGTCTCCAGCGCTACGGCCAGGTCGCAGCAGGCGATCAGGCCCACGCCGCCGCCGAAGGCATGGCCGTTGACCCGCGCGACGGTGGGGCAGGGCAGCTGGTCGAGCTTGCGCAGCATGGCCGCCAGGCGTTTGGCGTCGTCGCGGTTCTCTGCTTCCGAGCCTTCGGCCATCGAGCGCATCCAGTTGAGATCCGCGCCGGCGGAGAAACTGTGGCCCTCGCCGGTGAGGATCATCGCCCGCGCGCCTTCGGCGGCGACCTTATCGAAGGTCGCCGACAGCTCGGCCACCAGTTCGGCGTTGAAGGCGTTGTGCACTTCGGGCCGGTTCAGCGTCACCGTGGCAACGCCGCGGTTATCGATGTCGAGTTTGAGTAGGTCAGTCATGGCTTCTCAAAGTCAAAGTCAAAATCTGGAATGTCCACAGATGAACACAGATGAACACGGATAAAGAACGAAAAGAATGTGCTCGTCGGCACCGATCGAACAAGACGTTGATCGCTTCCGCTTTCCCATTTTTTCCGTTCGTCTGTTTTTTTATCTGTGTTTATCTGTGTTCATCTGTGGACAAAAAGGTTTTATTTTTTTACATGCGAAATACGCCAAAGCGCTCCCGCTCGATCGGTGCGTTGGCCGAGGCCGCGATGGCCAGGCCCAGGACGCGGCGCGTGTCGGTCGGGTCGATGATGCCGTCGTCCCACAGCCGCGCCGACGCGTAATAGGGATGGCCCTGATGCTCGTACTGGTCGCGGATCGGCGCCTTGAACTTTTCTTCCTCGGCTTCCGGCCATTCCTCGCCGCGGCCCTCGATCGCGTCGCGCTTGACGGTGGCCAGCACGCTGGCGGCCTGTTCGCCGCCCATCACCGAGATTCGCGCGTTGGGCCACATCCACAAAAAACGCGGCTGGTAGGCGCGGCCGCACATGGCGTAGTTGCCCGCACCGAAGGAGCCGCCGATGACCACGGTGAACTTCGGCACGTGCGAACAGGCCACGGCGGTGACCATCTTGGCGCCGTCGCGGGCGATGCCTGACTGCTCGTACTTCTTGCCGACCATGAAGCCGGTGATGTTCTGCAGGAACACCAGCGGAATGTTGCGCTGGTTGCACAGCTGGATGAAGTGCGCCCCTTTCTGGGCGGACTCCGAAAACAGGATGCCGTTGTTGGCGACGATGCCCACGGTGTAGCCGTGAATCCGCGCGAAGCCGCACACCAGCGTGGTGCCGAAGCGCGCCTTGAACTCCTCGAATTCCGAGCCGTCGACGATGCGCGCGATGATCTCGCGCACCTCGAAGGGGTAGCGCGTGTCGTCGGGCAGGATGCCGTAGATGTCCTCGGCCGGGTAGGCGGGCTCGGCGGGCGTCTCGTTCGGCGTGAAGGCCGGGGCAGGGCGGTTGAGATTGCCGACCAGGTCGCGCGCGATTGCCAGGGCGTGCGTATCGTTCTCGGCGAAATGGTCGGCCACGCCCGACAGGCGGGTGTGCACGTCTGCGCCGCCGAGGGTTTCGGCGTCGACTTCCTCGCCGGTGGCGGCCTTCACCAGCGGCGGGCCGCCGAGGAAGATCGTGCCCTGTTCACGCACGATGATCGCCTCGTCGCACATCGCCGGTACGTAGGCGCCGCCGGCGGTGCAGGAACCCATGACCACGGCGATCTGCGGGATGTTCTTGGCCGACAGCCGGGCCTGGTTGTAGAAGATGCGCCCGAAATGGTCGCGGTCGGGGAAGACTTCGTCCTGCAGGGGCAGGAAGGCGCCGCCGGAATCGACCAGGTAGATGCAGGGCAGGTTGTTCTCCAGCGCGATTTCCTGGGCGCGCAGGTGTTTCTTGACCGTGATCGGGTAGTAGGTGCCGCCCTTCACCGTGGCGTCGTTGGCCACGACCATGCACTCGACGCCGTTGACCCGCCCGATGCCGGCGATCGCTCCGGCACCCGGCGCGGCGTCGTCGTACATGCCGTTGGCCGCCAGCGGCGCGACTTCGAGAAAGGGGCTGCCCGGATCAAGCAGGGTGCGCACGCGCTCGCGGGGCAGCAGCTTGCCGCGGCCGGTGTGCTTCTCGCGCGCCTTCTCGGAGCCGCCGAGGGCGGTCTTCTCGAGCTTCTCGCGCAGGTCGGCGGCCAGTTGCCGGTGATGTTCGTCGCGGGCGACGAAATCGGCGTCCTTGCGATTGACGTGGCTGTCCAGGCGGGGCATGCACGCTCCAGTCGGTCAAAGCGCTTCATTGTAGCCTGTTGGTTCGTTGGTTCGTTGGTTCGTTGGTTCGTTTGTTCGTTGGCTGGTTGGCTGGTTGGCTGGTTGGCTGGTTGGCTGGTTGGCGTGACCGCGCAAAAACCGATTGACGGTCGGTTTTTGCCTGCGTAGACTCCATGGCTCCTTTCAAGAGCAGGCCTCGATCCGTGACCAAGGACAGCGTCCCCCGGACTTCCATGCCCGTGCTCGGCGACCTCGAGGTCGCGGTCATGGAGCGTCTGTGGTCCGAGCCCGAGTGGACGGCCAAGGGACTGCACGAGCTGATGGGGGCGCAGCGCGGCATCTCGCTCAATACCGTGCAGTCGACCCTCGAGCGCCTGCACCGAAAGCAGCTTGTCGAGCGCTTCAAGCGCGGCCATGCGTTTCGCTACTCGCCGAAGGTCCGGCGCGAGGAGCTGGTGGCCGCCTACATGCAGGACATGCTGGGTCGCTTCGGCGGTGACCCGGCCGCTTCGATCGCCGCCTTCGTCGAGTCGGCCGACGGCATGGACGAGGCCACGCTCGAACGACTCGAGGCCGCGCTGGAGCGGCGGCGCCGCGAGGAAGACCGG
This sequence comes from Wenzhouxiangella sediminis, assembly GCF_003410055.1. Lineage (GTDB taxonomy): Bacteria > Pseudomonadota > Gammaproteobacteria > Xanthomonadales > Wenzhouxiangellaceae > Wenzhouxiangella > Wenzhouxiangella sediminis. Next base: position 118,452 of record NZ_QUZK01000022.1, on the reverse strand, counting down.
TGATCGGGCTGCTCGCCATGTTCGTGGCGCTGTGCGCGCTTGCCTGGGCCCTGGCCGCGGGTGCGGCGCAGTGGCTGAGTCGCTATTCGTTCGAAGCGTTACCACCGAAGCGCCGGCTGCATCGGTTCACCCTCCTCGCGCTGCTGCCCTGGTTGCTGCCGGCGAGTTGGGCGGCTGCCCTCGCTGGCGTGGCGCTGAGCAAACGCGTCGGCTGGATCGACGATCACTGCCGCATCCATGGCGACGGGCATCCGCATCTGTGCTTCGAGCATTTCCCGGCGATCCAGATCGAACCGCTGGCCGGCGCCGCGCTGCTGATGGTGCTCGCGGCCGTGACTACGGTCGTTGTCCGGCATGCATGGGCCGCGCTGGCACGCCGCGGGCGGCTCGCGGCGCTGCTGCGCCTGGTGCCGTCCAACGGCCTGGTCCGCAAGATCGACGATGAGCGTCCGCTGGCGATGGTGGCCCGGCCGCTCCGCCCCGTGGTGCTGGTTTCGCGCGGGCTGTTCGATTGCCTCGACGCCCGTGAGCGGCGCATCGTGATCGCCCACGAAGCCGCGCACCTGCGCGGACGGGACCTGATCAAGTCCTCGTTGTTCGAGTGCCTGCTGACCTTTCATTTGCCGGCCAGCGCGGCGCGTCTGCGCGCCCATTGGCGCCAGGCAATCGAGGAGCGCGCCGACGATCGCGTCGCGCGGCGCTTCGGCGGCGCGGACACGGCGCAGGCGCTGCTCAAGGTGGTCCGGCGGCAACAGTTTCCGGCCACGGTCGGCCTGGCGGCCGGCGGTGCCGATATCGCGCGCCGCGTCGAGCGGCTGCTGGCCGCTGGCGAACCGAGCGCCGTCTCGCGCGACTGGAGCACGGTCGCGCTGGGACTCGCTGTCCTGGTCCCGGCCGCCTGGCTGGCCGGTGCGCACCACGCCATCGAAACCGTTCTCGGCGTCATCCTGGGTAGCTGAAATGATGAGATCGATTGTCCTGGCGGGCCTGCTGGCCTGCTACTTCACGGTGCAAGCGCAGTCGCCGCTGACCGAGGCCGATGCGGTCCGCATCGGCCTCGACCGGTCGGACTTCACTACCTGGCTCGAAGCCGGACGGGCGCAGGCCGAGGGCCGCGTGCGCTCGGCCGGACGCTGGGACAACCCCGAAGTCGAGTACAGCTACGAAGAAGCCGATGTGGCCGGCGGCTCGGTGGAAGACCATTTCTACTGGCTCCGGCAGCGGGTCAATCTCGCCGGCGTGCACGGCCTGGAGAAGCGTTCGGCGACGTATGAAAGGACGGCCAGTGGCGCGCGATTCGAGCTCGATCGCGACGAGCAGGCGGCGCTGATTCGCCGACACTTCTACGCGGCCCTGGCCGCCTCCCGCCAGGCCCGGGCCGTCGGCCGCTGGCACGATCGCCTGGCGCAGCTGGTAGCCGACGTCGAGCAGCGGGCGCAGGCCGGCGACGCCTCACGCTTCGACGCGCTGCGGCTTCGCCACGAGCTGGCCGCGCTCGACGGTGAACGGCTGGAGACGCGGGCCCGGGCGGCCTCGGCGCGCGATCGCCTGTTTGCCCTGATCGAGCACGAGCCGGTCGATCTGCAAGGCGAGCTGCTGCCGCCGCGAGCGGAGGCTGCCGAGCCGCAAGATCGGCTGGCCGACCATCCGCAAGTGCGTGCCCTGGACGCGGAGATTCGCGCCGCCGAATTGTCCGCCCGGGCGGCTGAGCGCGGACGCTGGCCGGAAGTCACGCTGGGCGTGGGCCGGCGCGAACTCGACGAGCCCGGTCTGTCGGCCAGCGGCAACCTGTTCATGGTGGGCCTGGAAGTCCCGCTGTTCGACCGCGGCGTCGGCCAGTCGCAGGTCGAAAGCGCCCGGGCGCGTCGCCTGGCCGCCGAGCGCTCGTTGCTGGTCTCGAGACTCGGCGCCGAGATGGGCGCGCTCGCCCGTGAACTCGAGGCCCGTCGAGGCGCCGCGCAGGCGCTGAGCGATATCCAGGCGTCCGAATCCCTGGCCGGGATCGCCGAGAGCGCCTACCGCGCCGGCGAGATCGGCGTGCTCGAACTGATCGACGCCCACCGGACCGAGCTGGCCGCCAGCCGCGAGCGGATTCGCCGCGCGCTGGCGGCAAGACAATCCCATATCGAACTGCAACTGATGAGAGGTGAACCATGAACAAGTCCCTGCTGACCATTCTCGCGGGCCTGCTGGCCCTGGCCCTGACCGCCTGCGGCGCCGACAACGGCGATCACGGCCATGCCCACGACGACGGCGGCGAGCATGCGCACGACGAAGGCGCCGCGCACGAGGGCGATCACGCCCACGACGGCGAAACCGGCGACGACCACGGTCATGCCCACGACGACGGCGCCGCCACGGAAACCGAAGCCTATTACGGTGATGAGGCGGCCGACGCCGAGGGCGACGACATGCAGTCCGGCGAGATGATGGACGACGCGCACCACGACCAGGCCCACGCCGAGGGCGAGGCGCACGCTCACGACGGCGAAGCGCACCACGAAGACCATGCCGAACACGAAGACGGCGACCACGCGCACGAGGACGACGAGCACAGTCACGACGGCGGGGAGCCGCATGACCACTGATCGCTCCCGGGCCGGCCGGACCGGCACCACGCTTTTGGTGCTGGTCCTTCTGGTCCTCCTGGTCCTGTCGGGCTGTGGCGTAGAGGAGGCCGGTCACGGTCACGAGCACGGCGACGAAGCCGGTCATGCCCACGGCGATGCCGCCGGCGGGGCGCACGCGGAAGAATCTTCCGGCGAGCCGGTCGTCGTCACCGACTACACCGCGCAGACCGAGCTGTTCGTGGAATTCCCGCCGCTGGTCGCCGGTGAATCGTCGACGTTCCTGGCGCACGTCACGCGCCTGAGCGATTTCCAGCCCATGCGCTCCGGGCGCATGGACGTGGTGCTGGCGCAGGGCGACCGGACGGTGGCGCGCTTCCGCGTCAACGAACCGGCCCGCGACGGACTGTTTACCCCGGCGGTCACCCCGCGCGAGGCGGGCGAGTTCCGCCTGCTGCTGCGCGTCGCCGGCGAGGGCCTGGAAGTCGAGCACGACCTGGGCGCGTTCCGGGTCTACGAATCGCGGCAGGCCGCCCGGGTCACGGCGCCGGCGGCCGAGGGCGACATCAGCTATCTCAAGGAACAGCAGTGGAACGACGTGTTCGCCGCCGAACCGGTCTTCGAACGCCCGCTGCGACCGTCGGTGCTGGGGTTCGCCACCGTGGCGGCGCCGGCCGACGCTGGCGCAGAGCTGCGGGCGCCGGCCGACGGCTACATGACGCATCGCGAGCTGGCGCGCGCCGGTGATCGGGTCGAAGCGGGCGAGGTGCTGGGTTTTGTGGTGCCGCGCCTGGGCGCGGAGACCGACTTCGGAAGCCTGCGCGTCGAGCTCGAGCAGGCCCGCTCGACCCTGGCACTGGCCCGGCGCGACGTCGAACGCCTCGCGCCCCTGTTCGAGCAGGGCGCGGTGCCCGAGCGGCGCTTGATCGAGGCGCGCGAGCGCGTCGAGGTCGCGCAGGCCGAATTCGAGGCCGCCCGCGCGCGGCTGCAGCAGTACGAGCAGGGCGACGGCGAGGCCGGTATTGCCCTGCGCTCCCCGGCGGCCGGCGAGGTCGTCGAGGTCTCCACGCGTCCGGGTGCCTTCGTGCGTTCGGGCGATCGCGTGTTCCGCATCGCCTCGCCGGACCATCGCTGGCTGGAAATCCGCCTGCCCGAACGTTTCGCCGGCGATATCGGCCAGTCATCGGGCGCCTGGCTCGAGGGCGAGGACGGCGGCGCCGTCGTCCTCGACGAGGCCAGCGGCGCGCGGGTGGTGCAGACCGAGGCCGCGGTCGACCCGACGACCCGCACCGTCGGCGTGACGCTCGACTATCCGATTGACCAGGGGCCGAAGCTGATCGGCGCGCGATTGCCCGCTCACGTGTTCGTGGCGGCGGCCGAACCCCGCCTGGCCGTTCCGCGCTCGGCCGTCATCGAGGACGGCGGACGCGACGTCGTCTACGTGCAGACCGGCGGCGAGACCTTCGACCGCCGGCCCGTGCGGCTCGGTATCGTCGACGGTGACTACGTCGAGGTCCTAGCAGGGCTGAGCGCCGGCGAACGCGTGGTCTCCCGCGGCGCCTATTCCGTTCGCCTGGCGGCGGCCGGCGGCAACGACATCGGCCACGGCCACGCGCACTGACATCTGAAGGCAGCTGCACCATGATCGATCGCATCATCAGCCTTTCGCTGAACAACCGGCTGCTCATCCTGGCCGCCGCCGTCTTCCTGCTGGTCTGGGGCAGCTGGGTGGCGCTGCGCTCGCCCATGGACGTCTTCCCCGACCTGACCGCGCCGTCGGTGACGGTGGTGGCCGAGGCCCACGGCATGCCGCCCGAGGACGTCGAGCGGCTGGTCACCTTCCCGATCGAGACGGCCATGAACGGGGCCAGCGGCGTGCGCCGCGTGCGCTCGAACAGCGGTATCGGCATCAGCGTGATCACGGTCGAGTTCGAGTGGGGCACCGATATCTATCGCGCCCGCCAGATCGTGTCGGAAAAACTGCAGGGCGCGCGCAGCAGCCTGCCGGCCGACCTGCCGGCGCCGCAGCTTGCGCCCGTGACCTCGATCATGGGCGAGGTGATGTTTATCGCGCTGGTCTCGGACCAGCACGACGAAATGGCGCTCAAGACCGTCGCCGACTGGACCATCCGGCGGCGCCTGCTGGCGGTGCCGGGCGTGGCCGAGGTCATTCCCAACGGCGGGCGCACCCGGCAGTACCAGGTCACGGCCAGCCCGGAGCGCCTGGCCGCCTACGGCATCACGCTCGACGAGCTCAGCGAGGCCGTCGGCGAGGCCAGCGCCAACGCGTCGGCCGGCTTCATGACCGAAAACGGCCAGGAGTTCCTGATTCGCGGCATCGGTCGCGCCGACGGCCTGGAAGACATTCGCCGGGCGGTGGTGACCCACCGCGAGGACATGCCGGTGCTCGTCCAGGACGTGGCCGACGTGGCCATCGGCCCGGCGCCCCGGCGCGGGGCCGCGGCCTACAACGCCGAATCGGCCGTGGTGCTGGGCATCCAGAAGCAGCCCAACGTCAATACCCTGGAGCTGACCGAGCGCCTCGATGAGGTCATCGCCGATCTCGACGCCTCGCTGCCCGAGGGCATGCGGATCGAAACCGACGCCTTCCGCCAGGCCGATTTCATCGAGGTGGCCATCGACAACCTGGTCGTAGCGGTGCGCGACGGCGCCGTGCTGGTCGTCGCGATCATGTTCATCTTCCTGTTCAGCCTGCGCGCGACCGGCATCGCCCTGCTGGCCATCCCGCTGTCGCTGCTGGTCGCGGTGCTCGGCATCCGCTTCCTGGGCGGCAGCATCAACACCATGACGCTCGGCGGCATGGCCATCGCCCTGGGCGCGCTGGTCGACGACGCGATCATCGTCGTCGAGAACATCGTTCGGCGGCTACGCGAGAACGCGCGAGAACCCGCCGGGGAACGCCGCGCCAACCTCAGCGTCGTGTTCGACGCCACGCGCGAGATCGAGGCCTCGATCGTCTTCGCCACCCTGATCATTATCCTGGTGTTCCTGCCGCTGTTCTTCCTCCACGGCGTCGAAGGGCGGCTGCTGCAGCCGCTGGGGCTGGCTTATGTCATCTCGCTCGCGGCATCACTGCTGGTGGCGGTGACCGTCACGCCGGTGCTGGCGCTGCTCGGGCTGCCGGGCAGCCGCGCCGTTCACCAGGACCACGACACCCGCCTGATCACCGGGCTCAAGCGCGTCTACCGGCCCGCGCTGGACTTCGCCATGGACCACTGGCGCCTGGTCGTCGCCGCCGCGGCGAGCCTGCTCGTGGCGTCCATCGTCGCGCTGGCGATGGCCGGTCGCGGGTTCCTGCCGGAATTCAACGAGGGCAGCCTGACCCTGAGCGTGGTCACCCTGCCGGGCACCTCGCTGGACCAGTCAGACGCCATCGGGCAGCGCGTCGAGCGCATCCTGCTCGAGCAGCCCGAGGTGGTGGCCACCGCCCGGCGCACCGGCCGCGCGGAGCTCGATCCGCACGCCCAGCAGGTGTTCGCCTCCGAGATCGACGTCACCCTGGAGATGCAAGACCGGGAGAAATCCGCGCTGCTGGCCGAACTGCGCTCGCGCTTCGCGCTGCTGCCGGGCACCAACGTGATCATCGGGCAGCCGATCTCGCACCGCATCGACCACATGCTCTCGGGCACGCGGGCCAATATCGCGATCAAGATCTTCGGCGAAGACCTGGCCGAGCTGCGGCGTCTCGGTGCGCAGGTCGAGTCGCGCGTGGCCGAAGTGCCCGGCGCGGTCGACGTGGCCATGGAAGAGCAAAGCGAGATTCCTTTCGTGAGCGTGCGCTTCGACCGGCTGGCGCTGGCCAATTACGGGCTGTCCGTCCACGAGGCGTCCGAGGCGCTGGAGACGGCCATGACCGGCACCACCGTCGGCCGCATCCTGGAAGGGCAGGCCAGCCATGACCTCGTCGTGCGCTTTCCCGAATCGGTCCGCGAGAGTCTCGAGACCATTCGGCAGACGCCGCTGACGCTGGATTCGGGCGCGCGCGTGCCCTTCGGCGCCATCGCCGATATCCAGCGCGAGCGCGGGCCCAACACCATCGGCCGCGAGAACGTGCAGCGGCGCATGGTCGTGATGGCCAACGTCGCCGATCGCGACCTGGTCAGCGTGGTCGACGATATCCGCCGCGCGCTCGGCGAGAGTGTCGAGCTGCCGCCGGGCTATTACATCGAGTACGGCGGTCAGTTCGAGAGCGCCGCTTCGGCCGGGACGCGGCTGATGTTCCTGGGTGGTGCGGTGATCGTCGGCATCTTCCTGCTGCTGGTCGGCGCCTTCGGCAGCGCGCGCTCGGCCTTCATCGTGATGCTCAACCTGCCGCTAGCGCTCATCGGCGGCGTCGTGGGCGTGTGGCTGACCGGCGGTGTCCTGACCATTGCCGCGGTGATCGGTTTCATCACCCTGTTCGGCATCGCCACGCGCAACGGCGTCATCCTCGTGGACCATATCGGGCGACTTCGTAGTGGCGGAATGGCTTTGGAGCAGGCCATTCGCCAGGGCGCGGAAGAGCGGCTTGTACCGATCCTCATGACCGCCCTGGCCACGGCGCTGGCGCTGGTGCCACTGGCGCTGGCCGCCGGCGAGCCCGGCAGCGAAATCCAGGCGCCGATGGCGGTGGTCATTCTCTGGGGGCTGGTGTCTTCGACTCTGCTCAATATGCTGGTGGTGCCGGCGGTCTGTCGGCGGTTCCTTTCGAGCGACGCCTGAGAGTCGTCCGTCGGGGATGCGACCCCGACCTGCGGCCTCGACCGGACGCCGGATTCGTCCGTGGTCGGTGGGACCTTTGATCCTGAGTTCGGGGTGGAAAACAGCTTGCTACGGCGTTTCCGGGGCGGTTATAATGCCGGGCTTGATGAAAAACCGGCGATCGGGGCTTTTGCACAAAGCCCGTCCTGGGGTCGGCCCAGGGGGTTTTCTGGAAAAGCCCGGTCGCCCAAACTGTTGATTTTGGAGATTTTTGAAAGATGACTCTGACCGCTGAACAGAAAAGCGAAGTTGTCAAGGAATACCAGCTCTCCGAGGGTGATACGGGTTCCCCGGAAGTCCAGGTCGCGCTGCTGACGGCGCGCATCCAGGATCTGACCGGTCATTTCGAGAACCACAAGGCCGATCATCACTCCCGTCGAGGCCTGCTCAAGCTGGTCAATCAGCGTCGCTCGCTGCTGGATTACGTCAAGAAAAAAGACATCCAGCGCTACCGCGACCTGATCCAGCGCCTTGGCCTGCGCCGCTAAGAGCGGATCGATTCCGATTGAGACCGACACCCCGGCAGCTTCCGAGCTGTTCCGGGGTGTTTTCTATTGCAAGTGCAAAAGTGGAGTGAAAAGTGAAGAAGTTCAGTAAAACGTTCAAGTATGGCGAACACGACGTCACGCTCGAGACCGGGCACGTCGCGCGCCAGGCCGACGGGGCCGTCATGGTCACGATGGCGGACACCGTGGTGCTCGTCACCGCCGTGGCCAAGAAGGAAGCCAAGCCGGGTCAGCCGTTCTTCCCGCTGACCGTCAACTACCAGGAAAAATTCTATTCCGCCGGCCGCATTCCCGGCGGTTTCTTCAAGCGCGAAGGGCGCCCGACCGAAAAGGAAACCCTGACCTCGCGCCTGATCGACCGGCCCATTCGTCCGCTCTTCCCCAAGGGCTTTCTGAATGAAACCCAGGTCATCGCCACCGTCATGTCGTCGAACCCGGAAGTCGATGCCGACATCCCGGCGATGATCGGTGCATCGGCCGCGCTCTCGCTGTCGGGCTGCCCGTTCCAGGGCCCGATCGGCGGCGCCCGCGTCGGCTACGTCGACGGCGAGTACGTGCTGAACCCGACCGCCACCCAGCTTGAGGAATCGCGCCTCAACCTGGTTGTCGCCGGCACGAAGGACGCCGTCCTGATGGTCGAGTCCGAAGCCGACCAGCTCACCGAAGAGCAGATGCTCGGCGCGGTGACCTTCGGCCACGATCACATGCAGACCGCCATCAGCGCTATCGAGGAGTTGACGGCCGAAGCCGGCAAGGCGAAGTGGGACTGGCAGGCGCCCGAAGCGCCGGAAGGCCTGGAAGGCAAGGTCAAGGCCGCCATCGGCGATGGCCTGGAGAAGGCCTACGACCTGACCGACAAGGTCGAGCGCAAGGAAGCCATTTCCGAGGTCAAGAACAAGGTCGTCGAGCAGCTCTGCGACGAGAACGACGAGAACGCGCCGTCGGCAGGCGACGTGTCGGACGCGTTCGGCAAGATCGAGAAGAACCTGGTTCGCGAGCGCATCCTGTCCGGTCAGAACCGCATCGACGGTCGCGACCTGACCACCGTGCGCCCGCTGGACATGTCGGTCGGCTTCCTGCCGCGCACCCACGGTTCGGCGATCTTCACCCGCGGCGAGACGCAGGCGATGTGCGTGGTCACGCTGGGCACCGGCCGCGACGCGCAGATCATCGACGCCATCGAGGGCGAGTACAAGGAGCCGTTCATGCTCCACTACAACTTCCCCCCGTACTGCGTCGGCGAGACCAGCCACATGCTGGCGCCCAAGCGCCGCGAAATCGGCCACGGCAAGCTGGCCAAGCGCGCGCTGTCGGCCGTGGTGCCGCAGGGCGAGGAGTTCCCCTACGTGCTGCGCCTGGTCTCCGAAGTGACCGAATCCAACGGCTCGAGCTCGATGGCCACCGTCTGCGGCGGCTCGCTCGCTCTGATGGACGCCGGTGTGCCGATCAAGGCGCCTGTTGCCGGTATCGCCATGGGCCTGATCAAGGACGGCGATCGTTTCGCTGTGCTGACCGACATCCTGGGTGACGAAGACCACCTCGGCGACATGGACTTCAAGGTGGCCGGTTCCGCCGAGGGCGTGACCGCCCTGCAGATGGACATCAAGATCACCGGCATCACCAGGGAGATCATGGAAGTCGCCCTCAAGCAGGCCAACGCCGGCCGCGGCCACATTCTCGAGCAGATGAACAAGATCATCGAGAAGCCGCGCGAGGAAATGAGCGAGTACGCGCCGCGCCTGTTCACCATGAAGGTGCACCCGGACAAGATCCGCGACGTGATCGGCAAGGGCGGTGCGACCATCCGCCAGATCACCGAGGAAACCGGCACCACGATCGACATCCAGGACGACGGCACGGTCACCATCGCCTCCGTCAACCAGGCCGCTGCCGACGACGCGCGCAAGCGCATCGAGCAGATCACCGCCGATGTCGAAGTGGGCGCGGTCTACGAAGGCACGGTCACCAAGATCATGAACTTCGGTGCTTTCGTGACGATCCTGCCGGGCAAGGACGGCCTCGTCCACATCTCGCAGATCTCCGACAAGCGCGTCGAGAACGTCACCGACGAACTGGCCGAAGGCGACAAGGTCAAGGTCAAGGTGCTCGAAGTCGACAAGCAGGGCCGTATTCGCCTGAGCATGAAGGCGCTCAAGGAAGAAGAAGGCGAGTCCTGATCGAGCTCTGACGACCGCTCGGACACCGGGCGGTCGCTCGACTGAAAATCGGTTAACCGCAAAGCGCGCGAAGAACGCAAAGAAGGGATAATGGATGAGATTTCATTCATGACACTTTGCGCTCTTTGCGTCTTTGCGGTTTCTCTTTTTCTGCGTTAGCTTTTTCGCCAGAACAGCCGAGGATTCTCCATGGAATTGCTGATTCCCGTCTCGCCGGGTGAGCTGCTCGACAAGCTCTCCATTCTCGAGATCAAGCTCGAGCGCATCGACGACGAGGCCAAGCTCGCCAACGTGCGGCGCGAGCATGAACTGCTCTGGAGCGTTTGGCAGGACGCCGGGCTGGAGGACGGCGACATCGACGCCCTGCGCGGGCGCCTGCGCGAGGTCAATGAGGCCCTGTGGGAAATCGAGGACGCCATCCGCGAGGAAGAACGCGACGGGCGTTTCGGCGACCACTTCGTTGAGCTGGCCCGTTCGGTCTATCTCCGCAACGACGAGCGTGCCGCGCTCAAGAAGCGGGTCAACGAGCGCCTCGGCTCCGAGATCGTGGAGGAGAAGTCCTACAGCGACTATCGCTAGAAGAAGGCGAAATACATCGGAATTTCGCCCGCTTTCCGTGGTCTTGTTCCTGCCAGGGGAGTAGAATTGCTCCCGTTTTCCCGATAACAACAGCAGGGGCGGTCGATGTTTCGCAAATTGCTACTATCTCTGGTGCTTGCCCAGAGTCTCGCCACCGTGGCCGTGGCCCAGGTCGACGACGGGGAAGAACCCCGCAGCCAGGCCGGCACGCCCACCTTCCATTTCATCGGTGACCGCTACCGTATCGGCATCGGGCTCGACAGCGAGTTCGACGTTGTCGGTGAGTTCCAGGCCGCACTTTACGAGTCGCAGCGTTCCAGCTTCATCGGCGACGGCTGGCTGGGCAGCGAGGGCGCCGGCGGCGTCAAGCTCAATTACCACTGGTTGATCAACGAGACCGCCGAGGAAGGCCCCGACGGGCCGGTGTACACCGACGGCAACGTGGCCAAGCTGTTCATCGCCGCCGACCAGAACCAGTTCGAGGATCGCAAGCTGACCTTCGGCGCCGGCTGGGAAGGCCGCAACTGGGCGTTCTCGGGCTACGGCATGACCGCCCTGTCCGACGAGCGCCTGGTCGATCGCGCCACCACCATCGACGAAATGCTGGTCACCGGCGAGATCGAAGGCCGGGCATTTTCGCGCGTGGACACGATCGAGACCGTCACCGAGTGGTTTGAAGAGCCGTACGAGTGGGGCCTGGGCCTGCGCGCCGAGCGATTCTTCGACGACCCCCTGATCCGCCTGCGCGGCGGGCTGGACTATGAAGAGGGTGACTACAGCTCCTCGCAGACGACCGCCTCGCTCTCTCTTGACAAGCACTTCCGCAATTCGCCGCACAGCCTGAGCCTGCGCACCAGCTATGCGTACAAGGACGGCGACTTCGTGGTCGACGACAACGACCTGCGCGGCAGTATCGTCTACAGCTTCAGCTTCGGCGGCTCCGAGAATTCCTTCCGCCCGTCTCGCCAGTATCGTGACGTGGAGGTCGAGGTCGCCGGTGAATCGCGCACTGAGGAACGCATGGTCGTCAACGAGGTCACCCTGACCGATCGCACGACCTTCGATTTCGACAGCTCGGTCCTCAAGCCCGCGGCCGAGAATACGCTCGACGAAATCCTGGCCGTGGTCGACGACGGTGGCCTGGTCGGCGACATTCAGATCGTCGGTCACACCTGCAACATCGGCACCGAGGAATACAACCAGGGCTTGAGCGAGCGTCGGGCCCGCTCGGTTGTGGATTACCTGACCTCCCGCGGTGTCGAGGCCGACCGGATCGACTGGCGCGGTGAAGGCGAGACCGAGCCGCGCTTCCCCAACGACGGCCCCGAGAACCGTTCGAAGAACCGCCGCGTCGAAATCAGCTTCGTGACCGAGCGTTCGAGCACCGAGACCGTGACCGTCGGACCGGATGAACCGGCCACCGAAATCCGCCAGGTCGAGGTGCCGGTCGAAGCGCCCTGGATCCGTCGCGCTCTGCGCAACCCGGTCCGCCACAAGCGCATCGTGGACTACTACCGCTACCAGGAAAGCACGGCGACGGTCACAGAGGGCGAAATCGAGTTCGCCAACGAGGCGCCGCAGGCCGGTAACGACCAGTACACGGTCGACACCGACTCCACCGACAACGCGCTCGACGTGCTTGCCAACGACAGCGACGCCGACGGCGACACGCTCACCATCGTGGGAGTCACGCAGCCGGCCAACGGCCAGGCTTCGGCCAGCGGCGGGCAGGTGCTCTACACGCCGAACGAAGGCTTCACCGGAACCGACAGCTTCAGCTACACGGTGGAGGACGGCTTCGGCGGCGAGGCGAGTGCGACGGTGACCGTGACCGTCCAGTCGCCCAATCAGCCGCCCGTGGTGGGCGACCTGACCGCCGCGACGCTGCGCAACCAGCCGGTCGACATCGACGTGCTCGCAGCGGCGAGCGATCCCGATGGCGACGCATTGAGCATTGCCGGCTTCACGCAGCCCGGAAACGGCACTGTCTCGCAGTCCGGAGACGCGTTGCGCTACCTGCCGAACGACGAATTCGTCGGCAGCGACAGCTTCAGCTACACGATCAGCGACGGTCGGGGTGGAGAAGCAACGGCGACCGTGACCATCGATGTCGCCTTCGCCAACCGCGCCCCGGTGGCCAACCCGGACCAGGCCAGCACGCCCGCCGGCCAGGCGGTGACTGTCGATGTGCTGGCCAACGACTTCGATCCGGACGGCGACCCGCTGGAGATCATCTCCGTAGAGCAGTGGTATGGAAGTCCGGCGCAATATACCGTCAACGGGGACGGCACGATCACTTTCCAGGTCAGTGAAACCTGCAACGGCCGCAACCGGTTCCGCTACACGATCAGCGACCCGTCGGGTGCCACCGCGACCGCCAACGTGGAGGTCACGCGCCTCGACGGCGGCGAGACGACCCAGTCGGAAATCGAGTGCGGCAACTGGTGATCAGCCAGTAGTCAGGCGTCGAGCAGGCGCTTGAGCCTATCGATCACCATTTTCGGGGTGATGAGTCTCATCACCCCGGGACGCTCGAGTCGCTTGCCCCAGCGCAGTTCTTCCGGTTCCCGGCCCGCGAATTCGCGGGCCGCCTGGGGAAAGCGGTCGACGGTGTGCTCCAGGCTGTCGATGGGCCCCGAGCGCCGGGCCCAGGTGGCCGCGTAGAGCCCCACGACCGGTGTGCCCATGGCATCGGCGAAGTGGGCCGGACCGGAGTCGGGGGCGATCACGCAGGCAGCCCGCTCGAACATCGCCAGGGCCTGCTTTATCGTGTCTTGCCCGATCAGGTTGAGCACGGCATTGCGGGCCTTCGCCTCGATGGCTCGTCCCAGTTCCTGTTCCGCCGGCCCCGGTCCGCCCATCAGGATCACGGGGCGTCCCGTCTCATCCACGATCCAGTCGGACACGGCAGCGTAACCTTCAGCGTGCCAGTTGCGCCCGGTGTGGCTCGAAGCCGGGCTGATGATCACGGCGCGGCGCGCCTCGGGTTGGTGCTGCCGTGCGAAAGCGCGGGCTTCCTCGGGCAGGGGCAGGCGCCGGTCGACGCCCTCGGTGGGCAAGCCCAGGTAACGGGCGAACTCCAGGAAGGCGTGCATCTGGTGCTGGAAGGAGACCGCGCCGATGCGCTCGTTGATGACCAGGCCGTGTCCCGGCCGGGCTCGCGCCCGGTCGAAGCCGATGCGCCGGTCGGCGCGCACCTGGCTGGCAAGAATCGTTGAGCGCTGCGAGACCTGGGCGAGCAGCAGCGTATCGAAGCGGCGTCCCGCTAGCTGGCTGCGGGCGTCCCTGAAGCCGGCGAAAGCACCGCGCTTGTCGAATACAATGAACTCGACACCGGGGAGATCGTGAACCAGCCGATGTTCGGCCTTGCCGACGATCCAGGTCAGGGCCGTCTCAGGCCAGGCGCGCTGGATGGCGCGTACCAGCGGCACGGTGTTGCAGACGTCGCCGAGCGCCGAAAGGCGCAAGAGGCAGAGGGATCCGGGCGGTTCGTTCGTCTGTGGATCGGGCACGATACGGCGAAACTCAATCGAAATGCGACCGGGGCGATATGCCGGAATCGGAACTGCAAGCAGGCTCACTGCATATTCTATATGACGCGTCGGCCCTCGACGCGGTCAGCCCCGAGTGGCTCCAACCCCGGTTCTGGGAATTACGGGACGCCGTGCTGGCGGAATTCGGTGGGCGAGGCCGGGCGCTGGCGGTCACCACCGAGGCGGGCCCGGCCGTCCTTCGCCGCTACCTGCGCGGCGGCATGGTGGCGCGCGTCAGCAAGGACCGGTATTTCTTCACCGGCTACACGCGCAGCCGCAGCTTCCGGGAGTTCAGGATCCTCGCACGCCTGCGCCAGCTGGATCTGCCGGTGCCGACACCGCTGATGGCCGGCTGCCAACGCCTGGGCCTGACCTATCGCGCTGCCATATTGACCCGACTGATCGAGAACACCATCAGCCTGCCCCAGGCGGCCGACATCCTCGAGGAATTCCACTGGCGCCGCCTGGGCCGAACCCTGCACCGCTTCTTCGCCGCCGGCGTCGTCCATCCCGACCTGAACGCCCACAACCTGCTCATCGACGGCGACGGCCACTGGCACGTCATCGACTTCGACCGAGCCCGAATCGATGACAAGCCCGTCGATCCCGAACCGATGCTCAAACGCCTCGAGCGCTCGCTCGACAAGCTGGGTGTGTCGGGCCAGCGGACGTTCTTGCGTCAGATTGACTGAGAGAGCTCCGCAATAACTCGGCTGGGCGCTGCCTGGAAGTCTGCTAGGCCTGCAGGCTCGCCCGCGCCATCCCCAGCACGGAGTCTTCGGGGAAGCCGTCGTCCTTCCAGATGCCGGCGGTCTTGCCGGTCAGGCGTTCGAGGGCCTCGGCGATGCTGGCGGCGGCCATGATGTGGAACTGGTCGTTGGTGCAGGCCTTGATGACGCGCTTGTCCAGGGCCAGCCGATCCTTGTCCACAGCCGGGATGATGACGCCCTGCTGGCCGTTCAGACCCACGCGGTTACAGGCGTCGAAATAACCTTCGATTCGTTCATTCAGGTAATCGACCCGTCCGACCTGGCCGCGGGCGTCGATGCTGCCGATCACGGCCAGCTCCTGCCGGACGGAGAGGCCGGCCAGCACGGCGATCAGGCCGCAGGCCTGGCCGAGCAGGGTCGATGCCGCATCATCCGGCAGCACGGCGGGATCGAGGGTCATCGCCACGCGCAGGTCGGGCAGGGCGTCCAGGTGCAACAGTTCGGTGAGCATCGGCAGCAGGAATTGCCGAACCGGCAACTCGCCTTCGCCGCTTTCCAGGGAGATGCCGTTGCCGGCGCCCCTTGCGGCGGTCAGGCTCAGGCGGGCCGGTGCGCCGAACATCTCGTCGGCCAGGCGCTCCCGGCTGATCACGTTGAGCTGGCCGGCCGAGCGGCCGCGCAGTCGGATCAGGCCGCTGTCGACGCTGTGCTGGATTCTTCCCGCCGCCGGCAGGCCGGCCCGGTGTCGAATCCTGCCGAAAGCGGCTTCGACGTGCTCGCGGCCTATTTCGGTCTCGTCGTCTCCTGCAGCGAGAAAGGCGGCCTCGCGAATGACTTCTGCGAGCCTGCCGACGCGCGTGGTCAGCCGCCCCGGCTGGTCGGACAGACGGGCGCTGATTTCCACGACGGCGGCCAGCCCCGGACGCGTCAGCGGCAGCAGGGCTTCGCGCTGCACCACGGCGGATACGAACCGGCAGGTCCGGTCGATTCCGTCGCCGTCGCGCTCAACGCTGGCTTCGAGATCGGCCAGCAGGCGAAAGCGCCGGGAAAACTCCCGGCTGATGGATTCCAGTTGCGCGTAGGCGGCCGCATCCCCGACCAGGATGACGCCCACGTCGATGGGCACGGCCTCCGGCCGCAGGGACTGGGCGGCCTGGCTCCAGTCGGCCGTCGGCGCGGCAATGGAAACCTCGCCGGCGCGCAGGATGCGCAGCAGTTGGCGGAATACGCCCGGTTCGCTGGCCAGGTCTTCGGCATCGAGAATCAGGAAACCGCCGTCGGCCTGGATCAGGGTGCCCGAGCGGATGCCCTGGAAGGACGCGACGGCCCTGCCGCCGCTTCGCCAGGCCGGATCGACGGTGCCGAACAGGCTGGCCGGAGAGATCGAACTGGTCGAGATGGCGGGAGCGCCGCTGTCCTCGCGGCCCATGTTGAGCACGTTGACGCCGTAGAGCACGGTCGGATCGGCGAGCTGGCTGGTTTCGTGCCCGATGCGCTTCTCCAGCACGTCGTCGATGACTTCGCGCAGGTACACCTCGATTCCGTCGGCCTTGAAGCGTTGCGAGACCTCGGCGGTCATCTCGCCCATGATGCGGGCGGTTTCGGTTATGTCGATCTGCTCGATGTGCTGCTGGGCCTGCTGCCACTTCTTGCGGATCTGCCGCGAGATCTTGTTGATCTCTTCGTCGTAGGACTTGATCCGCTCTTCGAATTTCTTGCGGTCTTCCTCGGTGGCCTGCTTGCGCGCCACCATGTTGCGGAACTCTTCCTGGGAGACGGGCTTGCCCATGATGCGAACCGAAACCTGCAGGCGCGCGTTCGGGCCGGCCTGGCTGCGGATCAGGGCCAGGCCTTCGGCCTCGAGTTTCTTCTCCAGCGGCCGCAGCAACAGACGGATGTCGCGCTCGGCCGCCTCGCGCCGGGCTTCGCGGCGGCCGCGAATCGGGTCGTTGGCAAGAATGTCGGGCAGCCGTTCGCGCACGAACAGGGCGATGCGATGCATCTGCTTCTGGAAAGGGCGTCCTTCGCCGCGCGGCAGAATGATCAATCGGGGGCGGTCGGGGTTGGAGAAGTTGTGGACGAAGCAGAAGTCGCGATTCTGGCGCGCCTTGGGGCGCAAACTTCCGAACAGGCTATCGAGCAGCCTGCGCCGACCGCTGCCGCGCGGGCCGCGCAGGAACACATGCTGGTTGTGGCCCGGACTGGCGATGCCGTAGTGGAGGGCCTCGAGCGCCGCGTCCTGGCCGAGCGTGCCGTCGAGTACCGGGATGTCGCGGGTCGAGTCGCCGGGAATGTCGTTGCCGTCGGGCTGCCATCGCAGGCGTTCCGGTGGAATCGCGTGCCGGGCCACGTTACGCCCTTCCCTTATGCTTGTTCATGTTGCCTCCCGTGTTCTCCAATCCCCCGTGAACTGTGGCCATACTACACTCGCGCCGCTTCGCGCGTCTCCCGCCGGGCCGCCGACTCGGCAAAGCTGATCCAGGCCTCGGCCGTCGGCCGTGGCTGTTCGATCATCGGCAGGTGGCCGGTGGCCGGCATCAGCAGCGTTTGAGCCTGGGGCATGCACTCCGAAAGCAGCTTGAGGCCGTCGGGGTGCAGCACCTGGTCGGCCTGGCCCCAGACGATCAGGGCCGGCATGTCGAGGCCCCGGGCCAGGTCCTCCAGCGGCTTGGAGTGAAAGCGAATGGCGTCGAATATGTCCTGGGCCCGTTCGGCGTGTCGCGCGGCGCGATCGGCCAGCTCGCGCGCCAGCGGTCGGGGCAGCCAGGGCGGGCGCACGAAGCAGTAGTCCATCAGTCGCTGGAAGTCCTCGCGATTCCGCACGACCAGGGCGTTGTGGCCGCCCTGATAGACGACCTCGAAAAGCGGTGAAAGCGTCGCGGTCTGGAGTCCGCCGGGATTCATCAGCCACAGCGCGCGAACCCGCTCCGGCGCAAGTCTCGCCAGGGCGCAGGCCACATAGCCGCCCATGGAATTGCCGCCGAGGTAGAAGCGTTCGATGCCCAGCTCGTCGAGCAGGGCCAGGACCCGCCGGGCCTGCGATTCCACGTCGTAGTCGAGTTCGCCTTGGAAGGTGGTCTGGCCGAAGCCGGGCAGGTCGGGTGCGATGACGCGGAAATGAGCGCCGAGCAGACGCGAGACGCGGGCGAAATGATAGCCGTCGCCGTTGAAACCGTGCAGGAGCACCAGCGGCTCGCCGTGGCCGCCTTCGAGAACGTGCCAGTCGAATCCGTCCTGTCGCACGCGACGGATCGACAGGCGACCCTGCTTGCGCTCAGCGGCCATGAACAGGCGCGCCAGCGGGCGCGGCCACAGCAGCCAGAACAGGACCCAGGCCGCAACCAGTCCCAGCAACACGATCAGCCAGTTCGTCATGGCAGTGGTCAACCTTCCCTCGGTTCTCATGCCGAGGATACCGCATCGTCCCTAGGATCGTCCCTAGGAATTCCCTTGGATGGCGCGCTGCGCGGGCCGGTAGAATGGCCGCCTGTCGGATCGTCCGTGCCCAGATATCATGCCCCTGCTGATTCTCGCCATGGTGCTGGTCGTCGCCAGCGCCAACTATCTCGTCCAGTTTCCGGTCAACGACTGGCTGACCTGGGGCGCGCTGACCTATCCGGTGTCGTATTTCGTGACCGACCTGACCAACCGCCGCTTCGGGCCCGCGGCGGCGAGAAAGGTGGTCTACATCGGTTTCGCGCTGGCGGTGCTGGCCTCGATCTGGCTGGCCAGCCCGCGGATCGCGATGGCCTCCGGCACGGCCTTCCTGGTTTCGCAGTTGATGGACGTGGCCATCTTTAACCGACTGCGCAGGCGCGCCTGGTGGCAGCCGCCGCTGTTCTCGAGCGTGATCGGCTCGGCGGTGGACACGGCGCTGTTCTTCGCGCTGGCTTTCTGGGGCACCGCCATGCCCTGGGTCACGCTGGCCATCGGCGACTACGGCGTCAAGGTGGCCATCGCCCTGGCGCTTCTCGTCCCCTGGTGCGTGGTGGCTCGACGTGGGTGAGTTCTTCTCGGTCGCCTGCGCGGCCTGCTGGGCATTGGCGGTCGTCCTGTTCCGGCGCTCCGGGGAAAGTCTGCCGGCGTTCGAGCTGAACCTGTTCAAGAACGTGCTGGCGACGGGGCTGATGGTGCCGACGATCCTGCTGGTCGACGGCGTCAGCTGGCCCGCTTACTCGTCGATGGAGTGGTTGGTCGTGGTCGTCTCGGGCGTGGTCGGCATCGCCGTGGCCGATACCTGGTACCTGCGCGCGCTCAACCTGATGGGCGCGTCGCGCACCGGCGTGGTCGCCAGCCTCTATTCGCCGTTCGTGATCGTGCTGTCGATCCTGTTCCTCGGCGAAGTGCTGATCTGGTGGCAGTATTTCGGTTTCGTGCTGGTGCTCGGCGGGATCCTGCTGGTGACCTGGCGGCAGAACCGGCGCGATGTTTCGCTGCGGGCCATTCGCCTGGGCGTCGCCTTCGGAGCGGGCTCGGTGCTGATGATGGCCGCCGGCATCGTCATGGTCAAACCGGTGCTCGAGAGCGAGTCGTTCATGTGGACGATGGGCGTGCGCCTGGCTGCCGGTACGATCGGCATGTTCCTGTTCCTCTACATGACCCGCGGCTGGGCGCGCGCCATGCTGCACTATCGTTCGAAGCAGCCGTGGACGGTCATCGTCGTCGGCAGCCTGCTGGGCAGCTATGTGTCGATGATGCTGTGGTTGGCCGGCTACAAGCTGACCCAGGCCTCGGTGGCCTCCGTCCTCAACGAAACCGCCGCGGCCTTCATCGTGCTCTTCGCCTGGCTGTTCCTGAAAGAAGAGATGAACTGGCGGCGCGTGGCGGGCATCTGCCTGACGTTTTCCGGCGTCGGGTTGATGGTGGCCTTCTGAACAGGAACAAAGGGTTCAGGTTTCAGGGTTCAGGTTTCAGGGGCGCTTGGCGAAGCCGAGCATCCGATGCCGATAACCCGAATGCCTCGCTCGCCGCTAGCAACGAGCAAGACACCAGCTCCTAGCCCCGGAATTGCCCTGTGTTCTCCGGAACCCTGAACCCCGAGCACCGAACCCCGTGTTTTTCCTGAAACCCGAAACCTGAAACCTGAAACCTGAAACCTTCTTTCCTGAACCCGGAAATGTCTACTGCTGCGCGGGTTCGGCGACGCCCATGTCGACCAGGTGCTGGCGGGCTTTCTGGCCGGCCGGCGTGTCGGACTGGGCCGCGGTCTTGTAGTGTTCGATCGCTTGTTGCCGGTTGCCGCTGGCGCGTTCGACGTTGCCCAGGTGGAGGTGGCCGTCGGCGGTCTGCAGCAGTTCCAGGCTGGCCTGCAGGTCGGCGCGGGCACCGGACCAGCGGCTACGTTCTTCGCGCACCATGCCGCGACGCAGGTGATGGTAGAACCACGTCGAGTCGCGCTGCAGCGCCTCGGTGAAGGCGCGCTCTGCGGCCCCGAAGTCCTTGCGCGTGGCCAGCGCGTCGCCGCGCAGGGCGTAGAAGAGCGCTTCGCCGTCCTCGATCGAGATCGCCTCTTCGGCCTTTCTCAGTGCTTCGTCGGCGTTGCCTTCCTGCAGGGCCTTGCGTCCTTGGTCATGCGCCTCATAAGCGGGCTGCAGACGCTGGAGATACGCCATTTGTTCCTGGTACTCCTCGCGCCCGATGCGGCCGCCGCGGCCGAGTTCGTCGGCCGTCTCCCGATTATTCTCGACGCGCTCGGGCGAAGGGGGATGTGAGGCAAACAGGCCGTTGAGCCAGCCTTGCTGGCGGTTTTCCGAAAGCCGCACGAAGGTCTCCTGGAGATCGACGGCGGCAGCCGGGTCGTAGCCGGCGCGCTTCATGTAGTGCATGCCGTAGTAGTCGGATTCCCGTTCGGCGTCGCGCGAGTAGCGCTGCTGGATGAGCTGTGCGCCGAGCATGCCGCCGAGCAGCGCGACCTGCGTGTACTGATCGTCTTCCGTTGCCGCGCCCACGGCGACGCTGCCCAGGATGACGGCGCCCTGGGCCAGCGCGGCGCGCGAAGCCGACTGGGCGCTGTGGCTGGCGGCGGCGTGAACCACTTCGTGGCCGAGCACGGCGGCGAGTTCCGCCTCCGACCCCAGCTCGGTCAGCAGGCCGCGGTTGACGGCGATCTTGCCCGCCGGCAGGGCCCAGGCGTTGGGCACCGAACTGTTGATGACCTGGAATTCATAGGGCAATTCGCGGTCGGCGTGCTGCGCGACACGCTGGCCCACCGACTGGACGTAGTCGACGACCGACCGGTCGATCACCAGGTCGCCGCCCTGGGCCTGGCGCATCGGCGCGTATTGCTGCTCGCCGACCTGCCGCTCCCAGTTTTCACCGTAGAGATTGAACTCGCGCTCGCCGGTCACCGGGTTGGTGGCGCAGCCGGCGAGAAGGAGAAGGACGGCGGTGATGCTGGCGAGACGTTGCATCGGGATCTCCGCGGTGAGTGTGGCCTCGATTATACGGTCGTGGCGCGCTTAGTTCCGAACGAAGCCGTGGGTCGGGGTCGCATCCCCGACCGACGGCCGTCAGCAACCGTTAAGGGGCAGGTCGGTGCTCAGAAGCCGGATATCCAGCTTGTCCTTGCCGTCCTCCTGGCGGAGGATGCGCACCGGCATCCAACTGAAGTCCTCGGCGTGCCAGGACAGGTTGTTCTTGTCCGAGCCGGGATCCTCGATGCGCCGGAGGCGGACGGTCTCGAAGCAGCCGGCGGGCAGATCCAGGGTTTCTTCTCCGTCGAATGTGTACTGCTTGTGCTTGACCTCGTTGCGGTCGAGCAGGGTGAAATCGTGCGTGTCCCGCCGGCGGGTCTCGTCGGCCAGGTTGGCGGCGAGCTGCAGGCGCAGGCTCAGCGGGTCGACCATGTTGTCGACCAGCTCGATCGTCTGCGAGCCTTCCTCGGTGCGCACCCTGGTCGTGCCCGCTTCCCAGTCGGTGCGGTGCTGGAAGTAGCGGTTGTTGGCCGGGGCGTGCTGGGCGTGATGGTAGGTCAACATCACGATGCGGTCGCCGCGCCAGACGAAGTGGGCGGCCTCTTCGGCCGACATGTTCAGGGCCCTGACCCACCAGGCCGTCGCGCGAGTGTCGGAACGGTAATGCCACACGCCGTTGTCGAGCTGCTCGAGGCTGACCGACAGCTCGCCCACTTTCTTGCCGTGGCGGAGCACTTCGTAGGTCGCCTCATGGGCGGGAATGGGAGGCGTGTCAGCCGCCATCGCCGCGCCAGTGCAGACGGCCGCCAGCATCCAGGTCGCGGCCAAGCTCCAGCGGACGATCAAGCGGCTTGTCGTCGATATGTATGCATTCATTGCGTAGTTCGACTCGGTGATTGAGCAAAAGTGCCAGCGTGGCCGGGTAGAGCTCGTGTTCCAGGGGCAGGAGCCGGTCGGCCAGGGTTTCGGCGGTGTCGTCGGCGCCGACCTCGATGGTCACGCGGCTCAGGACCGGTCCCGCGTCCAGGGTCGGCGTGACGAAGTGTACGCTCGCGCCGTGCTCGCGCTCTCCGGCGTCGAGGACGCGCTGGTGCGTGCGCAGGCCGCGATGGCGCGGCAGCAGGGACGGATGAATGTTGATCATGCGCCCGAGATGGCGTTCGACGAAGGGGGTGCCGAGCACCCGCATGAATCCGGCCAGCACGATGTAGTCCGGCGCGAAGCCGGCGATGGTCGTCGTGAGGCTGTCCTCGAATTCCTCGCGGGAGGCGAAGCGGCTGCGCTCGAGGCAGGCCGTGTCGATGCCGGCCGCCTCCGCGAGCGCCAGCCCGGCCGCCTGCGCCCGGTCGGAGACGACGCCGGCGATGCGGGCATCGAGCCGGCCGGCCCCGACGGCTTCGTGGATGGCCTTGAAGTTGCTGCCGCGGCCCGACAGCAGGACGACCAGGCGGGGCAGGTCGGCGGCCGGCACGTCAGAGATAGCGCACGCGGTCGCCGTCGCCGCGTGCAACGACGTGGCCGATCACCGGCGCCGGCTCTCCGAGCAGCTCGGTCACGCCCTCGGCGTCGTTCGCGGGCACGATCAGCGCGAAACCGATGCCCATGTTGAAGGTGCGGCGCATTTCGGCATCGCTGATGCCGCCGGTTTTCTGCAGCCATTCGAACACGCCCGGCACCCGCCAGGCGCGCGTGTCGATCTCCAACCCGAATTCATCGGGCAGGACGCGCACGATGTTCTCGGTCAACCCGCCGCCGGTGATGTGCGCCATGCCGCGGATATCGCGATTGCCGAGCAATTTGCGCACCGCGTCGACGTAGATGCGGGTCGGGGCGAGCAGGGCATCACCGAGGGTGACGTCGGCAAAGGGCGTGTCGAGCGGTTCGGCGCCGAGTTCGATGACCTTGCGGATCAGCGAATAGCCGTTGCTGTGCGGACCGCTGGAGGCCAGCCCGAGCACCACGCAGTCGGTGTCGATGGCCGACCCGTCGATGATGCGCTCGCGCTCGACCGCGCCGACGGCGAAGCCGGCCAGGTCGTACTCCCCCTCGCCGTACATGCCGGGCATTTCGGCCGTCTCGCCCCCGATCAGGGCGCAGCCGGCCTGCTTGCAGCCCTCTGCAATTCCGGACACCACGTCGGAGGCGGCATCGACGTCGAGCTTGCCGCAGGCGAAGTAATCGAGGAAGAAAAGCGGCTCGGCCCCGCAGACCAGGATGTCGTTGACGCACATCGCGACCAGGTCGATGCCGATGGTGTCGTGCCGGCCGAGCTGGCGGGCGAGCAGCAGCTTGGTGCCCACGCCGTCGGTGCCGGACACCAGCACCGGGTCGCGGTACTTCTCGCCCAGATGGAACAGGCCGCCGAAGCCGCCCAGGCCGCCGAGCACTTCCGGTCGGGAGGTGGCCGCCACCAGCGGTTTGATGCGGTCGACCAGGGCATTGCCGGCGTCGATGTCGACACCCGCATCGCGGTAGCTCAGGGACGGGGATTTGCGCTCGCTCATCGCGTGTCGCCGGGGTTGGGTGAATGAAAGGGCGTATTATGACGGATCGCGCACGCGACTGACACCGTCGTTGAGCCGCGGCCTCATATGCGCTAGGCTTGCCCGGCGCCGACGGGCGGGGACCTGTTGCCCGGCGGCCGCGTCCAGCAAGCGGAGAGAACGCCATTGAATTCGAAAGCTGAACCCGTCGTTCGCCACGGGCCCTATCCGGAACTGACCGTCACGGCCGTGCTGGTCGGCTACTTCCTCGGCGCCATCATCGCCGTTTCCATCGGCTACGCCGCGCTGATCCTCGGCTTCTCGATCGAGGGTTCCGAACTGGCCGCCATTCTCGGCTTCGCCATCCTGCGGGGGATTTTGCGGCGCAACTCCATCATCGAGAACAACATCGTCCAGACCGTCGCCAGCGCGGTCAACGGAGCCGCCTCGGGCCTGATGTTTTCGGTGCCCGCCTTCTTCATCCTGGGCGAGACGGACTTCGACCCGCTGCTGCTGACCTTCGGCTGCATCGCCGGCGCCTTCCTGGGCATCGCGTTCATCATCCCGCTCAGGAAACAGATGATCGACTACGAGCGCCTCACCTATCCGGGTGGCGTGGCCGTGGCCACCATCCTCAAGTCGCCGGGCGCGGGCATGAAGAAGGCGATGTATCTGATCGGCGCCGCGCTGTTCGCCGCCGGCATCCATGTCATCGTCCAGCTCAGCGGCACCAGCTATTACGATCTCGGCAGCCGGATCGGCATGCCCGAATACATGAACGGCGTTTGGTACCTGTCGCTGCTGACCGTCGGCGTGGGCTTCATCGCCGGGCGCGGCGGTGTGGCCTTCATCATCGGCGGTTTCTTGTGCTACTGGATCCTCTCGCCCTTCCTCAGCATCAGCGGCCTGATGCCGCTCAACCCCGAGACCGGGCAGGCCCTGAGCGATCCGGGCAACCTGCAGGGATTGCTCTACCGGCCGGTGGGTATCGGCATGCTCATCGGCGGGGCGGTCGCCGGTGTGTTGCTGGCATTGCCGCTGATCGTGACCGCCATCAAGAGCATGCAGAACGCCGCCAAGAGCGAGGCGGCGCTGGCGCGCGACGAGATGCCGATCAAGCTGCTTTACTTCGCCATCGCCGGCGCGACCCTTCTGCTGGTTTTCATGGCGGTCACCTCCACCGAGCAGACCGGCTGGGTGCGCGGCATCACCATGGGCGTGGTCGGCACGCTGTGGATCTGGATTGCCGGCGTGATCCTTTCGGAGGCCATCGGTCGCACCAACTGGTCGCCGCTGTCGGGGATGACGCTGATCGCCGTGACCATCATGATCTTCATTACCCGCGGGATGGACGACTCGTCCGCCATCATCGCCGCGATCATGGTGGGTGCGGCGGTCTGCGTGGCCATGAGCCAGGCCACCGACCTGATGCTCGACCTCAAGACCGGCTACCTGATCGGGGCCACGCCCCGGGTGCAGCAGATGGGTCAGTTCCTCGGCGCCTGGCTGGGACCGATCCTGATCGTGTCGCTGATCTTCATCCTGCACGAGGCTTACGGCCTGGGCAGCGACAAGCTGCCGGCGCCGCAGGGCCAGGCCCTGGCCAGCATGGTGTCGGGCATCCTCGGCGGCGACGTGCCGATCGACAAGTATCTCGCCGGCGCCGGCCTGGGCGCGCTGCTCAGCGTGGCCTCGCCGGGCCTGGGCATCACGGCCGGGCTGGGCTTCTATCTGCCGTTCGCCATCGTGTTGACCTATTCGCTCGGCACGCTGGCCCGCGTCATTACCGACTGGCGGCTGGGCCATCGATTCGCCGATGATGTCGGCATTCCGGTCGCCGCCGGCCTGATCGTCGGCGAGGCGCTGGTCGGCGTCGGTTTCGCCATGGCCAAGATCTACCAGGGGATGGGCTGATGAAGGCTTTCGCAATCTTTTTGATCACGGCCGGATTCATTCTCGGCGCCGTCTTCGCCGTGCTTTCGGTCGAAACCGTCGACTGGCTGCCCTACGGCCTTTCGCTGTTTCTCGGCTTCGCCGGCATCGTGCTTTTCCGCAAGGCGAAGTATGCCGGCGCCGCCGATGAGCATCACGTGGCCGGCAACATCGACACCCTCCAGACCTCGCTGGACAGTATCTGCCGCAATCTCGACGAATTGGTGGGGCGGCGCGAGAAAGTTCCGCCGCACGAGTTCCGCTTCGAGATCGACCGGCATTTCCGGAATGACCTGACCGCCTTCGCCGCCTCGCGCGAGTCGATGCAGCATGCCTTCGGGCTTCAGGCCTATGCCGACATCATGAGCGCCTTTGCCGCCGGCGAGCGCTACATCAACCGCGTCTGGACGGCTTCGGCCGACGGCTACGTGGACGAGGTGATGGCCTACCTGGAGAAAGCGCAGCGGCAGTTCGCCGAAGCCCGCGAAGCCTTCGCCGCACAGCGCGGTTGAGCCCGGCGCGTTCCGGTCAACTCCGAGCAAATCGCTGTGCTATCTTTGCGGCGTGATGCCTCGACTACTGCCATTTCTCGCCTGCTTCCTGCTGTTCGCCGCCCCGGCAGCGACGGCCTCCCTGTACACGGGTGAAGTCCCGGTCGAAACCGATGCGCGAACCAGCGCGGCCGAGCAGCTCGACGCCCTCGACCTGGTGCTGGCGCGCCTGACCGGCCGTTTCGGCAGCTCGCTGGTCGCCGAGCTTGGCCTGGGCGCCGGCGACCTGGACGACCTGGTGCTCTCGCAGCAGCTCGTGCGACGCAACGTGATCGATCCCGAAGGTGAACCGGACGAGTCGCTTCGACTGCAGGTGGACTTCGACGAGCCCTCGATCAACGAGCTGCTCGAGCGCAACGACTTGCCGCGCTGGGGCCGGGAGCGGCCGGCGGTGCTCCTTTGGGCGGTGATCGAGGACGATACGGGCACGCGTTTCGTCGAGGCGCCGCGCCTGGAGTACGTGATTCGTGACGAGGCGCGACGCGTGGGTCTGGATCTCGTCCGGCCCTTGCGCGACGCCATGGACCTCGGCGAGATCTCCCTGCAGGACGTTCGCGGCGGATTTCTCGGTTCAGCCGAGGCGAGTGCTCGGCGCTACGGCGCGGGCGTGGTTGCCATGCTGGATCTGCGCCTGCAGGAGAGCGACCCGGAGTCGCCGTGGTGGACGGGTCGATGGCGCTGGCGGGTCGAGGGCCAGGAATCCGGACTCAACCACAGTGGTGAAGATCCCGAGGGGCTGATCCGCAGCGGCATCGAGCGCCTGGCTTCGGCCCTGGCGGCCCGCTACGCGGTCGCCGACCTTGGCGGTGAGTCGTCCGCCTGGCTGGTCACGGTCGACGGTATCGTCGATGAGGTCCAATACGCCGAGGTGCTCGGTTACCTCGGCAATCTCAGCGTGGTCGACGATGTCCGCGTCGTCTCCGCCGCGGGTCGTCAGGTCACCTTCGAGGTCGTCGCCGGTGGACAGGACATCGAAACCTACCTCGGCCTGGGCGGACTGCTGGAGCTGGAGCGTCGCGGCGAGGACCGACACCTTCACTTCCGGTTTGCACGTTGAACCTCAGCTTTATCCCCAACTTGTTGACGATCGGCCGCATGGTGGTCGTGCCGCCCATCGTCTGGCTGCTGCTGACCGGCGAATACCAGTGGGCGCTGGCCCTGGCGGTTTTCGCCGGGGTATCCGACCTGCTCGACGGCTGGCTCGCGCGCCGCTTCTCCTGGCAGTCGCGCTGGGGCGGTATCTTCGATCCCCTGGCCGACAAGCTGCTCATGATGGCCAGCTACCTCACCCTGGGCTGGCTGGGTGAGTTGCCCTGGTGGCTGATCGGACTGGTCATCCTGCGCGATCTCGTCATCGTCGTTGGTGGCTACGTTTACTACACTCGTTTCGAGCGCTTTGAAGCCGAACCCACCCAGTTGTCGCGCTTCAATACCTTCTGCCAGGTCTTCCTGGTTTGGTTCGTGCTGGTTCGCCTGGCCGGGTTTCCGCTGCCGCCGGAAGCCCAGATCGGGCTGGTCTGGCTGGTCGCCGTCATGGCATTCCTGACACTGGTCCAGTACGTCTGGATCTGGTCGGGCAGGGCGGTCCGCGTCAGCCGCTCGCGTCGCGACGACGATCGGGGCTCCGACTCCTGAGGCCGTTGTCGTGAGCCGTGCCCAGCTGCCCCTGGCGCTCAAGCCGCCAAGACGACCGCGCTTCGATAACTTCATCGCCGGGCCCAATCAGGCGGTGGTGGCGACCTTGTCGCAGGGCCTCGAGCCGGGCGACTGGACCTTCCTGGCCGGGCCGCCGGGAACGGGCCGCACGCACCTGCTGGCCGCGTTCTTCGCCGACCGCTGCCGTCGCGGCGAGCGGGCGCACTACATCGCCCTCGGGAAACCCGAGCAACGGATGCTGCTCGAGCATGCCGACGGCGACTGGGTGGTGATCGACGACGTTGATCGGCTCGCCGGCGACGAAGCCGGCGAACTGGCCCTGTTCAATGCACTCAACCGCTGGCGCGCCGAACGCACGGGCGTGTTGATGAGCGGTGCGGGGCGAGATGGCTTCGAGTTGCCCGATTTGCGTTCGCGCCTGGGGCAGGCCACGCGCCTGACGCTAAGGCCGCTCGAAGAAGCGGAACTGGCCGACCTCGTGCGCAGCCTGGCGGCGGAGCACGAAGTGCTGCTGGGGCGCGGCGTGGTGGACTACATCCTCAGCCGTGCGCCGCGTAACGCCGGGCGCATGGCCGAACTGGCGGTCGCGGCCGCCCATCGCGCGCTGACCGAAAGGCGCACGCTCTCGGTGCCGCTGGTGCGCGATATCCT
This sequence comes from Wenzhouxiangella sediminis, assembly GCF_003410055.1. GTDB lineage: Bacteria > Pseudomonadota > Gammaproteobacteria > Xanthomonadales > Wenzhouxiangellaceae > Wenzhouxiangella > Wenzhouxiangella sediminis. The sequence continues at coordinate 89,933 of NZ_QUZK01000022.1, read as the reverse complement.
GCACGACCGCGCCGGCTGACCCGGCCGGTTGCAATCGTTCAATAGCTCTCGTTGTGAATCCCGCGCATGGCGCGGCCGGAGGGGTCGGCCATCTTCTCGAGCGTGGCATCCCAGGCCAGGGCTTCGGGCGTGGAGCAGGCCACCGAGGGTCCGCCGGGTACCGTGGCGGCCGCGGCCGGAGAGGGGAAGTGGCGTTCGAACAGGCGCCGATACAGGCAGGCTTCCTTCGTCGCCGGCGGGTTGAGCGGAAAGCGGCGTGCCGCCTCGGCCAGTTCGCGGTCGCTGACCTGCTGTTCGGCGAAAGCCTTGAGTGCATCGATCCAGCCGTAGCCGACGCCGTCGGAAAACTGTTCTTTCTGGCGCCAAAGGATCTCGTCGGGGAGCAGCCCCGCGCCGGCCTCGCGCAGGATGGCCTTCTCCGGCCGGCCGGGGCCGGCCATCTTGGCGGTCGGGTCGATCGACATGGCCGCATCCAGGAACTCCAGGTCGAGAAACGGCACCCGCGCTTCAACGCCCCAGGCGGCCATGGATTTGTTGGCGCGCAGGCAATCGAACTGGTGGAGCTTGTCGAGCTTGCGCACGGTTTCCTCGTGGAAAGCACGCGCATCGGGCGCCTTGTGAAAATACAGGTAGCCGCCGAAGATCTCGTCGGCGCCCTCGCCGGAGAGCACCATCTTGATGCCCATCGCCTTGATGCGGCGTGCGAGCAGGAACATCGGCGTCGACGCGCGCACCGTGGTGACGTCGTAGGTCTCGATATGGGCGATGACGTCGTCGAGCGCGTCGATGCCTTCCTGGACGCTGTAGTGGAATTCGTGGTGCTGGGTGCCGATCGCCGCGGCGGCGACCCGCGCGGCGGCCAGGTCGGGCGAGCCCTCCAGCCCGATCGCGAAGGAGTGCAGGCGCGGCCACCAGGCTTGTTCGGTGTCGTCGGACTCGACGCGGTGGTCGGCATAGCGTTTGGCGATGGCGGCGATCAGCGAGGAGTCCAGTCCGCCCGACAGCAGCACGCCGTAGGGAACGTCGCCCATCATCTGCCGGTGGACTGCATCCTCCAGCGATTGCCGCAACGCGGCGGGATCGGGCGGTCGGTTCGCATTCTCGAAGTCGCGCCAGGCCGGCTCGTGCCAGCGGCGGATCTCGCCGTCGGCGGAGTCGAGCAGGTGGCCGGGCGGAAAGATCTCGACTTGCCGGCACCACGGTTCGATCGCTTTCATCTCCGAGGCCACCCAGAGCATGCCGTCCTCGTCGCGGCCGTGGTAGAGCGGCATCACGCCCATGGGGTCGCGGGCGATGAGATACCGGTCGGCTTCTTCGTCGTAGAGGACGAAGGCGAAGATGCCGTTGAGCTTGTTCAGGAAATCGGCGCCGTGCCGGCGGTAGAGGGCCAGGATGACCTCGCAGTCCGAACCCGTCCGGAACGCATAGTCGCTGCATTCGGCGCGGAGCTGGCGGTGGTTGTAGATCTCGCCGTTGACTCCGAGTACCTGGTGCCCATCCGGGGACAGCAGGGGTTGGGACCCCGACTCGACGTCGACGATGGCGAGCCGCTCGTGGGCCACGATCGCCCGGTCGTTGACGTAGATGCCGCTCCAGTCGGGGCCTCGGTGGCGTTGCTTTCGCGAGGCCTTCAACGCAAGACCCCGCAGGCCGGTGCGGCCTGCGGGGATCTCGAAGAGCCCGAGAATCGAGCACATGGTGGTCGGTGTCCGGGGCTAGTCCTTGAGCGTCATCGTGCTGCGGAACTCGATGCCGCGCTCGGTCAGGTGCATGCTGGCGCGAGTGTACTCGTAGACCTCGCCCATGGCGCTCATGGCTTCGGACGGGTTGTTCATGGCGGGCTCCTCGCCCATCTCCTCGAACTTCTTCTGCATGTCTTCGAGCACGCCGCCGAGAATGTCGCCGTAGTTTTCGAAGTTGATGCCGTAGCTGAGGATGGCGTCGCCGCCTTCGCCGGGATCCATCGTCTCGCTGAGCTGGTCCTTCTGGTTCTCGCCAACGGCCAGGCCGAGGGCAGCGTCACCCAGGCCCATCCAGGCGGAAACGCCTTCGGGCATGTTGGGGATGACGCCGGCGGGCACCGGCTGTGGCTCGCCGCCCGGTTCGAGCTGCAGGGAGGCCAGCTCTGGCGAGAACATCTGGGCCATGCCCAGCATCATCTGCGGGTTTCGCATGAACAGGGCCAGGGAACCTTCGGCCGATTCGACTTGCGAGTTCTCGCCCATGGTCACGTCCTCGACGTTCAGCCGCAGGCCGTGGAAATTGGTCACCACCGGGGGAATCGGCTGGTTGAGGGCCAGCTGCCAGTCCTCGGCGTTCTCGCGAATGTTGTCGAAGAGCTGGCACTGCGGCGGCGCCTCGACCCAGCCGGCCACGATTTCGCGGGCAAAGTCGCGGGCGCCGACGATGTTGAGCGCCAGGCCGAATTCCAGCAGGCCCGCCTCGGCCTTCTCGAGGTCGACCGGCGTGTCGGCGATGACCTGCATGCGCTGGGCGAAGGACGGCTCGGTTTCGAGCGTCATGTCGAACGCCATGAAGGTCTCGCTGATGTCGGTGTAGCCCAGGCTGGCGCGCGGGAACAGGTTGACCAGGGCACCCAGCTCATTGCGGCAGACTTCGTTGCCGGCGATTTCGCCCAGCGGCGTGGACTCGCGCGCGGCCGCCAGAAGGGCGTCGTCGCTGTCGAGCAGCTGGTCGACCACCTTGCCGAAGTCGATGAAGCCGCTGCCGTAGGCGGTATAGCCGCGCTCGTCGGAGAAGCTCTCCAGGTCGGCGATGTCGTAGGCCGTGGTCGGCTGGTCCAGGTTGGCCACCCGGCGCAGCAGGGCAGCGTTGTCGGGCACGAAGGCGGCGGTGGCGAAGTTGTCGTCATAGGACAGCGCCAGGCCCAGTTCTTCCATGGGAATCCAGAGGATTTCGGCGTCCTCGACGCTGCGCCAGTTCGGCTCGGCGCCGCCTTCGCTGGCGATGCGTTCGATGGTGGCGCGGAAGGCCTCCGCATCGGACAGCTGCCAGTGCATGAAGGGATACATGGACACGGCGTGGATCGCCCAGTGGCCGTTGGGCTGCAGGCCGCGCTCCTCGAAGGCCTCGCGGCTGTCGATCTGGGCAAACTCGCGCAGCAGGGCGGCGACGACCGGCGCCTCGTCCATTTCTTCGGCCACGGCGGTGTAGGTCTGGCGATTGAGCTCCGACATCGAAGACAGCGGCGCCCAGAGCTTCTCGGCGAGCTCCTCGGGCATCGTCTCGACGTTGGCCATCAGCCAGGGGGTGTCGGCGTCGATGCGCTCGAACAGTGCAGAGGCGGCGTCGGCCTGCCCGCCACCGGAATCGGCAGCAGCCTGCGGCGCGGTTTCCGCTTCATCGCGGCCGCAGCCGGCGACGAGCAGGGTACAAAAGCCGATGACGGCAAACTTGCGGATCATGATCAGTTCCCTCCCGGGGATTTCGGTCGATTTGTGGTGCTAGTGTTATACAACACCAACACACTTGTCAAGCGGCGGCTGTTGTCCTGGTGTCTCTCGACGGGCACGTTGGACTCTCTCCGATGGCTGCCGGGGAGTGTATCCCGTCACACCTGACGGGTCCAATTGAGGTGGGATTGGAAGTTGGTTTTCGCAACCCGATCGTCATTCGGATGACTTAAACTGAAACAGATGAACAAGACGAATCTTTCCCTCTCGCTTTTCGGCCTTTTCGTCCTTTCAGCCTCCCTGATCGCCGCGGCCGCCCCGGCCGAGGAATCCCCGGCACGCTGGTACGAGGACGGAAAGACCCTGGTTGCCGAGCGTCGCGCCGCCCTCGACGAGCCCGGCGAGGCCCGCAACGTGATCCTGTTCGTAGGTGACGGCATGAGCCTGGCCACGGTGGCCGCCGCGCGCATCCTCGAAGGGCAGCTTCGCGGCGAGACCGGCGAGGAGAACCTGCTTTATTTCGAGCGGTTTCGCCACACCGGGCTGTCGAAGACCTACAACACCAACCAGCAGACGCCCGATTCGGCCGGCACCATGACCGCCATGGCCACCGGCGTGAAGAGCTTTGCCGGGGCGATCTCGGTGGATTCGGAGGCGGTGCGTGGCGACTGTGCTTCCATGGCCGGCCACGAGCGCGTCTCCCTGCTCGATCTCGCAGAACTCGGTGGATTGAAGACGGGCATCGTGACGACCACGCGCATAACGCACGCCACGCCGGCTACCCTTTTCTCGCGCTCGGTGGACCGCGAGTGGGAAACCGACCGCGGCATTCCGCCTTCGCAGCGCGATTCCGGCTGCCGAGATATCGCGCGCCAGCTCATCGAATACCGCCCGGGCAGCATCGATGTGGTTTTCGGCGGCGGCCGCCGGGCATTCCTGCCCTCCGACGAGACCGATCCGGAGGATCCCGACCAGCGCGGGCATCGTGGCGACGGGCGTAACCTGATCGCCGAATGGCAGGCCATGCACGAAAACGGCCGCTACGTCTGGAATCGCGAGGGCTTCGAGACGCTGCCGGATTTCGCCGACGGGCCGGTGTTGGGTCTGTTCCAACCCAGCCACATGAACTATGAGCACGACCGGCCGGACGATGTGGCCGGCGAACCCTCGATTGCCGAGATGACGGTCAAGAGCATCGAATTGCTCGAAGATTCCGAAAATGGCTATTTCATGCTGGTCGAAGGCGGTCGTATCGACCACGCCCACCACGCCAACAACGCCTGGCGCGCCCTGACCGACGCCGTCGCCTTCGCCGAGGCGGTGCAGGCCGCCGACGAGATGACCGGCGAGGACACGCTGATCATCGTCACCGCCGATCACGGCCATGCGTTGACTTTCGGCGGCTACGGCAAACGCGGCAATCCCATCGTCGGGCTGGCCGAGCGCCCGAAAGAGGACGGCAAGGGAGACGGCGGCCTGTTGCGCGACGAAAACGACAGGCCGATGACGGTGCTCGGTTACGCCAACGGCCCGGGTTACCGTGACGGCGAGCGGCCGGACTTCGACGAGATCGATCCCCGTGATCCCGACTACCTGCAGGAATCGGCCGTGGGCCTGTGGTCGGGAACGCACTCGGGCGAGGACGTGCCCGTTTACGCCCAGGGTCCCGGTGCCGGTGTCATCCATGGCGTATTCGAGCAGAACGCGATCTTTCATGCCATCGTGCAGGCCGTCGCGCCCCTGCGCGAAACGGCCGCTTCACTGGCCGGCGAAGACGGCTTGCCCGATGTCGGAAAGCTGAACTGCCGCGTTCAGTCGTCGTCGGCCACCGACTGCTGAGCCTCGGCCAGGCGCTCGGGTGTGCCGATATCGGCCCAGATGCCGCTATAGCGCTCGCCGCCCACCCGGCCTTCTGCGATAGCCTCCTCGAGCACCGGGCGTAGCGCCCGGCGCCCGGGCGACAGGCCGGCGAACAGCACCGGGTCGAACACCGCGATGCCGCTGTAGGTCAGCCGCTGGGCACCGCCGGCGCGAACTCGTCCTGCATCGAGCGAGAAGTCGCCCGAAGGATGGTGTGGCGGGTTGTCGACCAGCACGAGGTGTGCCGGGTCGGTGATGTCGATTTCGAGGGCGCGTTCGAAAGGATAGTCGGTGAGTACATCCGCGCTGACGGCCAGGAAGGGTGCGTCGCCGAGCATGGACAGGGCCTGCACGATGCCGCCGGCCGTCTCGAGCGCGCCGGGCGGTTCCTGCGAGTAGCGGATGTCGAGCCCGAAAGCCTCGCCCCGGCCCAGATGTCGGGCGATCTGTTCGCCAAGCCAGGCCAGGTTGATCACCACTTCCTCGAAACCGGCCGCCGCCAGCCGCTCCAGGTGACGGACGATCAGCGGTTTGCCGCCGACTTCGATCAGCGGTTTCGGGGTCGTGTCGGTCAGCGGTTTCAGCCGCTCGCCGCGGCCGGCCGCCAGGATCATGGCGCGCATGTTCACACCACCCGACGCTGTCGCCAGCTTTCGAGCAAACGGTCAAGCTCGTCCAGTTCCGGATTGCGCGCCATGGACTGTTCCAGGTAGGCGAAGAAGCGCGGCGCGTCTTCGAGATACTTGGGTTTGCCGTCGCGGTAGCGGATGCGCGCGAAGATGCCGATGACCTTGAGGTGGCGGTGGACGCCCATGAAGTCGCAGGTGCGGCGCCAGAGGTCGGGATCTTCGGGCGCGGGCAAGCCGGCGGCGACGGCCTTGCGCCGGTAGTCCTCCAGCCAGGCATCGACGCGTTCGTTCGGCCAGCTCAGGAAGGCATCGCGGTAGAGGCAGACCGGGTCGTAGCTGATCGGCCCGCGAACCGCGTCCTGGAAGTCGATGATGCCGGGATTGGGGTCGGCCACCATCAGGTTGCGCGGCATGTAATCGCGGTGGCAGAACACCTGCGGCTGGTCCAGGGCCCAGCGGATCAGCGTCGCGCAGACCAGGTCCCAGGCGTCGAGTTCGCCGTCGGTGGCCTCGACCCGCCAGTGGCGCTCGAGAAACCAGTCGGGAAACAGCGCCAGTTCGCGCATCAGCAGCGCGGGGTCGTAGTCCGGGAGTCCTGTCGTGTCGGCCTCGCGCTGGAAGCGGATCAGGGCCTCGACGGCATCACCGAACAGCTCGTCGGCATTGTCCTCGTCGAGCACGTGGTGGAAGGGCCGAGATCCCAGGTCCTCGAGCAGAACCAGGCCTTGGCCGGGATCGTGGGCCTGAATCTCCGGAACGTGCACGCCGGTGCTCGCGAGCCGGGCGGCGACATCGACGAAGGTCCCGGTGTCTTCGTGCTCGGGTGGGGCGTCCATGACCACCCGAGTGTCGTCGCCGCGATGCAGGCGAAAGTAGCGCCGGAAACTGGCGTCGCTGGAGATGGCTTCGCTGTCCCAGTCGTTCCAGCCGAGCGCTTTTGCGGCCCAGGTCTCGGCGATTCGCCTTCGTTCGTCTTGCGGGCTCAAGAGCCACCCTCCAGCAGGTTGTCGATGCCTGTCTTTCGGCAATGCTCCCAGCCGGCCGTCCAGTCGGGCAGGGCGTCGGTGTAGTGGCGCAGGAAGCCTGGCAGTTGTTCGGCGATTTCGACCAGTCGCCGATCCTGTGCCTCCTCGACTTGCCCGTGACGCTCGATCACGCGCGCGAAGTCGCGGTCCAGCCAGGGTGGCGGCTCGAGCGCTTCGCGTACCGAGGTGACCCGCTCGATCATCTGCGAGCGGACCTCGAGCAATTCCTGCCGGAGCTGCCAGGCGATCTCGTCGCGGCCGGCCTGCGCCAGCCCTTTCAGTGCGCCGGCCAGCAGGTTAACGCGCGATCTGGTGTCCCCTTGCGGCAGGCGGGAACGCAGCGATTCGACCTTCGCTGTCAGGAACGCGCCGCGGTTGACGCCCCGCGGCTCATCGACGTCCGAAGCTTGCCATCGTCTCGGTTCCGGGCGCATGTGGAAGAGCATATGCGGCAGGTTGGCCTGCAGGCTGCCGGGGTGGAGAAAGTCCACCAGTGCGCCGAACAAGAGGTCTTCGTTGGCGCCTCTTGGCTGGGTTGGCAAGAGCAGGTCGCGGTTGTCGATGCCGGTCAAGGTCGTGGTCATCAGGGCATAGGCCGTGGTGACTTCCGGTCGGGCCGTGGCGCGGGCCACGCGGCGTTGCTCGATCAGTCTCCGGTAGCGATCTTCGCTCTCGCACAAGGGCTCGAGATGTTCGGGGCGTTCGTCGAAAAGCCACTGCAGGCCGGCGGTGCCCGGGTCGCCCAGCGTTCCGCTGCTCGTCAGGCGTATGCGGCTGGCGCCGGACAGTTCCGACAGCAATTGGGGGTCGAGGTCGTCGAGCAGCCCGGCGATGTCGTCGCCGGCCAGTTCGCCCAGCCGGCGAGTGCCCGCGCCGAGCAGGTGAGCGTGCAGCGCCAGCGGGTGCCCATCGACGGCGTTGAACCGCTCGCCCGGAAGGTCTTCGTCGGGCTCCGGGAATTGCAGGCGAGCCGACTGCTGCCGGCGGAAGGCCGGTCGTTCGTCGCTGCCGGGCAGTTCGAAGGCGTCGAGCGTGGCGTCGTCGTCGATCAAGGCAATCAGCTTGCCGGCGCCGAGCAGCAGTGCAAAGTTGAGACTGGCTCCATAGGAGGTCTCCGGGCTTTCCGGGTCGCCCTCGATACACCAGCGCAGCCGCGCGGGTTCTGCGCCGGCCTCGCGAGCAATCCGGTCGAGTATGCCCTGTCGCCTGGTTTGATCGACGAGCGTCAAAGCACAGGGAAACCCGTCGCGGTGACTTTCGACCACCGCGCGCGTCGCTCGGCGGCCTTCGGGATCGGCATCGTCGTCCAGGACGACCACTCGTTCCAGGCCATCCGGTAGCGGTCGTCGCGCCAGGCTGGCCAGCAAGCGATCGAGCGTTTCGGGCCGCTGGCAGGTTCGGATGAACAGGCAGCTGATCGAGTCGTTCGCGGGCCCGGCGCTTGCGTTCGCCGAGGCCTGCAGCCGCTGGAGGGCCTCTTCCTCGGTCAGCAGGAGTTGCCGCCGAACCAGTTCCTCGAGCGCCTGGCGGACGGCTCCGGTCTGCTGGGGCGGTACGCGCAAGGCTCGGGCGATTTCCCGGGAGTGTTCTTCCAGGCTGCGAAAGCGGTTGCACTGACCGAAGACCTGCACCAGCTGTACCGGCACGCGTCGGATCGCCGCATCGCCTTGAATCAGCAGCAAGGCCTGGCCCGAATCGGCCATGCGCGCATCAAATGGGGGCGCGAGATAACGCGGGGCGTCGGTGCCTGAGGATGTGCCGGCGCTCAGCGGCATGGAGAAACTGAAGCTGTCGTTGCTCACGGCGTTCCAATCGGTCGATTCACGCCGAAGAGTGTAGCAGTCTGGCAGTCTTTCGCCCCCGGCGATACAGCGGCCGTGGGGCCGGCTCGTCGAGTAATTAATACCAAATCGGTCTTGTTTCGAGGTCCTTCCGACGCCATAATTAACAAGAGCTTTCGACGGGGCGCGAAAAATGCTTCGAATCAGCAAATTGACGGACTACGCCACGGTGCTCCTGGCGGCTCTCGCGCATCGCCCCGACGAGTGCGTTCCTGCCAGCCGACTGGCCGAACTGACCAAGCTGGAGACGCCGACGGTGGCCAAGGTGCTCAAGACCCTGGCGCGCTCCGGCCTGGTCACTTCGGTGCGCGGTGTCAACGGCGGTTACAAGCTCGCCGAGCCGCCCGAAGAGATTTCCGTGGCCGGCATCGTCAGCGCCATGGAAGGGCCCATCGCCCTGACCGAATGCGGGCTCGAGCCGGGCCTTTGCTCGCACGAGTCCGACTGCAGTCTCCGCGGCAACTGGCAGAAGATCGGCCGGGCCGTCGAGAGTGCGCTGGCCGGCCTGAGTCTCGCCGACCTGGCCGAGCCGTCCTCGCGCCGAATCGCCATCCGCGCGGAAGTCGCGGCCTCATCGCAACGGGAAATGTCATGAGTCAGACCACCGAACAGGTGCAGGAATACATCCAGCAGCGCTACAAGGCGGGTTTCTACACCGACATCGACGAGGATCGGGTACCCGCCGGCCTGAACGAAGAGATCATCGCCATGATCTCGGCGAAGAAGAACGAGCCCGAGTGGCTGCTGGAGTGGCGCCTGAAAGCCTTTCACCAGTGGAAGAAGATGGTCGGGCCCAACTGGGCGCACCTGAAGCTGCCGCCGATCGACTTCCAGAAGATTCACTACTACGCCGCGCCCAAGCAGGAAAACCGGCCCAAGAGCCTCGACGAGGTCGATCCGAAACTGCTCGAGACCTTCGACAAGCTCGGCGTGCCGCTGCACGAGCGTGAGCGCCTGGCCGGCGTGGCCGTCGATGCCGTGTTCGATTCGGTGTCGGTCGGCACGACCTTTCAGAAGGAACTCAAGGAAGCCGGCGTCATCTTCTGCAGCTTCTCCGAAGCCGTGCAGGAATACCCCGACCTGGTGCGCGAGTACCTGGGCTCGGTCGTTCCGCACACCGACAATTACTTTGCCGCGCTCAATTCGGCCGTGTTCACCGACGGGTCCTTCGTCTACATCCCGAAGGACACGCGCTGCCCGATGGAGCTTTCGACCTATTTCCGCATCAACGCCCGCGACACGGGCCAGTTCGAGCGCACGCTCATCATTGCCGAGCCCGGCAGCCAGGTGAGCTATCTCGAAGGCTGCACCGCCCCGATGCGCGACGAGAACCAGCTGCACGCCGCGGTCGTCGAGCTGGTGGCCAAGGAACGCGCCCACATCAAGTACTCGACCGTCCAGAACTGGTACCCGGGCGACGAGAACGGCGTCGGCGGCATCTACAACTTCGTGACCAAGCGCGGCGACTGCCGCGAGGATGACTCGCGCATCACCTGGACGCAGGTCGAAACGGGCTCGGCCATTACCTGGAAGTACCCGTCGTGCATCCTGCGCGGCGATCGCTCGGCCGGCGAGTTCTATTCGGTCGCGCTGACGCGCAACTACCAGCAGGCCGACACCGGCACCAAGATGATCCACCTGGGCAAGAACACCACCAGCAAGATCATCGCCAAGGGTATCTCGGCCGGTAACAGCAACAACAGCTACCGCGGCCTGGTGCGCATGGCCAAGCGCGCCGAGAACGCGCGCAACTACACCCAGTGCGACAGCCTGCTGATCGGCAAGACCTGCGGGGCACACACCTTCCCCTACATCGAGTCGTTCAACCCCACGGCCAAGGTCGAGCACGAAGCGACCACCTCGCGCATCGGCGAAGACCAGCTCTTCTACTGCCGCTCGCGCGGCCTGGACGAGGAAGACTCGGTGGCCCTGATCGTCGACGGCTTCTGCAAGGAGGTCTTCAAGGAACTGCCGATGGAATTTGCGGTGGAAGCGAAGGCGCTGCTGGAGATCAGCCTGGAAGGCGCGGTCGGCTAGTGAACGAGGTTTCAGGGACGGCATTGTTTTACGTGATTTGCCGCCTGAGGTCCGAAAGGCCTGCCCTGAAACCTGAAACCTGAAAACTGAAACCTAGACTAATTATGCTCAAGATCAAGAATCTCCACGTCAGCATCGACGGCAAGGAAATCCTCAAGGGCCTGAACCTCGAGATCGGTGCCGGTGAACTGCACGCCATCATGGGGCCCAACGGTTCGGGCAAGTCGACGCTCGGCTACGTCATGGCCGGCCGCGAAGGCTACGAGATCACCGAAGGCTCGATCGAGTTCGACGGCAAGGATCTGGCCGACATGGAGCCCGAAGAGCGCGCCGCCGCCGGCCTGTTCCTGGCCTTTCAGTATCCGGTCGAGATCCCGGGCGTGAACAACGCCTATTTCCTGCGCTCGGCGCTCAACGCGCAGAAGAAGGCGCGCGGCGAGGAGGAAGTCGACTCGATGACTTTCCTCAAGACCGTGCGTGAGTCGCTCAAGCAGCTCAAGATGGACGACACCCTGCTCAAGCGCGCCGTCAACGAAGGCTTTTCCGGCGGCGAAAAGAAACGCAACGAGATCGTTCAGATGGCGATCCTCCAACCGAAGCTGGCCGTGCTCGATGAAACCGATTCAGGGCTGGATATCGACGCGCTCAAGCTCGTGGCCGAAGGCATCAACCGCCTGCGCGATCCCGAGCGCAGCTTTATGGTGATCACCCACTACCAGCGCCTGCTCGAACACCTCACCCCCGATCATGTGCACGTGCTCTCCAACGGCCGCATCATCGAGTCCGGCGGCAAGGAACTGGCCGAACGGCTCGAGAAGGAAGGCTATGAGCACCTGAAGACGGAAGCAGCCGAGGCGTAGTTTATGAGTGAGCTTGCCGAAAGACTCGCGCCTGAATCGGCCCTGGCCGCTGACGATTTCAGCGACCTGCGCCAGGCCGCGCAGCGGGCGCTGATGCAGCACGGCTTCCCCGACCTCAAGACCGAGGCCTGGAAGTACACGCCGATCCGCCTGCTTGAAAAGCGCGAGTTTCAGACCGGGGCCGCCTCGAGCGCCGAAGCGCCCGAGTTGCCGTTCGACGCCTGTTTGCTGCATTTCGACAACGGTATTCTCAACGCCGACACGGCCGAGTTGCCCGCGGGCGTGAAGCTGGAGGCGGCCACGCGCGACGACTTCGAAGGCATCGAGTACGGCGGGCGAGAGGATGCGTTTGCCTGGCTCAACCTGGCCCGCTTCGGCCAGGCCTGGAAGATTAGGATCGAGGGCGAGCTGGACAAGCCGCTGGTTCTGGCCACGACAACGGCGGATGATTTCGCTGCGGCCGTCCACCCGCGACTGTTCATCGAGCTGGCCGACAACGCCCGCGCCACCCTGGTCGAATGGCAGGCCGGTGGCGGCGAAGGCATGGTTAATGCCGTCAATGAAATCCGGGTCGGGCAGGGGGCGGCCCTGAACCACGTCATGCGCCGCTCCGGCGGCGATATCGTGCGCGTGTCCCGAACGCGCGTGGACGTCGTTCGCGACGCCGAGTACCGAAGTTTCGTGCTCGATACCGGCGCGCGGCTCGGCCGGCAGGATCTCAACGTATACCTGAAGGAAGCCGGCGCGCATGGTGAAATCGACGGCACGGTTGTGCTCGATTCGAAACAGCACGTGGACTATCACACCTCGATCGACCACTGCACCGGCCACACCAACAGCCGCGAGGCCTTCCGCCTGCTGGCCGACGGCACGGGCGTGGGCGTGTTCAACGGTCGCATCCACATCCACGAGGACAGTGACGACAGCCACTCGGACCTGAACACCGCCAGCTTGCTGCTCGGCGAGATGGCGCGCATCAACGCCAAGCCGGAGCTGGAAATCTATTCAGAGGATGTCACCGCCAGCCACGGCGCCACCATCGGCCAGCTCGACGACGACGCCCTGTTCTACCTGCGCTCGCGCGGCCTGCCGACCGAGAAAGCCAACACCCTCCTCAAGTACGGCTTCGCCGCCGAGCCGCTCGAAGGGCAGGCCGAGGCTCCGGTCCGGGACTGGCTGCTGGCTGAATTGCAGGGGCAGTTGTGAACCTGGGTAGGTTACAGGGTTCAGGTTTCAGGTTTCAGGAAAGACTGGATCGGAGCCAGCCTGAAACCTGAACACTGAAACCTGAAACCTTTTCCCGTCCGAAGGCAGAGAAGAGACGATGGAAACAGTCGAATCGAAGGTAAAAGACCAGCTGGATGTGTTCGCCCTGCGCGAGCAGTTTCCCGTGCTCGAGCGTCGCGTGCACGACGACAAGCCCCTGGTCTACTTCGACAACGCAGCCACGGCCCAGCGCCCGCTCAAGGTCATCGAGGCGATGGACGACTTCTATCGCCGCTACAACGCCAATGTTCACCGCGGGGTCCACCAGCTTTCCGTCGAAGCATCCGAGCAGTTCGAGGGCGCGCGCGAATCCGTGCGCCGGCTGCTCAATGCCGATTCCATTCGCGAGGTGGTGTTCACCCGGGGCACCACCGAGGCGATCAACCTGGTTGCCCAGGCCTACTTGCGCCCGCGCCTGAAAGAAGGCGACGAGATCCTGATTACGCACATGGAGCACCACTCCAACATCGTGCCCTGGCAGATGCTGTGCGAACAGACCGGCGCGGTGCTCAAGGTCGCGCCCATCAACAGGCAGGGCGAACTGCTGGTCGACGAACTGGCCTCGATGATCAACGAGCGCACGAAGCTCATCGGCATGGTGCACGTCTCCAACGCCCTGGGCACGATCAACCCGGTCGAGGACGTCTGCCGCATCGCCAAAAAGCACGACGTGCCGGTGCTGGTCGACGGCGCCCAGGCCACGCCGCACATGGCTGTCGACGTGCAGGCCCTGGGCTGCGACTTCTACTGCATCTCCGCGCACAAGATGTACGGCCCGACCGGCATCGGCGCGCTGTGGGCAAGGGAATCCATTCTCGAGGACATGCCCCCCTGGCAGGGCGGGGGCGAGATGATCACCCGGGTGAGCTTCGAGGGCACCACCTACAACGACCTTCCGCACAAGTTCGAGGCCGGAACGCCTAATATCTCCGGCGCCATCGGCTTCGGCAAGGCCGTCGAGTTCCTCGAAGAAACCGGCTACGAAGGCATCGTATGGCAGGAAGAACGCCTGCTCGAATACGCCACCGAGAAGATGCAGGCCGTCGACGGCCTCGAGATCATCGGCACCGCGAAGCACAAGGGCCCGGTGGTCTCCTTTACCCTCGAAGGCGCCCACCCCAACGATATCGGCACCATCGTCGATCACTACGGCGTGGCCATCCGCACCGGCCACCACTGCGCCATGCCCGTTATGCAGTTCTTCAACGTGCCGGCCACCGCCCGCCTGTCCTTCGCGCCCTACAACATCCGCAACGAAATCGACATCTTCCTCGAGGCCCTGGGCAAGGCCCGCGACATGCTGGCCTGATCATCCGGCGGCCCGCGCCGGCCGCTGGTAGAATTCCGCCCCATGGCGCTCGACAAGCTCTACCAGCAGGTCATCCTCGACCACAACCGCTCCCCGCACCACTACGGCCGCCTGGAAGGCGCAACCCACAGCGCCCGCGGCCAGGACGCGCTGTGCGGGGACGATATCCTGGTCGAGCTGCGCGTGGCGGGCGGAACGATTGAGGAAGCCGCTTTCTCCGGCGAGGCTTGCGCGATTACTACGGCCAGTGCCTCCATGCTGATGGACTGGTTGCCGGGTAAATCCGCGCGCGACATCGAGTTCGGGTGCAGCCGGTTCGAGCGCTTGCTCGGGGATTCCTCCCTGCCTGATGACCTCGATTTGGGCGACATCAACCATCTGCGCGCGGTGAGCGGATTTCCGGCCCGTGTCCGAAATGCTCTTCTACCTTGGCGGACGGCGCTGGCTGCGCTGGAACGATGATCAGAGTCAAGTCACAGCCAGTGCGCATTGGCTCGTATTGCTGACGCGGGCGACTTCGGCCTGGTAGGAGCGAGAGGGCGAGCTGGTCCGACGCCAAGTCAACGGCCAACTGGACAAGCGTGTCGAAAAGGACGGCCGGGACCGCGTTCACTTCGATTTCAACGGTCACGCCACGACCTATCACTACGACGAGTTCGACAACCTCACCGGCATGACCTTCCCCGACGGCAGCCAGACGGTGACCGAGTATGAGCACTCGCACTCGCGCGTCATCCGCGAGATCGACGAGGCCGGAGTTGTCACGCGTCACGAGTACGACGCCAACGGCAACCGAATCCGCACCATCGAAGCCGAGGGCACCACCGTCGAGCGGGTTACCGAGTTCGAATACGATGCGCTAGGCCGCCTCGAGGTCATCCGCCGTCTCGGTGACGAAGAGACCCAGACCGCCGAGACGAGCTTCGCCTACGACGACAAGGGTAATCTCGAGCAGATTACGGGCCCGGAGAATGGCGTCGAGAGCCGCACGCACGACGTAATGGGCAACGTGCTCACGCGGACAGATCCCCTGGAGCGGACTTCGACCTACACCTACGACGAAGCCGGCAATCTCACCAGCGAAACCAACCCGGAATTGGAAACCACCACCTTTATCTACGACGAAGTCGGTAATAGGGTGCGTATCATCCACCCCGACCTGACCGAAACCGAGCAGGTTTAAGATGACGCCGACCGGCTGGAGAAGGTGATCGATGCGCTCGGCGGCGAGCAGACCTACACTTACGACGCGGCCGGAAACCGGACCCGGGAGACCGATCCATCCGGCAAGCAGACCCACTACGCCTACGATGCCGACCGCCGCTTGGAGAAGATCACAGACGGGGCCGGGAACGAGACGACCTTCCACTATCCAGATGAACCCGGGTCGGGGCAGGGCGCACGCCACCAACCGGTCAAGATCGAGTACCCAACCTTCGAGCGACTGCTGACCTACGATCGCCGCGGCCGCGTCGTCGCCCAGACCGACCGTTGGCTCGAAGGCGCGCAGTGGCGCGAGCAGACCACCCGCACGACCTATGACGACCGGGGCAACCAGATCGCCACCGAGGACCCCGCCCAGCGCACCACCGAATTCGCTTACGATCCGCTCGGACGGATGATCACGACTACTGACGCCCTGGATCACACCACGACCTACCACTATGACAATCGCGATAACCTGATCGGCCTCACCGACGCCAACGACAACACCCACGTGTTTACCTTCGACCGGGCGGACCGGATGAACACCGAAGCCCGACCAATGGGCGAGACGACCGTCTATGAATATGATGACGCAGGCCAACTCTTTGCCCGCACTGATCCCGTCGGCAACCGCGCTGAATACGACTACGACGACGCCGGCCGCAGAACCGAGGTGCGGCACTACGCCGCTGGCAACCTCAATACTCCGGAACGCACAGTCACCTTCAGCTACGACGAGCGTGGCCGCTTGACCGGCTACGACGACGGCACGCTCAGCGGGAGCTACACTTATGACGACCTCGGGCGAAAAACCGAAGAGACCGTCAATTATCCCGGCTTTTCCAAGACCCACGAGCAGAGCTGGCACGCCAACGGGCGCCAAGCCAGCCTGACGGCACCTGACGGAACCGAATATGGCTTTTCCTGGGATGATGCCAATCGGATGGAGTCAGTCACCGTCCCGGGCGAAGGCGTGATTGCCTACACAGACTACGATTGGCAGCAGCCCAGCCGCGTCGAGTACCCGGGCGGAACGGTTCGAACAACCTCCTACGACGGTCTGCAGCGACACCGGACGATTGAGGTTGTGAATGCCAGTGACCAGGTGCTGATGGATTACGACTACACCTGGGAAGATACGGGAAACATCACCAAAAAGGACACCGAGCACGGCACGTACGCCTATGGCTACGATAATGCTGATCGTCTGACCGAAGCAAGCTACCCCACATTCTCGGCGGAGGAATGGACTTATGATCCGCTGGGGAACCGTTTAACCGATTTGCGAACAGGTGATGAACAGTGGCAGTACAACGACAACAACGAGTTGCTCGACAGCGTCGATAAAAGCCACGAATACGATGAAAACGGGAGCCTCGTCGCCGAGTACGGTCCAGGCGGGAGGTTGGGGCGCACCTTCGAGTATAACGCCGAGAACCGGATGAGCGCGGTCAGAGATGAGAATAACGATCTGATCGCGGAGTACCTGTACGATCCGTTTGGGCGGCGCGTCTGCAAGATCATCTACGAGTCTGATGGAGACAACCCCGAAGCCACCTGGTACGCTTACAACGATCAGGGTCTGATGGCCGAGTTGGACGAACTCGGAAACTCATCCGATTTTTATCTGTTCCCGCCCAACGGCCTATGGAGTACTGATCCGATCCTGCGAAAATCTGGATCGAGCTTTTACTACTATCAGGTAGATCATCTGGGGACGCCGCAGCAGCTGGTAGATGGGGCGGGCTCGGTTTCTCACAGTAGGGAGATGAGGGCTTTCGGGGAGACGCAACAGGCGGGAGTCGAGGATCGGTTGCGGTTTCCGGGGCAGCTCTACGATCAAGTAAATGGGTTTGCGTACAACTACATGAGGTACTACAGCCCGGACGTTGGGCGTTATTCTAGGCGGGATCCGATTGGGGTTCGCGGTGATCTGACGACGTTTGCTTACGTTCGGGCGAGTCCAGTTTCCTACTTCGATGAATATGGCCTTAAGAGATCGGAGTGTTGCGGATCCAACGAAGAAAAGGTAGTCGATACGTTTTGTGCAGGTACGGTCTGTAACACGTACTGCGATGAGGTCATTATTTGTGCGTATGACGTTGCGTACGGTGCCGGCTGGTGCACCGCCGGTTGCCTAGGTCTCGGGTTTTTTTTCTGGAATCCGTTTGTTGCGCTTGGCTGTGAGGCGCTGATATGTGTTCCCAAGACAGCCATTGATTTTGTATCCTGTAACAAGGAATACGATAGGTGTTTGAGGGAATGTACTGAAGACAAGTGCACGTACTGTCTTTGAGGGATAGGGGTTGCGTAACTTGGAGCGTGAGTGCTGATGTCTATTTGGAAATTCCTTGATGCTGGAAGCTGGGAAAAGAACTGCGTTTTTTCTCTGATAGTAATCCTTGCGTTTGCGGGTGGAGTGTTTATGGGTGCGGGGCCATTAAGAGAGTTGGTGCCAAGTCGAAACAGTGTTTCAGTTCAATCCCTGGGCTTTCAGAGTGCTATCCATATGTCAAACGCCATCCTGCAGCTTAATAGTGATTCGCCTGATCTAGCGATTGGCTCGTTAAAGCTTCGGGTTACCGAAATTGTTGACGCCATCTATTCTAGCAAGCGCCGCATGAATTGGCATGGTCATGAGTGCAACAACGCAGCTGCATTGCTTGCTTTGATGGATCAGTATGCAACAAATGAAAATGCACATACTCGGCTCTCAGAAATGGTATCGGCTAATTGCTAGGGTGGTGAAAGGGATTCATTCACCGTACAAGTTGAGTGATTTCCCGACACTCGGGTCTCCATTAGCCCTGATTATGCCGGCTCTGCAACCTCGCTTGTAGGCTCCTTCGGAATGATCGGCGGCAACTTCTTTCGGCCCAGCGCATCGCGCAACGCCTGAGCCGGTGTTCGGCCTTCAAGCGATAGCCCTGGTGGGTGCGCTTGAGGTTGTAGAAGGCTAGGAACTCCTCCAGATCAGCCTGGATCTGCTCGGCTGATTCGTACCAGTTGTCTCGCCCCTTGATCCGAAAGCGCTCGTCGAGCAACGTCCTATTTGTCCGTTCTACAAAGCCATTGGTTCGCGGCGACCTGACCTTGCTGGCTCGGTGCTCGATATCATGCAACGCCAACAGCAGTTCGTAGGGGTAGCCCTGTCCCGGCCTCCGAGGCGTCCTGCGTCGGACGAACTCTTCGAGATGCCTTCCGGCCGCTGCTAGAATCGAGTGATGGCCATCGACCTCGAAGCTCTGTTCCCCAGGATCGTGGATTTGCTCCTCGACCCTGTCTTTGTCGTGGATGAAACGGGGCAGATCGTCTTTGTGAGTGATGCCTGCCGGAGTCTGCTTGGATACCAACCGGATGAGTTGGTGGGTACCAGGGTGCTCGATCACGTACACCCGGAAGATCGGGAACGGACGCGTGCAGCGGCTGAACGCATCATGCGTGGAGGCTCGCATATCGATTTCGAGAACCGGTATTTCCGCAAGGACGGTGGCGTGGTCCATATCCTCTGGTCGGCCCGCTGGTCCGAGGAACATCGGGTCCGGATCGCCGTGGCGCGGGACGTGAGCTCGCTGAAGCGGGCGGAGAACGTGCGGTCCGCGCTGTACCGGATATCCGAGGCCGCACACGCGGCCGACAGTCTGCCGACCTTGTGCGGGGCAATCCACCGGGTGATTGCGGACTTGCTGCCGGCGGACAAGTTCTATGTGGCGCTGTACGACGCGTCCGGCGACACGATCTCCTGGCCCTACTTTGCCGATGACCGGCAGCTGCCTCGCGTGCCCGAGCCGTTGGACCCGGGTTCGGCGATCGCCAATGTGATCTCAGGCGGGGGCGCGCTGCTTGCCAGACGGGGCAGTGAATCCCTGGAGCCCGGCGCGGTTCGAGCCTCGTCGGATGCCCTGGGGGACTGGCTGGGCGTGCCGCTGGTATCGGGCAAGGACGTGATGGGCGTGGTCGTGCTCGAGAATGCCTCGCAAGTTGAGCCCTATACCGACAAGCATCGTGATCTGCTGCAGTTCGTATCGACGCAGATCGCGGCAGCGATCGAGCGCAAGCAGGCACAGGAGCGCTTGCTGCATATGGCCAATCATGACGCCCTCACCGGCCTGGCGAATCGCGCGCTCTTCTACGATCGGCTGAGAATGGCGCTACACCGCGCCCGACGCGAAGCGGAATGCCTGGGCCTGCTCTACCTGGACCTGGACGATCTGAAGACAGTCAATGACAGCCTGGGTCACCAGGCGGGCGACCGCTTGCTGTGCGAGCTCGCCGATCGACTTGTTGCGTGTACGCGCGCATCGGACACCGTGGCGCGCATGGGCGGGGACGAGTTCACGATCCTGCTGGCCGGTTTGAGCGATTCTTCCGGTATCGATGTCGTGATCGGAAAGGTTCGGGCGGCGCTCAGCGCCCCCCTGATGCTGGATGGTCAGGAAGTCTCGCTTTCGGTAAGTATCGGACAGGCGCTCTACCCGGAAGACGGCGAGTTGCCGGATTCACTGGTGCGTCGGGCCGATGCCGACATGTACGAGCACAAGCGGCGTTTGCGGGCGGGATAACGAAACCTCCGGAGGTATTCCCGGGGCCGAGGCGCCCCGCGGCTCGCACCGCGGGGTGCCCGGGTTCCGGCTGCGGCTTCAGGACTCGAAGCGGTCGGAAAAGAGCGCGTCGTGGAGTTCGTCGGCGCCGACGTCCCAGCGGAATCCGCCGGCGATTTCGTCCACGCCGCGGATCTGGGCGTCCATGTCCGGCCGCGTGGGCGAGTTGGTGTCGTCGCAGTAGTCGATGGCCGGCGAGCCGGCGCCGATGTGGTAGTCGTCGGCGGCCGGGTTCCTGAACAGCGGGTCGGCCACCTGGCTGCGGGTGTCGCCGGGGATGCTGGCGAGTTCGTGCGTGATCAGGCAGTCGGCGGTTTGAATGTCGATCAGGCCGCCGTCGCTGGTTTCCTGTCCGAGGATGTTCCCGCCGGACTGGCGGATGATGCTCGAGTACAGATCAAGCTGCGTGTTGTCGCCGCTGCCGGCCCTGGCCCGGATGATGGGGTTGCCGGCGCCGGGGGTGTTGCCCGCGACGGTCGACCAGCCGAGGGTGAGGTCGCTGCTGTTCTCGACCAGGAACAGCGATGCATCCGAGTGATCGTGAATGACGTTGCCTTCCAGTATCGAATCAGTCGCGCTCAGTCTGAGCACGGCGCCGTCGGCGTCGGTGCTGTTGCCGGAGATGAAGGTCTGGCTGATGTCCACGGTGGCGCCGGCGGCACCGACCGCACCGCCTTCGCCGGTGGCGCTGTTGTTCTCCAGTCGCGAGCAGGGCGGCGGGCTCAGCGCGGTGTCGAAGGAGACGCAGTCGGTGCCGTTGTCGCGGCGCATCTCGAAGGCGGCCTGAAAGTCGACGAAAACGCCGCCGCCCGGGCCACCCGCGCTGTTGTTGGAAATCACGCCGTCGACCGAGACCATCGTGGTCCCCGCCTCGTCGAGATAGGCGCCGCCGCCGAATCCGCCGGCCGTGTTCGAGATCAGGTTGGCCGGCGCTTCCGGGTTGCCGTCGACATAGACGCCCGGCGCGTCTCCCAGCAGGCCGATGGCGCTTCCCGCGGTGGCGTAAATGCCGCCCCCGGTGAATCGCGCTTCGTTGTTGTAGATGCCCTGCAGAAATCCGCCCGCCCGGGAGACGAATTCGCAGTTCGATGCGTGCACCCCGCCCCCGTTGTCGGCGAGGTTGCCCTGGATGGCGCCGTCGCCGAAGACGACCAGCGCCGGCGTGCCGCCGGTGGCGTCGCAGTAGATGCCGCCACCGTCGCCCGCGGCCGTGTTGTCGGAGACCTGACTGGTGTCGACCAGGAAGACCTGGGCGCCGGCGGTGCTCTTGATGCGGATGCCGGCGCCGTGGCCGGTCGTGTCGTCGCCGCTGCTCTCGTTGGCGGCGTTGTTGAGTATGCGCACATCGCGCAGCAGCACGCTGTGGGCGGGTCCCTCGATCTGCAGGCCGCCGGCGAGGCTCACGCCCGCGCCGTTTTGCAGGGTGAGGTTCTCGAGTTCGAGCGTGACGGGATCCTGGAAGGTGAAAACGTCCATGACGGTGGCGCTGCCGCCGCCGTCCAGGATGCTCTGGCCGGTGGACGCCGTGGCCGAGCAATCGTCGTAGCCGCCGCGGATGGCGAGGCTTCCGGCATCGCCGATATCCACGGCGCCGTAGCCCGAGCCGCCGACGACACGGATTTCGGCGCCGGATGCCGCGGCGTCAACTGCGGCCTGGATCGTGACATGGTCGCAGCCGGTGCCCGGGCCGACATAGCGAATCTCGGTCGGCGAGCCGCCGCCGAAGGGGTCGGGCAGGGGTTGCGATGTCTCCGCGACTGCGACCGGTATCGCGGCGGTCAGGGCAATGCTTGCTGCGATTCGGCGGAGGCGGGGTGAAGATCCTGGCATGTTGTCCTCTTGGTTGATTGAAGCGTCTCCCACCCTACGAGACTTTCCCGCCGGACATGACAGATACACTCAAATGCGCACAAAAAAAGCCCGCAACCGGAGGGGCTGCGGGCAGTGCGGTTTCTTGTTGTCGTGCAGGGAACGAACCCCGCGGGTACATCGCTATTGTTGTTGGAAACTAGCCCTGGCCGGGTTGCGGCGCGCCGCCCTGGGGCGGTTCGTCGGACGAGGGCGGCTTGGTGCCCTTCTCGCGGTCCCAGTCCATGGCCTTGGTCTTCATTTCGCCGAATTTCTTGGAGACGCCGCTGAGCTTGTCGTCCCATTCGGGATTCGGTTCCTGCCCCTCGGTGACCTTGAAGTAGACCTGCATCAGGGCGGTCATGCCGATCGGCTCGATGACGGCCTGCTTGATGCCCCAGGCGAACACCAGGGCGATGACCAGGGTCAGGATGCCGGCGGTGCCCGGGAACAGGGAGACCAGGCCGGCGACCGGCAGCAGCACCACCAGGAAGACGATGAAGGTCATGGCCCAGATGAAGAAGGCCAGCCACACGGCGTTCTTCAGGAAGGTCTTGTAGTTCTGCGCGTACAGGATCAGCGCCGTCTGGCCCGACCGCCACGGGTTGTCGGCCTTGGTGCGCATGTTGTGCGCCAGGATCACCTCGTCGAGATAGGTCAGCGACAGGTTGATGATGGTGTTGATGAAACTCACCAGGCCCTGGATGCCGGGAATCGGCAGGAAGGACGTGATGGTGAAAAAGGCGCGATTGAACGCCTTGAGAACACCCTTGATGAGCTGGTCGATGCCGAACAGCACCGACGACTCGACGAAGCGTTCGCGCACGATGCCCTGGGCGTAGTCGATCTGGCCTTTGCCCTGGGGGAGTTCCCGACCCTCAAGCAACTCGACCAGCACGGCGATGTGGCCGGCCTTGACCATGTAGAGCAGGTATTCGCGCAGGAAGTAGAGGATGGCCGAAGTGATGCCGAAGCCGAACAGGCCGCCCCAGACGCTGAAGGCGCCCGGATCGTCGCCGATATGGCCGATGAAGTAACCGATACCCGCCCCGACGCCGGTCACCAGCACGTAGGCCAGCGTGATGCCGAAGTAGATCAGGAAGCGAAACACGAGAAACGGCAGCGTTTTGGCCATCAGGCCGAGCACGTCACCGATCTTGAAATCCATCATGGCGGTATCCCTCGTTGAGCCAGGTTGGGTCGTTCCTGATATTACGGGAAAACCGCCTGGATCGTGCCAGGCGGGTTTGTTTTTTGGTGCTTTGGTTTTTTTGTGTTTTGGGCTGGCGCGCTGGAGCGCAGCGCGCCCGCCCCGGGGGCGGGCGCGCCGAAAGCCGTGGTTCGCCGGCTACAGGTTGCGCAGGTCCACGAAGTCGCCCGACTCGTGGTTTTCGCGCAGGTCGTCGAGCAGGTCGAGGATGCGATCGGCCGCCTCGCGCGGCTTGGGCATGTTCTCGGTGCCGCGCGCCTCCTTGAGCTTCTGCACGGAGGGAAATTCCTCGCTGTCGACCTCGTCGCGGATGTAGTCCTGCATGCCGGTTTCGACCAGCCCGGGCGCCAGGCTGATCAGGTGCGTGTCCGGCATTTCGGGCGCGTAGAGCTTGATCAGGTTGTTGAGGGCAGCCTTCGAGAGTGAGTAGCCGCCCCAACCGTAGTTCATGTTGACCGCCGCGCCCGAGGAGATGGCGACCACCTGGTCGATGGGAATCTGGCGCTCGATGAACCAGTCGAGGATCATCTTGTTGGCCCACACGTTGACGCGCATCATGTGCTCGAGGTCGTGCACGTCGGTGTGTGCGATCTCCTGGATGCGGCCCAGCATGCCGGCGTTGAGCACGACCAGGTCGAGCCGCAGGCAGTCGGAAAGCAGGCGGTCGAGCCCTTCCTCGAGATGATTGAGGTTGCCGATGTCCTGCTTGCGGTCGCGGATGCCGTCGTCCTGGTGCTCGGCCAGCGGGCAGCCCCGTCGGCTCATGCCCCAGACGATGGCGTCGCGGTCGAGCAGCGCTTCGGTCAGCCCCAGTCCCAGGCCGCTGCTGTTACCCGTAATGAACACGTTCATTGTCTTTTATTCCCTCCCGATGGTGCGTTCGAACAGGTTCAGGATACGCCAGTATTCGTCGCGCCAGCTGTCCGGACGGGTGAATCCGTGCCCTTCCATCGGATACGACGCCATTTCCCAGTGGTTCTTTTCCAGTTCGATCAGGCGCTGCGCCAGGCGCACGGCGTCCTGGTAGAACACGTTGGAGTCGAGCATGCCGTGGGCGATCAGCAGGTGACCTTCGAGGCCATCGGCGAACTCGATCGGCGAGCTGCGCCGGTAGGCCTCCGGGTCGACCTCGGGCGTATTGAGGATGTTCGAGGTGTAGAAGTGGTTGTAGTGCGCCCAGTCGGTCACCGGACGCAGGGCGGCACCCGCTTCGAAGACATCGGGCGCCTTGAACATCGCCATGAAGGCCATGAAGCCGCCGTAGGAGCCGCCGTAGACGCCGACGCGCTCGGGGTCGGCGTCGTGGTTTTCCACCAGCCAGTCGACGCCGTCGATCAGGTCCTCCAGTTCGGGCGTGCCCATCTGCCGGTAGATGGCCGTGCGCCAGTCGCGGCCGTAGCCGGCGCTGGCGCGGAAGTCCATGTCGAGCACGTGGTAGCCGCGTTCGGTGAGCAGGTTGTGGAACATCTGCTCGCGGAAGTAGTTGGGATAGCGCAGCCAGGTGTTCTGCAGGTAGCCGGCGCCGTGCACGAACAGCACCACCGGATGCTGGTCGCCGCCCTGCGGCGGCTCGGCGCGGGCAGGGTAGAACTTGGACCAGACCGGCCGGTCCACGTGGCTCGACGGCACGGCAACGACTTCGGGCTGTTGCCAGTCCACGTTCCTGAAGGCTTCGGTGCGAGTGTCGGTAAGCGGCTCGAGTTCGCCCGAATCGAGGCGGACCAGGGCGGCCTGCGGCGGCAGGTAGGCCTCCGAGTAGCGAACCAGCACGCGTTCGCTGTCGCCCGGCAGGACGGTGAAGGACTCGATGCCCTTGTGTTCGGTGATGCGTTCGAGTTCGTCGCTGCCCAGATCCAGGCGGTAGAGGTCGTACTCGGTCGGGTGCGAGCGGTTGGTCAGCATCAGCACCGTCTCGCCGTCGCTGGCAACGACGGGGTCGAAGATCTCGAAGTCGCCGCTGGTGTGCTGCACGGGCTCGCCGGATCGCGCGTCGACGGTGTAGAAGTGGCTGTAGCCGCTCTGCTCGGACAGCAGCCACAGAGTCTCGGATTCGGGCAGCCAGCCGAACTCGTTGAAGTACCAGTTGATCCAGGCTTCGTCGGTCAGGCGGTGGCGGGCGTCCAGGGCCGGCGCTTCCGCGGTCGTATCGACCACTGCGAGCCAGCGATCCTTGTTGTCGATGGCGCGCAGCTGCACGGCGACCAGTTCGCCATCGGCGTGCCATTCGACGCCGCTGAGGCTGACGTCGCGAATTTCGTCTTCGCCGAGCGGGTCGATGTCCTGTTCCTTCTTCAGATCGGCCAGCGGGTCGGTGTCGATGCCCGGCAGGCCGTCGAGGGCCAGTTCGTGCTTTTCGCGGTTCTCCAGGTCCAGCAGCCACAGCTTGTGCGGGGCCGGGGCGTTTCGTCCGACGCGGGTGCGTACGTCCTCGACGTCGATGTAGCCGGACTGGGTCACGTAGTGCGGCATCTGGCCGGTCTGGCCGCCCTCGTGGCCGGCCGGCTGCACGGCGAGCAACAGCCAGCGTCCATTCGGCGACAGGCTCGAGGCGGCCGCTTCCATGCCTTCGCCCAGGTACCAGGGCGCGGCGGCGCGGCTGGAATCCTCACGGGCGGCCTTTTCGGCAGCCTCTCGCGCTTCCCGCTTGTCTTCGCGCTCGTCGCGCAGGCTCTCGAACAGGCGAAGCTGCATGCTTGCCAGTTCGTCCTCGGGCTCGGCGTCGGGCATTTCCTCGAAGCGCAGGTCGGTCACCGGCCAGCTCAGGCGATCGACCAGGTCGTGGACCCACCACTGGCTGCCGCGGCGGAAGATGACGCGGTCGCCTTCGGGACTGAAGTCCGGGTCGGTGTCGGCTTCGGTATTGCGGGTCAGCTGGAGCAGTTCATCGCGGCCCGGCAGGCGGGCGAACAGATTGCCCTCGCGCACGAAGACGATGCGGCCGGTATGCGGATGAAGGATCGGGTTCGCGCCATCGATGTCGGCCTGGTCGGCGTACGCCACTACGCTGTCCTCGCCGCTGTCGAGGTCGACGCGGTGGATGTCGAACAGCTCGCTGTCGTCGCGTTCGACGCGGTAGTAGACGGCCTCGCCGTCGAGCTGCCACCAGGCGGCCTCGACGGGCGGCCCGATCCACTGCGGGTCGGCCATGATCTGTTTCAGTTCGGGGGTCTCGGCCAGCGCGCTGCCGGCCAGCAGCGCAACGGCTGCAAGGAAAAGTCGCTTCATCGAATCATTGCGGTGTGTTGAGTTCCGAATCCGGATTCTACACGGGATGGCGGGGGCGTCCGCCTGACCGGGTCGGGGTCCTGACATGGATCGACGCCCGGTTGCTCGCGCTTGCGCCCCGTGACGGGCCGGTTACAATCCGTTGACAGTCATCAACGACAAGTGAATTCCGGGGAGAGAGGGATGCAGGAGGCGGCCGGAATCTTCCAGCCGGTGCTCGACCTTGTAGCCGCATATCCTTACCTGATGCTTTTCGTCGGCCTGCTGCTGGCCGGCGAAGTCGTACTCTTGCCTGCGCTCTACCTGGCGACCACCGGTCGACTGGACCCCGTCGCCGTGATCCTGGTGGCGGTGGTCGCCACCATGCTCTCCGACCTGGCCTGGTTCATGATCGGCCGATGGTCGCCCTCGGGCGCCGTGGAGAAGATGCGGCAGCGGCACTCCAGCCGGGTGGTCAATCGGCTGCAGGGCCTTTTCTCGCGCAACGGGCCGCGGCTCCTCTTCCTGTCCAAGTTCGTCTATGGCACTCGGATTGCGGCCCAGGTCCTGGCCGGAGCGCTGAACATGCCGTTTCGCACGTGGGTCATGGTCAATTTCGCAGCGGTCGTCACCATCACCCTGGCCATGGCCGGCCTGGCCTGGGGCGTGGTCGGCACGGCGCAGCATCTCGAACAACTGGTCGAGCACATCGAGGTGGCTTTCCTGCTGTTCCTGCTTCTGGCGATTGCGGCCTACCTGCTGGTCGGAACGATGATGAGGAAGCGATGGTTTCGGTCGTGATCGCCGCTTTCAACGAGGCGGCCACGGTGGGCCGGGCGGTCTCCGACGTGATCGGGCATCCGGAAGTGGAAGAGGTGATCGTGGTCGACGACGGCTCGAGCGACGAGACCGCCGAGCGCGCGGCCGCGGCGGGCGCCCGGGTCCTGCGCCTGAAGGACAACGGCGGCAAGGCGGCCGCGCTCGAGGCGGGGGTGGCGCAAGCCGCCAGCGACCTGTTGCTGTTCCTCGACGCCGACGTGACCGGACTGACCCACGAAGCGATCACGCGGATCGTGCGCCCCGTTGCAGAGGGCAGGGTGGACATGCACGTCGGATTGCGGGCCCGAAAGACGTTGTGGCTCAACCGCCTGCTGCACGTGTTTCCCATCATCGGCGGTGAACGGGCGGTGACGCGGCGCATCTGGAACCTGGTGCCCGAGCGTCACAAGCGCGGCTATCGCATCGAAGTGGCGCTCAATCACACCGCCAAGCGATACGGGCGCGGCATGAGCTTCGATCTGGTCACTGGCGTGACGCATCGCACCAAGGAGAGCAAATTCGGGTGGCGGCGCGGGATGGCTCGGCGCCTGGCGATGATCGGCCAAGTGACCGCCGTCACCTGGAGTCTTTACATCGTCGGTGGCCTTCGTGATATCCTCTCGCGTCCCGAGTCGGAGCAAGTCGACGACCGGGGCGGCTGATCTCCGGCCGACACGCGATTTTTCGGGATCGGGCTTGCAAAGAAACGGAGTCGATCCTATAATTGCGAATTCGATTGCGGGGTGGAGCAGTCTGGCAGCTCGTCGGGCTCATAACCCGAAGGTCGCAGGTTCGAATCCTGCCCCCGCTACCAGGTTTTTGGAGTAGAAAAAAGCCCCTGGTCAAAGGGGCTTTTTTCGTTCAGGGCCGAAGAAAGCCGTTTCAGGGCCGGAGAGATAGCCGTGGCAGTGAGCGACAAGCTGGAATCGTTGCTGGCACCGCTGGTCGAGGATCTCGGTTACGAGTTCGTCGGCATCGAGTACCAGTCCAATCCCAAGAATCGGTTGATCCGGCTCTACATCGACCGGCCGGAAGTCGGCATCGGCATCGACGACTGCGAGCGTGTCAGCCGCGAGGTGTCGGCCCTGCTCGACGTCGAAGACCCGGTCAGCGGTCAGTACACGCTGGAAGTTTCTTCTCCGGGCATCGAGCGGCCGCTGTTTACCGGCGCGCAGTTTGCGCAGTTCGTCGGCGAGATGGCGAAGGTCATGCTGGCCGCGCCCGTCGAGGGTCGGCGCAAGTTCAAGGGCGTGATCGTCAGCGCCGACGACGACGAGGTGATTCTCGAGGTCGACGGTGAGCGTCACACCCTGGTCGTCGCCGACATCCAGCGCGCCAACCTCGCTCCCGACGTGGATGCGCTGCTGGCGGAGAAGCGACATTAAGAACCGATTCGTAACGAGCTTTTGCGGAACTTGGCAATGATGAAGAAGGGCAAGGAAATCCTGCAGGTGGTCGAGGCCGTCTCGAACGAGAAGGGCCTGGACCGCGAGACGATCTTCGAGGCCATCGAGGCCGCGCTGGCATCGGCTGCGCGTCGTCGCCACCCGGAGGACGTCGACGTGCGCGTCGCCATCGACCGCGAGACCGGCGAATACGAGGCCTTCCGCCGCTGGGAAGTGATTCCCGACGAAGGCGAGACCGTCGGCGAGGGCGAGGACGAGGAAGAGGTCGAGCTGGAATCGGAAGACCGCCAGATTCGCCTTGCTGACGCCAGGAAGCACGATGCCGATCTGGAAGTCGGCGACTACATCGAAGAGCCGATGGAGCCGCCGGAGTTCGGCCGCATCGCCGCCCAGGCCGCCAAGCAGGTGATCGTCCAGCGCGTGCGCCAGGCCGAGCGCGCCAAGGTGGTCGAGGCTTACGAAGAACGCGTCGGCGAACTGATCAGCGGACAGATCAAGCGCATGGAAAAGGGCGGCATCATGCTCGACCTCGGCGAGAACGCCGAAGCCTTCATTCCGTCGCGGCACACGATTCCGGGCGAAACTGCGCGAATCAACGATCGCGTCCGAGGCTACCTCTACGAGGTGCGTCCGGAAGTGCGCGGTCCGCAGCTGTTCGTCAGCCGCACCATGAACGAGTTTCTCATCGAGCTGTTCAAGCTCGAAGTGCCCGAGATCGGTCAGGACCTGATCGAGCTCAAGGGCGCGGCCCGCGATCCGGGCCGGCGCGCCAAGATTGCCGTGCACGCCCTGGATGACCGCACCGACCCGATCGGCGCTTGCGTCGGCATGCGCGGCTCGCGCGTGCAGGCCGTCTCCAACGAGCTGGCCGGCGAGCGCATCGACATCATCCTTTGGGACGAAAACCCGGCGCAGTTCGTGATCAACGCGATGGCGCCGGCCGAAGTCCACTCGATCGTCGTCGACGAGGACACCAACAGCATGGACATCGCCGTCGAGGAAGAGAATCTCTCGCAGGCGATCGGCCGTGGCGGCCAGAACGTGCGCCTGGCCTCCGAACTGACCGGCTGGAACCTCAACGTGATGACCATCGAGGAAGCCGAGCAGAAGAGCGAGACCGAGGCGCGCACCATCCTCGAGATGTTCAAGACCAAGCTGGACGTCGACGAGGAAGTCGCCACGATCCTGGTGCAGGAAGGCTTCACCAACGTCGAGGAAGTGGCCTACGTGCCCGAGAGCGAACTGCTCGACGTCGAGGAGTTCGACGAGAACGTCGTCTCCGAACTGCGCCAGCGCGCCCGCGATGCCCTGCTGACGCAGATGATCGCTTCCGAGGAAGAGCTCGAGGAGCACAAGCCGGAGCAGGATCTGCTTGATCTGGAAGGCATGACCGATACCATTGCCTACCGCCTGGCCGAGAAGGGCATCCGCACGCGCGACGATCTGGCCGAGTGCGCCACCGACGAGCTCGAGGAAATCGAAGGGCTCGATCCCGAGCTGGCCGCCGACCTGATCATGAAGGCTCGCGCGCACTGGTTTGCCGAGGAATAAAACGAGATTCGAGGAATACAAATGTCTCAGGTCACTGTTTCACAACTTGCTGACGTATTGGGCGTTGACGTCAAGCGCCTGATCACCCAGCTCAACGAGGCCGGAATCGAGGTCAGCGAACCCGATGCCGCGGTGACCAATGAGGACAAGATCAAGCTTCTGACCTATCTGCGCTCGAGCCACGGCAAGGGCGAGACCGACGACACCACCCAGCCGAAGAAGGTGACGCTGACGCGCAAGAGCGTGAGCGAGTTGAAGGTGCCCACCGGCGGAGCCGGCCGCACGCGTTCGCGCGGCGCCGCGCCTTCGCGAACGGTCAACGTGGAAGTGCGCAAGCGCCGCACCTACGTCAAGCGCGGCGAGATCGCCGATCAGGACAAGGGCGATCCCGAACGCGAAGCCGCGGCCAAGGCCCTCGAGGAGGCCAAGCGCCAGCGCGAGGAAGCCGAACGCGCCGAACGCGAAGAGGCCGAGCGCCGCCAGAAGGAGGCCGAGGAGCAGGCACGCGTCGAAGCAGAAGAGCGCAAGAAGCGAGAGGCCGAGGAAGAAGAGCGGCGCAAGGAAGAAGATCGTCAGCGCGCCGAGGCCGAGGCCCTCAAGAAGGTCGAAGAAAAGGTCGCCCGCCAGGCCGCCCAGAAGGAAGCCGAGCGCAAGGCCGCCAAGGGCAAGAGTGAATCCGGCACGCGCTACGGCCGCGATGAACTGCACATCGCGCCCAAGTCCAAGCGCCGCAAGCCCAAGCGCAAGGGCGGCGCACGCGCGGCCAAGGTTGCCAGCAGCGTCAGCGGCGAGCACGGTTTCCAGAAGCCGACCGCGCCGGTCAAGCGAGAGATCGAAGTGCCCGAGACGATCACCGTCGGCGAACTGGCCAAGGCGATGGCCGTCAAGGCCGGCGAGCTGATCAAGGTGCTGATGAACATGGGCACCATGGTCACGATCAACCAGCCGCTCGATCAGGACACGGCCATCCTCGTGGTCGAGGAGATGGGCCACACGGCCAAGCCGGCCGAGGAAACGGACATCGAGCAGGAACTGGTTGCCGAGGTTGAAGAGACCGCCGACGAGGAGGACCTGGTCACGCGTCCGCCGGTGGTCACCGTCATGGGTCACGTCGACCACGGCAAGACCTCGCTGCTCGACTACATTCGCCGCGCCAAGGTCGCTTCCGGCGAGCAGGGCGGCATCACGCAGCATATCGGCGCCTATCACGTCGAGACCGACAACGGCGTGGTGACCTTCCTGGATACGCCGGGCCACGCGGCGTTCACCTCGATGCGCGCCCGCGGCGCGCAGGCGACCGACATCGTCATCCTGGTCGTGGCCGCCGACGACGGCGTGATGCCGCAGACCAAGGAAGCCATCCAGCATGCCCGCGCCGCCGGCGTGCCGCTGATCGTCGCCGTCAACAAGATGGACAAGCCCGAGGCCGATCCCGACCGCGTCAAGTCGGAACTGGCCGCCGAGGAAGTCGTGCCCGAGGACTGGGGCGGTGAAGAAATCTTCGTGCCCGTTTCGGCCATTAGCGGCGACGGCATCGACACGCTGCTCGAGTCCGTGCTGCTGCAGTCCGAGGTCCTCGAGCTCAAGGCCAATCCCAAGCGTCGCTGCCGCGGCGTGGTGGTCGAGTCCTCGCTCGACAAGGGGCGCGGCCCGGTCGCGACCATCCTGGTCCAGGACGGCACGCTGCATCGCGGCGACATGATCCTGGCCGGTGAGGAGTACGGCCGCGTTCGTGCCATGTTCGACGAAACGGGCAAGGCCATCGACGAAGCCGGGCCCTCCATTCCGGCCGAGGTGCTGGGCCTGTCGGGCGTGCCCAACGCCGGCGACGACGTACTGGCCGTGGCCGACGAGAAGAAGGCCAGGGAAGCCGCCGAGCAGCGCAAGCAGTCCGCCCGCGAGGGCCGCCTGGCCGAGAAGCAGGCCGCCAAGCTGCAGAACCTGTTCGACCAGATGGGCGAGTCGACCGGCGAACAGCAGAACGTCAACCTGGTCATCAAGGCCGACGTTCAGGGTTCGGTCGAAGCCCTGCGCGATTCGCTCACCCGCCTGTCGAACCAGGAGGTCAAGGTCAACGTCATCGCTTCGGGCGTGGGCGGCATCACCGAGTCCGACGCCAGCCTGGCACAGGCCTCGGGTGCGATCATCATCGGCTTCAACGTGCGTGCCGACGCCTCGGCCCGCAAGATCATCCAGGAAGCCGATCTCGACCTGAATTACTACAGCGTCATCTACGACGCCATCGACGACGTCAAGAAGGCCATTTCCGGTCTGCTGGGCACCGAAACCAAGGAAGAGATCATCGGCCTGGCCGAGGTCAAGGACGTGTTCCGCTCTTCCAAGCTCGGCGCCGTTGCCGGTTGCCTGGTCGTCGAAGGCGTTGTCAAGCGCGACAATCCGATTCGCGTCCTGCGCGACAACGTGGTCATTTTCGAGGGCGAACTGGAATCGCTGCGTCGTTTCAAGGACGACGCCAAGGAAGTCCAGGCAGGTACCGAGTGCGGTATCGGCGTCAAGCAGTACAACGACGTCAAGCCGGGCGACCAGATCGAGTGCTTCGAGCGCATTGAAGTGCAGCGCACGCTGGACTGATGAGCACGCCCCGCTCGGAACGCGTCGCGGGACTGCTGCGGCGTGAATTGGCCGACATCGTCCACAGCGAGTTCGAGTACGAAATTCCGCGCGGCCTGATCACCGTCACCGACGTGGAGGTCGCGCGCGACCTCTCGCACGCCAAAGTCTTCGTCGCCGTGCTCGAGATCGAGCAGGCCCCGGAAATCATCGAATTCCTCAACGAGCACGCCGGCCAGGTTCGGCACGAGTTGGGCAAGCGCATTCGCCTGCGCGTGACTCCCACGATCAAGTTCCTGCACGACACGTCCTCGGAGACCGGCGACCGCATCGAGCAACTCCTGGCCTCCGCCCGGAAGAAGGGTTGAGTTCCAGGCCGCTCCCGACTCCCAAGCGCTCCATGAAGGATCAACAGGCACCCAGCGGCATCCTGCTTCTCGACAAGCCTGCCGGCATCACCTCCAACGCCGCGCTGGGCCGTGCCAAACGCATCATCGGCATCAAGAAGGCCGGCCACACCGGCACCCTCGACCCCATGGCCTCCGGACTGCTGGCGCTGTGTTTCGGACAGGCCACCAAGGTAGCGGGGTTCCTGCTCGACGCCGACAAGACCTACGAGGCCGAAGCTTGCCTGGGCGTGACCACCGACAGCGAGGATGCCGAAGGCGAGGTGCTCGAGCGCAAGGCAGTGCCGGCGCTGGACGAGGCCGCCATCGAAGCCGTGCTGGCGCGCTTTCGGGGTGCCATCGAGCAGGTCCCGCCCATGCATTCGGCGCTCAAGCACAAGGGTCAGCGGCTCTACGACCTGGCGCGCAAGGGCGAAACGGTGGAGCGGCCGCCGCGCGCCGTCGTGATCCACGAGCTCGAACTGATCGATCACGACGAGCAGAGTCTGCGCCTGAAAGTGACCTGTTCGAAGGGTACCTACATCCGGTCGCTGGCGCGCGACATCGGCGAGGCGCTGGGCTGCGGCGCGCATCTTTCGGGACTGCGGCGGACAGCCAGCGCTCCCTTCGACATTCGCGACTCTGTGGAACTCGAGGCGCTTGAATCGTTGACGCGCGATCAGGCGCGCGCCCTTCTGGCACCGCCCGATCGCGCCCTGGAGCACCTGCCGGCGGTCGAACTCGATGAACAGCAGGCCGCACGGATGGCTCAGGGACAACGCCTGGCCGGCCTGCGGGCGTCGCATTCCGGGCAAGTGCGAATCTACGGCCCCGGGACCTTCCTCGGCGTGGGAGAGATGGACGGTATGGGCCACCTCAAGCCCGTTCGCCTGTTCACCGCGGGCTGATTACGGGTTCGTTTTGCCGCTTCGTGCGGGAAACAGGCAGGCCCTGAACGGCTCGCGATCAACGACATACCTGGCCCGCAGCCACTTGCGGCCACGCTCCACGAAATGGGCGTCGAAGCATTCGTCGAAGTGTGATTCGATGCGGGTGTGGCAGGATTCCTTCTCCCTGCATGCGACCTCGGCGGCCGTGCGCACGATATCGTGCTGGCGCTGGTACTGGCCGTCGAAGCTGGTGGCCGATTGCCAGAACATGAGGCCGATGACCGCGGGGAACAGTGATACCAGGAACACCCGCATGGGCCAGCCGCCCTCTGAGTCGCGCTCCATCTCGGCGTCCGGGTCGTCGCTGCCGGCCTTGAGCGGCTGATGTATCCCGAACAGCCACAGCAGGAAGTAGACCAGCTTGTAGTAGACGTACCACATGGCCAGCGCACCGGCGAACCAGGACAGGCCGAAGGCAATGTCGCCCGCCGTGTCGCCTTCCATGCCCAGGGCACCCAGCAGCATCATGAGCAGGCCCTGGCCGAAAATGACCGGCGCGAGCAGCAGGGAGAACGGAAACCCGGGGCTGGCCAGCTTGTAGAGCGCATAGAGCGCGATGATGAGAATCAGCGAGTAAATGGCCGCAGCGCGCCTGCGCGGGCGGCGGACGATTCTTGCGTCGGTCATCGATCGGTCCCCGGGATGGAAGCGGGCATCTTAGTCAGGTCGAGGCGCAGGGGCAAGCGCCGACTCGCGTAGAATGCCGCGATGGTCGGCGCTTCAAACAATGCGGAACAGTTTGACGTTTGCATCATAGGTGCTGGCGCCGCAGGCCTGATGTGCGCCATCACGGCCGGCCGGCGCGGGCGCAGCGTGCTCGTCGTCGACCATGCCAACAAGGTCGGCAAGAAAATCCTGATGTCCGGCGGTGGGCGCTGCAACTTCACCAACATGTACTCTGCGCCCGAGAATTTTCTTTCCGCCAATCCGCATTTCTGCAAGTCGGCCCTCAGCCGCTACACGCCCCGGGACTTCATCGCCCTGGTCGAGCAGCACGAAATTCCCTACCACGAGAAGAAGCTGGGGCAACTGTTCTGTGACCGCTCCTCGAAGGACATCGTGCGACTGCTGTTGGCCGAATGCGAAGCCGCGGGCGTGCAGGTGCGCACGCACTCTCCGGTCCGTATCGATCAGCTGGGACCACCGCATCACATGACCGGCCCGGATGGTGCGATTCATTGCGAATCCCTGGTGATTGCTACCGGCGGCTATTCCATTCCGAGGATGGGCGCGACCGGATTCGGCTTCGATTTCGCCCGGGATTTGGGACTCGAGATCCAGCCTACACGCGCTGCGCTGGTGCCCTTCGTGTTCGAGGGTCGCAAGCTCGAGCAGATTCGCGACCTGGCCGGCGTGTCGCTCGACACCTACAGCGAGGCCGGCGGTGCGGGCTTCCGGGAGAACATGCTGTTCACTCATCAAGGCCTGAGTGGGCCGGCCATGCTCCAGACCTCTTCCTACTGGCATCCCGGCGAGCCGGTCTCGATCGATCTGCTGCCCGAGATCGATCTTGCCGAGCACTTGCGGGAACTGCGCCGGAGTCGTCCGAAGCTGTCACTGAAGAACGCACTGGCCGACCTCCTGCCGCGCCGCGTGGCCGAACGCTGGTGCGAACTGTGGCTCCCCGACAAACCCATGGCCGAAGTCTCCGACGCGGATATCGAACAGGCCCGCCAACGACTCAAGCCCTGGCGCGTGTGGCCGGCGGGAACCGAAGGGTACCGCACGGCCGAGGTCACCATCGGCGGGGTCGATACCGGCGAGCTATCGTCCAGGACCATGGAGTGCCGTCAGCAATCTGGCCTGTTCTTCATCGGTGAAGTCGTCGACGTCACGGGCCATCTCGGCGGGCACAACTTTCAGTGGGCCTGGGCCTCCGGACACGCCGCGGGTGAAGTTATCTGAAGCAAGTGCCTGAACGGAAGGAACTGAAATGAACTTTTCCAGATGTCGCGTTCCAAAGGCAGAGGAACACGACAAAAAGGAAATCGTTTGTGAGAACTCTCGTTGCGCTTGCGCTTCTGGCGCCCATGATCGTCGAGGCCGGGGTCGAGGCCGATTGCGAAAAGCTCTTCCAGCAACACCTGGAAACCGATCTTTCCCTCTCCTACCAGGAATTCGACCAGACGATGGGCAGCGGCTTCCGCGCCCTGGCGCAAGCCGGCTGCGAGCGACGGGCAGCTGATCTGATCGAAGCCTACATTGAAGCTACCGGTGCGGAGCAGAGTTCGCTTCGCTGGCACATCGCCCAGCTGCGGGCATCGCACGGGGACAATGCCGAAGCCATCAGGTACGCACGCGCCTCCCTCAGGGAGAACGAGGATCTGTCCGAGCACCCGCTGCGTTGGAACGACTACGTACTGGCCACCATCGCATTCCTTGAGAAGAACCGCGAGGCCCTGATCGATCATCGTGAACGTGTCGCCGAAGGCGTGGACGAGCATCGAGGCAATGCCATGAACCTGCGCTTGCTCGACGCCATGATCGAGCACTTCGGCGCCAGCTATTCCGACGCCATGCAGTCGCTGGCGAACGAGTGATACCGGCTGCAAGGCACGCCGCTTGCGGGTCAGCAGAATCCGCTGTCCACATTTTCCGGCGCTTCTCGTAACTGAGGGCAAGCGCCGGAGAACCGGCCACGACGATTGGAGAATCTTATGTCACGAGTGATATTGGCCGCGCTACTGTCAGGCGCCGCCCAGCTGGCCCAGGCCGAGCTGATCGATGATTTCGGAGTCAGCCAGGGCCCCTTTACGGTCGGGCCCGGAGAGGAGGTATCCGAGGATGAAGGCATTCTGGAGACGCCTTCCGTACTTGGCGGGTTCAGAATCCTGGTTCCAGCCCTCGATGACGAGGCGCCGCCGGGGTCGACGGTGACCGCAAGCGTGGCCGGTGGCCAGTTCACCTGCCAGGTCAACCTGTCGTCGGCAGTTTCGGACACTGGCGGCGGCTGCGGTACCGGCTATGATCGCAGTGACGGCCCGCTGTTCGACCTGACCGGCTCAAGCGCGTTCGAGATCGATATCGAATCGGTCAGCGGCGGTGCCGTCATGCAGGTGTCCGTTACCGGGCCGGACCAGAACAATGCCATCGCGTTTGTTCAGTCGCCGTCACCGGGACAGCTTGTCATTCCATTCGATCAGTTCATTTCAATGACGCCGACACCGCTGGAATGGGATCGGGTCGATAATATCCTCATCACGACTGGAAGCATCGAGGGAGCCAGTGGCCATGTCACTCTCGATCGCTTCGGCACCGACGGTCCCATTGCCAACGGCGAGGCCGAGCCCGGAGATGAGTCCGATGACGACGTGCCAACGGACGCGCAGCTTCGTGAAGAAGCCTACGGTAATTTCTACAACCCCGGTCGCTCGGGCGAGGGGATCCAGCTCACGCTCGAGAACGACGGCGAGACTTTCGTCCTGACGTACTACACGTACCTCGATGGCGAACAGGTCTGGCTGATCGGAATTGGTACCTTGTCCAATGGCCGCATTCTGTTCGACGAGATGTCGATCACGCAGGGCGCCGATTACGGTAGCGCCTTCGACCCCGATGATGTCGACTACACGCACTGGGGCTCGATCGAGATGGAATTCATCGACTGCGACCGTGCCGTTCTCGACATCGATCCCGTCTTGGACGGGTTCGAGCCGTTCGCTGTGGAAATGCAACGCATCGTGCCAACGCAATGCGATGCCGGCGGCCCGTCGATGAACAATCGCGTCATCACCGGCAACTGGTACGATCCTGCACGCAGCGGAGAGGGCTTCCAGCTGGCCTGGGAAGAAGGTCAGTTCGTGCTGACCTACTACACGTACAACAACGGCAAGCAGACCTGGCTCCTCGGCCTGGGTGAGCGTTTCGGTGACACCCTGATCTTCCCCGACGTCAACATCACCGGGGGTGCCGACTTCGGCGGTCGTTTCCGGCCCGGCGACGTCCAGAGCGAGTTTTTCGGCGCCATCGAGATGACGATCGAGGACTGCAACAACGCCACGATCCAGGTCGAGTCGGCCCTGGCCGGCTTCGAAGACCAGACACTTGATGTCGAGAAGATCGTGCCGGGTAGCTGCAATTAAGTACCGGCTGCCCGGCCGAATCCGGCCGGGCGGTACAATGCGTTATTGGCTTTTTGCGCAGTGGCCCCGCAGGTCAGGCGGGCGCATCGGAGGCGAAATTCCGACCGTCAACGACGTTTTTGTCTATCTCTTTTACGCGATGATCGGCCTGCTCGTGATAGCGGCCCTAGGGGCGCAAGTACTGCTCTTTTTGGAGCGCGTTGAAGAAGACCGACAACGAATCAAGGGTACCTGGCGAGAGCGGCTCAAAGAGGATTTCGAGCGCCGTGCGGCAGCGATTCCCCCGGCCAGTCGATGGTTGGGGCTTACGGGCATTGTCGTAATGGCGGGGTCACTGCTACTTTGGCATCAGGCGCCCCTCGAGGAGCCGCCCGCCACGGAAGAGCATTTCGCCGTACTGGGCTTCTTCCTGGGCATCCTGCTGACGACGCCCCTGCTTTATGGTGCGTTCAGGGCGTCGCTTGGTTCGATGACGGCCACGGGAAGAAATCGTCGCGACTCCTGAATCTTTTTCCAAGAAGGAGTCCGGAGGAGTCGATCGCTATTCGAACTGATCCCCGAACAGGGGGTCCAGGCAGGCCAGCTCCTGAACGATGTCGTAGTAAACCTCCGAATCGCTCAAGGTCCAAAACAAGTCCACGCAGCCTTCTCCGGCATCAAGCCCGAATGGCGCAACATTGGTGCTCCCGTTCGTGAACGTGTGTTGTCGTGCCTCGCTCCAGTCATTGCCATTCTCGCTGTGCGAGGAAAAGAGCTGGACGTCCGAGCCGACCGATTGTCCCCAGAGAACAGCGAAATCACCATCGTCCAGTGCCAGGGGTGTCGAGAGGAAGTCTCCGTCGCCCGAAGAGATCTCGGTTGCAGGATCACTCCAGTCGTCGATCTCGGTGGTGGTCCGGGCCCACAGGCGGCTGGATCCATCCTGCGCGCCCGTGGAATAGGTGAGGAGAAAGCGATCGTCGGCCTCTCTCCAGGTAATCCTGGCGAATTGCGCCCCGGCCGGCGCGATCTGCACCTTGCTCGTGTCCCAGGATGCACCATCGTCATCGGACCAGGAGACGTAGGCCGGCATGTCGAGCAAGCGATCATAGACCAAAACGATCCGGCCGCCCGGAAGTCGAACGGCGCGAGGGCGGATCGAGCCCGGTTCCGCCCAGCCCAGTTCCAGGGGCCCCTCGACCGTGAAGTTCGCGGCGTTGGCGGAAGTCGCTCGACTGATGCGCATGCCGTCGTCGCTCATCGTCGAGTAGAAGAGCTGGTAGGCGTCCTCGCCCGTTTGTATGAGCGAGCCATGACTTTCGTACACGCCGGTGGCGAGCGCCGGGGACGGCGTCGTCCACGTCGCCCCGCCGTCGGATGAGCGAGTGACGTATAGTTGGTAATTGGTATCGAGGTCAATCCGGTCCATGACCACGATGCGTTCCTGCGGGCTGTCCCACGGTTGCAGGGCGAATCCCAGGGACTCCTTGGCCGTGGTATCCGTTACCGGTGTCTGGCTAACGGCAAACAGCGGCAAGCACACAGAAAGTGCGGCACCGAGCCGCATGGCATTGATGATAGTGATGGCGAACTCCCCAGAATGTATCCCTACACAATGCAGGGTAGGGCAAACGCCATTATCTTGCCACTCCGCCTGCAGGCGAGACGTCTCGCCCGCCCGATAATCAGTCCGTATCGATCTTGCGGGACACGCGTGCCCTGATGCCTTCGGTCACGTGCGGCTCGATGGCTGCGCGCATGGGCGTGATCAGCTTGAAGGGTGCGGCCAGGATGTGGCCGGACTGCAGCCACTGGTCGCCGCCGGTGACGTCCATCACCACGCCGCCGGCTTCCTGGACGAGGAGGGCGCCCGCGGCGATGTCCCAGGGCTTGAGGTTGAGTTCCCAGTAGCCGTCGAGGCGGCCGCAGGCCACGTAAGCCAGGTCCAGCGAAGCGGTGCCGGCGCGGCGGAAGTCCTCGACCTTTTCGAAGACCGAGTTGAACATCGCCTGGTAGGCCTCCATGAGGCGGCGCTGGCGGAAGGGAAACGCGGTTGCCACGACCGCCGTGGCCAGGTCCTTGCGGCCCGACACGCGCATGCGCTGGCTGTTGAGGAAGGCGCCCTGGCCGCGCGCGGCCGTGAACATCTCCTCGCGAAGCGGATCGTAGACCACGCCCGCCTCGATCCGGCCCTTGATCTGCAGGGCGATCGAGATGGCGAAGTGCGGAATGCCGCGCAGGTAGTTGCTGGTGCCGTCGATCGGGTCGACGATCCACACATAGTCGCCGCTGCCCGTCTGGCCGCCTTCCTCGCCGAGAATGGCGTGGTCGCGGTGGTGCTTCAGGATGTATTCGCGGATCACCTGTTCGCAGGCGCGGTCGACGTCGCTGACGTAGTCGTGCCGGGCCTTGCGCTCGACCGGAATGCCCTCCAGGCGCGAGCGGTACTTGACCGCCAGCTGGCCGGCGCGACGCGCAGCCTCGGAAGCGATGTTGATATACGGGTTGGTGGACATTGCGAGCGCAGCTTCGGTGCCAAACCCGTAAGGATAAAGGATTATCGGGGTAAAATCGCGCGCATGACGAATCCAGCGAGCAATATCCGGGTCGTGTTGGTCGGCACCACGCATCCGGGCAATATCGGTGCCACGGCGCGGGCGATGAAGGTGATGGGGCTCGATCGGCTCTATCTGGTGTCCCCGTCGGGCTTTCCGTCCGGGGAGGCCACCGCCCGGGCCTCGCACGCCGACGACATTCTGGCTCGTGCGGTGGTCGTCGACGACTTCATGCAGGCGATTGCCGGCTGCCCGCTGGTGCTGGGCACCTCGGGCAAGCTCTGGTCCCTGCCGCAGCCGGCGGTCGACCCCCGGACCGCGGCGGCCAGAGCGGTGGCCGAGGCCGGCAACCACGAGGTCGCCCTGGTCTTCGGCCGCGAGAAGACCGGGCTGCACGTCGAGGAGATCAAACACTGTCATTCGCTGATCAGCATCCCGACAAGCGAGACCTACGGCTCGCTCAACCTGGCCCAGGCGGTGCAGATCCTGGCCTACGAAGTGCACCTGGCCATGATCGGCGGTGCGCCCGGCGAGACGCCGCCCTCGGACTGGGACCCGGTCGAGCCCGAGCGCCTCGAGTTCTTCTTCAAACGCCTGGAGGAATCCCTGCTGGCCATCCGCTTTCTGAACCCGCGCCAGCCCAAGCGGCTGATGCAGCGCCTGCGCCGTCTCTACCTGCGTGCCCGGCCGGACGAGAACGAGCTCAACATCCTCAACGGGATCGTGTCGCACACCCTCGGAGTCGCCCGTGAGCGAGAAGACGAAAGCGACCGCTGATCCGGCGGGTGAAGACGACCGCTATCAGCGCATCTGGGAGGCGGTCGCCGGAATCCCCACCGGCTGCGTGCTCAATTACGGTGAAGTGGCCCGTCGTGCCGGCCTGCCGGGCAAGGCGCGCCTTGTCGGCCGGGCGCTCGGCCTGGCGCCGAAGAAGATGGCGCTGCCCTGGCACCGGGTGGTCAACGCCCAGGGCAGGATCAGTTTCCCGGAAGACAGCCGCAAGGCTGCCGAACAGCGCCGGCGCCTGGAAGAGGAGGGCGTCGAGTTCGAGGGCGGCAGTATCGATCTGGACCGATTCAGCCCCGAGCGGGCGCTGGATCGAATGCTTTGGGGACCGGGTTAGCCGCTGGCCGCTGACGCGGCGTGGTTTTTTCGTTGTTTGGTTTTTTGGTTTTTTGGTTCGGCGCGGAGGTCGTTGCGGGCGGCTGCGCCGCGCTTGGGTTGGGGATGTGCGGTGCACTCGGCTGTCGTGATCAATTGCCTGAGTAGAAGCTCCGTAGCAAGCTGAAGATTGCCGGCTCGTGTTGTTCCAGCCATGCGGGCGCATCGAAATAGTATTCGCTGGTGACCGCGAAGTACTCGGCGGGTGATTCGGCGGCGTAGGGGTCGATGGCGGGTTCCTCGTCGCGGTCGAGGGCGGCGTTGATTCGGT
The DNA here is from genome assembly GCF_003410055.1 of Wenzhouxiangella sediminis. Lineage (GTDB taxonomy): Bacteria > Pseudomonadota > Gammaproteobacteria > Xanthomonadales > Wenzhouxiangellaceae > Wenzhouxiangella > Wenzhouxiangella sediminis. The sequence continues at coordinate 47,893 of NZ_QUZK01000022.1, read as the reverse complement.
CGAAGGCCTCGGAGAAGCTTCGGGTCCACTCATCCGGGTTCATCGAGCGTGGCAGGGGCGGGAAGCCGTCCATGTCGCCGTTGAGCTGGTCGATCTGGTGGGCGAGTTCATGGACGACGACGTCGAAGCCCTGGCCCTGCGCCGAGTCCATGACGTCGGCCATCGACAGCACCACCGGACCGCGCGCCCAGGCCTCGCCGGCGCGCAGGTCGCGGCCGTGGCTGACCACGCCGGCCTCGTCCTCGAATTCCTCTTCGGCGATGAATTCGTCGGGATAGAGGATGAAGGTGTGGAAATCGGCGTAGGCGTCGATGCCCAACTCGAGCACTGGCCGTGCGGCGAGCAGGGCGACCGCGAGGCAGTCCTCGTAGCCCGGCTCCAGGCCGCCTGCGCCCAGGAAGGTCTTGGCAGCCAGGATCTCGGCCGCGCGACGGCGCAGCAGATGCGCTGATTCTCCCTCGATGCCGGCCAGGACCGGAAAGTGCCGGACCACGGCCGCGACATCCTCGGGCGAGGGCAGGGCCGCGTCGACCTTGCGTTGCCAGCGTCGCTGGCGCCATTTGTTCAGCATTGCAGATCAGGCCTCGACTTCCGGCCCCCGATTATCGACGATCCTCAACCAACCAACCAACCAACCAACGAACCAACGAACCAGCCAATGCGGTAAGCTTCACTCCCATGGCGACCGCCCCTTCCCAAGCCGAGCGCGACGCGGTGCTGACACTGGCCCGCGAACTGATTTCGCGCGCGTCGGTCACGCCCGAGGACGCCGGCTGCCAGCCCTTGATCGCCGACCGGCTCGAGGCCGCGGGGATGGCGGTCGAGTCGATCGACGTCGAGGATGTGCACAATCTTCTGGCCCGGCACGGCAGCGGTTCGCCGCACCTGATGCTCGTCGGCCACACCGACGTCGTGCCGCCGGGGCCGGAGTCGAACTGGGCTTCGCCGCCCTTCGAGCCGGAAATCCGGGACGGCGTGCTCTACGGCCGGGGTGCGGCGGACATGAAGTCGTCCGTTGCCGCTTTCGTGCTGGCGCTGGAGGCGTTTCTCGAGGCGCATCCCGATCACCCCGGTACGGTTTCGCTGCTGCTGACTTCCGACGAGGAAGGCCCGGCGCGCCACGGCGTGCGGGCCGTCGTGCCCGAGCTGGAGAAGCGCGGGATGATGCCCGACGCCTGCCTGGTGGGCGAACCGTCCAGCCGGGACCGCCTGGGCGACGTCATCCGGATCGGAAGGCGCGGCTCGATTCAGGGGCGGCTGACCATTCGCGGCATCCAGGGACACACGGCCTATGCCGATCCGCGCGACAACCCGGTGCACCGGGCCGGCCCCTTGCTGGCCGAACTGGGCCGGCTGGACTTCGATGACGGCGACGAGTTCTTTCCGCCCACACGGCTTCAGGTTTCCAACGTCCGTGCCGGCACCGGGGCCGACAACGTGACGCCCGGTGAGCTCGAAATCTGGTTCAACCTGCGCAATAACCCCAACACTCGCTCCGATGCGCTCGAGTCTCGCATCCGCCACTTGATCGAAGACGCCGATCCCGGCGACTGGGCGCTTTCCTGGCGCGTCTCCGGCGAACCGTTCGGCCCGGCGTCCGGACCGCTGCCGGGCGTTGTCGAAACGGCTTGCCGGGAGCTGCTGGGGATCGAGTCGAAGCCGGACACCGGCGGCGGCACTTCCGACGGGCGCTTCTTCGGCCCGCTCGGCATCCCCGTCGTCGAGCTGGGCCCGGTCAATGCCACCATCCACCAGGTTGACGAGTGCATCGCCGTCGACGAACTGGTCTTGCTGCCCGGCCTCTACCGGCGCATCATCGAGGGCATGCTCAAGTCCGGGGGTGCGTCATGCGCGTCATCCTGATCGCCCTGCTGATCATTCTGCTCGCGCTGCAGGTACAGCTGTGGCGCCAGTTCAGTGAAGTGCGCACGCTGCGCGAGCTGGTCGAAGAGCAGCAGGCCGAAAACGACGAACTGCACAAGCGCAACGAGGCCCTAGCCGCCGAGGTCGAAGACCTGCGCGCCGGCCTGGAAGCCATCGAAGAACGCGCCCGCTCGGAGCTCGGCCTGATCCGTGAAGACGAGGAGTTCTTCCTGATCGTCGATCCCGAGGACGCCGAGCCCCGGGGCTGATTGTCCGAAAGATGCACGCTTACCGCTTCGCCAATCTGGTCTTCACCCTCGAGGACGGCCGGCTGCGCAACGAGCACGCCGAAAGCGAGACGTCCCTGCGGCCCCAGGTCGCCCGCCTGCTGGAGAACCTCCTGGCCCACGCCGGCGAAGTAATCCCCCGCGAGCGGCTCTACACCGCGGTCTGGGGCGAAGAGGCCGTGGTCGACTTCGAATCGGGCCTGGCCGCGCTGATGCGCGAGCTTCGACAATCCGTGCGCGCGGTCGAGGGTCCCGATGACCTGGTCGAGACCGTGCCGCGGCGCGGCTATCGCCTGGACGCCGAGGTGCGCGTCGACGGCGGGTCGCGAGGCGGGCGACGGCGGGCGGCCATGCTGCTGGCCGTGCTCGTGCCGGTGCTCCTGGGCGCGGGCTACGGCCTCTGGCTGGCCCTGGACGGCACGGCGCCGGAACCGCCCGGTGAGTCCAGCCTGGCCATCCTGCCTTTCGAGAACTATGAGCGCAGCGCCGAGCTGCCCGAGCATGTCGGCCTGCTGATGGCCGACACCCTGCTGGCCGAATTGCTGGCACGACCGGTCGAAGGGCTCGAGCTGCTCGGACGCACGAGCCTCAGGCCCTACCTGGGCCGCGAGGACGTGGTTTCCGCCCTGGCCGGGGACCTGGGTGTCGAACTGCTGATCGAGGGCGCCGTCACCGGTCGGGCCGAGCAGGGCTGGCAGGCGGAGATGCGGCTGCTGGCCGTCCCGCCCGGTCGCGTGGTGTGGTCGTCGACGGTCACCGGCGAGCCGGGCAGGCCGCTGGATGTGCGCGCGGTGGCGGGGAGCATGGCCGAGGATCTGGTCGAGGCCTGGCCGTCACTGCGAGCGCGCCTGGCGCGCGAGGGCTGATATCACGCGGCTCTCAGGTGATTTCAGGACAAGTTCAGGACGATTTCAGTGAATGTCCATGGTCGGGGCGGCGGCGAAGGCCCATCCTGTCGGCACATTCACGAACAAGACAGCACGAGGAGGTTGTCATGCAATCAAGAAGGATGCTCATCAACCTGGTGGCCGGCCTGGCAATCGGCCTGGCCGCGTTGCCGGCGCTGGCCGAACTGCCGTTCGCCGATTCCGGCGAGGCGTCGGGCTCCATCGTCGGTGCGCCGGCCCAGCCCGCCCGCGACATCTACCCGGTCCGGGTCGTCGCCATCGACGGTCAGCAGATCATCCCGCGCGAGGTGTTCTGGCTCAAGCCGGGCAAGTACACGCTGACGGTGTCGCCGGAAATCACCAATCCCGGCGGGCTGAGCTCGATGCGGGGTCGCCTGCGCGAACGCGACGACATCAACGAGATCGAGGTCGTCGTCGAGGCGGGCAAGACCTACTACATCGGCGCGCACTTCACCGGCAGGGATCGGCGGGCGCCCTACAACACGGTGGTCTACCGCGTCGAGGACAATCAGTGAGCGAAGACAACGCTCGTCAACCCGGATTCGCCTGGGGCGGGCCTCCCGCCACCGGGCGAATCCGCCTCGAGCCCGAGGACTTCGCGGTCAACGAGGTGCTCGGGCACGAACCCGACGGCCAGGGGGAGCACCTCTGGCTATGGGTGGCCAAGCGGGAACGCAATACGGTGGACGTGGCCGCCGACCTGGCGCGCGCCGCCGGTGTGCACATCCGCCAGGTCGGTTTTGCCGGCCTCAAGGACCGCAACGCGGTCACCCGGCAGTATTTTTCCATCCATCTCCCCGGAACCGACTCGCCCGACTGGTCGCAGTGGCGCATCGACGGCGTGACCATCGAGTCGGCCTCGCGCAGCTCGCGCAAGATCAAGCGCGGCCGCCTGCGCGGCAACCGCTTCGAGCTGGTCGTGCGCGAACTGGAAGGCGACCTCGGGGCGCTCGAGGAACGGCTGGCCGCGGTGCGCGACCACGGCGTGCCCAACGGCTTCGGCGAGCAGCGTTTCGGCGGCAACAACATTGCTCGCGCTCTCGCGCTCTTCCGCGGCGAGATGCGCCGCAAGCCGTCCAAGATCAAGCGCGGCTTCTACCTGTCGGCCGCGCGTAGCCTGGTGTTCAACCACGTGCTCGACGAGCGCATCCGCCGCGGCGACTGGAACCGCCTGATCGATGGCGACCTGGCCATGCTCGACGGCAGTCGCTCCTTCTTCGCCGCCGATCCGGACGATCCCGACCAGGTCCGCCGCTGCGCCGAACAGGATATTCATCCCAGCGGTCCGCTGCCGGGGCAGGGCGACAGTCCCGCCGAAGGCGAGGCCGCCGAGATCGAGAACCGGCAGTTCGAGGCCCACCGCGAACTGGTCGAGGGCCTGGCGAAGTTCGGCATGAAGCAGGAGCGGCGCCCCCTGCGCATGCGCGTGGGCGATCTCGAGTGGTCCTTCCCCGAGGAGCGCACGCTGAAGCTGGTCTTTTCGCTGGGAACCGGCAGCTACGCCACCTCTGTGCTGCGCGAGCTGGTGGACTACGAATGAGTCGGGTTCCGGCTCGTGGGGGCGCCGCCTGAAAAGAATGGAACCACGGAAAACACGGAATGCACGGGAAAAATTCCTTCTTGATTCACTCCGTGATTTCCGTGTCCTCCGTGGTTCCCTTGTTCTGATCTCTTACTGCAGCGGCCAGAAGTAGTAGTAAGCGGCCGCCGCGCCGCCGGCGGCGAGGGCCACGCCGATGGCCGTCCACAGCCAGGTGCGCGAAGGGCGTGCCTCGGTGTCCTTGAGCACGCTCGGCGGACGCAGTCCCGGGGCCTGCAGCACGAAACGATGCTCACCGAGCCGGATCTCGTCGCCCGATTTCAGCGGGCGGCGCTGCACGGGCTCGCCGTTGACCCAGGCCTTGCCGGCCGGCTCGAGCATCAGGGTCTCGCCGTCGTAAACGATCCGCGCGTGGCGCTCCATCAGACCGTCGAGCTGGATGTCGGAACCCTCGGCCGAGCCGATGGAAGTGTCCTCTTCCTCGAGCGGAAAGTTCTTCCCCGTGTGCGGGCCGGAGGCGGCTTTCAGGCGAAATTGCATGGGTGTCTCGGGGTGGATCCGGTGTTTATTCTAGCGCTCTGGGACGGATTTCTCGCAAAGGCGCAACGGCGCAAGGGTCGCAATGAAAAAGTGAAAGGAAAACAGAAAAAAGAAAGTTGTCAGCAGCGATTTTCTTCGGGGCGCGGACTTCTTTTCTTCCGTGTTGATTTCCTTTGCGATCCTTGCGCCTTGGCGCCTTTGCGAGAGTCCCGACAACATATCAGTCCTGATCACGACATGATCTTCGATTAAACGTGGTCCAGCGCCGTCGAGAGGTCTTCGATCAGGTCGTCGACGTCTTCGATGCCGACCGACAGGCGGATCAGGGTGTCGGTGATACCCAGCTTGTCGCGGTTTTCCTTCGGCACCGAACCGTGGGTCATGATGGCCGGGTGGTTGACCAGGGACTCCACGCCGCCCAGGGACTCGGCCAGGGCGAACAGATGAGTGTTCTCCAGGAAGCGCCGCGCGCGGTCGAGGTCGCCGCCGATGTCGAAGCTGACCATGCCCCCGAAGCCCGACATCTGCTTCTCGGCCAGGGCCTTCTGCGGATGGCTGTCCAGGCCGGGGTAGATGACCTTCTCGACCTTGGGGTGCTGGGAAAGCCATTCTGCGATGCGGCCGGCGTTTTCGCAGTGGGCGGCCATGCGCAGCGCCAGGGTCTTGACCCCGCGCATCACCAGCCAGGAGTCGAAGGGTCCCTGGACGCCGCCGGCGGAATTCTGGATGAAGTGAATGTCTTCGGCCAGCTTGTCGTCGTTGACCACCAGCGCGCCGCCGACCATGTCGGAATGGCCGTTGAGGTACTTGGTCACCGAGTGCAGGACCACGTCGGCGCCCAGCGCGATGGGCTGCTGCAGCATCGGCGTGGCGAAGGTGTTGTCGACCACCAGCATCGCACCCGCCTCGCGCGCCAGCTCGGCCATGGCCGCGATGTCGACCAATTGCAGCATCGGGTTGGTCGGCGTCTCGACCCAGATCATCTTCGTCTTGTCGGTCAGCGCGGCGCGGGCGGCGTCGACGTCGGCCAGGTCGGCGAAGCTGAACTCCAGGCCCGAGGAGCGGCGGCGCACGCGCTCGAACAGGCGCCAGGTGCCGCCGTAGAGGTCGTGCATGGCCAGCACGTGGTCACCCGGCTCGAGCAGGTGCATCAGCGTGTCGACCGCGGCCATGCCCGAGGCGAAGGCGAAGCCGTGGCTGCCGCCCTCGAGATCGGCGATGCAGGCCTCCCAGGCCTTGCGGGTCGGATTGTGCGTGCGCGAGTACTCGAAGCCCTGGTGGTCGCCCGGGCTCTTCTGCACGTAGGTCGACGTCTGGTAGATCGGGGTCATGATGGCCCCGTTCGACGGATCCGGCGCCTGGCCGGCGTGGATGACGCGTGTGGCGAGTTTGGTCATTGCGTTTGCTCGTTGACTGGTTTGCTAGTTGGCTGGTTGGCTAGTTGGCTGGTTGGCTAGTTGGCTGGTTGGCTAGTTGGCTCGTGCGTCTGGTTCCCGTGGTCTTCAACCAGCGAACCAGCAAACGAGCAAACCAGCCAACCCGATTACCGGTCGGCCCGGCGGCGCAGGTAGTTCAGCAGGTCGACGCGCGTGATCAGGCCCATGAACTCCTCGCCGTCGAGGACGATGGCGACGAGGTCGCGGTTGAAGATCGGCAGCAGGTCGTCGATGGTGCCGTCGACCTGGACGGATTCGAGCTTGCTGACCATCGCCGTCGAGACGGGCTCGGCAAAGCGCTCCTCGTTGTCGTAGACGGCCATCAGCAGGTCCGACTCGTCGATGATGCCGACGATGCGCTTGCCGTCGACGACCGGCAGCTGTGAGACGTCGTAGAGCTTCATGCGCTTGTAGGCGTTCGAAAGCGGCTCCTTGGGGCCCACCGTGATGGCGTCGCGGGTGGCGGCCGGGCGTGCGATCAGGTCGCGCAGGTCGCCGAACTCGTCGGTGTCGAGGAAGCCCTGTTCGCGCATCCAGGTGTCGTTGTACATCTTCGACAGGTACTTGTTGCCCGTGTCGCAGACGAAGGTGAGCACCTTCTTCGGTTCGGTCTGTTCGCGGCAGTACTTCAGCGCGGCCGCCAGCAGCGTGCCCGTGGACGAGCCGCCGAACAGGCCTTCCTTCTCGAGCAGGAGGCGCGCGGTCAGGAAACTCTCCTTGTCGGAGATCGAATAGGCCTTGTGCACGCGCGAGAAGTCGCTGATGGACGGCAGGAAGTCCTCGCCGATGCCCTCGACCAGCCAGCCGCCGGCATCGTCGCGTACGTTGCCGGTGGCGATGTAGTCGGCCAGGATCGAGCCCTCCGGGTCGGCCAGGACCAGTTCCAGCTCGGGCGCGGCCTTGGCGAAGTGGCGCGAAAGCCCCGTGATGGTGCCGCTGGAGCCGACGCCGATCACCATCGCGTCGAGATCACCGTCCATCTGCCTGAGGATTTCCGGGCCGGTGTCCTCTTCATGCGCCTTGGGGTTGTCGGGATTGCCGAACTGGTTGATGAAGTAGCTGTTCTCGGTCTCCCCGGCCAGCTTCTCGGCCAGGTCCTGGTAGTACTCGGGGTGGCCCTTGCCGACGTCGGAGCGGGTGATGACCACTTCCGCGCCCATGGCCTTGAGGTTGGAGATCTTCTCCCGGCTCATCTTGTCCGGGATGACCAGGATCAGGCGGTAGCCCTTCTGCGCGGCGACCAGGGCGAGCCCCAGCCCGGTGTTGCCGGCCGTGCCTTCGATGATGGTCGCGCCCGGCTTGAGGTCGCCGCGTTTCTCGGCCTCCTCGATCATCTTCAGGGCGATGCGATCCTTGATCGATCCAGCCGGATTCTGGTTCTCGAGCTTGAGGTAGAGCTCGCAGGGGCCGGTGTCCAGCTTGTTGACGCGCACGATCGGCGTGTTGCCGATCAATTCGAGTGTGTTGCCGTAGACGCTCATTGGAAGGGGCTCTGGTCGGGTCGGTTGCCAGCCGGCCACGATAGCTCAAACCGTCCGTCGGGAGCAAGGCGCTCCCGTCGGCAGGCCCGAAACGCAAGACGCCCGGCGCGGTGGCCGGGCGTCTGGCAGGAATCGGTTCCGGCCGGGGTCAGGCGGCCTGGCCCTGTTCCATCATTCGAGTGAGCTGGTCCTTGGTGCGGAGCTTTTCGCGCTTGAGCTGGTTCAGCGCCAGATCCTCCATCGGCGCCGTACCGTTTTCGGCGGCCACGACCCGTTTTTCGAGCTGCTGGTGATGGTTGTAGAGGCGACGGAATTCTTCGTTGCCCTTGAGCATGATTTCCATCTGATCCTTCTGACTTTCGAACATGGGCAGACTCCTTTTCGGTTGGGTCCATGAGTGTGCGCGAAGCCGTCCGGCCCCGCGCATAAAACAACGGGCCGCACTTCGGCGGCCCGTGTGAATTCGGGAGGTGGGATGCGGCGCCGCAGGGCGCGCTGGTGCAGATTCGTTCCTGCGGCGGCTGGATGCTGCGAGCGACGCGCTCGAGAAATCAACCATCACACTCACTTTATAGCGTCAACTCCCGGCCAGTTCAAGGGTTGGGAGCGGCCCGGTCAGTCGTTGAGCAGAATCACGTCCACGCGGCGATTCTTGCGGCGGCCTTCGGCCGATTCGTTGCTGGCGATGGGGAAGTCCTCCCCCATGCCGACGGCCTGGATCCGGCTGGCGTCGATGCCTTCTTCGACCAGGGCGTCACGCACCGCTTCGGCCCGCAGGCGCGAAATGCGCATGTTGGCCGCCGACGATCCGGTCGAGTCGGTGTGCCCTTCGATGCGGATCTGCTTTTCGGGTTCGCCCTCGACGAGCTTGACCACGTCGCCCAGTTGATTGCGGGCCTCGGGTTGCAGGGTGGTTTCGCCGCTCGCGAACAGCACGTCGCCGAGCGTCACCACGACTCCGCGGTCGGTTTCGCGCAGCTCCAGGTAATCCAGGCGGCGGCGCATGGATTCCGCGGCCTCGGTGGCCAGCTCGGCCTCGCGTCGGGCCAGCTCGATCTCGCTGGCCTGGGCTTCCGCCAGGCGCCGGGCGGCCTCGGCTTCCTCGCGGGCCTGCTGCTCCCGGCGTGCGGCTTCCTCGCGAAGTTCCTCGGCGGTCATCGCCTCCAGGCGCGTGCGCTCGGCTTCCTCGGTCGCCGCCTGGCTCTGCATCAGGGCGCGTTCGGCCTCACGGCGCGCCTGCTCGACCTCGAGGCGGCTGGCGCGCAGAAGCAGTTCGGTGCGCTCGGCCTCGACGGCGTCGATCTGCTCGCGCGCCTGGGCCCGAAAGGCCTCGGCGCGGGCGATCTCGATGCGCTTGGCCGCCAGATTGATGCGGTGCGAAAGCTCGGCCTCGGACAGGCCCTCCGCGCTGGCGGCGCGCACCGCGCGCTCGGCGTCGGAAACGGCCAGCGGCACACGTTCGGACAACTCGGTGTTGGCCCGGAACTCCTCGAGGTCGTTGTTCAGGTTGCGCAGCGCGGCGTTCTCGCGCGGCGGCTGGACCGCGCAGGCGGCCAGGGCGGCGATGATCAGCGCCGTGAGGGTGATTCTGACGGTGGTCTGCATTCGGCTCATGGCTGCACGACCCCCTCGCCGAACACCTCGACCAGGTCGGCGCGCACCTGCTCGAGTTCTTCCTGCTTGCGCTGCAGTTCGGCTCGGGCGAGCGCGGCTCGGGTACGTGCCAGGGCCAGCTGGGCCTCGATCTCGGCCTGTTCGGCCAGTCGCCGGGCATCGTCCGGGCGTTCGTTCTCGAGGGCCTGGCTGGCCTGCTGCAGGCGTTCGTGGGCGTAGCGCAACTCGATCGGCGCGTATTCCTCGGCGTTGGCGGCCTCGGCCTGACTGATGGCGTTGCGCGCGTTGTCGAGCATGGCGGGGTCGGGCGGCGTCGTGGCACAGGCGGCCAGCAGCGCCAGCGCGGCGGCCGCGGCGAGCAGGCGAATTGGCTTCATCGGGTCGGTCACTGGTTTCGTCTTTTCGGATTGACGCGGAATCAGGCCGCGTCGGGCTGGTTTTCCGGCATGGCTTCGACCACGGCCGGGATCTTTCCGAGTGCTTCGCAGATGCGGCGAATGCGCTTGAGCTGCGCGATGTTGCACTCGAATCTCTCGGCATTATAGACCTGTGGCAACAGACAGCAATCGGCCAGGCCCGGTTCATCGCCGTGACAGAATCGCCCGGTGCCCGGATTGTCGAGCATGCGCTCGACGGCAGCCAGGCCGGTTTCCGTCCAGTGTCGGTACCAGGCGAGCTTGGCGTCTTCGTCGAGACCGGCCGTCCCCGTCAGGTACTTGAGCACGCGCAGGTTGTTGAGCGGGTGAATTTCGCAGGCGATCGCCTGGGCGATGGCGCGTACCCGTGCACGCCCGGCATGGTCGCCGGGCAGCAGTGCGGGCTCGGGGTGGCGCTCCTCCAGGTACTCGAGCATCGCCATCGACTGCGTGATGACGGTCTCGCCGTCGATCAGCGTCGGCACCAGCTGCTGCGGGTTGAGCGCCGTGTAGTCGTCGGCAAACTGCTCGCCGCCGTCTCGCACCAGGTGCACGGGCCGGATCTCGTGATCCAGGCCCTTGAGCTTGAGCGCCATGCGCACCCGGTAGCTGGCTGAGGAGCGCCAGTAGGAATATAGAACCATCTGTTTGGTTTGGGGCATCTTTGGGTCGCTTCGGCTGCGATCTATTGGGTTTCAGGTTTCAGGTTTCAGGTTTCAGGAAAACCAAAGGGAACCGGTGTACCGGATCCCGTTGTGTCGTTCCTGGCGAACCGATTGCACGGCGCCAAGCCTGTCGACGTCACATGCGCCGGCTCTCCAAGTGCTCCTGAACACTGAAACCTGAACCCCTGAAACCTTCTTTATCGCTCGTACTGAACCACTTTCTGCTCGATGGCGCCGAAGATGGACTCGCCTTCGCGGGTCTTCATCTCGATGCGCACCACGTCGCCGAAGTCCATGAAAGGCGTGCTCGGCTTGCCGTCGGCGATGATCTCTAGCATGCGCTTCTCGGCCAGGCAGGAGGCGCCGCGGCTGGTGTCCTGGTTGGCGATGGTGCCCGAACCGACCAGGGAGCCGGCCGCCAGCGGGCGGCTCTTGGCGGCATGCGCGACCAGTTCGGCAAAGCTGAACTGCATGTCCTCGCCGGCTTCCGGTTCGCCGAAGAGTTCACCGTTGAGATGGGTCAGCAGCGGCAGGTTGAGCTTGGTGTCCTGCCAGGCGTCACCCAGCTCGTCGGGCGTCACGACGACCGGGGCCAGCGCCGAGCGCGGCTTGGACTGGAGGAAGCCGAAGCCCTTGGCCAGTTCGCCGGGGATCAGGTTGCGCAGCGAGACGTCGTTGAGGATGGTCACCAGCTGGATGTGCTCGGCGCACTCCTCGGGCGTGGCGCCCATCGGCACGTCGTCGGTGAAGACGCCGATCTCGGACTCGAAGTCGATACCCCATTCGGTCGAGGCCATGGAGATGGGGTCGTGCGGCGCCAGGAATCCGTCGGAGACGGCCTGGTACATCAGCGGGTCGGTGAAGAAGCTCTCCGGCACCTCGGCCCCGCGTGCCTTGCGCACGCGTTCGACGTGCGGCAGGTAGGCCGAGCCGTCGACGAACTGGAAGCAGCGCGGCAGCGGGGCGGCCAGCCGGTCGATGTCGAGGTCGAAGCTGCCTTCGGCCGTGCCGTTCATCAGGTCGTCGAACAGGCTGGCCAGGCGCGGCGCGGCCGCGTCCCAGTCGTCCAGCGCGGCCTGGAGGGTCGGGGCGATATCGGTTGCCGAAACGGCGCGTGTGAGGTCTCGATTAACGACGATCAGCGTACCGTCGCGACCGCCTTCCTTCAGTGTTGCTAGTTTCATGATTGATTCGCCTCGAATGAGTGTCTTGTGAGTCTGGTAAGCGTGTTGGCGCTAGATTGCGTTTGAGGTTTCAGGGTTCAGGTTTCGGGTTTCAGGAAAAACAACACGAATTCCGATTTCGGGGGTGAGCCTCATGGCGACGTGGCAGTCAGCACGTCATCCGGTTTTTCGGCAACGATCCCGAATCGCCGCCACTGGCCCCTGAAACCTGAAACCTGAAACCCGAAACCCAATAACGTCAGTTCTTAGGCTTCCAACTATCCACGTAGCCGGTCCACTCGATCTTTTCGGCCGCTTCGGTGACGTCGAGGGCGTCGCGCGTGTCGAGCATGACGGCGACTTCTTCGGTCTTGTCCGTCTTGGGCGTGAAGGCGTTGTTCATCGCCTTCGGGTGCGGGCCGTGGGTGAAGCCGCAGGGGTGGTGCGTCATCATGCCCGGGTGGATGTTGTCGCGCGAGAAGAAGTTGCCGGCGTGGTAGAACAGCACTTCGTCGTAGTCGTCGTTGTTGTGGAAGAACGGCACCTTGAGGGCGTCCTCGCTCGACTCGAACGGGCGCGGCGTGAAGGTACAGATGACGAAGCGATGCGCCACGAACGTCGTGTGCGCCGACGGCGGCAGGTGGTAGCGGTGACTCATCAGTGGGCGGATGTCGCGCCAGTTGATGCGCACCGGCATCAGGTCGCCCTTCCAGCCGACGGCGTCGAGCGGGTTGAACGGGTAGGTGATGGTCGAGATCTGGTGGCGCCGCTTGACCAGCACCTTCCATTCGTCCTCGCCCTGCTGGGCGCGGAAGGCGTCGTCGATTTCCGGGGTGTCGAGCATGGCCGGATCGAAGATGGCGTGCGGACCGACCAGGCCCTTCTCGGGCAGCATGTAGCTGGAGTTGGTCGCCTCGATGAGCAGCATCTCGACCGGGCCGTCGGACTCGATGCGCCACATGGTGCCGCGCGGCAGCATGATGTAGTCGCCGTCGCGGAAGGACATATGGCCGAAGTCGCAAAACAGCTCGCCGGCGCCGTCGTGGATGAACAGCAGTTCATCGCCGTCGCCGTTGCGCACCAGGTGATCCATCTTGCCGTCCGAGTGCCAGCAGCGGAACTTGCAGTGGGCGTTGCTGAGCAGCTCGGCCGCCTGCCACGGAGAGCCCACGTTGTCGTCGAGCTTGGTGGTGTCGAAGGCGCGCGGCTGCAGCGGGCCTTCGAAGTCGGTCCAGCCCGTGGGCATGTGCTGGTGGTAGAAGTGCGTGGCCGGGCCGAAAAAGCCTTCCTTGCCCATCTCGCGCTCAAACGTGCCTTCGGGCAGGTTGGTGTGCGCCTGCCGGCTGGCCTTGCCTTCCACCTTGGAATGAGAAATCCACTTCTTCATGACTGCCTCCGAATTGGCTGTCTTGGATGCATCCGCTTCGAAGACTCCAGGTTCGGGTCAGGCTCCAGGAGCGGTGCTGACCCGCTCCTGAAACCTGAACCCTGAACCCTGAAACCTTCTCTTAAAGTACGCCGCGCTTTTCCTGGTCGCGCTCGATGGCTTCGAACAGGGCGGTGAAGTTGCCCTCGCCGAACCCTTCGTTGCCCTTGCGCTGAATGATCTCGAAGAAGATAGGACCGATATTGGTCTTGGTGAAGATCTGCAGCAACTGCTTGTTCGAGTCGTTCGGGTCGGCGTCGATCAGGATCTTGTTCTTGCGCATGCGCTCGACGTCCTCGCCGTGGTTCGGAATGCGCTCGTCGATGACGTCGTAATAGGTGTCGGGCGTGTCGAGGAACTCGACGCCCTTCTCGCGCAGCGCCTCGACCGTTTCATAGATGCGGTCGGTGTAGAGCGCGATGTGCTGGACGCCTTCACCCTTGTACTCGTCCAGGTATTCGTTGATCTGGCTCTTGGGGTCTTCGGACTCGTTGATCGGGATGGCGATCTTCGTCGTCGGCGAGGTCATGGCCTTGGACTTCAGGCCGGTCGCCTTGCCCTTGATGTCGAAGTACTTCACCTCAAAGAAGCCGAAGAGGTCTTCGTAGAAGGACGCCCACTGACCCATGTTGCCGTTGTAGACGTTGTGGGTAAGGTGGTCGATGAAGTTCATGCTCACGCCTTCGGGATGGCGGTCGACGGCCGGATCGAAGTCGAAGTGGCGGTCGACGTCTTCCTCGCCGCTGGTCAGATACAGCACGGAACCGCCAATGCCTTCGATGCAGGGCACGTCGATCGGCAGGGTGTCGGGCTTGTTCTCGATGTCCTTGGCGCCCTTGGCGCGGACGGCCTCGTGCGCGGCCTTCGGATCGGTCACGCGCATCGCGAAGCCGGTGCAGCACGGGCCGTGGGCAGCGGCGAAGTCGCTGGCGAACGAGTCGGTGCTCTCGTTGACCAGGAAGTTGATGCCGCCCTGGCGGTACAGGGTGACCGGTTGTTCCTTGTGGCGTGCGACGGCCGTGAAACCGAGCTGCTGGAACAGGTCGTGCAGCAACGCCGGTTCGGGCGCGGCGAACTCGATGAATTCGAACTGCTCGACGCCGAGCGGATTGGGGCGGGACTGCGTCATGATTCGGTCTCCTTGCAACTGTGCGTTTCGACGAAAGGCGAATGGTTGAATGAGTGGGCAAAGAATGGCCTTGCCTCGGACCCGTGATATTAGTTACATTTGTAACTGTTTTCAAGCCGGACCCGTACCTCTTCGACCATGCTCGACCTCGAGGATTTCCTTCCCTACCGCCTGTCCGTGCTCTCCAACCGGATCAGCAACGGGATTGCCCGCACCTACCAGTCGCGCTTCGACCTGGGCGTCACCGAGTGGCGGGTGATTGCCATCGTCGGGCGCTATCCCGGGGTGACCGCCACCGAGGTCGCCGATCGCGCGGCGATGGACAAGGTCGCGGTCAGTCGGGCGGTCTCCCGCCTGCTTGACGCGGGCCGGCTCGAGCGACGGGAGAACCACCCCGATCGCCGCGCCAAGCGGCTCTACCTCAGCGAGGAGGGCGAGTCGATCCATGACGCCATCGTGCCCGCCGCGCTGGCGTTCGAGCGCGACCTGCTCGAAGCGCTCGAACCCGAGGAGCGGCGCCGCTTCCTCGACAGTCTCGAGCGACTGGCAGAAGCCGCCGAGCGTCACTGCTGAGCGCCGGGCCGGTCCGTGTCTTTCGAGATCCTGCTGCGCGACGAATGGCTGTGCGCGGTCAACAAGCCGACCGGCATCATGGTCCACCGCAGCAGCATAGGTACTGATCGTGAATTCGTGATGCAGAACCTGCGCGACCAGCTCGGCCAGCGCGTCTGGCCGGTGCACCGACTCGATCGGGCCACTTCCGGCGTGCTGCTGTTCGCCCTCGATCCCGAAACCGCCAGGATGCTCGGGCAGGCCTTCATGGACCGCAGCGTCGACAAGCGTTACCTCGCGGTCGTCCGGGGCTGGACGGAAGAGCAGGGTACCGTCGACCATCCGCTCGCGCGGCACAAGCATGCCGAGCCGCGTGACGCCAGGACCCGCTACGAGCGCCTGGCGACCTGCGAGTTGCCCATCCCGGTCGGCGGATTCGAAACCGCTCGCTATTCGCTGCTCGAGGCCGTGCCCGAAACTGGCCGGCGCCACCAGATCCGGCGCCACCTCAAGCACATCTCTCACCACCTGATCGGCGACACCACCTACGGCGACGGCCGCCACAACCGCCTTTTCCGCCAGCACCTGGGATGCCACCGCATGCTCCTGCACGCCCGCCGGCTCGAACTCGACCATCCGCGGCAGGCCGGGCGTCTCCGCCTTGAAGCGCCTCTGGCCGGTGAGTTCGCACGCGTCGCCGCCGAAGTCTTCGGCTGGCCGGAACCTACGGCGCGTTGACCCCTGCGATAAACTCGCGGCCTGAAACCTGAAACCTGAAACCTGGATATAGCCATGCAAATCAATTCAACCTTCGACAGCGGCAATATCGAAGTCCTGGAAGCCGAATCCCCGGACAATATCCGTCTCAAGATCCGGCCCGATGCCGGCGGGGAGCACATGCAGTGGTTCCACTTCCAGTTGTCCGGAGCGCGCGATACGCACTGCCGCATGACCATCGAGAATGCCGGCGAGGTGTCCTACGTGGACGGTTTCGAGGATTACCAGGCGGTGGCGAGTTTCGACCGCGTCCACTGGTTTCGCGTCCCTACCGAATTCGACGGCAAGCAGCTGGTCATCAAGCACAAGCCCGACAGTGACGTCGTCTACTACGCCTATTTCGCGCCGTATTCGCAGCTCGAGCACGACAACCTGATCGCCGCCGCGCTGGTCGACCCCCGCGTTCGCGCCGAGGCCCTTTGCAGCACGCCGGACGGGCGCGCCCACACCATGCTGCGCATCGGCGAGCCGGTCGAGGGTCGCAAGAAGATCTGGGTGATCGCCCGCCAGCATCCCGGCGAGTCGATGGCCGAATGGTGGGTCGAAGGTTTCCTGGAGCGCCTGCTCGATGCCGAAGAGCCGGTGTCGCGCAAGCTCCTCGACGAGGCGGTGGTCTACCTGGTGCCGAATATGTGCATCGACGGCGCCGTGCGCGGTCACCTGCGCTGCAACGCGAAGGGGCGCAACCTCAACCGTGAGTGGGCCGAGCCCTCCGAGACCGAGTCGCCCGAGGTCTACTTCACGCGCCGGAAGATGCACGCCACCGGCGTGGACATGTGCTTTGACGTTCACGGCGACGAGGCGCTGCCGTACAACTTCATCGCCGGCGCCGAGGGCACGCCCTCCTGGAACGACCGCAAGCAGCACCAGCTCGACACCTTCAAGAATCTGCTGGCCGGGATCAGCCCGGATTTCCAGACGAAAATCGGCTACGAGGTGGATGCCCCCGGCAGCGCGGCCGACCTGAAGAAGAACACCGACTACATGGCCGAGACCTTCGATTGCCTGGCCATGACGCTGGAGATGCCTTTCAAGGACAATGCCGACATGCCGATGCCGGAGATCGGCTGGTCACCCGACCGCTGCAAGCACCTGGGCGCGGCCTGCATCGACGCCTTCTGGAGAATCCTGCCGGAACTCTGAGTGAATTCAGTCGGGCCCGGTGACGGCATCGCGGCCCGGCTTGCCAGCGAGCTCGTCCAAGCGGCTCGCCAGCCATCGCGGATCCTTCGCTGCCGTGATGTGCCCGCCGGGGGGCGCGGGATCGCCGGCGCAACGTTGTCGCAACAGTCGATAGGCGTCTCGCCAACGCGCGGGTAGCGAGTCGAGGGTGGCTGCGCCTGCCGCGGGTACGACCGATGTGTGGCAGTTGGCCGGTGGATCGGTTTCCAGCAGGCGCCGGGCCAGGCAGAACCGCTGCTGCAGGCTGCTGATGCCGTCCAGGTCGTCGCAGGCTTCCCCGGGTCGTTGCAGATCGGACAGGCTCGGGGTGCGGTCGAGTTCCAGCAGGATAAGGCTCCTGAGAGGCAGCAGCCAGTTGACCATGGCCAGGTCGGCCTCCGGCAGGGCGTCGCGGTGCGCCAGGCCTCGCTCGACGAGTTCGAGCCCGCCCGTGAAATCGTCCCGCATGTAGTGAGACCAGGCCAGCATGCCCCAGGTGTAGGCAATGTCGGGGTGTGGTCCATCGTGCACACGCATCAGCGATTCCAGCGATTGTCGCCAGGCCGATTCCGCGCCGGCGTGGTCGCCGCGGGCCATGTTGACCCCGGCCAGGTTGCCCAGGGTGCTGAGCGTTTGGGGGTGGTCGTCGCCGTAGACGGCCCGTTTGTGTTGCAGTGAGCGTTCGAAGACGCTCGCGGCCGCATCGAAGTCCTCCTGGTACCAGTGGACGATGCCGAGATCGTTCTCGATCTTCGCCAGCAGGATCTCGTCGTCGTCCAGGCGCTTCTGGAGTTCAAGCGCCGCCTCAAGCACGGCCTGGGCTTGCGCCAGGCGGCCCGTTTCCTGAAGGGCGGCACCCTGGACGCGGAGCGCGTCGGCCCGGATCGATGCCGCGGGTCCCGTCGGCGCATCCGCCAGGCGACTAACGACCCGCTCGGCGATGGAGAGCGACCGATCCGCCTGCTGAACGATCAACAGCATGTCGGCCAGTCGCACCTCGATCCGGGCCAGTCGGGTGCCTTTCACGTCGTGCTCGAGCGCGAGCGCACGCGACCTCTCGAGGAAGCGCACGGCATCTTCGAAAAGCCCTTGTTCGTAAGCGACCATGCCCCGATCGGAAAGGGCGGAGATTCGAAGGTCGCTCATCCGATCGGCCGCATCCAGTGACAGCGCTTCGTCGAGCGAATTCGCCGCGTCGGCGATCAGGCCTCTTTCGAGCTGAGTCCGCCCGATGACGTGGAGCAGTTCCGCGAGAAGGCGCGGTTGATCGGCCATGGCCGAGCGGACCCGGTCGGCGCCGCGCCGAAGCAACTCGGAGGCCGGCGGATCCTCGCCGCGCATCAACGCGGGATCGGCCGACTCGAAGATGCCGATCAGGAAATCGCGGGCGGCCACGGCCCGGGCGGCTTCGCTACGAGCTTCGCGAGCTTGCCAGAGCGCGGCGGCAATGCCCAGCGTCAGGCTGGCAACCAGCAACAGGCCGAGACTCGCCGCGACCGAGTGGCGCTGCAGCCAGCGGACGAAGACGTAAGTCCGCCCGCCCCGGCGCGCCGCGACCGGACGCTTTTCCTGCCAGGATTCCAGGTCGGCCCGCAACAGGGTCATCGAGCTGTAGCGCTCTTCCGGTTGACGTGCTGTCGCCTGGGCGCAAATCGCCGCGAGGTCGCGATCCGACCTTTCGGCGATCAGTTCCTCGAGTACCGCGCCGAGGGAGTAGATGTCCTGGCTCGTGTCCGGCGGCGCCCGCCGGAACCGTTCGGGGGCCGTATAGGCGGGCGAGCAATACAGGTGGCGCTCGGCGTCGGGTTGCCGCTGCAGCATTGCAGCGATGCCGAAATCGACCACGCACAGCCGGCCGTTGTCGCGCACCAGCAGGTTGGCCGGCTTGACGTCGCAATGCACCACCTGGCGCTGGTGAGCGTATTCAAGTGCCCGGGCCGCCTCGATGACCAGCTTAACGATGGCGGCCACGGACAGCTCGCGCTCCCGGCAATGGGCGTCGAGCGCGCGGCCGTGGACGAGTTCCATGACGAGATAGCCGTGACCTTGCTCGCTTGTGCCGCTGTCGATCAGTCGCGCGATGCCCGGGTGCTCGAGGCGCGCGAGGATGCGCGTTTCCTCCGTCAGCCGTTCGCCGTCGCCGATCAGGTTGGCGCGCTTGAGTACCTTGACGGCCACTTCCTTCTCGAATTGCCCGTCGGCGCGGTGCCCGCGGTGGATCACGCTCATACCGCCGCGGCCGATGATCTCGTCGACCTGCCAGGGCCCGAGCCGCTGGCCCTGCCAGTCGGGCGGCGGCGCGTCTGCCTTGCCGGATTCGTCTCGGTCCAACCCCAGCCGTTCGGGAGCGCCCGTGTCCAGCCCCAGCGAGTCGGCCCGGTCGTGTTGTTCCAGCAGGTGGCGAAGTTGTCGGCGGTGAACGCGATCCAGGTCCAGCGCGTCGAGCTCGGCCTGTCGCTCGTCCCGAGTCAGGTCGGCCAGGCGATCGAAATGGTCGGAAATGGTTGCCCAGTCCGAGGCGCTGATCTTCATTCCAGGCTGGCCGCCAGCAGCGCCCGTGCGCGTTTCCAGTCGCGCGCTGCCGTGCGCGGGGAGACTTCGAGCACTTCGGCTGCGTCCTCGTTGGAAAGGCCGGTGAAGAAGCGAAGTTCGACCAGGCGGCCCAGGCGGGGATCGAGCTGCTCGAGGTCGCCGATGGCCTGGTCGATGTCGAGGATTCGGTCGATGTCGGTCACCGTGGCCGCGTCGGCGTCACCCAGCTCCACCTGGACGGCGTCGCCGCCGCGTTTCTGTGCCAGGCGATAGCGAGCGTAGTCGACCACCATCCGGCGCATGGCGACCGCCGCCACGCCGAGAAAATGTCGCCGGTCGCGGAACTCGCTTTCTCCGGCGGCCAGGCGCAGCCAGACCTCGTGAACCAGTGCGGTCGTGTTGAGCGTCGCCGAGGGGATGAGCTGGCGCTCGCGCCGGGCGATGCGCCGCAACTCCTGGTAGAGCTGGCGGACCCGGTCGAGATCGGTACCGTCGGGACCGAACTCCGACAAACCGCTGCCGGCAGATCCCGAGTCTGAGGCTTGAACCATGATCGAGGCGACTTTCTGGTGTCCCGGCTTCATTCTGGCGCATTCCGCCGCGTAAGTCAGCCTGCCCTGCGTGGCGTGTCACAGAAACCGCCGGGATTTCGATTTGCTTGACGACGGGATTTCGCAGGACAACTCGATGAATACTCTCAATCGGTTCGTGGCCCTGGGCATGCTGCTGGCAGCCGGCGCTGCCCAGGCTTTCGTCGTCAATGATATCGGTGATGCGTCAGACGCCAATCCTGGCGACGGCTTTTGCGACATCCCGGTCGGCGGGCCGCCCCGATGCACGCTCAGGGCCGCCATCGAGGAGGCCAATGCATTCGGTGGCGGCCACCTGATCGAATTCTCCGTCGGCCTGTTCACGATCACGCCCGTAACGCCCCTGCCCACCATTTCTTCCGTCGTGACCATCGACGCGACCACGGCACCCGGCTACAACACGGGCGCTTCGTCCGTTCTCGACGCCACGCCGCTCGTGCGGCTCGACGGTTCTTCTCTGGGCGGGACGACGGCTGACGGACTGCGCGTGGCCAGCACTGCGGCCGTGACGATTCGCGGCCTGGCGATCTTCAATTTTCCCGACAACGGGATCGAGATCGTCAACAGCTCGACAGTCGAGCTGGATTCCAACTGGATCGGCGTTCGCCATGACGGTGCTGCCGGTGGCAACGGCGGCAGCGGTGTGTACGTCAGCAACTGCGATCGTTGCGTCGTCGGCACGGACGTTGTGACCTCGCCGACCATCGGAATCAGCGGGCGGGGCAACCTGATTTCCAACAATGCCGAGGACGGCATCTACGTGCAACTGGGTGCCGATGGTCAGATCGCAGGCAACTACATCGGAACCAATCCGGCCGGCGGGAGTGCGTTCGGCAATTCTCGACACGGCATCCAGCTTGTCGGGCCCGACAACTTCCTGGGCATCATCGCGGGCACTGCGTCGGGTCCGATTACCAGCCCCAACTACATCGAATACAACGCCGGCGACGGCATCCGCACGACGACGGGCACACAACGAATCCACGTCAACGAGATCTTCGCCAATGGCGGCAACGGCATTTCACTCAACGGCGGAAGCAGCGAAGTGGGCGATTCCGTGGCGGGACGGCGCAACCTGATTGCTGCCAATGCCGGTCACGGCATTCATGTGGGCAACCTGGCGACCAGTAGCGGCAACGTGATCGAGGAAAACTGGATCTACCAGAACCAGCAGCGCGGCGTACAGGTCTCGGCCGGATCAAACAACTCGGTCGTTTTCAACCAGATCTTCGACAACGACAACGATGCTGTATACCTCGCCGATGAAGACAACACCGTCCAGGGCAACGAGATCGGTTTCCTCAACGGATCTCTCGTGGGCAACGGGGCCAACGGCATCGTCGTGGCCGCCGGCGGCAACCTGCTGCAGGGCAACCGCATCGGCGGCATGGCCGACGACGGCATCGATGTCGTCAGCGGCGTGACTTCGACCATCACCGGCAACAGCGTCGGCGCGCAACAGGACGGATCGGTGTTCGGCAACGCGGGCGTCGGCATCCGCGTGCGCGCGGCGGCCGTCAACACCCAGATCCTCGACAACGTCATCGGAGACAACAGCGATGGTGTCCTGCTCGAAGGCGCCACCAACGACGTGTGCGGCAATCTCATCGGGCTCGGCTCGTCCAACGAGAATATCGGCAATGCCATAGAGGGCATCCGAGTGCTTGGTGGGGCCAACGTGATCGGTGACGAGGGTGCGGGCTGCACCGGCAACCACATCGGTTTCAATGCCTCCGACGGCATTCAGGTCCACGGCGACAACAACACCATTCGCGATAACACGATTGGCGGCCAGCGTTTCGTGGACCTCGGCAATGGACGCGGCGGCGTCTTGCTGACCGACGGTGCCTCGCTCAATGACGTTTCGGACAACGTTGTCTGGAACAACGACGACGGGATCCGCGTCGGAAGCACGGCCGGGACCGGCAATCGCCTCGAGGACAACAACTTCGGCGGCCATGCCGACCTGGCCATCGACCTCAACGACGACGGCGACACGCCCAACGACGCCGGCGATGTCGACAGCGGACCCAACAACATGCAGAACTATCCCGTCATCTCGCAGGTGGATGACGTGGGCGGTCAACTCTCGGTGACCTATTTCGTCGACAGCGGCACCGGTCAGTCGACCTATCCGCTACAGGTGGACTTCTACTACAACAGCCAGGATTTCCGTGAGGGCTACCGCATCCACGTCGACAGCTACAACGTCGCACCGGGCTCGAACCGAACGATCACGATCGATCCGCCCTTCGACAACGGTTACCTGATGGCCATGGTCATCGATGCCGACGGCAACAGCTCGGAAATCGGTGTACAGCAGGCGTTTACCATCACGCCGCCGCCCGACGAATTGTTCAAGGACCGTTTCGAGATGCCCTGACCGGGTTGCCTATCCGATGCGCGAGGCGGGATCGATCAGTTCGAGCCGTCGCAGCGCCACGCCGGCCTGGGTTCGGTTGCGCACCTCGAGTTTCTGAAGTATTTCGCTCATGTGGGCCTTGACGGTGCGCTCCTGGATGCCCAGCTCGTCGGCGATCTGCTTGTTGAGCCAGCCGTCGGCGACCAGCGCCAGCACACGGAACTGCTGCGGCGTCAGGGCCGCGATGTGCTCGGCCAGCACCAGGTCTTCATCGTCGGAATCGAGTTCGGCCACGGCGCGCTCCAGGCGGGGCGGCACCCACTCCCGGCAGTCGAGCACGGTGTCGAGCGCGGCGGTCATGTCGTCGAGCCCGGAACTCTTCGGGATGAAGCCCGCCGCACCGTGATCGAGCACGCGCCGGATGACGCGCGGGTCTTCGTTGGCCGAAACGACCACAACGGCCACGGCCGGGTGATTGCATCGAATGGACGCCAGCCCCGCCAGGCCGTGACTGCCCGGCATGTGCAGGTCGAGCAGGACGAGGTCGATGTCCTCGTTGTCTTCGAGCAGGGCAGTCGTTTCAGGCAGATCGCGCGCCTCGAGTATCTCGACGTCGTCCAGGCAAGCCCCCAGGGCCTGCACCAGCGCCCCGCGGAACAGCGGGTGATCGTCTGCGATGAGGACTCGGGTGGCCATTGAGATCCAAGGATAAAGGTTTCAGGATTCAGGTTTCAGGTTTCAGGTTTCAGGTTTCAGGTTTCAGGTTTCAGGTTTCAGGAAAAAATATCGGGTCCGGAGTCTGGTCGGCGACCAGATCGCCAGATTGATGATGCCACCATCGAGTGTCCGGTGAGCACGGCGCGCGGGTTGTCGGCAAGGCGTTCTCGGTATTCCGGGCGCTCCTGAACACTGAAACCTGAAACCCGAAACCTGATCTCATTGCACCGTCCACCCCCCATCGACAACGATGCATTGCCCGGTGATGTTGCGCGCGGCCGGTCCGACCAGGAAGGCGCAGATGCCGGCCAGTTCCTCGAAGGAGATGAACACGCCCTTGGGCATGGGCTTGAGCATGATCTCTTCGACCACGCGGTCCTCCGAGATGCCGTGGGTCTTCGCCTGGTCGGCGATCTGCTTCTCGACCAATGGGGTTTTCACGTAGGTCGGGCAGACCGTGTTGATGGTGATGTCGGTGTCGGCCGTTTCCAGCGCCAGCACCTTGGAAAAGCCGGTCAGGCCGTGCTTGGCGGCCACGTAGGCGCTCTTGAAGGGGCTGGCCACCAGCGAGTGGATCGAGCCGATGTTGACGATGCGCCCGAAGCCGCGCTCGCGCATGCCCGGCAGCAGGGCCCGGGTCAGGCGCGCCGTCCCGGTCAGCATGACCTGGACGAGCTGGTCCCATTTCTCCATGGGAAAGTCCTCCAGGCGTGCGACGTGTTGCAGCCCGGCATTGTTGACGAGCACGTCGACGTTGCCGTCGAGTTCGGACACCAGCCTGTCGACATCGGTGTCGTTGGTGACGTCCAGGGCATGGGCGCTTGCCGTGCCGCCGGCCGCAGTGATCGCTGCGGCGGTGGCCTCGGCGGCCGAGCCGTCGAGGTCGGTCGCGAGAATGGTATGACCGGCCTTGGCCAGGTCGGCTGCAATGCCGGCGCCGATGCCGCTGCCGGCGCCGGTGATCAGGATGCGCAGGGGGCGATCGGTCATGTTCGCGTCGGACTCCGGATAGGGTGGATTGGCCAGGATCGAAAGACTAGCAGAGCGACAAGGCCGCGGCTGCTGTACCAAAGTCCATTGGGTGCGCGCGCATGCGCCCTGCTAAAGTGACGCTCCCGAATTTCCGAACGCCCTCAGAGAGCCGATGATGCGATCGAACCTGACTGTCCTCCTATTCGCGATTCCGTTGCTCGCGGCCTGCAGCCCCGGCGAGGATTCCGCCGGCAACGGCAAAGCTGCCGCCGACCTCGAAATCCGGGTCACCGAGCATCGCGACGGCGACGATTTGCTGACCGCGGGGCTGGGTCTGGACGGGCTTGCCGGCAACGCGCCGCAGACGGCCGATCCGGAAGCGCCGACAGCGGCGGAACTGCGCCGCATGGCCATCCACAAGTCCTGGACCGGCATCCAGAGCTTCACGCCCGCGGGCGGTCTCGGCGGCCTGCTCGACGACCTGCCGGCCGTGCCCGGGCGCGAGTTCCAGGCCTTCGTAACCGTTGCCGATGCGAACCACCCGGTACGCGTGCTGCTCCAGCTTCCCGACGCCTTCGATTCCGAAGCGCCCTGCCTAGTCGTAGCGCCCGCCTCCGGCTCGCGCGGGGTCTATGGCGCTATCGCCCTGGCCGGACCCTGGGCCTTGCCCGCCGGCTGCGCCGTGGTCTACACCGACAAGGGAGCCGGCACCGATTTCTTCGACTACGCCAGCGAAACCGGCGTGCGCCTGGACGGCACCCGTGCTGCCCGCGGCGAGGCCCGATTGGGCTTCGAACCCGCCGCGATACCGACGGGAGACGAGGAGGCTGAAGGCCCGGCACCGGACCCGGCCACCGTCGCGCTGCCGCATGCCCACTCCGGCGACAACCCCGAAGCCGATTGGGGCCGCCACGTTCTGGCGGCGGCGGAGTTCGGCCTCGGGATTCTGTCCGATGAACTCGATGGCGAGATTTCGGCCGACAACACCCGCGTGATCGCCGCCGGCCTGTCCAATGGCGGGGGCGCGGTGCTGCGCGCAGCCGAGCTGGACGAAGCTGGCTTGCTCGACGCCGTGGTCGCCGTCTCGCCCAACGTCACCGCGCCCGGCGCGCCGCCGCTCTACGACTACGCCACGGCCGCCGCGCTCTACCAGCCCTGCATGCTGGCCGACCTGGAGAAGGTCGGCGGCATGCCCCTGGGCAATCCGATGCTGGCGGCGATGGGCGAGGTTCGCTGCGCCTCGCTGGTGCGCGCCGGACTGCTCGAAGAAGGCCACGCGCAGGCGGCCCGGGCGCGCCTCAACGAACTGGGCTTCGAGGATCCCGCCCTCGACCAGGCCGCCGTGAACGTGGTGCTCGGCCTGTGGCGCACGGTCGGTGCCAGCTATGCCTCGGCCTACCTGCGGCGCGGGCCTCTCGACATGCCCTGCGGCTTCGCCTACAGCGCGCCGGAAGCGACTGCCGCCCAGCGGCATGCCTGGTGGGCCCTGCATTCCGGGGTCGGCGCGGGAGAGGGCATCGTCCTCACCGACTCACTGGGCGACGGTCAGGACGCCCAGCTGCCGGCGCTGCGATGCCTGCGGTCCCTGTGGGCCGGCAAGGGAAGCGAGACGAGGCAGTTGCACGAAGCCGTCGAGGCCACGCGCGCCTCCGCTTCGCTGCCCGGCGAAGCGCCGGTGATGGTGATCCACGGCGCAGACGACGGCCTGATCCCCGCAGCCTTCAGCAGCCGGCCCTGGGTCGAGCAGGTGCGCGCCAACGGCGGCAATGTGAGCTACTGGGAAGTGAAGAATGCCCAGCACTTCGACGTGCTGCTCGGCGCGCCGGGCGTGGCCGGGCGCTATGTGCCGCTGTTGCCCTACGGCTGGCGGGCCCTGGATCGCGTGCGCGACGTGCTCGATGGCAATGCGGAAGCGGCCGAGGATCGACTCATCGATCCCGAGCCGGCGCCTGGCGGTGAACCGCTGGAGTGGCAGGATCTCGGGCTGTAGAACTGCAACGACCGGAAGTCGAGTACCCGATCGGCGGGCGCCGAATGACGACGGCGCCCGCGTTTGATTGGAGCCTGGCGTCTACCTGAGCACGCCGCGCTGGAGCATGGCCCGGTTGTAGAACACCAGGAAGATGCCGATGGCGACGATCACGCCCGAAAAGATCATGCCGCCGGTTCCCATGATCTCCGCGCCGTTGGAAAGTACGAAATTCTGGAACGAGGTCGCCAGCATCGCGACCAGCGCGATGATGAACAGGTGGTAGGCCCAGCGCAGGCGGGGCAGCATGGCCAGCGACCCGAGCAGCGAACCCCAGGTGGCAATGCCCCAGGTGACCACGGCCCAGGTCGGAATGCCGTAGAAGAAGGCGAGTTGCTCCTCGCTGAAGGCCGACATGTAGGATTCAAGCTGAATCTGCGTGGCCAGGAAATCGAAAGCGCCGACGGCGTTCCAGAGCACGGCGATGACGGCGATGATCCAGAAATGGACCGGCGGCTTCGTGGCATGCGTCTCGGTCATGGTGATCCTCCTCGAATGTCGTTGTTGTTGTCTGCTGCGTTATTCTGCTCCCTGCTTTCCCTTCGAGCAAGAATGCGGCAGATGGCGAGAAACATCGAAATCAAGGCCCGCGTGGCCGATCCGGAGGTCATGGCCGAGCGCGCGGCGCGAATCGCCGACGAGGGCCCCTGGGCCATCGAACAGGACGACACCTTCTTCGCCTGCCGTGACGGGCGCTTGAAGCTGCGCGATTTCGGCAACGGCAGCGGCGAGCTGATCTTCTACCGCCGCCCGGACCAGGCCGGCCCGGGGCAGTCGGAGTATCGCATCACGCCCACCGAGGATCCCGATGGCCTGCGCGCAGTGCTGACCGATGCGCTCGGAACCACCGGGCGCGTCCGAAAGCGCCGGATCCTCTACCTGGCCGACCGGACCCGGATTCACCTCGATCACGTCGAGGGCCTCGGCGACTTTCTGGAACTGGAGGTCGTGCTCGCAGACGGCGAGTCCTCGCGCCTGGGCGAGGCCGATGCGCAGGTGCTCATGGAACGGCTGCATATCGCCGACGACGACCTGGTCGAGGTGGCCTACGTCGACCTGTTGGCCGACAGACCGACGGATTAACCCCGTATTCGCGGCACGATCGTTGTTCTCCATGCAAGTCCCACAAATGGAGAACAGGATGAGCCAGTCAATTCGCAACTCGAGTATTCGGCGCCGGGCACTCGCGGCCGCGGCGGCGGCCGCCGTTGCGCTGGCGGCAGGCTGTGCCTCGCAGGCCCCGGAAACCGGTGAGGAGCACAAGCCGGTATCCGAACCGGCGCCCCGGACCGAAGTGGATCTCACGCAGGTCACCATCGAGACCGCGTCGGAGCAAGAGCGGCGGTTTCGGCAGCGCCCGGTCCGGGTCGAGGAAGCCCTGGCCGACCGGGCGGCTCCCGGCCAGCCTATGGCGTTCGCCCCCTCGCCCGCGTCGCCGGGCGCCGATCCGCTAGCTCACCTGCGAGCGCCGGATCGCCCGATCAACCGCGAGAACTACGACGAGCTCGACCCCAACCCGATCCATCGGGTGAGCGAGCAGCCGGTATCGACCTTCAGCATCGATGTCGACACCGGCAGCTACGCCAACGTCCGGCGCATGCTCAACGCCGGCCAACTCCCGCCGAAAGGCGCGGTGCGGGTCGAGGAGATGATCAACTACTTCGACTACGACTATCCGGCGCCGGAGGATCCGTCGACACCGTTCAACGTCGTGCTGGAGCAGGCCGCTTCGCCCTGGAACGAGAACACGCGCCTGCTGCAGATCGGCATCAAGGGCTTCGTGCCGCCGCCCGAGGACGTGCCGCCGGCCAACCTGGTCTTCCTGGTCGATGTCTCCGGTTCGATGCACTCGCCCGACAAGCTCGGGCTGCTCAAGAACGCGCTGAAGATGCTGGCCGGCCAGCTCGACGGCGACGACCGGGTCGCCATGGTGGTCTACGCGGGCGCGACCGGCGTGGTGCTGGAATCCACCCCGGGCGACCAGGCGGTGAAGATCCGCAACGCCCTCGACCAGCTCCAGGCCGGCGGGCGTACCAACGGCGCGGCCGGAATCGAGCTGGCCTACGCCCAGGCCAGGCAAGGCTTCATCGAAGGCGGTATCAACCGCATCATCCTGGCCACCGACGGCGACTTCAACGTCGGCACCGTCGACTTCGATGCGCTCGTCGACCTGGTCGAGCGTAATCGCCAGTCCGGCGTTGCGCTCACCACCCTGGGCTTCGGCACGGGTAACTACAACGACCACCTGATGGAGCAACTCGCCGATGCGGGCGACGGCAATCACGCCTACATCGACACTCTGGGCGAGGCGCGCAAGGTGCTGGTCGACGAGATGGGTGCGACCCTGCACACCATCGCGCGTGACGTGAAGATCCAGGTGGAGTTCAACCCGGCGGTGGTCGCCGAGTACCGCCTGATCGGCTACGAGAACCGCATGCTCGCGCGAGAGGACTTCAACAACGACGCGGTCGACGCCGGTGACATCGGCGCCGGACACACGGTCACCGCGCTGTACGAACTCGCCCTCGTCGGCAGCGGCGGCGAGCGCATGGATCCGCTTCGCTACGGTGCGGCTCGCGCAACCCGCGAGATCAGCAACGAGCTCGGCATCGTTCGCCTGCGCTACAAGCAGCCAGAATCCGACAGCAGCCAGCTCATCGAGCGGCCGGTGCCCAACCTGGCCGCGGAGTCGGCCTCGGAGCGACTGCGTTTTGCCGCGGCCGTGGCGGCCTTCGGCCAGCACCTTCGCGGCGGCAAGTACCTGGAAGGCTTCAGCATGGAAGACGTCCACGCGCTGGCCCGGGACTCGAAGGGTGCCGATGCCTTCGGCTACCGCGGCGAATTTCTCCAGCTGGTCCGCCTGGCCGACGGCCTGGCCGTAGCCCGACGCTACGGGCCGAACGAGCGCACGATCGCCAGCGATGGTCATTGACCCTGTCGGGTCGGGCAGTGCGGCGCCGGCGCTTCGGGCACGGTCCGAAGCGCCGGCGGCTCTCCGGGCGTAGAATCGACGATCCGGGCGCAACCACCGCGAGCGATGACCGACTCCCGCAGTGACGACGAGCTGATGCTGGCCTACGCACGCGGCGATGCGCGCGCCTTCGATGCGCTCTATGAACGCTATCGCAAGCCGCTCTATCGCTACCTGTTCCATTCCGCCCGCAACCGATCGGTCGCCGACGAACTGTTCCAGGACGTGTGGACCCGCATCATCGACGCGCGCAAGCGATTCCGGAAGGACACCGGCTTCAAGCGCTACGCCTTCCGCATCGCCCACAACCGCCTGGTCGACCACTGGCGAGCCCTCGATCGCCGGCGCGAGGATGCCGACGGCAGCGAAGCCGAACCGGTGTCCGACCGGGAGGACTCGCCCGAGGCGAGCGTCGAGCAGGCGCAGCACCGGGCGGAACTGACGAAGGCCCTGGGCCAGCTCTCCCGCGTGCAGCGCGAGACTTTCCTGCTGCAACAGGAAGCGGGCCTGACCCTGGCAGAAATCGCCGAGCGCAGCGGCGTGGGCCGCGAAACGGTCAAGAGCCGCCTGCGCTACGCCACCGGAAAACTGAGAACGCTGCTCAGGCCCGCAACATCGACGAGCGAACCATGACCGGCAAGGACAGACATCACGATCACCGGAATCACGACGGCGATCAGGAACGACTCGCGCAGCTCTATCGCGAGCAGGGCGATATCGAGCCCGGCCCCGGCGTCGACCAGCGCATCCGCGCAAAAGCCCACGACGAGGTCCGCCCGAGCAGCCTGCCGCGCCCGGCCCACTGGCTGGGCGGCGCGGCGGTCGCCGCCTCGCTGTTCGTGGTCGTCTCCATCGTCGTCAACATGGAGCCGCCGCAAGCGGAATTCCCCATGACCGAGCCCGAACGGCAAGGCAGTCCACAGCCGGCAGCGGAATCGGATCGGACCGGGGACTCGGGGATCAACGCTGCGCGCAGCGACCGGCCGTTTCCCGAGCGGGCAGCCTTCAGAGAACGGCCAATACCCGTGCGTCCGGAATCGCCACCACCGTCGCTGGACGTCCTGGAGCGTCGCGCGCGCGCGACGTCCGCCGACACAGCGCAAGGCGAGTCCGAGCGAGCCGCATCGCCAAGCGCCGGCTCGCCTGCCGCAGAAGAGAAAGCCGGCGAAGACGAAGTCCGATTCAATTTTTCAACCGGTCAGGACGGCCCCGGCGCGAGTGAGCTCCTGGAGGAATGGTCGGAGGCCGGCCCCGCACCCGACGACGCCCTCGAGCAGACTCCCCTCGAGTCCGCCGAACCCCGGCTCGAAGAAATGCAGCGCCGCACCGCCGACGCCGAGCGGGCCCTGTGGTTGATCGATCAGCTGATCGCCGTGGGCAACGCCGAGCGCGCCCGGGCCGAGATGGAAGATTTTCGCGAGCGCTATTCGGGCCAGGAAATTCCGGCAGCGACGATCGAGCGCCTGGAGGCGCTGGAAGTCGATGGGAGCGGAGACTGATTCCGGCGGAGGCATCCATCGTGCCACTCACAGCGGGGTCCCTTCTATGGAGGAGAGTCCTGCCTAGCCCTCAAAGCCATCCGAGAACAGTATGACGTTCTTGAAGATGTAGGCCGAACCGGAGCCGGTGCCGTTGTCATCGTCTCCGGAAGCGCCGATCAATGCTTGTTCGCCGAAAAGGCTGACGGCCTGACCGAAGTTGTCGCCCGCGTCGCCGTAGGCCGGAGTCAGCTTGGCACGCTCGCTCCAGTCACTTCCGTCGAATTCAAACACGTAGACCGCGCCGGAGTTGCCGCCGTTGGCATCGTCCAGGGAGGCACTGATGAGCGCGCGATCCCCGTACAGACTGACGGACCTTCCAAACAGATCGCTTTCGTCGGCCACACCGGGTTCCAGTTTCGCGCTCTGGATCCAGGTCACACCGTCAAAGTCGAAGACGTAGGCCGAGCCGGTATCCAATTGGTCACTGTTGTCCCGATAGGCGCCGACCAGCGCCCGGTTGCCGGACAGACTGACCGAGCTGCCGAACCAATCCTCCGATGCACCGTCAGCCGCCACGAGCTTCGCACTCTGGATCCAGCTGGTGCCGTCGAACTCGAACAGGTGCGCCGACCCGGAATTGCTGCCGTTGTCGTCGTCTTCCTGGGCGCCGACCAATGCGCGATCGCCGGAAAGGCTGACGACATGGCCGAAAAGATCGTCGCCCTCAAAGTCGTCCGGTACCAGTCTGGCGGATTGACTCCAGCCCGATGCGCCGAGCTCGAACACGCGCGCCGATCCGGTCGCAGAGCCGATCAGCGCTCGATCGCCGTCCAGGCTGACGCTCCAGCCGAACTGGCCGTTAAGGCCATCATTCGGCAGGAGTTTCGCGCTTTCCTGCCACTCAAGGCCGTCGAAGTCGAACACGTAGGCCGCGCCGTCATCTGCGCCATCGCCTGCAGCCAGGTAGGCGCCGATCAGCGCCCGATCGCCGGAGAGGCTGACGGCCCGACCGAAGCGATCGCCGGAGGTGCCATCGGCGGGAGCGAGTTTGGCAGTCAGTGTCCAGTCGGCGCCTTCCAGCTCGAAGACATAAGCAGCTCCGGAGTTGTAGGCACCGTCGTCGTCGCCATAGGCCCCGATCAGGGCTCTGGTGCCGTAAAGGCTGACCGAGCGGCCGAACCGGTCGTGCGCTGCGCCACCTATAGCCACGAGCTTGCCGTTCTGCGACCAGCCTTCGGTTTCGAAGTCGAAGACGTAAGCCGAACCGGAGTCTCCGCCGCTGTCATCATCCCCGTAGGCGCCAATCAGAACGCGGTCTCCGGAAATGCCGACCGCAAAGCCGAACGAGTCGTACTCGGCGCCGTCGTCCGCTTCCAGTCTTGCGTTGCGGTGCCAGCTCGTTCCATCGAATTCGAACAGATACGCCGCACCCGTTCCGGTTTCCGAGCCATCGTGCCCATGGGCACCGACGACCGCTCGGTCGCCGGAGAGACTGACCGCGTAGCCGAACTCGTCATCCCTTGCGCTGCCGTCATTCGTCAGTTTGGCGCTCTGGTGCCAGGCAGCGCCGTCGAAGTCGAACACGAAGGCCGCGCCGGAACCGAGCGGCGCGCTGTAATGACCATAGTCGCCGACCAATGCGCGATCGCCGGACAAGCTGACGGCCGAACCAAAGAAGGAGTTGTCTCCCGAATCGTCTTTCGAAACCAGCTTTGCGCTCTGCTGCCACGCATCTCCGTCGAATTCGAACAGGTAAGCCGAGCCCGAATTTACATCATGACCCGTCCCGGAAGGCGAGCCGACCAGGGCGCGATTTCCCGCCAGGCTGACGGAATGGCCAAAGCCGTCTTGGGGCGCTCCATCGTCAGGAGTCAGTTTCGCGCTCTCGCTCCAGTTTGAACCGTCAAAGTCGAATACATAGACCGATCCCGCATTGCTGCCGTTGCCGTTGGCGTCGTGATTGGCTCCAATCAGCGCCCGATCACTGGAGAGGCTGACGGAGAATCCGAAGGAATCATGGCTTGCGCCATCTTGCGCAATCAGTCTTGCGCTCTGACTCCAGGCCTTGCCGTCAAAGTCGAACACGTATGCCGAACCCGTTCGGGAACCGCCTTGGAGATCGCTGTGAGAGCCGATCAGCGCGCGATCACCCGAAAGGCTGACCGATGAGCCGAACTGAGCAGCGTAACCGGGGTCATCCGGTGCCAGTCGCGCAACGAATTGCCAGCCCGCGCCGCTCGAATCCAGTTCGAATATGAAGGCTTCGCCGTTCGTTGAAAGTCCGCCGTCATCGCTCCCGGGCGCTCCGATCAGGGCGCGATTGCCGTCGACGCTGACGGAATAGCCGGCCGCGTCCGAGTCGCCGCCGTAGGCATTGGCGGGAACTTCGGCGGTGAGCTTGGCCGCCTCGTTGAACATCACCGGATCCACGGTGATCGGGTAGTGCGCTTCCTCGATGTCGACAGCCAGGCTCAGCCGACGGCCGTCAAGCGCCAGTTGGGAGGACAAGGCGCGACCCGAGGCGTCCCAGGCCCTGAGTCCGGCATACCTGAATACCTGTCGGTCACCTTCGCTGAGCAACAGCGCGTTGGTCTCGAGTTGCGTTGTCAGTTCCGAATGCACGCCGATATCGATATGCAGTGTCTCGCCGGCCGGCCCGTCGTCGATGGTGAACCCCTGCTCCAGTCCTCCGGGGGCGTTCACGTACCATTCGGTGAGCGAGCCGCGTCGGTAGCTCATGCGATTGCCGTCGGCGACAGGCTCCGGGGAAGGGGTCTCGATGGCCTGTCCATCCACCCGAGCGCCCTGGAACCGGAAGCCAATCGTGTGGCTGCGCTTGCCGTCCTTCAGTGCCAGTTCGGGACCTTCGGGTCCGAAGGTCGTTGAATAGTGTTGGCTGGGCGTGTGAGCCCGCCAGTTGCCGTCCTGCTCGAGAATTCGGTGACGGTCGGCCTCGATCT
Source organism: Wenzhouxiangella sediminis (assembly GCF_003410055.1). GTDB lineage: Bacteria > Pseudomonadota > Gammaproteobacteria > Xanthomonadales > Wenzhouxiangellaceae > Wenzhouxiangella > Wenzhouxiangella sediminis. Next base: position 14,321 of record NZ_QUZK01000022.1, on the reverse strand, counting down.
TCGTCGTGATTTGCTGCCACGCCTCGCCCTTTAGTGCCGCCGGAGTGGCTTCGGGGGCGGCGTGATCCTGGACCGCTGTCGAGCCTGCCTGCGCCGCTTGAAAGATCGTGCCGCTTGCCAGCAGCAGGGCGAACACGGTGTTTCCAAATGTACCTTTTCCACCCTGCTTGCGCCTGGCGTCGGTTCTCCTCGCTCGACCCGTGCAGAAGGATCCGGGGCGCGCCCGGCACACGGTAATTTCCTGGGGCATGCCCACTCCCTACTTTTAAAGACTTTCTGCTTTTCGCCAGCGCCAGCTTACCCCAGTTTACGATCCGCATCTGGCCTGCGAGGTCCTACTCCGCCAGGCTGGACAACGCCTTGCGCCATCGTTCGCGCACGCGAGCGGCTGACCAATCCTGCACATCCGGCGCTCGGGCATTACCAGGAGAAAGCAGCCTTTCGATGTACGTGGCGAGGCTATCGGGATCCCCGGACTCATAGCGGAATCGCTCAGGGAACTGCTCTGGATAGCACAAGGCATCCGGAACGACCGGCATGGCACCGGCGCTGACCGCCTCGAGTATCGACAGGCCCTGGAACTCGTGGGCGGCGGTGGAGACGACGATGCCGGCCCTGGACACGATCGATCGATACTCGTCTTTCGGCGGAAAGCCGTCGGCGACGATGCGATCGGGCAGCTCCCGGCGCAGAAGCTCGAGTGCCGGCACGGGATTTCGTCCCCGCGCGCCCAGCAGGGCCAGTCGGAAGTCGACGCCACGATCGGCCAGCTGGAGCATGGCCTCGACGAACAGTTCGGGCCGCTTGTCGTATTCCCAGCGGTGGTTCCAGAGCACGAGCCGTCGATCCTTGTCCCGGGCAGGCTCGATCGGATCGACGCCCACGGGCAGCACCGATGATTTCTTGCGCAGGCGCTGGGCGATGCCGCCGGGTACGTGATCGGGCATTCGCGCGAGCAGCGATGCCACGCCTTGGAGGTAGCTGTCGCGATTGAAAGCGGAGTTGAACAGCAGTCGGTCGGCGGCCAGCCCGGCGTAGATCTGCACCATGGCCGGCTCCACCGAGCGCACCTGGTCGTCGCTGAGCGGGTAGGCGAACTGGTTCTCGTGGAAGTAGAGCAGGCTGGGCACGTCGGCCAACTGCGGCTGCAGGCCCTTGAGCGTGGCCAGGTCGACCATCGAGGTGGCCAGCAGCAGGTCCGGCTTCTCGGCGGGTAGTGCATCGAGCCAGCTCAGGGGATTGCCGCGGATGCGCCAGGCGAAGTGCCTTCCCGGCAGTTCCAGGACCTGCCAGTCGAACTCCTCGAACTCGCGCTGGAGCCAGTCGGCCCAGTAGGCGTGGCTGTCGGCGCGATAGGCCGACAGCAACAGGACACGACGCATCAGGACTCGAAGTGGATCCGGTCGCTGGCCCGCTCGATCAGCCCGGCGTATCGGGCCTCGATGACGTCGCGCTTGATCTTGAGCGTGGGTGTGAGCATGCCGTTGTCGACTTCCCAGGTCTCGCTGACCACGATCAGGCTGCCCAGGCGTTCATGCGGCTCGAGTTCGCGGTTGAGCTTTTCGAGGTCGGACTCGAGCTGCCGCGCCACGTGGTCGCGATCAGCGGGCGCGTGTTCAGCGAGCTGGATGAGCGCGACCGGCTGGGTCATGCCGCTACCGAGAACGCAGGCGATCTCGATCCACGAGGTCCGCGCCAGAAGACTCTCGACCGGCACGGGCGCGACGTACTTGCCCTTGGCGGTCTTGAACAGCTCCTTCACGCGGCCGGTGATGGTCACGAAGCCGTCCTCGATGAAGGCGCGATCGCCGGTCCGGAAGAAGCCGTCGTCGGTCATGGACTCGGCGGTGAGCTCGTCGGCCTTGTAGTAACCCTGCATCAGACAGGGACAGCGGATCAGCAGCTCCTGGTCGTCGTTGATCTTGAGTTCCGCTTCCGGCAACGCGCGGCTGATGGTACCGAAGCGCGGCTCGACGTCCAGGCCGATCTGGGTGCCGTAGGCGAAGGTCTCGGTCATGCCCCAACCCTCGCGGATGGTCACGCCGACACGGTCCCACCATTCCAGCAGCGATACGGCCATCGGCGCGCTGCCGCTGGCGAACCAGCGCGCCCGGTCCAGGCCCAGGCCCTTCTTGATCTTGCGCCGCACCAGGCCGGCCACGACCGGGATCTTCAGCAGGCGATCGAGCTTCTCCGGCGGCAGCTTTTCGAGCACGCCGAGCTGGAAGCGCTTCCACAGTCTCGGAACCGAGCCGAACAGGGTGGGGCGGACATGGCGCAGGTCCTCGGCGAAGGTCTCGATCGACTCGGCGAAATACAGCGACGTCTCGGCGTAGAAGCTTACGGCCTCGACGTAGGCGCGTTCGGTGCAGTGCGACAGCGGCAGGTAGGAAAAGACCTTGTCGCCGGGCTCGACGCCCAGAGAAGTGGCGATGGTGTGGCCCACGAAGGCAAAGTTGGAGAAGCTGTGCATCGCGCCTTTCGGCGTACCCGTGCTGCCGGAGGTGTAGAGCAGGGTGGCCAGGTCGTCTTCCCGTCGTTGGCGGGTCTGGAACTCGCCGGCCGGCTGCTCGACCAGCTCCTCCCAGTCGGAATCGCCCCGCGCGTCGGGGTAGGGCATGGCGATGGTGCTCACGCCCGCGGGAACGCCGGCCAGGCGCTCGACGGCCTCGTCGATCTTGCCGACGAAACACAGCTTGCAGTCGCTGTGCTCGAGAATCTGGCGGATGGTCTCGGCCTTGGCCGTGGGATAGACGGGCACGCTCACCAGGCCGGCGAGGATGATCGCCATGTCGGCGAGGATCCAGTGCGCGCAGTTACGCGAAATCAGCCCGACCCGGTCTCCCGGCTGCAGGCCCATGCGCTCCAGCGCGGCGGCCATTCGCCTTGCCTCGTCGTAGGCCTCCGCCCACGTCCAGGTATGCCATTGCCGGTCGATCGGCTGGGTCAGGTAGAGCTGGTCGGGCGTGGCCTTCGCCCGGTGCGCCAGTTGATCCTGAATGCCGCGCATGCTGGCTTCCTCCCCTCTGGTCGGGTTGTTTTCCGGAGTATAGCAACGCGGATCGTGAAGGCCGTCGTCATCGGGTTCGGGGCGTAAAATGGGCGCATGACTGATCTATTCGCACCGGAGACCACCGACCAGCCGCCTTCGGGTCCGCTGGCCGACCGGCTGCGTCCGGGAAATTTCGACGAAGTGGTCGGGCAGGACCATCTGCTCGGCCCCGGCGGGCCGCTGCGGCGGATGGTCGATTCCGGCCGCGTTGCCTCGCTGGTCTTCTGGGGGCCGCCGGGCACCGGCAAGACGACCATGGCGCGGCTGCTGGCGCAGGTCGGCGATCTCGAGTTCGTCCAGATCTCGGCCATCTTCTCGGGCGTGGGCGATCTCAAGAAGATCTTCGAGGCCGCCCGCCTGCGCCGCCGCAACGGCCAGGGCACGCTGCTGTTCGTCGACGAGATCCATCGCTTCAATCGCGCCCAGCAGGACAGCTTCCTGCCGCACGTGGAGGACGGCACGATCACGCTGGTGGGCGCGACCACCGAAAATCCCTCCTTCGAGCTCAACGGGGCGCTGCTGTCTCGCATGCAGGTGCTCGTGCTGCAGCGCCTGGACCAGGCGGCACTCGGGCGCTTGCTCGAGCGTGCCGAAGCGCACGTCGAGCGGCCGCTGCCGGTCGACGAGGCAGCGCGGAGCATGCTGCTGGCCATGGCCGACGGCGACGGGCGCTACCTGCTGAACATGGCCGAGGCGATCTACGAGCTCGCCGGCGACGACGAGACCATCGACAGCGACCGGCTGATGGGCCTGGTGCAGCGCCGTGCGCCGGCCTACGACAAGGATCGCGAAGAGCACTACAACCTGATCTCGGCGCTGCACAAGTCGTTGCGGGGCTCCGATGCGGACGCCGCGCTCTACTGGCTGGCCCGGATGCTGGTCGGCGGCGAGGATCCGCTCTACGTTGCGCGGCGCCTGATCCGCTTTGCCTCCGAAGACATCGGGTTGGCCGACCCCCAGGCGCTCGTCCAGGCGCTGTCCGCGCGTGAGGCCTACGAGGTGCTGGGCTCGCCCGAAGGCGAGCTGGCGATCGTCCAGGCCACGCTCTACCTGGCGACCGCGCCCAAGTCCAATGCCGTCTACAAGGCCGCCGGAGCGGCCTGGCGCTCGGCGAAGGAGACCGGGTCGCTCATGCCGCCGGCGCACATTCTCAATGCCCCGACCGGACTGATGAAGGAACTCGGCTACGGCAAGGACTACGTCTACGATCACGACACGGAGGCCGGCTTTTCCGGTCAGGATTACTTTCCCGAGGAAATGGATCGGCGGCGCTTCTACCGTCCGGTCGAGCGGGGTTTCGAGCGTGAAGTGGCCAAGCGCCTGGCCTGGTGGGAGCGCCAGCGTGGCGGTTGAATATCTCGAATCGCGGGGAACGATTACCCGACGAGCGGATCACATTCGTGAAGGAGCGGTTTCGAAAGGTTCGGGACCTGAGTTATATTGCAAATACACGTCGCAGATGTGACGTCCGTCACCCGTCTGCAGGAGAGCGAGAAGATGCGCCGAGAAGAAGACGACGACATTTACGAATTCGTCTCCAACGACACGATCAAGCGTGCCGAGGAGATGTGCTCCTCGCTGTCGAGCAACATCGGGCTCGAGCGGCGTGGCCAGACGACCTACTACCAGGGCGCTGTCTCCGACATGAACGAAATGGGCGGTCGCTTCAGCAAGGTGACCGTGGCCGATTCGGGCAAGAGCGCCGATCAGTTGACGCTGATCGCCGACAAGCCCCTGCCGTCTTCCAACAACGCACTACTGGTCTTCCGTGCCGGGCCCGGCGACGACATGAAGTACATCGGCAAGCACGCCGACAGTCGCCCCGGGCAGCGCCAGGACGACGAGGACGAGAGCAAGCACATCACGACTTACACGATCCTGCGCGACGTCCGGAAGAAGTAATTCAGCGGCCGCCGGTGTCGCCTGCTTCCATCTGCACCGCCAGCGCCGACAGCAGGCGCTGGCGATCGATCCAGCCGTACAACCGACTGCCCTCCATGACCGGGAGCTGGTTCAGCCGGTGGTGGTTGACCAGGCGCATGATTTCTTCGGCATCCGTGTCGGGCCCGACCGTCACCAGCCGGTCGGCCGGCGTCATGATGTCGGCGACCCGGGTTCGGGACCAGCGTTCGCGCTCGATCCCGCGCGCGTCGCCGAGCGTCACCAGTCCAAGCAAGGTTTCGCCGTCGCCCACGAACGCGGCGCGCAGGCTGGTGGGCAGCACCTGATGCTCCACCCAGTCGGCCACGCTCGTCGTCGGCGAGACGAAGGGCACGTCCCGCTCGGCCAGGTCGCGGGCGCGGATCTTCCTGAGACGCTCGCCGAGTCCGAAGCTCCGGCCGCTGGCTTCCGCGGCGTTGAGCAGGAACCAGGCGATGACCATGATCCACAGCCCGCCGATCAGGTTGTTCCAGACCAGGAGCTGCCACAGCCCGAACGCGAACAACCCGTAGGCGACCAGGCGGCCGCCCGCGACCGCCGCCCGCATGCCCTTGCGGGCATCACCGGTGAAGCGCCAGACCACGGCGCGGAAGACGCGACCGCCGTCGAGCGGAAACCCGGGAATCAGGTTGAACACCGCCACGACCAGGTTGATGATGCCCAGCCAGCCGAGCGCCACCGCGGCCGGTTCGCTGAACCCCGCGGCAAGCAGGGAAACGAGCGTGAACAGCAGGGCCAGCGCGATGCTGACCAGCGGGCCGGCGATGGCGATCCAGAATTCGTCGCTGGCCGACTCCGCCTCGCGCGTGATCTGCGCCAATCCGCCGAAGATGAACAGGGTGATCGCTTCCACGCTGACCCCCCGGCGGATGGCGACCAGGCTGTGCCCCAGTTCGTGCGCCACGATACTGGCGAAGAACAGGAGGACGGTGGTGATCGCCGTGACAAGCACGGTGGCCGTCGACCAGTCCGGGTAGGCCTGGCCGAGCCCGGTGTGGAGCGAAATCATCAACAACGCGAAGATCACCAGCCAGCTGACGTGGATTTCGATGCGGATGCCGCGGATGTGGCCGAGCACGAGGACCGAGCGGAACATTCGCTTGCCTTGGTGAAGGTTCGTCGGGAATTCTAAGGCGATCGGGTCGCGGGTGCGTTGCGGAAGGTCAACAGCACGATCGACAGCAACCACATCGCGCAGACGAAGTCGATCGAAGTCGCGCCGTAGTAGATGCCCGACACGCCGATGAGCGTGGGTAGCGTGAGCATGACCGGCACGTAGAACAGCAGCTGTCGCGACACCGAGACCAGCGTCGCCTTGCCGGGCTGCTCGATGGCCGGCAGCAGCGCCAGCGCGGTGAACACGATCGGCAGCACCGGCAGCACCAGCATCAGCACCCGGAAGCGGTGCAGGTCGATCGCCCCCAGCGTCGCTTCGGGCAGCATCAGCGCCAGGGTAGCTTCGGGGAAGAGGTTCATGAAAATCCAGATCGGCACGATCATGACCGCACCCGCGGCGACGAAGGTCCAGTATCCCTCGCGGATGCGCTGCCACTGGCCCGCCCCGTAGTTGATACCGGCCACCGGCTGGAAGGCGCGCATCAGCCCGAACAGCGGCGTGAGCATGAACAGCAGCACCCGCCAGGCCGCACCGAAGAAGGCGATGTCGGCCTCGCTGCCGATGCGGCTGAGCATGTTGAAAACCACCACCGCCTGCACCAGGCCGGTCGAACTCTGGACCATCGCCGGCGTGCCCAGCTTGACGATGCGCTGGGCCAGCGCGCGCGGCAGGCCGAGAAAGCGGGCGTCCACAGGGTAGCTGGCCCGGCCGCGCGCGAAGCGCCGCCAAACCAGCAGCCCGCCGACGGCGCCCCCGATATTCGTCGCCCAGGCCGCGCCGGCCACGCCCCAGTCGAAGAAGACGATGAAAGCCGGTGTCAGAAGGACGTTGACCAGCAGCCCGGTGGCCATGTAGCCGGCGGCGAGCTTCATCTTGCCCTCGCCCCTGAGCAGCATGTTGAGCGTCATGCCGCCGATGGCGCCGAACCCGCCCAGGGCCGAGGCGCGCAGGTAGGCGGCGGCGATGCCGACCAGCTCGCCGCGCGCGCCCATGGCGTAGACGAGTTGCTCCGCGAAGATCCCGCCGACTACGGCATAGCCCGCCGAGAGCGCGAAGGCGATGGTCACCGCGGTGCCGGGCAGTTGCCTGACCGTTTCCCGGTCGGCACGGCCGATGGCGATCGACAGCGCCACGCCGCCGCCGATGCCCGCCAGCGAACCGAGGCCCAGGGTCAACTGGGTCAGCGGGTAGGCCAGCACCGCGCCGGCCAGGGCCTGCTCGCCGATCAGCCGACCGATGTAGACGGCGTCCATCACGGCGTTGAGGCCGAAGGCCATCATCACCGCGATCGCCGGCCAGGCCATGTGCCACAGCACCTGCAGCCGGCCGCCGTAGAGAATCAGGTGGGCGTGCGGATCGGCGTGCTCCTCGGGCAGCGCGGTTTCGGGCGTGGAAGCCAAACCGGGATCAGCCGCCGGCGCGCAGAATGCGGATGGGGGAAGTGCGAAGGACCGAGCGGTTGCCCAGCCAGCCGCTGCCGATCACCAGCACGAAGGAAGCCAGGAAGCCGGTGACCAGTAGCAGCCCGGACGGTTGGTAGGCGAATTCGAACAGCTCACGGGCGAGCAGCCAGCCGGTCAGCGCCGCGCCGCCGGTGGCCAGCACCGCGGCGATGAAGGCCATGGCGCCGTACTCGATCAGGAGGCCGCGCCGCACCATCGCGTCGTCGGCGCCCAGGGCGCGGATCAGGGCCGCCTCCTGGCGGCGCTCGTCGCGCGTGGCTTCCAGCGCGGCCAGCAGCACCACCAGGCCGGCCACCAGGGTGAAGAAGAACACCACCTGCGCGGCGCGCGAGACCCGGTCGATGATCTCGCCGATGCGGTCCAGCAGGGCGCCAATGTCGATGATCGAGACGTTGGGCCAGCCCTGTTGCACGGCGCGCAGCGGGCCGGCCTCCTCGGGCAGGCGGAAACTGGCGATGAACTGGTGCGGCAGGGCCTCGCCGGCCGAGGGCGTGAGCAGGATGAAGAAGTTGACGTTGAATGACTCCCACTCGACCTCGCGCATGCTGGTCACCGTGGCTTCGAAGCGCCGGCTGCCGGCCTCGAACAGCATGGTGTCCCCCAGGCCGACGCCGGTCCGCTCCGACCAGCGCTTGGCCAGCGAGATCTCGCCGGTGGCATCCGGGGCGAAGAATTCGCCTTCGACGACCCGGTTGGCCGGCGGCAGGCGGTCGATCCAGGAAACGTTGACCTGGCCGGCCCAGCGGTGATCGGGCGGCGGCTCGCCGTTGACCTCGATGAGGTTGACCGTCGCCATGGGCCGCACCTGCACGTTCTGCGCGCCGGCTTCGATCAACGCCTCGCGCACGCCCTCGGTCTGGTCGGGCTGGATGTTCACCACGAAATGGTCGGCGGTGTCGGCCGGCAGGCTGCCGCGCCACTGGTCGAGCAGCTCGGTACGCACGATCATCAACAGCAGGAGGGCCATCAGGCCGAGGCCCAGGGCGGTGATCTGGATGATGCCCTGGCCGCGACGGCGGTGCAGGCCGGCCAGGCCGAAGCGCCAGTCCGCCCGGGTGCGCTTGGAAAGCTGCCGGCTCAGGCCCATCGCCAGCCAGGCCGCCAGGGCCAGCAGGGCGGCCAGTACGGCCGACCCGCCGAGCACGATCATCGCCAGGCGCAGGTTGCCGAGCTGCAGCACCGGAATGGTCAGGGCGCCGAGAATCGGCAGCAACCACAGCCCGCCGGCCAGGCCGGGCCGCGTGTCGAGCGAGCGATTGAGGATGCGCATGGGTGCCACGCCGCGAAGCGCGACCAGCGGCGGCAGGGCGAAGCCGGCTGCCAGCAGCAGGGTGAAGCTGCCGCTGCCCAGCAGGGGCAGGAGCCTTGCCGGTGGCAGCTCGCCCGCCGGCCCGTCGGCCAGGATCTGCCCGATGATCGCCTGCGCGCCGAAGCCCAGCAGCCCGCCGACGGCAATCGCGGCCAGGGCCAGCCAGAGCAACAGCAGGGTCAGGGCCAGCAGGATCTGCCGGCCCTCGGCCCCGAAGGCCTTGAGCAGGGCGACCAGGTCGCGCTGCGAGCGCGAGAAGCGAAGCGCGGCGAGCAGCACCGCGGCGGCGGCCAGGATCACCGCGGTCAGCGCGGCCACGCCCAGGAAGCGGCGCGCCTGCTCGAGCGCCCGGCCGGTGTCGGCCTCGGCTTCCGCGACGGTCTCGATGTCCTGGCGTTCTTCCAGGCGCGGCTCGACCCAGCGCCGGAACTCGGCCACGCCCGACTCGCTGCCGGCGACCAGCAGGCGCCAGCGCACGCGCGAGCCGGGGCCGAGCAGTTCGCTGGCCAGCAGGTCGTCCATGTGGATGATCAGGCGCGGGGCGAGCATGAAGCGGCTGCCGCCGCGGTCGGGCTCCCAGGCGAGCACGCGCTCGATCGTGACCGGTCGGCGGCCGATGTCGACCTGCACGCCGGTGTCGGTCTCGAACAGGCGCAGGCCTCGCGCCGCCATCCAGCCGGTGCCGGGCTCGGGGATGCCGGCCAGCGCCTCCTCGGGCGCCCCGAGCCGGTCGGCCAGCTTGAGCTGCCCGCGCAAGGGGTAGCCCTCGGTGACGGCCTTGAGGTCCACGAGATGGCTTTCCTCGCCGACAAAAAGGACGGTGCTCAGCAGCGCGATCTCGGCGGTTTCCAGGCCCAGCTCGGATGCCTTGTCCAGATATTCGTCAGGCAGTCGCTCGCGGCCGGTCACCACCAGGTCGGCAGCCAGCACCTCGCCGGCCTGCCGCTCCAGCGCCCGCCCGACCCGGTCGGTAAACAGACTCACCGCCGCCAGCGCCGCCGTGGCCACGACCAGCCCGGCGAACAACATGATCAGCGCGCCGGAGCGGGACTGACGGGTCAGCAGCTTTAGTGACAGCGTGGTGGCGTTCATGCTGGGAGGGCTTTGTTCCTCAAAATCTTGGAAACGCGAAGACGCAAAGACGCAAAGGGTGAAAGAGAAGACGTTCTCGGTCCCTTGGCAGATCGCCACGCGCCTGCAATGTGATTCCAGGGGGTTAGCCGAGTTTCCAAATGACTTTTCTTCGCGTCTTCGCGTCTTTGCGTTTCAAGATCTTGCCCGTCGAACAGAATGCTCATGCGCTTGAAGCTCCTGCCACTGCCCCATTCCTGCGTCCGACGAGCCGGCCGTCCTCGATTTCTTCCACTCGTCCGCAGCGCCGGGCGAGCCTCATATCATGCGTGACCAGTACGAGCGCCGTGCCGTGGCGTTCGTTGAGTTCGAACAGCAGGTCGGCCACCGACTCGCCGGTGCGCTGGTCGAGGTTGCCGGTGGGCTCGTCGGCGAACAGGATTTCCGGCTCGCCGGCGAAGGCGCGGGCGATGGCCACGCGCTGCTGTTCGCCGCCGGAGAGCTGGCGCGGGTAGTGCTCGAGGCGGTGGCTCAGGCCGACCTGGTCGAGCGCGCCGAGCGCGCGCTCCCGGGGCTTGTCGAAACCCGCGATCTCCAGGGCCAGCATCACGTTCTCCAGCGCGGTCAGGCTGGGCAGCAGGTGGAAACTCTGGAAAACGAAGCCGACGTGGCGCTTGCGCAATCGGGCGCGCGCATTCTCGTCGAGCGACTTGAGTTCAGCGCCGATCAGCCGGATATCGCCGGATGTCGGGCGATCCAGGCCGGCGAGCAGGCCCAGCAGGGTGGTCTTGCCCGAGCCGGAGGCCCCGACGATGGCCAGCGTTTCGCCGCCGTTCAGGTCCAGGCTGATATCTTTGAGGATGTCGAGCCGCCCGCCGGGCGCGTCGACGGAAAATCCCACCTGTCGGGCCGACAGGATCTCTTTACCGGATTGGGTCATGTTCAAGCGATTTGCCTACGTTTCATGGATCACCGTGCTGGTCGCGGCGCTGGCCTTCGGTCATGCCGTGCAAGCCGCCACGGTGATGGTCGTTGGCGACAGTCTGTCCGACGCCTATTCCATCCCCCGTGAATCGGGCTGGGTTCACCTGCTGTCCGAGCGGCTGGATGGCGAGCACGAAGTGGTCAACGCCAGCATCTCGGGCGAGACCACCGCCGGTGCCGTAACGCGCATCGATGGGTTGCTCGAGCGCCACGATCCCGACGTGCTGCTGATCATCCTCGGCGGCAACGACGGACTGCGCGGCCTTTCGCCGGCCCAGACCGAAGACAATCTGGCGGCCCTGATCGAAAAAGGCAAGTCGGCCGGCGCCCGCGTCGGCCTGATGCAGATCCGCCTGCCGCCCAACCTGGGCCCGGTCTACATCGAACGCTTCGAGGCGGTCTATCCGCGCCTGGCCGAACGCTTCGACGTCGAACTGCTGCCGTTCTTCCTCGAGGACATCTTCCAGCGCCCGGGCATGTTGCAGGACGACGGCATCCACCCGACCGCCGAAGCGCAGCCCCTGATGCTCGAGACGGTCCTGTCCGAGCTGAGATCGCTTCTCGCCGGCTAGGGATCTGCAGGCAGCGCTGCGGTCGGCTGACACCGTCAGCGCCTTGGCTGTATCCTTTGAGGCCTGATCCGAATCCCCTGCGAAGTTCATGTCCGAACGCGAAATCATGGAATACGACGTGGTGATCGTCGGTGCCGGCCCGGCCGGCCTGGCCTGCGCCATCCGGCTCAAGCAGCTCTCCGACGACCTCAACGTCTGCGTGATCGAGAAGGCCGCCGAGATCGGCGGGCACATCCTGTCCGGTGCGGTCATCGAGCCCGAGCCGCTGGACGCGCTGATCGAAGGCTGGCGCGATGATCCGCCGCCGATCTGCGTGCCGGCCGGCAAGGATCAGTTCCTGCACCTGTCGAAGACCGGCAAGCGCAAGCTGCCCACGCCGCCGCAGCAGAAAAACCACGGCAATTTCATCGTCTCGCTCGGCGCGATGTGCGGCTGGCTGGCGCCAAAGGCCGAAGCACTGGGCGTCGACCTGTTCCCCGGCTTCGCCGCCGCCGACCTGAGCTACAACGACGCCGACGAGGTCCAGGGCGTGATCATCGGCGACATGGGCGTCGATGCGCAGGGCAACGAGAAGGACACCTATGTCCAGGGCATCGAGATCCGCGCATCGGTGACGGTGCTGGGCGAGGGCTGCCGTGGCCACCTGTCCAAGCGCGCGATCAAGAAGTACAAGCTCGACGCCGACAGCGACCCGCAGACCTACGGCATCGGCATGAAGGAACTCTGGCGCCTTCCGGAAGGCCGCGTCGAGCCGGGCCTGATCCAGCACACGGTCGGCTGGCCGCTGCCCTCCGAAATCTACGGCGGCAGCTTCGTCTACCACCTCGACAAGGACCGCGTCGCGGTCGGATTCGTCTGCGGCCTGGACTACCAGGACCCAGAATTCATGCCCTTCGAGGCCTTCCAGCAGTTCAAGCACCATCCGATGATGCACGAGCTGCTCGAGGGCGGCGAGATCCTGTCGTCCGGCGCCCGCGCCCTGGTCGAGGGCGGTTACCAGTCCTTGCCGAAGGTCGAGATGCCCGGCGCGATGCTGATCGGCGATTCCGCCGGCCTGCTCAACGTGCCCAAGATCAAGGGCACGCACCAGGCGATGAAGTCGGGCATGCTCGCCGCAGAACACCTCAGCGAGAAGCTCAGCAGCGAGGGCTTCGACAAGCGGCTGCGCGACTCCGACATCATGGCCGAGCTCAAGAAGGTTCGTAACATCCGCCCCGGTTTCAACAAGGGACTGTGGCGCGGCATGTCGATCGCCGCCATCGAGACGGCGACAGCCGGCAAGCTGCCCCGTACCTTGTCCAATCACGCCGACCATGAGCAGTACCGCAAGATCGACGAGAAGGGTCTCGAGTTCGACTACGTCGACCGCGACCTGCCGCCGCGCGATCGCCTCGCCTCCGTCTACTACGCGCAGACCGAACACGACGAAGACCAGCCCGTGCACCTGAAGGTCATCGACCCGGACGTGTGCTTCACCCGGTGCGAAGAGGAGTACGGCAACCCCTGTACCCGCTTCTGCCCGGCCAACGTCTACGAGGTGGTCGAAGACGAAGGCGGCAAGCGCCTGCAGATCAACGCCGCCAACTGCGTGCACTGCAAGACCTGCGATATCGCCGATCCCTACCAGGTGATTGATTGGGTGACGCCCGAGGGTGGCTCCGGGCCGAACTACACCAATCTGTGACCTTGCAGCTACGAGAAGGGCTCTGGGATTAGGGGTTCAGGTTTCAGGGTTCAGTGTTCAGGAGCGAGTGGAGAGTCGGTGAGTGTGTTGCCGAAAATCGTTACGCAGGGAGTCGCTGAGCGCAGAACCCAGATCGGCCATGTCCTAGTGTCGTGGTCCGAACCCCGAACCGACGCGAAGCGTCGTCCCGGACCCCGATCCGGGACCTTCCAAACGAAGGCACCAGCTGATGGGAGGCCCCGGATCATGTCCGGGGCGACGGCGCGGTTCTTTTCCTGAAACCTGATGCCCACCAACTCATTCGGTCGCGTTCTGACGCTAACGATTTTCGGCGAATGCCACGAGTCTGGCCAAAGTGTTTACAGCATCCACGCTGACCACTTGGGGGCACCGCGCGCGGTTGTTGATGCTAGTGGATCAAAGCGTTGGGAGTGGTCGTTCCGGAGAAATCCTTTTGGCGAAATGGCGCCGAATGAGGATCCAAAGAAAACTGGCGAAGCCTTTGAGTTCAATCTTCGCTTTCCCGGGCAGTACTATGATGCTGAAAGCGGCTTGCACTACAACTACTTCCGGGATTATGAGCCGCAGACCGGGCGGTATGTGCAGAGTGATCCGATTGGACTTAGCGGTGGGTTTAGTACGTATGGTTACGCGTTCCAAAGCCCCTCGAAATATATCGATCCTTTAGGTCTAACGAGTTGGATTTGTCGGCGAGCGCTAGACGAGCCACCTGGAACAAAGGGATTTCTTGATTACTCTCATACTTTTCTTTGCGCCACAACACCAGACGGCTCTATAGAGTGCGGAGGCCAAACAACCACCGGCGGGGGTTGGAACCAAGGGCGTCCGACAACCTCGGACGAGGATTATTACCACCCCGATTCGTGTACTGAAATTGACGACAATGAAAATGATTGCATGGAGCAATGCTTTTTGGGGAAGTTTGAGCAAGAAAGACCATATTATGGTCTGATCGGTCCAGGTACCAATTGTCATGAATGGGCGCGGCGTACAGTGTGGAGTTGTGTCTTCCATTGCATTGGGCGTGGCCAGTGACTGTCTTTAGGGGACTGTCCTGAGATTTGTGTAACTGCCCATTGATACGTACTGTAAATCAGGAGTTTATCA
>NZ_QUZK01000007.1 GCF_003410055.1 Wenzhouxiangella sediminis | reverse complement strand
TTCAGGTTTCAGGTTTCAGGAAAAGAAGAGGTTTCAGGGTTCAGGTTTCAGGTTTCAGGAAAACATGGCTGATGGGCTTCGGTCGCGGCTGGTGCCATCCCTCGCGCGGCGAAGCCGCCCACCGAGTTCTCCAGTTGCCGACCTGAAACCTGAAACCTGAAACCTTAGAAGTCATCTACCAGCTCCTCCCCCGTCCGATCCACCTCCTCGATCCCAAGCCCCCCAATCCAGACGCTACCGTCGATATACCGATCAAAATCATCCGTCCGATTCCTTCGAAACCGAAACCGGAAGATCTCGTTGGCCTCTGTGACTTCGAAAGGAATCTCGAAGCGATGCCAGGTGAAGTTCTGTTCGGGCACTTCGACGGTGTCGTTGAACGCGTTGTCGCTCGATTCGGCGTAGAGCTGCAGGTAGGGCAGGGAGCGCGTCGTCAGGCCCTCGGCCCGCCACCAGCCGGTGAGCACGTAGCGGCCCGGCTCGGGCATGGGGAAGCGAACGAAGGGTGTGGCCAGGTGGGCGTTTTCTTCGCCGTTGAAAGTGATGCGCAAAGCTTGCGCTTCGCGCGTGTTTTGGTTCTTTGGTTCTTTGGTTTTTTGGTTCGGCGGTGTCAGGGGGGAGGTGGCTAATTCGCTGTCTTCCGTCCTCAGCTTGCCGCCCTCTGTCTTCTGTCCTCCGATCTCCACGCGCTCCACCGTCACCCCATCGCGCATCGACAGATTCCAGCCGAAGGTCGGCATCGCCTCCAGCGGCACGCCGAAATCCCCGGCGGGGATATCGCCGGGCTGGTAGCCCGTGTCCACCTGCTGCCAGGCCTGCATGGCCAGGTCGGGGCGTCGGTTGTTCAGGGCGGTGGCGACGTAATCGGCGAAGGCGTCGTCGCCGGGATCGCGGGGCTGCTCGAGGCGCTGCCACACCGCCTGCGCCAGGGCCACGTCGTGGCTGCGGTAGGCGTATTCCATGGCCTCGGCCAGGAATGCCTCGTCATCGGGCACCACGCGGTCGAGCAGGGTGCCGGGGTCGTCGGCCCAGCGCCCGGCCACGAACAGCGCCCGGGCGGTCTCGCGCGGCTCGTCGGCCAGCCACAGCGCCACCTGGTCGAGCACCAGGTCGGCATCACCGGTCGACTGCGCCAGGTTGGCCGCCTGCCAGCGCACCTCCCGGTTGCCCGGCTGCACACTCACCGCCGCCGCCAGGTTGCGCCGCAATTCGCTCGACTCCTCGTGCAACGCCCACTCGATCCGCGAATACAACAACCACCGCCACGGATCGAGCGGATAGTGACCCAACTGCCCCAACAAGGGCCCCGCAGCCCCCGCCGGATCCAAGCGCCACCGATTCTCCAGAAACCGAGACGCCTCCCGACCCGCAAGCCCACCCCAGGGCACGACGCCGGCCTCCAGCGCCTCCGACGGCCGATCGGGGTTTACCGTTCGAAGCCCAAAAAAATCCCAGCCTGCGATCAGGATTGCCAGGGCCAGGGCGATTGATAGAGTTGCGGTTTGGATGACTCTGGTGGACATCGAGGGGCCAGGTTTCAGGGTTCAGGTTTCAGGTTTCAGGAAAACCGGAGAAGTAGTCGGAGTCCGGGGCGTCGTCCGGTTCCTCGATATTGTTCGACCGGGTCTTTGCCAAGCCCTGGAGCATGGCGCCGATTTCCTTGCATTCGCGGACGAGGTGGGTGGTTGTGCTGTCGTCCAGCAAGCCGGTGGAGTTGGCGATGTATGCCTGTGTGCGCAGTTCAGCGGCCGAACCCTGGGCGATTCGCAGAAAACGCACGAAATCTTTCTGACTGCCGCGTTCGTAACCTTCCGCGATATTGGAAGGGATGGAAACTGCAGCGCGAGTCATCTGGCCCTTCAAGGTGAAATCGCGCGTTCCGTTGAGTGCTTGGTAAACCGCTTTGGCCAATCGGCACCCACGCTTCCAGACCTCAAGTGACTCAAAAGAGTGATAAGCCATCCAACTCCCAAACTACCCGCAATCCCCCTTCTTTTCCTGAAACCTGAACCCTGAAACCTGAAACCTTAATAACTAACTAGCACCAATCCGACCCTGGCCACCTTCACCATCTCCAAGCTCATCGTCATCCCCTTCGTAACTGTAGTAGTAAGACGAGTAGTAAGCGTATTCGGGGCTATCCAGATCAACGCCGTTCAAGACGACGCCGAGCACGGGCGACTGTACCTGGGCGAGGCGTTTCATGGAGACGCGGAAGTTTTCCTTGGCGGTCTGGCCGGCCATGGCGACGAAGATGACGCCGTCGACCTGGCGGGAGAGGGTCAGGGCGTCGGCCAGGCCCAGGGTGGGCGGGGCGTCGATGATGACGTGGTCGAAGGCGCGTTTGCAGCCGTCGATGACGCGCGCCAGGCGTTCGCTGGAGAGCATCTCGGCCGGGTTGGGCGTGGAGTTGCCTGCCGGCATGATGAACAGGTTCTGCGTGTGCGTCGGGTGGATGGCCGAGTTGTCCTGGCCGGTGTTTTCGTAGCGCGCGATGCGGTTGGTCAGGCCCGGCGCGCGCAGGCAGTTGAACTCGCGGTGGATGCGCGGCTTGCGCAGGTCGGCGTCGATCAGCAGCACGCGCTGGCCGTTCTGCGCAATCACCGTGGCCAGGTTGATCGCCGCGGTGGTCTTGCCTTCGCCCACCGCCGCGGAGGTGAACATCAGCGTGCGCGGCATGCCCTCGGGCGTGGCGAAACTCAGGCTGGTACGTAGCGAGCGGAACGACTCGGAAACACCCGAAGTCGGCTTGACGGCCGAGTAGTGCGAGATCGACTCGTCGAGTTTTTCGATGCGCTTGGGCCGCTTCTTGACCTTGCCGTCGCGGCCCTTGAGCTTGACCAGCGGCACCATGCCCAGCACCGGCCGGTCGACCAGGCGTTCGATGTCTTCCACGCGCCGCACCGAGCCGTCCAGGAACTCCAGCAGCAGGGCCAGACCCACGCCGCCAAACAGGCCCAGCACCAGCGCCAGCGCCAGGTTGCGCGGCAGGCTCGGGCTGAACGGGAAAGCGGCCACGCGCGCCTGGTCGATGACGGCGATGTTGTTCTCCTGCACGCCGGCGGCAACACCGATCTCCTTCATGCGCTGCAGCAGGCCGTCGTAGAGCTCGCGGTTGGTCTCGAACTCGCGCTTGAGGATGTTGTACTGCACCGCGCGCTCGTTGAGCGCCAGGATGCCCTGTTCGCGATCGGAGATGGAGTCCTTCAGCGCCTGCTCGCGCGCCTGCAGGTTCTCGTGGCGACCCAGGATGTTGTCGACGATGGTCTGCTTGCGCTGTTCGATTTCCGACTTCAGGTTGTCGATGCGGCTTTGCACCTTCTCCACGGCCGGGTAGCTGTCCAGGAAGGTCTCGGAGAGCTGGGCGTACTCGGTCTCGGCCTCGACCAGCTGCGATTCGAGCTCGGCCAGGGCCTCGTCCTCGACCACCGGCTCGAGATTGTCGATGCGGCCCTGCTCGATCAGCGACTTCCACGAAGTCACGGTGACCAGCTCGGCCTGCACCTCGTTGAGGCGATCGTTCATGCTGCGCATCGACTCGCGCGACATCTCCAGGCGCTCTTCGAGGTCGGCCACGTTGTTCTCGCGCGCAAAATCCATGAGCGCCTGGTCGGAGCGCTCGAGCGCGATGCGCATGTCCTCGAGCTGGCCTTCCAGAAACTGCCGCGCCTCGCTGCCGGACTCGTAGCGGCGCTGCAGGGTCGACTCGATGTATTCCTGCACCAGCGCATTGGCGGCCTCGGCGGCCAGTTGGGGATCGAAGGCCGTGACCGAGACGTTGACCAGGTGCGAGTTGCGCACCGGCTGGATTTCCACGCGCTCGCGCAGGCGCTTGGCCGCCGCGCGCACGGGGTCGCGCTGGCCGGGCTCGGCCGCCGAGGCCTCGCCGCGAAAGGCGCCCAGCACCGTGCCGACCAGGGACCTGGCCTGGGTCACCAGGCCGCGCTGCTGCACCTCGCCGGCCAGCTCGGGATGGTCGGCCAGCTCGTGTTCTTCAACCACTTTCTCGGAAAGCGAACGGCTGCGCAGAATCTCGAACTGCGTGGTCAGGAACTCCTGGAAGGAACGCCCGCCGCCGGCGCCTTCGCCGGAGAAATCCTCGTACTCGAGAATCCGCGCGCTCTGCGGGCTGATCTGCACCTGCGCCGTGGAGCGATATTCGGGAATCATCAGCAGGGTCGAGAGCAGGGCGGCCGTGACCACGATGGCGACCACCCCCAGCACCGTCCAACGGCGCTTGACCAGCACACGCCAGTACTCGCGCAGATCGATCGTGTCGTCTTCCTCGAACTGCTGCACGCTCGGGTCATAGACCGTCAGCTGATGGCCCTTACCCGAAACCGGCTGCAAATGCGTGCCGTGCTGTTCGTTGTCCTTACCTTCGCTCATCTGTTTCCTGCTTCAAGCCCCATGCCTGCCATCTTACGTTGGCTGCCGATAGTGATTCCAGGTTTCAGGTTTCAGGTTTCAGGTTTCAGGAAAAAACAAGGCGGGCTTCGATATCCGTTGGCGTCAAACCCAACGCGGCAAAGCCGCCCACCAAGTCTTGCCGCTGCCACCCCTGAAACCTGAAACCTTAAACCTGAAACCTCTCTTCTAAAGCGGCCTAAACCCAAGCAACGCAATCGGCTGAATAACCCGCCACATATTCACCCAACCTTCCTTGAACGCATTGGCGCTGACCAGCACCACGTCGCCGTTATCGAGCGGGACGTCCAGGTTGGGGTTGTCGCGGATGCGGTCGTAGTCGATGTCCTGGGCTTCCCAGCCGCCGTTGTCGGTGCGGCGCATCACGCGGATGTTGCCCTTGCTGGCCTCGAAGCTCAGGCCGCCGGCCTCGGCCAGGGCCTTGAGCACCGTGGTGTCGGCGCGCTGCGGATAGGCGCCGGGGTTTTCCACCGCGCCTTCGACATACACGTAACCGCCGCGCGGCACGTTGATCATGGCGCTTTCGCCGAGCACCAGGTTGTATTCCTCGGCTTCCTGCATCAGGTTCTCGACGTCGATGATCAGCGTGCGCGTGCCGATCTTGTTGGTGTCGGGGTTGCGCACGCGGTCGGTCAGGTAAACCTGGCTGCCGGCCTCGGCGCTGATGCCGCCGGCCATGGCCAGGGCCTCCACCAGGGTGATCTGGCGGCTGACGTTGTACACGCGCGGCTGCTCGACCGCGCCGATGACGGTGAACTGCTGGCTGCGGTACTCGACCACTTCCACCGAAACCTGCGGATCGCGCAGGTAGTCCTCGGCGTAGGCCTCGGCAATGGCCTGCTCGACCTCGCCCAGGGTGAGCCCGGCAATCGAGACCTCGCCGACCAGCGGCAGCAGCACGCGGCCGGCGCCGTTGACGCGGTACTCGCCGGAGAGATCCTCCACGCCGAAGATGTTGACGCGGATGCGGTCCTCGGCGCCCACGCGATAGACGCTGTCGCTCGCGCCCTCCACAGCCAGGTTCATGAGACGGTTGTTGATGTCGCTGACGCGCTCTTCGGCGGCGACATCCTTTTGAAAATCCTGAAGGGTGGTTTCGCGATTACTCCCCGAGCCGGCGCAACCGGCCAGCAGTAGGCCGATGGACGCCAGAAATGCCAATGCAACACGCATGATGATTACTTCCTCAAGCCGGCGAGGCGGCGCAGCCGGCCGCCTCCCGGAAAAACACGAATCGAGTTGAAAATCCCCCTGTGTACGAAGCCCGAACGATCAGGGGCTGACCGACTGGGGATCTTCGTCGTCATCGTCGAAAGCCACCTTGTAGACGCCCGAGCCGCCGATGACGGCGAGCATGCCGAGCACTTCCGGCGGGGTGTTGCCGAACCAGGCCGCGGCGGCGTCCCGGTCGCGCTCGCGACGGGCGGCCTCGACCTGCGTGTTGACCTGGCGCGGCTCGGTGCCCTCGAAGGCCACCGTCTCGCCGCTGGCCACCTGGTACTGCAGGCTGCCGGAAACGTCGGTGGAGGCCATCACCCCGTCGTGGACGGAGACCTGCACCTGGCCGGATTCGAGCACCCGGATCATGCCGGCCGCACCGCGCGGGCCCGAGGAAACCTGCATGGGCTGCGCCTCGGCCGAGCGCGTGCTGAAGCGGTAGTCACCGGATTCGACCTTCAACTCCACCTGCTGGTCTTCCAGCGCGTAGAGCAGAACGCCCGATTCCAGCGAGGCCACCACGGCACCGTCTTCGACGGAAACGGTCGCGGCCGTGTTCTTGCCGAAGCCCAGGCTGGCGCCGTCGTCGAGCGACAGCAGCGCCTGGCCCGAGCCGGTGTGAACCGAGTCACCCGAGAACCAGCCGTAAGTCGTGTCGGAAACGCGCACCGCGTTGTCCGCCCCCTGCTGGGCCACGTCGACGTGCCCCCGCGCCTCGAGCTCGCCCACCGGCCCCGAGGCCAGCGCCGAACCCACGCCCAGCACGCCGGCTACAGCCGCCAGCGAAACATTCGAAAAAATACGATTCGTGTTCATGTAGAACTCCTGCCTTCCCGTAAAAACCCCATTTGGCCCAAGGGCCAAAGCCTGATGTCTGGATGACCCAGACCTAAATAGCCAGTTTCAGTCTAGCACCACAAAAACCTGCCTTCAATCAAGGACCTCGAATACAAGAAACTCTTCACATAAGTAAACAATTTCTGAAACGAAGGCCCCTGATCAAGCCGACGCGAAGCGTCGTCCCGGACACTGATCCGGGACCTCCCCACCGAAGGCGCCAGTAGAGAGAAGGCCCCGGATCAAGTCCGGGGCGACGAGCTAGATTGCCTTTCCTGAAACCTGAAACCTGAAACCTGAAACCTTCAAGCCCCAAACATCTTCCGAAGCCACCCCCGGCGCCGCTTCGGCAACGCCTCATCCAACGCCCCCAACTCCAACTCCCTACCAAGCACCAAATCTCGCGGATACGTTTCGGCCAACAACTTTCCAACTTCCGAATTCGTCCACTTCTCAATCACCGAGCGCCCATACGACATATCCGGCACCCGGCGCCGATCGCGATGCGTATCCGAGGCCACGAAATGAATCATCCCGCGCGTGACCATCTCCTTCGAGGCATCCCGCGCCAGGTCCCCGAACTTGCCGATGCAGGAACGCGCGGTCACCTGCGCCAGGCAGCCCATCTCGACCCACTCGGCCAGCCGGTCGGGCTTGCGCGCCAGCTCCGAATTGCGCTCGGGATGCACGATGATGGGCGACAGGCCCAGCCCCAGAATCTCCTCGAGAATGGTCGAGGCCCCCACGGGAATCGAATGCACCGGCAACTCCACCAGCACCGCCTTGCCGCGGTCGGCCACCGTCATGGCCCGCCCCTCGGCCAGCTCGCGCGGCAACTCCGGCACCAGGTGACACTCCGACCCGGGCAACAGATCCAGCTCGATCCCGGCCCGCGCAAACTCCGAGCGCAAGGCCGCAACCTCCTCCCGAACCCGCTCGGCCCCGGTCTTGTAGATCCCATTGAGATGATGCGGCGTCGCCAGGGCAGTGGTAATCCCGTCGTCCACAGCAATCCGCGCCATGCGCAACGACATCTCCAGAGACTTCGCCCCGTCATCCACCCCGGGCAACCAATGCCCGTGAATATCCACCATCCCGAACGGAAACCGCACCGTAGAACTCATACCCAGAGCATACACAAGAAGCCAAACCCCAACCGACGCGCAGCGTCGTCCCGGCCCACGAGCCGGGACCTCCCAACCGAAGGCACCAACCGATAGAAGGCCCCGGATCAGGTCCGGGGCAACGACGTCAATTGCTTTTCCTGAAACCTGAAACCTGAAACCTGAAACCTGAAACCTGAAACCTGAAACCTGAAACCTGAAA
>NZ_QUZK01000019.1 GCF_003410055.1 Wenzhouxiangella sediminis | reverse complement strand
CAGAACCGGACGTGACACTCTCGCGTCATCCGGCTCCCATCATCGAGCCGTTGGTATCCCCGCCCAGCGCCAACAGACAAAGAGCCCCGGCTGTCGCGTGGCGACCCCCCGCAACCAGGCAAAGCTGGCTAGCAGGCGGCCGCGCAGGCGCCGGTATTTTCGTCGCCCCCAAAGCATGAGTTTGCGGTTGAGGTAGTCGGAGATGGCTCTCATGGCGGATGGATAGAAGCCACCGTAGTAGCCCCACCAGCCCTGCAGCACTCGGTTGACGAGCTGTGCCAGTTTCTCCAACGACCAGTTGGTGCGACGATGGATCCGCCAGCCACGGATGACGCTCCGCATGTGCTTGACGGCATCGTCGCTGACCGCTGGAAGGAAGCTGGTAAACAGCTTGCCGTCGGGTCCCTGAGCACAGCGCGGCCGGAAGGTAAAGCCGAGAAAGGTGAACTGGCAGCTTGGGTATCGCTCGCGACGCCGGCTGTCCTTGCAGTACACGATCTTCGACTTCTCTGGATGGATACTCAGCCTGCAATCCGCCAGCCGCTGCGCCAACGCAGAGAGAATCGATTCCGCCTGCGCCCGCGAACGGCAGTGGATCACGGCATCGTCGGCGTACCGGGCAAATGGGTTGCCCGGATGAGCCCGACGCATCCAGCGATCGAAGGCATAGTGCATGAACAGATTCATCAACAGTGGACTGATGACACCGCCCTGCGGCGTGCCCCGGTCCCGGGGCTCACAGGCCGCATCGGGTGTCATCACCGGCGCTGTCAACCAGCGCTCGATGTAGAGCACCATCCAGGCTTCCGACACGTGCTTTCGCACGGCCTTCATCATCAGCTCATGGTCGATGTTGTCAAAGGCGCCTTGGATATCGAACTCCACAACCCAGTCGTACCGCCAGCACCGTTTCCGGGTGACGGCCACTGCATCCTTGGCCGACCGGCCGGGCCGATAGCCGTAGGAATCCGGGTCAAAGCATGGGTCCCACTCCGGCTCCAGAAGCTGCTTGACCGCCGCCTGTGCAATCCGGTCGGCCACAGTCGGCACACCCAGATAGCGCGTCCCGCCCGATTTCTTCGGAATACCGACTTGTCGGACAGGTGGCGGATGGTAGCTGCCCGAAGACAGCCGATTCCAGAGCTTGTACAGGTTCCCGGATAGATCACGCTCGAAGTCGGCCATGGATTGCTGGTCGACTCCGGCCGCACCCCGGTTCGCTCGTACTTTCTTGTAGGCATCCCACACAACCCGCTTGGGGATATCAAAAGGCTTTGCCGCACTCACCGGCTCATCCTCCTTTCAGAGTTGACCGGCCAGCGCGGCTCGATAACGCGACCCCTTCGCTCCACGTCCATTACAGACGCTTCATCACTACTACGGGTCGCTCCGCCCCTGCTTTTCGCATCGGTATTCATTCTCATGGCTTTAACCACTTGTCTTTTCCCTTGTCATCGAAAAGCAGGTTCCCATGTTCCATACCAGCGCCTGTATCAGGCTCATGCCGCCTATACACCGGTTGCCGTCTGGCCAGTAGACAGGTGCCCGCCAGACTCTTCCCGGGGACTCCCAACCTCCCCGGTTTTGACAACGCTTTCACCTCTAACGATGGGTCATCGACGGTTCGCTTGCGCTCATCTTCCTGATACACACCTGACTCCCTCTCGGGGAGCCTTTTCACCAATCGCTCACCACCATGCCTTTTGGACACAGCAGCATTGGCTGGTTTGGAGCCGACTCCTGTAAGCAGGCTCCGGAGGGCCAAACCTCCATCACTGGTACAGCATCCACGTCTCACGACGTTGTTCATGGCACACCTGGGAGGGACGGTTCAAGTGTCAGGCGCTGCTCGATGAGCAGGCCGTTCTGTCGTGCATGGCCTACGTGGATCTGAATCCGGTTCGTGCCGGAATGTGCGAGACGCTGCGTGAATCCGAGCACACGTCAGTCCGGTACCGGATCGAATCGGCTCGATCTGTAATCAGCAAGGCACTGGGCCGTCGTTCTCAAGACCAAGCACTCAAGCCGGTCGCGGGGCTGGATGTCAACACCCTGGCCGTCCTCACAGAATCTAGCTACATCGATCTGGTCCGCTGGACGGGACTTCAGGCCCATCCCGACAAGCGCGGGAAGCTGTCTGGGGCCGAGGAAGAACCGCCCGAGGGCCTCTGGAGC
>NZ_QUZK01000043.1 GCF_003410055.1 Wenzhouxiangella sediminis | reverse complement strand
CAGCGAAGCGGAGAGCCGGGACCTCCCCACCGAAGGCGCCATTGGGTAGAAGGCCCCGGGTCAGGCCCGGGGCGACAAGCCGTTACCTGAACCCTGAACCCTGAACCCTCATCTTTCCATCATCCCTAGGAATCCCATAGGAAACCACAACGGCCTCACTTTCTCTTCAGGTCGAAAACCCAACCGAAATCTAGTCTTTTCCTCGCAAGCACCCGTTTCGCGTTGGGCGATGCGGGAAAGAACGATTGCCTTCAAGACGAGGAGAAGACAATGCATTGCAACCGTAACCGGCTCTCTCAAGCGATCAGGCTGGGTCTGGCAGCGGGCCTGATCGGGTTCAGCGCCCTGGCCTGGTCACAGGACACAGGAGATGACGATGGCGAACAAACCCCGTCGGAAGACGAAGGCCAGGTTCTTCTCGATCGAGTGGAGGTGACCGGCTCGCGCATTCGACGCAGCGATGTCGAGGGACCGACACCGGTGCTGATCATCGGACGCGATGAGTTCGAGAACCAGGGCTACCTTACCGTCCAGGACGTTCTCGACAGCCTGACCCAGAATACAGGCGGCTCACTGAGCCAGCAGTTCGTCTTCGGATTCACCCCGGGTGCGTCCGGCGTCAACCTGCGGGCGTTTGGAACGGGGCGAACGCTGGTGCTGCTCGACGGGAGGCGCATTCCCGTCTATCCCCTGGGACTGAGCGGCACCACCAATTTCTTCGATCTGTCGAGCATTCCCACGGCCATCATTGACCGGGTCGAAGTGCTGACCGATGGGGCGTCGGCGATCTACGGTTCCGATGCCATCGGCGGTGTTGTAAACATCATCACGCGCAAGGACTTCGACGGACTGAGCAGCCGCATGCGCGTGGGCGATACCGATGAGGGCGGCTACGCGACTCGCCAGTACGAAATCGTCGGTGGCGTCGCAGGCGACCGCACATCCGCCAGCCTGTCGTTGCAGTACATGGGCAACGAGGAGCTGATGTCGACCGAGCGCAGCTACGCCGCCTCGGATGTCGCCGATCCCCTGGGGCGCGGCCTCTACAGCACCTTCGGTTCGAACATCGTCGAGATCGATCCCGCAACGGGTGGGATCATACTCACGCCCGCGCCCGGCTGCGGACAAGCGGATGGGCCGCTTGGAGGCGCCGGCATTCCGCCCGGAACGCCCGGGACCGGAACGCTGTTCGGCGGGTCGCCGTGCAGCTTCGATCGAACGGCGTTTCGCCAGCTGTTTCCCGAAAACGACCGCTCCACCCTGAGTGGTCGCGTCGACCATGAGCTCGAGTCCGGAATCAACCTGTTCGTGTTCGGTCGCTGGACCAAGAGCGAAACGCACACCCGGATCGAGCCGTTTCCGTACGCCGGCACTGCCTTGTTCGGCGGGGGTGCGGCCAACCCCGTCGTCCCTAACAACGGGGGCATCATCACCGGCCCCAACGGTGGACCGGCCGTGTTCATCCGGCGCCTGATCGAGTTCGGGCCCCGAACAACCGACATCGAAACCGAATCCCGGGGAGCGACGGTGGGCGCCAACGGCCTGATCGCCGGCAACTGGGAGTGGGAGGCGGCCTACAGCTACAACGTGCAGGAAGTCTTTTCCCGGCGAGGCGGCTCGATCATCGTCTCCGCCCTCGAGCGGCGCATCGAGGATGGCCTGGACCTGTTCCAGCCGATTCCGCAGTCCGTGGTCGATGCCGTCAGCTTCGCACCGTTTACCGATGCCGAATCGCAAAACGACCTGATCGACTTCCAGGTGAGCGGATTCCTGCCCTGGTCATTGCCCGGCGGGCCGGTCGGGCTGGCGGCCGTGGCCGAGTATGAGCAGCAGAGTTTCTTCGACCGGCGTGATCCGATCACGTTGCTGGGAGATGCCAGCGACGGCGGCTCCGCGGGAGCCGGTGAACGCGACCGCTCGGCGCTGGGATTCGAACTCTCGCTGCCGATGCTCGAAACCCTGGAGTTCAACCTTGCCGCGCGCTGGGACGACTACGATGATGCGTCTGAAACCGGCAGCGCGATATCGCCCAAGGTCTCCGCGATCTGGCGTCCGCTCGACAACCTGATGCTGCGAGGCAGCTGGGGGCAGACGTTCCGGGCACCGGACCTGCAGCGCCTGTTCGGTTCGACGACAACCGCATTCCAGACGGTCAATGACACGGTCGTCTGCCAGGCCCTGGGCGGTCAGGTCGGCTCGGCGCTTGCGCCGGGCGTCGTCAATGGGCCGAACAATCCCTATGGCGCGGGTTTCGACCCCTGCGTACAGACCGTGCAGAGTGTGCGTACCCTGACCGGATCCAATATCGCGCTAGAGGAAGAAGAGGGCGAAAGCTTCACGGTCGGCGCGGTCTGGAACGTCACCGACGAGCTGGCACTGGCGATCGATGCCTACCGCATGGAACTGGAGCAGATCATCTCCACGCCCACCGGCCAGTTCATCATCAACCAGTGTGCGACGGGTGATCAGGCCTTCTGCAATCTGATCACGCGCGATGCCTCGGGCACCCTCAACGGCGGCCAGCTGACCGCGGTTGCACAGAACTTGTCGCTCCAGGAGATCGAGGGCATCGATCTGAGCATTTCCTACGACTACAACGCCGGGCGCCTGGGGCGCTTCAGTCTCGAGTCCGAAACGACCTGGGTCAGCGAGCTGGCGACCCAGTTCAATGAGGATGCGCAGAAAACGGAAGGGGTCGGCATCTTCTCGATTCCGGAGTGGCGCAGCAACCTGACGCTCAACTGGAACCGGGGAGACCTGGGGGCGACCCTGCGCACGAGCTATATCGGCTCGCTCGGGGGCATCAACTCCAGTGCGCCATTGAGCAGCAGCCAGGAGATCGACGATTACCTCACCTTCAATGCCCAGTTTCGCTACGACTTCGGCGCCAATACCCGGCTGAGCCTGGGCGTGAACAACCTGACCAACGAGGCGCCGCCGACCGACCCCACCAACCCGCAATGGCCCTGGTACATCAACGCCGGTGGCTTCTACTCCCCCTTCGGCCGCGAGTACTACCTGCAGTGGGAACAGCGCTGGTTCTGAAGTCCCTGATCTGATGGATCCGTGCTTTCCATCAGGCTCTCTTGCCCGGCGGGCTTCCGCCGGGCTTTTTTACTTTCAGGTTTCAGGTTTCAGGTTTCAGGTAACGGCTTGTCGCCCCGGGCCTGACCCGGGGCCTTCCATCCGCTGGCGCCTTCGGCTGGGAGGTCCCGGCTCGGAGGCCGGGAC
>NZ_QUZK01000047.1 GCF_003410055.1 Wenzhouxiangella sediminis | reverse complement strand
AACCACGCTCACCGAAGCCGAAACGGAGCCTCCCGCAAAGACCGCGTCGCGCCCGCGCAGACTTTTTCAGAGGGTCCCTAGTCACTTCAAATCTATTGATAGTCTTCTTCGCGCTGATGCCGAATGGCAAGGACCGTTACGGTCTCGTCATCTTCGATCTCGAACAAGGCGACATAGCCGGAATGGCCGAAGGAGATGAGCAATTCGCGCAGGAATGGATCAGCACCCTCCACTCGGCTGCAGGAGAACGGAGATTCCTCAAGAAAGGTGAAGCCATGCTCCAGGGATTGCAGCGCTCTTTCTGCTGCCTGAACGTCTTGCTCGATCAGGAAACGATAAAGTCGCTCGAGATCGACCTTGGCCTCGATCGTGAAACGAACACGAAAACTCACTTCTTGCCTTGCGCCGCCTCGAGCATGGAATGAAGCGAGTCCATCACCTCATCCTTCGAAGCATACTCACCAGAGGCCCGCGCGGAGTCACGAGACGCAAGGCCGCGTTCGAGGAAGGACTGCTGGAACTTGCGGTGCTCGATCTGGCGCCGCAGAGACTCCTCGAGAAAGCCGCTGAGCGATTCCCCTTCCCGGAGCACACTTTCCACATCCTGACGAAGTTCAGGCGTGACGCGAAGCGGCGGAATTGTTGCTGATTTCATGGTCGGGACCTAGTTGTATCGCATTTGCTATACACTCTACCCGAAGCCTGGAACGTCGCGCAACGCCGCCTTGCCGTGTCGCGGGCCTCAGGTCGCCGACGAATCCAGGTTATCCAGGCGCTCGAGCTGGCGTTCTGCGCGCTTGCGGACCATCGCGGACAGCAGGCCCGTGGCGATCATGATGGCCAGAAGGGCGCCGGCCGAAACCGCCCACCGGGTGGCATCCTCGGTTCCGTTGATCCCATGGAACAGCGCGGCGGCGAGCGTGAAGAGTAGAAGCGCCGCCACACCCCACAGGTTGACCCGCCAGTAGCGGATGCGGGTCCGCAGCCGCTGACGTTCCAGCTCGATCAGCCGGGCCGCGTCCATGGGCCCGTGCAACCAGTTGCGCCGCCTCTGGCGGTAAACCCACACGACGAAACCGCCGGCCAGGCCGGCCGCGCCGAGAAGGCCCGCGCGCTCGAGGGCATGCAGGTCGGGCGCCAATGCTGTAGCCAGACAGCCCGCGACGGCAACGAAGCCGAGCAGCACCTCGAGCGCAGTGACCACCTTCTCGCGGCGGTTGCGTCGTCGGGCCGTGGCGATCAGGGCTTCTACATCCGGCGCGGCGGATGACGACGCCTGCCATTGGCGCTGCCATTGCGCCAGTTCGGGATCAGTGTTCATGGGCATCATCCTTTGCAAGCATGGCTTTCAATCGCTGGCGGCCGCGGCGCAGGCGTTGTGCAACGGCGTTTTCCTCCAGCGCCAGGGTCTCGCCGATTTCGGCATGGCTGAAGCCTTCCAGCATCAGCTCGACGCACTGGCGATAGGTCAGGGGCAATCGTCGAATGGCGCCGGCCAGGTCGAACTGCTGGTGCAGCGATCGATCTCCGGCCCCGGAAATCTCTGCGGGGTCTTCACCGGAAGTATGTCGATCGAGAATGCGCTGGCGATGCATCACATGATCCACCGCGCGATTGTGCGCCACCCGCGCGACGAAAGTCTTCAGGCTGGCCTGTCCGCGAAAGGACGGCAGCGCCTTCCAGATCGAGAACACGATCTCCTGCAGCAGGTCCTCGCGAAGCGCCGCATCCGCTTCATAGCTCATGGCCACGCGCGAGAGCATAGGGCCGAACTCGCGCAGCAGTTCCTTCAGCCGGGCGTCGGATTCGCTCAGCGCCACAGCGCCTCCCGGGATTGACGCGCAATGTCCCGGAAAGCCACCAGCCCGACGCAGAGCAACCAGGGCCCGGTGAGCAGAACGGGCAACAGGAAAGTCGCCGGCGCCAGGAAGACAAGAATCATGGTCAGCAGGGCCAGCAGCCCCATCGGCACGGCATGGCGCAGCACCAATCGCACGCTGGCGACGACGGACCGTCCTTCAGACATTCCTTCGATCAGCAGCATCGGGGGCGCGAACATCAGCAGCGTCGAGAAGGGAACTCCGGCAGAGAATATCAGCCCCAGCTCCCAGGAGCTCGCCGCCACACCCGCGTCCGGGCTCGCGAAAACCAGCAGATCGATCGCGCCGGGGCCCAGAACCAGCCAGCCGACAGCGACCTGCAGCAGGTAAACGAACAGCGAAATCAGGGCCAGCCCGGCCAGCGCAGGCCACCGGCGACCGACCCGACGTGCCGCGTCGAACAGGCGCAAGCGCCCGTCGATGTCGAGCCGGTCCAGTGCCAGCCAACAGACACCACCGAGCAGGCCCAGCACCCATTTCGAAACGGGTATGCCCACCGACGGGACGCCGACCTGAACCAGGATCTCGACCGCGAAGAGCAGCACCATCATGGCGAACAACCTCACAGGAGCGCGGAGAAACAACCGCCAACCGCCCACGAGCCAGTGGATGAACCACCGCATGCCCGGTGAACCGGTTTCGGAAGCAGTAGCGGGGTCGATAGCATGGGTTGTACTCATGGGGGTTCCGGTGATCTGTTGGCTTGATCCCTGTAGACGCCCGGGGCCCGGCAAACCTGACAGGCAATTCATGCAATGAGAGTCGGGACCCGGTTCAAGGGAAGGAGCCGGACCGGATTCGCAGTCAACATCGATGGTTGGCGTAGTTCTAGCCGACATCTTGGATGACTCATGGCACAGGCGCCAGGGATACCAATCAGCCACGCTGAGCCCGGCATGGCGCCAGATCTTGGCCGAGATCTCACGATCATGGACAATCGTGCAAGATGTCAAAGCACAAAGGCCAACCCGGAAACGCCATGGACTACAACCCTGCCCAGCAAGTTGATCCCGAAGAGTGGTTGTCGATCGACGAGGGCGAGCGCCTCTACGCCATCGAGTGCTGGGTCGCAGAGCTGACCGGCCGGGACATCGAGGACTGCGTGCTCGAAGCGGTGCCCATTCTCGCGGTGGAAAACCAGGTCGCCATGAACGACCCGCCGGTTACTCGCGCCACGCTAAAGCGTCTGCTAGACGCCGGCGTCGACCGGGTCACGGCCATCGATGCCATGAGCGACGTCATGGCCGATTCATTGGCTGCGGTGGCGTCGGGGGAACAGCACTACGACGCGGCCGCCTTCGCCCGTGCGCTGGAGCAGATCGATCCGGCCGAGATCGCGATTGGCGAGGCCGGCGACGATGCGCCCGGAAGGCCCGCTGGCGGTGTGCCAGTGTTCAGCGACGAACACCGGCAGGTGCTGATCGATTTCGGCGAGCGCCATGCCGAGGCGGCAGCCATGTCCTGGCCGGAGACGGCCGGCTTCCTGCTGGCGGTCCAGGCCTGCCCCGACCTGGTCATGCCCTCGGAGTGGATCGAGATCGTTCAGGGCGAAGCGCGGTTCGCCGATCACGACGAATTGCAGGCAGTCAGCGAAGCGCGCATGGCGCTGATGAACTGGATTGCCGACCGCATGGATCGGGATCAGCCAGCCGTCCCGGAAGACTGCGCGCCCGACCCGGAGCCATTGCGCATCCTGGAAGGGGACAACAACTTCTCGCGCTGGTGCCGCGGCCTCATCGAAGGCCACAACTGGCTGGAGCAGAGCTGGGATGCGGTGCTGGAAGCAGGCGACGACGACGATCGCGCGCAGGGCATGGGGCTGACCGTGTTTGCGTTCTTCACCGACCGCGCCATGGCCGAGCGGGTGGTCGAGGAGATTGCCCGGGACTCGACGAGCAGCAGCCCCACCCTGGAGGAATTGGCCAGCAAGTTTCACGCACTCATCGAACAGGCCGTGCTGGAATATGCCGCCCTCGGTCTGGCATACCGCCAACTGCCGCCTGAACCCTCTCCACAGCAACCGGTTCGCTCCGAGAAGATCGGCCGCAACCAGCCCTGTCCCTGCGGCAGCGGCAAGAAGTACAAGAAATGCTGCGGCCGGCCCGGCGCTGGGCGCCTGCATTGACGAGGCCCTGGGAGCCCGACAAGACCGAGTAAGGAAACGCCATCAGCAACTGAGAACCCCACCCCACAGGTGCATGAAGATGGCTGTCGCTCGACACGGTTTGGCCGCGCAAGAAAGTTATCTATCCTGCGCGCTCAGATCGACTATGCGCGCTCTTGCATCCTCGAAATGTTCTGTGAGTGCGTTGTGCTTCCCGCCCAGGCCTTGTACGCAGTAGGGGTTGAGGAACTGTCGCCCGGCAAGGAGTCTGGCGTCGACCGGGCTCAGCGCTGCCTCATCGCAGAGTGATGCCCAGTTGTGCGCGATGGCATCGATTTGCCCTTCAATAACCGCTGTGGCCTCGTCTTCGCTCAAGTGAAAGTCCGTGCACGCCGACAGGCACGTGGCGAGCGTACTCATGCGGCTCTCGCCCTTGATGAGCATCGCCTGCGTCGCCTCGTTGCCGGCGCGGCCCTGCGGACAGATATCGTAGGCGGGTGTGAGCGTCAGCATCCTGCCGTCCCAGAAGGCGGCATGGTTGCGCGCGTGATCGTCCGTGTTCCCGCACAGCACGTTGAAGCAGATCCGCCCGTAGAGCTCGCGGAGCGTGTCCTTCGGATCGGTGAAAGTGTGGCGAATGCGCTCGGCAAGGTCCTCAAAGGACGCGTAGCGCGCTTCCATCTCACCGAGTTCGAGAATGGTGAGCGCCGAGACCATGGCACGGCGCTGCCACTTGCTGTCCGCCCTGATCCTGTCGAAGCGCTCGAGGAGCAGGATATCCTTGCCGGCTGTCTCGAAGATCGCGGCAGGCGCGACGTCGAGCCCGCACGAGGCCGCAAGCCGCATGGCCATGAACTCGGCCTTCACGACGCTATAGACGTCCTTGCTCGATGAGAATTTGGCGATCAGCTTGCGCTCGCCATCATCGATCAGGGCCTTCGGTCGCGCGCCCCCGATCGATGTGCCGCGATTGATCGCCTGGTCGAGCGGCGGTGCGAGAGGGAGGCCTTTTTCGACGCGGTCGGCTGCCTCGAGCAGCTCCTGGTAGCTCGCCTGAGCCGAAGCCCGCGGCACGTACTCAGTAGCCGAGCGCTGGAAATCGAGTGCGCCGATCCTGTCCGAGCCAGACTCGATCAAGTAGGTAAGCTCGTTCAGGTCGTCCGCGCCCCGATCGGCGGCCTTCGGCCCGACGAGCCGATTGATGATGATGCGGCGGCCCCAGGCGTCCGGCGAGCCATCACGCAGGCAGCCTGCCATCTCCATGTTCGGAAGCGGGTCGATTCGGCCACGCCTCAGTGGCAACTCGGGTTCATAGATCGGGATGGCGTTGTTGCGCCCGAGATAGCTGGCACCGTAGTTGAAGATGTAGCGGCCGCCATCCATCGTGATGCGTCCGGCCACGACCGGCTCGGTCTCACCCGGCAGCCAGGTCCACACATAGACGCTGTCTGGTGTCTTGCGATCAGAAGTCATCATCGACTTCCGTGCGGGAGGCACGGACACTCTTCGGGAGCAGCGTCAGTTTTTCGTCGAGGCGAGCGTTTTCGGTGCGAAGCGCTGCCTCATCATCGTCAAACAGGCGCACACCCGCCACCGAAGCGGCCTCGAACACGGTACCGATCTCGACGCCTGGTGCGCCCTTCTCGATGTTATGGAGGGTGGTTCGGCTGATTCCGGCTCGGTCGGCCAGTTCCTGTGCCGTCATGCCGCGCTCCATCCGCCCAATGCGGATCAGCTTCCCCAGGATCGAGAGTGCCTCGCGCGTCTGGCGCGCGTAAGTTCGCTTGCGCTTCATGGCTAATGCATACCTATTGCCCAGTTTGATTGACTGCAAGCGGTTAAATGTTCAGGATAATGAACATAATAGGCATAGGGCGGGCCAAACATCAAGTCAGCGTTCGTTTAAGTGTGCTTGGAAGCGCCTCGCGTTCGGTTAAACGGACACCGCGTCACCCTCCAGCCGGTCAGCGAGGAACTTTATCGCCTGATGCGCTACTGGTTCGGCCTGGGTTGGCCGGCGTTCCTCGCGATACTTGGCATCTTCTACCTGATGGTCTTCAAGCCGGTGCTGGCTTGAAGCAGAGCCCGCCGCGCTTGTCCACAACGATTGTTTTGCGGCTGAGCGTTACCCAACTTATCGCGTGATCCACTATTCATCCAACGAGAGCCCGTTGGAGAAGGCCTCCAGTAGCTTTCGAAAGTTATCCATGTCTGTTGCGCGAACATCCCCGACCAATGGTCCCGGGCCTTCAGACTGTATTTGGAGGCGGACTATTTCCCTGGCCAGCTCAAGAGCACTCGGTGAATCTTCTTCCGCTTCGGCCAACAAACCGGCCAGATCACGGCCAGCAAGGATGCTTCCAGCGAGCTCATAGTCAAAGTCAGCGCGTTCCATCAGGTCCGCATGCTGTGCCGCCATCCTTTCAAGATTCCCGCAATCCGTATAGTTTCGGAGGATCAGCATGATGTCTTCGGCGTCGACGCCTGGACGGCGATGCCTACGGTCTTGCCAGGCCATTAGCTTCAAGAGCAAGAGCATGGGCAAGCAAACAACTGCTACTCGCTGCCCATGCGGCAGGGCAACCTGATTCGCTGTTCGCAGCGCCTCGGAGAATCCAGTCACGGTCATTGACGGATGGCCGCCTGGAGGCCAGGCTATCGTGCCATCCGATCGTTCAATACCGCCGAAGGGCACTAAGTCAATCTTTATGTCACGGTCAAAGGTAACCTGGTGCTCAACTCCACGCACCGATTCGAAGCGGCCGGAATCCAGCAGGGCCTGTCGAGTAGTCGAAAAGTGCTCCCAGCTGCGAACGGCAATCGCCAAATCCACGTCGGTTGTGGCGCGAGAGATTGCGATGCCATGCGCGTAGTGGAGTAGCAAATCCCGGGCCAGCGCCCCGACCAGAATCCACTCCGCTCCAGGCACCGCTTCATTAACGACCTCGACAATTCGGGCGAGATAGTCCAGCTCAGTCCGCGCGCTCAAATCCATCGACAATCTTCTTGTAGATCATTTCTCCGGTTTCAATGCATCGCGTTTCGCCGGTTGCCAACAAATCAGCGTAGACCAGTGGCAGGGGAACAAGCGGCTTGCTCTTATCAAACTCCCAGAATCGCTTCATGAGTTCCACATTGCCTTGCGGATCCTTGCGCAGCCGAAAGCGAGCCAGTAGTTCCGCGCTGATATCATCACCATAGAGGGTGATAGTTGCAGGTTTGAGGTACCTGGTCACTCGCGCGCCAGCGGCTTCTCCGCCAAGGTTGAATCCGAACTCAGTCGTAACCTCGTCTTTCCACCAGCCGATGTCATTAGTGAAGTAGCGGCCAAGCACCTGCTTAGGGCGCAGGGTCCGTGCATAGGCTTCCGCCCACTCTCTGAGCAAGCGCTCAGGCTTTACCAGAACTCGCTCCTTGCGATAGGTCGCTACATACCCGAGCTTCGGCAGCTCCGCCATCACCCAACCAACAGTCCCGTGAGCTACGCCAGCCAATCGGGCAATTTCCCTGTAGGGACTGTCAACCATCCCAGGCTTGCACAACAACGCAAACAACACCCGCAAGCCACTGGCACGAAAAGCCCGCCCCGTTCGTCCAATTCTGTCCTCAGTAGTTTCCGGAGGGCGCCGGCCAGTAACCCAGACGCATAGCGGTGGATCGCTCAGCCAGGCATTACCGGCCGTATCGATGAACTCTACACCGGCTTCCTGCAGGCGTGCTGCCATTGGCGGGTTGATGTGATCGGAAACGAGCAAGGGACGTGCATCCAATGCCCGGAGCTGCTGAAGCACGGCCCCGAGCGTTGCCGGCCGAAGGTTGCGCTTGACCTCGGCGCGATACTCGATGCGCCGGTCCCCGTGTCGCACATAAACCACGTCATCGGCTCCTCGTTGCCGCTCGACGCTGGAACTCGGCTGTAGCTCAAGCGCAAGCCCTGGCACCTGAAGCGCTGCAGTCGCTTCTTTGACCAGACGTCTTCTGCTTTCTGTCTGCTTGTCCATTATTTGCCATTGTCCACGTTTCGTGGACAGGTTGCAATGGTGAACAAATGGCTGGGAAAGCTCTTCCTGAGGGCGATTCCAAGGTACCGCGTAGAGCACACGGCGAAGCGCGAGATGAGGCGGCACTGCCGCATCTACGAGGAGCACTTTGATACCGGGAGCGCCGTGACGCCAGTCAGGTAACGACCATCCAGGCGGCCAGCAACAGCCCGGTACCCAACATGGCTGCCCCGACAACTGGCCGAAGATCACGCCCATGCTTCTCTTCCAGTTGGCGGCGATGGGCCTTTCGGGCCTCGGGTTCGCTTTGCACCTGCGATTCGAGTTCACGCCAGGCGCGCACCCAGTCACCAGGCAATTGTTGACCGGTCCGTGAACCGGCCAGCTCGCGCCGAAACGCGCGGCCGGTGGATACTCCCGATGGCATTCCCTTCGGAAAGCTAGCCGAGCCGGCCATGACCACCCGCCCCAGAACGGGCATGTCTTGGCCGACAATCGCCTCCACCGCCTTGAGATGGCCATAGTTCTGCCGAAGCGGATTGCCGATCCTGAATGATTTTCGACCAAGCCGCTGCGTCCACTGCCGGTCGCGCTCGCGCCCAAAGATCCGGCCGGTAAAGGCCTTCGTCTCGATGACCCAGACGCCCTGGTCATTGAGCAGAAGATGATCAATCTGCGTCAGGCCGCCGCGGCCATCTGGCAGGATCACGTCATGAAGCGACGCATGCACGTGCTTCTTCAACCCGCCGGCTACGATGCGCTCGCCGATCCAGCCCTGCGTACGCGCCTTGAACGCGATCTGAAGACCCGTAACGACAAGCATGAAGGGCAGAATCCAGCCCAGCGAAGACCACAAAATCCCTAAGAGATCGACCGTATCGAGCACAAAGCCCCCTTGAATTGCTAACCCCAAATACGCCCAGTGAATTAAACGTCGATTCGGGAGGTTCGTCAAGTACATCTGCGGCCCGAGGGGCATAGCACGGCCTCGCATCGACTACAGCTTCGGAGAAACCGAGAGACTGGCACTCTATCGGTTGGGCGGCTAGACAAAACTGCAAGCAGCGGACTGGGGCGCAGGCCAAGGCACTCCATGGTCGGGTTGCCCCTGAATCCACGTATTAAACCACGCCATCTGACGACAGCATCTGTCGCAACCACCCCCTACGCTCTTCCGTTCGAGAGATCGACGAAGGAGAGATTCCATGCAACAGTCAAGTCGGGCCACACTGAAGGCAACTGGCGAACCGGTGGTCATAATTGGCCAGGCAGCCGGTTCGGGCAGCCAACAGCGCTACCTCGTCCAGCTCCCACCACAACAGCCCTTGCACAAGCCTCGGCACCAGGAAATCCGCGGTGACAAACTCCGATTCTCCAACCGCTAAAAGAAGAAAGCCTATGGACCACTTCGAAACCATCGTCTCAGATCTTCTGGAAGCCGCTGGCTATTGGGTGCGGCGATCCTTCAAGGTCGACTTAACCAAGGAAGAAAAGCGAAAAGTCGGTCGCCACTCGATGCCGCGACCGGAGATCGACATCCTGGCCTACAAGCGCGAGGCCGAGGAGCTCTTGGTTCTGGAGGCCAAATCCTTTCTCGACTCACCAGGAGTCAGCCTGGATCAGCTGAGCGAAACCCACGAGAAACCCGAAGGCCGATACAAGCTGTTTACCTGCGTGAACTATCGGCAAGTCGTCTTGGAGCGACTGCGCCTGGAGCTGCTGTCGCTGGGAATGATCTCGCAGAAGACGAATCTGCGGCTCGGGCTGGCGGCCGGCAAGGTGCATCGCCGGGAATCCACCCAGGTCAAGGCGCTCATGGATTCCCAGGGCTGGTACTTCCTGTCGCCGGAGGACATCCGGGAGCAGGTGATGCGATTCAGCGATATGGGCTACGAGAACAATCCTGCCGTCATCACCGCCAAGATTCTGCTGAGGGACATGTAAACCTATTGGGCCAGTAGGGGCGACGATCGCCCCGCTGGGGGCTAGCCTGGCGGCCGCCGATAGCGTGCCGCCAGCATCTATATACAGCGCTCCCAAACCAGCTTTTCATCAACCGGTCGGTTGTAGAAAACCCATGCCTCGCGACCGGCCCGGCTTGTGGCGGCATTCATCGGCCAGCATCTCGGCCAACCGAACGCGATCATCGATTCCTTCGATTCTGGCCCGCTTCTGCACCACAGCGAAATCGCCCGGGGCCAGGCGATCCGGCGGCGGGACCGAGCCTGGCCAATCAGCATCGAAGAAACATCGAAACGCAGCCTGAACCCGCGCTTCATCCAGGTACTCGAAGCGCAGCTTGAAAGTAAACCGGCGCATGGCTGCGGGATCCACCGCATCGAGCAGGTTGGTCGTGCAGGCGAAGGGCAGTGGATGCGATTCCATCCAGGTCAGCATTTCATTAACCGCGGTCACCTCCCAGCTTCGCTGAGCACCGCGCCGGTCTTGCAGAAAGGAATCGGCCTCATCAAAGACCAGAAGCTCCCCGGCTGCCTGGGCGCGAGCGAACGCCCGAGCGATATTGGCTTCGGTACCACCGACAAACATATCCAGCAGATCCGATGCACGCTCGAGGCGAACCTCCATATCCAGCCGCTCGGCCAGATGCCGCACCCAAGCGGACTTGCCGGTCCCGGGCGGCCCGTCAACGCAGATCGAAAAGCGGGGCTCGCGTAGACGGGCCAGGCGTTCGGTCAGATCGGCAATGTCCTGATCGGCGCAGATCAGGTCCAGGCTGAACGAGGTCGAGTGCGCATCGCGCCTGGGCAGGGGCTTGCCTGAAACCCCCTGGCCGAGTCGGCGGGCAACCTGTTCGACCGCCTCCGCGCCACGGCCAGCAAGGCGCGCCGAACGGACGGCCTGCGCGGAAATCCCTGGCGAAACCGGTAGCTCGGCACAACGCGCTGCAAGCGGCTCGCAATTTCTGTAGCCGTGCTGAGCCAGGCTGCGCATCCAGACGCGCTGCCTGGAACGCCTCGAAGGCGGCTGGACTTCCATCACATAGCTGAAGCGACGCAGGACTGCCGAATCGATGCCACCAATGTGGTTGCAGACCCACAGCATCGGTGCCGGCGCTTTCTCCAGCAAGCGATGAAGAAACACGCGCGCCGTCTGGGGTTGCCGGCGCACCGGCCCGAACCCGAACAGGCCGAATGAAGCACCGGGGCTATCCAGCACATCCTCGGCCTCGTCAATCAGCAACAAGGCTTCTCCATGGTCGCGCAGCAGGCTTTGGGCCATCTGGATGCTGCCCAGCCGCTCCCGGGTGTCGGGCGAGCCGCCGTGGCCGTCTTCCTCTCCAAGGGCGTACAGATCGGTGTTCAGCCTGGCTGCCAGCGTACGGGCAAACTCGGTCTTCCCGGTTCCGGGCGGCCCGTAAAGCAAAACGCTGACGCCCCGCTGGCCCTGCCGAAGCGAGCCGGCCAAAAGATCGACAATAAACTCGGCGTCGTCGCCCAAATGCCTGAAATCTTCCCAATCCAGTTCAGATGTCATGGGCCGGCCAAGCAGGGCGCGACGCACGTCGGCGGACGTGCGCAGCGGCTGCGAGAGCAGTGCGGTGGTGGCCGAACTGAGATCCGGAAGGGGATCGATCCGCGCGAACCTCGGGCTGTCGAACAACCCGTACTGCACCAGTGGGCTGGTGGGCGCCAGTCGACGCTCGATGGCCATCACAGAATGGCCCGTCAGGACAGACAGGGCCAGCGCCGGCCGCGTGGACACGCGCTCGCACAATCGAAACAGGTCGCCGGCCAGCGACGACACCTCTTTGAGGTAGAGCAACTCAAGCAGCGTCAGGCCCAGCGCATCAATGCCGAACAGACGGCCGATCAGATCCACGCGCCGCCGCACAGCCGAAGGCCTGATATGTCCCAGGGCACGACACTCCAGCTCGGCCAGATCGTGCCAGCGCAGGGCCTTATGCGTCTCGGGCAGAAGTTCATCCGGCACCCACTCCGGATGCTCGTCGCACATGCTCCGGGCCTTCAGCCAGGTGTCCGAATAGCGACCGAGCACGAACAACTCATCGCTTTGACGAAACAGATCATCGACGGCCGGATGCCGCGCCGGCAGATGGCGCAGCAGGTTACGGACCATCGTCCACATCAGCTTCCGTTCGTACTTGTGCATTCCATCCCCCGGCTTCGAAACTAGCGGAACGGCACGATAGCCCGCGATGGCGACAGAATCTGTCGCCGGGCTGCCGGAGAATCGATATCGATGCCGCACAAGCAAAAAACGCCCTGGGCTAGACTGGGGCCGGGGACGAAAGAGGGAGCGCAAGCATGCCGGACACGACACTTCGCCAGATCACCATGCTGAGCCTGGTGCCCCGCCGCCCGCCCGGCATCACCACCGAGTCGCTGCGAGCCGCACTGGCAGCGCGCGACTTCGAGGTGAACCTGCGCACCATTCAGCGCGACCTGGTCAAGCTGTCCGCACCCTTTCCCTTGATCTGCGACGAGGGCGACTCGCCGCGCTGGCACTGGGCACCACATGCCGAAACGGTGACCCTGCCAGGACACGACCCGGTTTCAGCGCTGAGCTGGCAGCTCATCGAGCAGCACCTGCAACCCCTGTTGCCGCGCAGCCTGGCCCACGAGATCCAGCCCCACTTCGACGCCGCGCGCGGGTTCCTCGAATCCACCGACGCAGGAAGTTTCCGTCGCTGGACGAAACGCGTGCGCATCCTGCCGCGGTCCATGCAGCTGCAGGCACCCGAGATCTCGCCGGACGTCCTCGACGCCGTCTACCAGGGCCTGCTGGAGAGACGCCAGGTTGAAGTCGACTACACCAACCGCAGCCGCGAAGCGCCACGTCGCATGACCCTGCACCCGCTCGCCCTGGTCGTGCGCGACTCGGTTCACTACTTGCTCGCCACCGTCTGGGACTTCACAGATATCCGGCAGCTGGTGCTGCACCGCATGAGCGCGGCGCACCTGCTCGAGGACGCGGCAAATGAACCAGAAGACTTCGACCTCGACGAGTACATCCGCGAAGGCGGATTTGACTATTCCAGCGGAGAGAAAATCTCGCTCGTCGCCCGATTCGACGCTTACGCCGGCAAAGCCTTGCTGGAAACACCCCTGTCTCCGGAGCAAACCCACAAGACCCTGGACGATGGCCGCATCGAGATTCGTGCGACCGTCAACGACTCGGAACAACTGCGCTGGTGGCTGATGGGCTTCGGGAGCGGCGTGGAGGTCGTCGCGCCCGAGCACGTGCGGGAAGACATGCGCCGAGATGCCCAAGCACTGCTGAACATGTACGAAACGCCATGACCCGCCTGAGTAAATCCCGCTTCATCGCCGGCCAGCAGTGCCCCCTGCGACTGTGGAATGACGTCTACCGACGCGATCTGGCGACGCCGCCTGACGCAACGCTTCAGACCATCTTCGACCGGGGCACGGCCGTAGGCGAGCTGGCCCAACAGCGCTGGCCCGGCGGCGTCCTGGTCGGATTCAAGCCCTGGGAACGTGAGCAGGCCATCGCCGCCACCAACAAACTGATGGCCGACCCGGCCGTACCGGCGATCTACGAGGCTGCCATCGAGCACCAGGGCGTGTTCATCCGGGTCGACATCCTCGCGCGCAACGGCGCGGGCTGGGATCTGATCGAAGTTAAGGCTGCCACCCGGGGAGAGAAGGAAGTCTTTCAGGAAGACATCGCCATCCAGCACTGGGTCGCCACAGGCGCCGGCCTGGATATCCGACAGGCCGGCATCCTGGTTCTCGATCGCAACTACGTCTACCCCGGCGGCGAATATGATCTGGACCAGCTATTCGCCTTCTTCGAGTCCAGAGAACACTGCCTGGCGGCCTCCAAGCGGATTGGGGAGCAGGTGCGAGCGTTCCACGACATGCTGACCCGACCCAATCCGCCCGAAATTCCGATTGGCGATCACTGCTTCACGCCCTACGAGTGCCCTTACTACGCCCACTGTAGCGACGGCATAGAGTTTCCGGAAAACGGCCTCGACCAGCTCCACCGCCTGCACCCCACCCGCCGAGCCGAGCTGCAAGCACTGGGCATCGAGCGCATCGAAAACATCCCGGCCGATTTTAATCTCAACCAGATGCAGGAACGCATCCGACAGGCCGTCATCACCGGGCAACCCTGGCAGTCTGGAAAGCTGGGCGAGACGCTCGCCCAAGTCGAGTGGCCGCTCTACTACCTCGATTTCGAGGCCTTCCAGCCGGCGCTGCCACGCTATCCGGGCACACGCCCTTTCCAGGCGATCCCTTTTCAGTTCTCGCTGCACTACGAAACGCCGAAGGGTGAGCTGCAGCACATGGAGCACCTCCACACCGAAGATTCCGATCCGCGGCCCGCGCTTGCACACGCCCTGGTCCACGCTGTGGGAGATACCGGCAGCATCGTCGTCTACTCCGGCTACGAGCGCCGAATGCTCAATGAACTCGCAGTTGCGGTTCCCGAACTTGCAACCGAAATCGAGACGGTCAAGGCACGCCTGTGGGACTTGCTGCCGGTCGTTCGCGAAAACTACTACCATCCGGACTTCAACGGGTCTTTCTCAATCAAGGCCGTGCTTCCGGCCCTGCTCCCCGACAGAAAGTGGTCCGACCTGGCCATCTCCGACGGCATGGCCGCGGCTACCGCATATGAGGCTGCACTGAATGAACCCACGAGCGCCGATGCGCAGCAGACCTTCGAGCAGCTTAGAAGCTACTGCGCGCAAGATACCCAGGCCATGGTTGACGTTCTAAATGAACTAAGGGAGCGAGCGCCTAATCGCCCGAACTAGTTAAAAATGCGTATACCAATACTGCGTACGTACACAGCAAACTACCCATAGGAAAACCGCATGGAAAAAATCGATCAGCTATTCGCGAAGTTAGATAAATGGCGGAACCTTCCGACTTACCAGCTGGAACGCCGAGCAGATATATTCTTTTCACTCTACCTACGCGAGGTTCTGGAGGTGCGAACTGGCTTAAACATCCATGAAACACTGATCCCCGAGTTCCCACTCCACAAAAAGACCCTTGACAGTGAAAAAGGGAATAACCAGTCATTTCGGGCGGACTACTTGGCCTTCTCGAGCGACTTGAACAAAGTCTGGCTTGTAGAGCTCAAGACCGATGGGGGATCAACCCGCCTGTCGCAGAATGACTATTTGAAACAGGCAAAGAATGCAGGTTTTAATGCCTTACTGAAGGGACTGATCCGGGTCATTTCGGCGAGCTCTTCGAAAAGGAAGTATCTCCATCTCTTAAAAGACCTAGAGAGGGTTGGTGTAATCGCCAACGTAGAAGGGCTCGACGTGTACGCGCGTCAGAGCAACCTGCGAGGCTTTACGAATGAACTGAGACAAGTGAATATACTTCCGGCTGATCCTGTAATTAATCTTGTTTGCATTCACCCGCTGGAGAAAGAGAACGACGATTTTGATGAATGGATCTCTTTTCAGCAATTTAGGCAAACTGTGAAACGGTACGGAGATCACGTCTCCGTTCGCTTTTGCGAGTCGCTTCAAAGATGGGAGACTAAGGCAGGCCTCGTCGCACCCGAGTGAATCAAGCCCCTCATGAAAAAGAAGATTGGGTGGTTTCGAGAGACCTTCCGCAATACCCGCGCCTGACGTTCGTCAAAGCATGTCGGCGTACGTGGGCCCTAAGATTTAAACCAACCAGGAGCGTGGCTGCTTTGGGACTCTTGCAACATCCTCATTAACACTATGACACTGGACTTCCATGGAGGAAATAGCTTGGAGAGATGGTAAGGAGTTCGTACGCAGTCGCTTTCTTTTGCAGTCCCTATTGGAATCGATGCATTAGTGCAAATCGGGCTCCTGAATCAGGTACTCCAACCTGTCAGTAGCGGTAGCAAGTGTGTAGGCACAATACAGAAATTTTCTAAGTGTTAAACCTTCGATTGGCTGAATCGCCCGGCCAACAATGTCCATCTCTGGGCTCAACATGAACTCCACCACATCTGTATTTGCATTGCGCTCCCAGGTCAAGCTAGCTATCTGATCTACGGTCAGCCCCTTGACGACCTTTTTGTCGGCCGCAGTCGACAAAAATATGCAGCGATCGAGGTATTCATAGATTCGAATCTTGTGTCGCCTGTTGTTCCCCTCAGCGCCAAAAGACAATACTAGTTTCAAATGGTCGCGCTCAACGGAGCCCGCAACCATAGCTTCCAGTTGACCATACTTCGTTGATCCCGAACTACGAGCCCGCTTCCAGCAATCTACGATCGGCTTCGAAGTGGGTTTAGCATACTCAAAGGGGTCGTGGTCCAGCGAAAAGCGCTCAAAGAATCTGTCGATCTCGCCAGGCCACGTGTTGAGCTCCTCGCCGATCAGCAGTTCGCTGTCGTGGTAAAGCCGAAAGCTGCGGTTTGCCACTGGGACTGCATAGGTTCTTGAAAGGGAGCGCCACGACTCTTTTTCCATGAGTTCAGCCAGCGCTTTCCTGGTCATATTGCCCAAAGAGATCTCTTCGGCCGGCCTGTGTGCTTTCAACAGCAACTCGCCGCTTGCGCGGGCCGAGGTCATCCGAACTTCGCTGAGCTCGACTTCGCCGCGCGTCCGAACATTATTCCAGCGACCCGCCTCCGGCACCGTGCCGTCGAAATAGTCCCGCAGCAGTGAGCGAACATGTCCGCTCATCCGGTCAACGCGGGTGGCCTCAGCATCCAGATTTGATTCCCGGTTGAGTTCTGGCGCGTGCTCCGGAACATCTGGCACGTAGGGGGACTTAAGCCGTTCTCGGATTTGTTCGGGAATCGCCGAGCGATCCTGCAGCACGCGATCCATATCAATGTGGTCGTCCATCGGAGTATCCCGCCTGCCTATTTCATGAAGACTTTCCAGGAATTTATTCAGGTTCC
Organism: Wenzhouxiangella sediminis; assembly: GCF_003410055.1. Lineage (GTDB taxonomy): Bacteria > Pseudomonadota > Gammaproteobacteria > Xanthomonadales > Wenzhouxiangellaceae > Wenzhouxiangella > Wenzhouxiangella sediminis. The sequence goes on along the minus strand of NZ_QUZK01000047.1, from coordinate 73,714 downwards.
CGCAGAGCTGTCTGACCTGGAGCGTCTCGATGCTCTCCTTAACGTAAGGGAATGTCACCTGTATTAGCTTGTCATCCTGCACATCGTCGCTGGCCTTCAATGAAAGCAGCCTGCGCTGCGCCTGCGATGCGATTCGGTCCACCCGTCCCGTTTTCTGCTCAATATGAACGGGAGAGCCACTCAGGCCGTAATGCACGACGCTGTCGCAAAATGTATGCAAGTCTTCGCCTTCCTGAAAAACGTCTGTGGAAACCAGCGCCAGCGGGTAGCCTGGCATCCTAAACTTCCGGGCCTGGGCTGAGCGGCTTCCGACGGTTGCGCCGCTGGCGCCCATGATTGGCGCTACAGGATTCAGCATGCGACTGAAATAGAGCCGGTATTCTTCGCGAGTCTTCTCGTACACATCAGGCAGGTTGGATTTAATTACGAGTTCAAGCTGGTCGGAAAGATCGTGCAACTCGCGATATGTGCTGAAACCGTCGCGTGTGGACTGTTCGCGCAACCGTGCGGCCACGTCGTCCATCCACGCTCCCCGCGTCGTTTTCGTCAGGTTCTCGGCCCCTTGTCGCAAGCGGGCGAGGTAGAGATCGACAATGCCGTGCCCGGTCCTCAAACATAGCCCCAGCAGTGCGCGGTGTATCTCCAGCACGCGGAGATTTTCCGGGTCGAAGCCGCCGTCAGAGAACAACGCCTCGATTAACTCGCGCTTACGCGGAATTAGCGCGTCCGACAGGCCCGCCTGTTCTAGGGCATCGAAAAAAGTGTGTACTTCGAGATTGCCCGGCACCTGCCCGGGGCGGAAAGCCTCTCGCTTCGACGAGCCAGACGCGGGGTGGAGCCAGCGGGCCATAGCGCACAGAGCTGGTATATCCCGAACATGGCCATACCAGTCTATAAATCCAAGTTGGGCCGCTTGAAATTCGCCGAATAAGTCGTTCTGAGTCTCTCCTGTGCTGAAACCTCGTGCGTGTTGGGCAATCTCGGCACCGGCGTCTTTGCATAAGTGCAGCAGATCTTCGCTCCGATATCGGCAAATTTCCCGCGCCCAGTTTATCTCCAGCAATGGCGAGACTACTTGGTTCCTGGCCGCCAGGCCGCTCCGAATCAGGTCAGGCGTGGTAAACGCTCCACCCCCTGTATCCAACAACTTGGATTGCTCTGCATCGGCCTCACCCCGAAAGAACCATGAGAAGAAGGTGTCATTACTCGGCGGCTGTCGGTCCTCGGCATCTTCGGATTCGCCGGTGCGGTACTCACCGCCCGCGATATCTCCGTCTCGGTGACGGCTCAGTCGCCGGTACGCGTCTTCAAGAGCACGAAAAACTTCCATGGCCTCCGGAAATTCTCCAAGCTGGCCCCGGATGTAACGGAACAACCAGTCGTTATAGTGATCATCCAGCTTTTCTTTGATTTCCTTGACGCTTTTGACCCGTCGCACAAAAACGATCTGCTTGCGGCCGCGCTCGAAGACTTCCGTCGCCAGACGGTCAGCCACAAAGTCCATCTTCGGATGCGGCAAGGTCCTTCCAAGCTCAGCTTCCACATAGCTGTCCCGGATGGCGCCGATCACATTTCTGTCCTCGGCGTCACCTTGCTCGCGTTCGGTCAAATCCCCGTCAAACTCCACTGGTGGGGATTTCGTCGACTCTCCGAAGCTCTCGAATGACGCCAGCAATCCTGTTTGGAAGCTAGGGTTGCCTTCGCGACCGCGCAGCATTTCACCCACTTTCTTCTGGACCAGGGCGGTGATTAGTTTCTGCTCATCGGTCTCCAGTTCGACTTCCGCGCGGTCTCCACAACGCCATTCTCGGCGGTACATGTTGCGCGTGTGGGGCGTACCGGCGATATTCAGCTCATTTAGGCGCCGCACCAGAAAGCGACGAAGAAACGGCCGGGCTTCGTCATCCCGCTCAGCCGCCAGACCCTCGGGCAACAGCTCTCCCTTTCCAACTAGTTTCAACTGATTGCGCAACTGGTTGAGATCACGATCATATGGAGTGGCCGACAGAAGCAATGCGTTGTTCACCCGGGGAACAAAGTTCTTCTGATGTCGAAATCCCAGAACACCCGAGAGCACGTAGTTGCGGTCGCTGCTGTGGAAGTCGTGCTTAAAGTTATGTGCCTCATCGATAACTACAAGATCGAACATCGGCAGCACATAGTTAAGCGCCTTCGCATATTGATCTTTTACGCCTTGCTTGTCTGTAATCGTCTTTGCGCGCTGGTGTGCGGGGAGCAAGAACTGTAACTCATCAAGCTTGCGTTGCCACTGTTCCTCTTCCTCGCTCAGCCCGATGCTGAACGCCCCCATTCCGACAAAGAAATCAGCGTAATATCCTGAGGAGGCGGCTCGGATCAATTCCGGGACATTGCGACAACTGACGCGGGGTGCGGCGGGCCTTCCCTCCGGCGTTCGGATCCGATATTGGTTCACTTTTACGTTGTGCCGGGTGAAGCTCTGATACTCCCGCGCGTACCACTTCTCCTGCACGTTTTTACTGGGGCAGATGAACAGAACGCGAAGCGACGGGTTGAAGTAGCGCAGTAGGGCAACCACACCCAACGCAATATAAGTTTTGCCCATGCCGACCTCGTCGGCCAGGTAGCCCATTCCGACTTCAGGATCGGTAATCATGTTATGGAGCGCCACGGCGCCTCTGAGTTGCAACTCGCCTAACGTCCTCAGGTCCTCGTCTCCTCCGGAAAAATCCAGGATCCGCCGGGCGGTTCTGACGTCGATGCCCTGCAAACTCATCTCGGCACCTTGGTCCGGTAGTCGCGTGAAAACTGTTCTTCAAACCAGGCAAAGAACCGGTCGCGTTTTTCCGGCGAGTTATCCTCCAGCCGGATGCGACCGGACGCCTTTAAATCCCGCAGATGACCGGCCAATTGCTTCGAGTGCTTCTTCACTTGGGAACATTCTCGGAATTCTTTCATCCGGTAGATATCCCGGGTGCTCAGCAACACCAGATAGGCCGTCGCGGCACTGAGCGAACTCTCTTGATCGGTTGCGTGCCTGACAAGAGTTGGCAGGCTGTCTACGCCCGTGCCCGTCAGGTAGTAGTCCACCTGCGCGTCCTTTCCTGTCTCGCGAGCTTCTAGCAGCCTAACCTTAAGCTGCTTAAATGCTTGAAACAATTCGGCAAATTCGGCAAAAAACTGGTCCGGTTTCTCCGAGCTCTCGTCCAGCGTCATCTCCCCCGCTTCCCCAGCCATTACCAGCTTTCGGATCTGAGCGTTCATCAACAATAGTTGTCGCCTCTCTGGCGCGAGATCTGCGTAGATTGCCAGGATCTGCTCGGCCGACAGGTCCGGCACCGACAGCGGTTTATGCGACCATCCGGTCTGCTGCAACAGCACGGTCTGCTCTGGATACTCCGTACCGCTATCATCGCGTGCGGCGACCCTCACCAGTGATCCATTTTTTAGTAATTGCTGCAACGGACCGACATCACCGTCGAAGCAATCACCTGCCTGGCTGATGCGCCAAGCATCCACCACGGCGGCGCCCTCTGTGTTTAGAACCTGGATCGTAAGCGCACGCTTGCTATCCACGTCGCCCCGCAAGATCTCTTCCTTCCAGTCATAGCTAAGGTAAATTGGCGGGCACCGATCCCGCTCGCCGCCTTCAAGAACGCCGGGCTCCGGCTCATCTGGCGGGGAAAATCGCTCAACCTGGTTCGGATCCTCTACCGGCGTGAGCAGTTTCTGAGGCGCCGGAAGCTTCGCCAGGAACCCGGCCTCGACATTGCCCGTCATGGCCTGCTTTGAGAAGTTCACCGAACCCACGAACACCCACGACTGCATTCCGTTGTAAAAGTGGTAGACCTTGGCGTGCAGTCGTCGGTAGTGCTTTCCGTCCACTCCCAGGGCGCGCCCAGCATCTGCGGCCCACTCTGCCCACTCGATGCCTTTCGCCGCATTTATATGGTCGAAATACTCCTGATCGACCAGTGCCTCACCATCCTGGTTCTGAGGCAACAGCACATGGATCTCCTGAACGCCCAGGCTAAAAAAGAAGTCATGCACATCGCTGTCGGGCTGCCTGGCGAAATAGGGGGAGATTATTTCTAGCGTCCAGTTGCTGTAGGACCATAGTTCTTTTGCCTGCTTGGTAAGAAACTGCTTAAAACTGGCCCGCTTTTCAATAGAAGCTAGGTTGTAATAAGGAACCGGCGGCTCGCCATTGGCGGACGCACAACCAGCAAGGAAGCCATCGATCTGGTCCAGCGCAGTACGCTCATAGCCGGCACCAGGCACAGCCCGGAGATAAGCGATGTCTTCTTTTAACTTATTGACAAACAGGAGGGGCACATATCCGGAATAGACCTCCTGCCAATGTTGGCACTCGATATTATCCCACCAGCCTGAAAAGGTCAGGTTGTTCGAACCCGCTCCAACGAGTAGGCACTCGACATCCCATTCTTCATCGTAAGCAAGTATGTACAAAGCCTTGGCATGAAATGCGCTATTCTCGCGATAAACACCATGACAGCCATACTCCATCTTCGGCGAACTCTGGCCCTGCTCGCGGTACAAATTGAGGTCGTAGAACACGTCCAGCACCACGCCAGAGTCGCGAAGCGCTTCACGCACCTGGAATGTCTTAACTCGCGGATCGCTTGAATACGCAATATTGCCCGGCAGCAGCAGCGGGATAACTTCCAGCTCGAAGAATTCCGGGTCGAAGCTGTACGTCGTGAATACTGCCGCCCGGACCTGTTTACCGGCCAGCAGTTCTTTGAGCTTTTCTGAAATAACCTCGCTATCCATGGTTACAACAGCGCATCCCGTGCGATAGCCAGATAAGAGCCCATGAAATAATCGTAGTCCCAGGCGTATTTCAACTCTTCCGAAGGACGCAGGACGGCGGTTTCCTTTGGCACTCGGACGCGAAGCCGCCCATTGTTTTCCACCTCCACCCACGGAGCCCCGTCGCGATCTTCCATCACCTGCCGATTGAGCTCAAGGATCTCGAGTACTGCTTTTTCAGTTTCGCCAGCGCGCAGCGCAGAACGGATTCTCTCCAGCAAGGCACCCCGCGACCCGGCGGGCTCAAAATCTATGTCATTGGGGATGTAAGAGAAGTCGTACCGGCCCTCTAATTGCGCCAGCACCAACTCCAGGCGCTCACCGTCCTTACGCCGGCAATAGTCGAACAAATTGTTCACGGCTACCAGCAGGCGCTCGACGGAATCTAATGCGGTCAGGCGCGATTCGATTTGGGGATTCGATGTGGACGCTTTGAGGGCGGCAACAAAGTCGGGATAACGTTCGGGTAGTGCATCCCGACCGGCCAGTTCACGCGTGATCTGCCAGATTTCCTGTTGTACTGCGTTGCCTTCCCCTCCCTGCATCAGGATCTCGAGAAGCTGCTCACGGGTATCGGAATCGGCGATGGCCGCGACGAACGACTTGGAATGGTGTTCCAGGCTCTTGGCGGACACTTTCCTTTCGGACATAAACAGGTCCGTCAGTGACGCTTTTTCCAGACCCCTTTCTAGACGCCGGGAAACTGCAAAGCCAACTTGCGTCGGCTGACGATCATCACCCGAAATCAACCCAGAGTTCTGCATGGGGCTCGCATAAAGGCCCCACAGGCCATAGCTAGTCTGATCACTAAGTATCTGGTCATCGGCGCTCATTCCGAAACGGATAGGTTCGTCGCCGGAAGTCATTCGACGCGACACGCGCGTGATACCCATGATGTCCCGATCACCGCCTAGGTAGCGCAAATACCCCGCCAATTGCTCGTAGCGAAGAAAGCTCTCCAGAACCTTCGCGCGCCGCTCATCGGCGGATGCATCTGCGTGTATCTCATTCGCCCAGTGGAACCCCAGCAACGCAACAGCAAAATTGGAGAGTGACGACGTAATCGTTGTCAGGTTGCCCACAACTCGGCGGCCAAAGTGGGTCCAAACCATTTCGAATCCGAGTGGATCGCGAGAGCCCTTCGGGCGGGCGCGGTCATCGAGCAAGGAGAGAAATGCCATGGCTTAGGACTCTGGACCCCTACCGGAGGCCCGGCGCTCAACTCGAGCCGCGGTCAGACAGGTCGTGGAAGCCGAACCTAACATCCTTCTAGATCCTCGATGAACTCAGAGGCAGGATCGACTCCAGAGATCCACAGACGCTCGCGAGCCCTAGTGCAGGCCACATACAGCAAGTGGCGCTCAGTGTTGTAGATCGTCTCCAAGGCCGATTGATCGGAGGCTGATTCCAACCGGCTCTGTAGCGGTACGACTTCGTCGTCGCAGCCCATCACCGCGACTGCCTTGAATTCCAGGCCCTTGGCCAGGTGCATTGTCGCTAGATTGAGGTGGCCTGCTTGGGTCTTTAAGTGCTCATCCAGGACGCTGGTGGCAAGTCCGGCACATTCTGCGGATCGCTTTGCTCGTCCGATTTGCTCTTCCGAGCGCACAAAGATCGCCATCTCCTGTGGCTCAATTTCGGACTTTGCCCAGCGACTAACCTGTTCTCCGACGGCAGCGGACTCGTCTTCGGCAGAATCGAATATCCGAACGGTGGCTGGCGGGCCGCTGAATACGGAAACGGTGCCCTTTCGACTTTCAACGTTGCCGTCTAGGTCGCTCACCTCTGGATCAAGCAATCGGTCCGCCTGATTTCTGATCTGATGCGATGTGCGGTAGTTGACGTGCAAGACTCTTGCTCGACCTCGAACGTCAACGCCCAGCGATTTCCAGGAGAAAGGCGCCTGGAAGATTCGCTGGCCCTGGTCACCTGCGAAAAAGAGACCGTTCGGGCGCTCCCCAGCCATCGCCGCGAGAAATCGGAGTTGCGGCACACTAAGGTCCTGCGCCTCATCGATCACAAAGTAGTCGAATGGCGGGTTGCCCTTGGTCCGATAGTGTTCTGCAAGCTCGGCGTACATCGTGGATCGGGTAGTCATGCTTTCCCACTCAAGAAACCCGACCATCTCTTGGAAAAATGCCCAGAGCGATTCCCGGTGACTTTCTGCCAGTCGGGTCTTGCGGCCGCGACGGGAGAAATCCCGGTAGGCTTCCCATGTCTGGATTTGCCAGGAATCGACAACCTCGTACCATTCCGCTAGAACGAACTGGCGCGAAAATGGCAAATCGCCTTGCGTCGCGATGGCTGAGTCCAGCGCATTCTCGATGTCCTCGGGAGCGGCGATCGAAGGCGCCGCGAAGTTGATGCGGTACAACCGCTCCGCCATCGCATCCAGGGAGTGCACTTCGATGCGTTCAAGCACACGAGGTTGCTGCCCGGCCAGGCGCTTGAGCTTTGTGTCGAGCATGTTGGCCAACGCGTCAGAGAATGTGGCGAGCAGCACACGGGAATCCGAATGCTGGCGGGCCAGATACACTGCTCGGTGCAGGGCCACTACGGTTTTGCCGGTCCCAGCCGAACCGGCGACGCGAGCAGGACCGTTGAAATCGCGCTCCACCAGCTCGCGCTGTGCTGGATGAAGGTAGACCGACCACTTCTCCCAGGGATACTCGAGCGCCTGCTGCAGCTCTTCGGAGTCCGCCACCAGGCGGAATCGCCGTTGGGCATCGGGGTGTTCGAATGGATCGATATCCGGCTTTACGGGCTCCGGGATTGGCGGTCGCTCCCCGGCAGCAAGGGCCAGCACCGCCTCGGCGGCCTCTGCAGGCAGATGCTCTGCGAGTTCGAGAAGCCCATCTTCATCGGCGGCCAGCAGGTCGTCCGTCCACTCTTCTGGCACTCCATAGTTCAACAGGTCGTCCACATCGAGCGTGGCCAGGGGTGGCTGCGCTGGGGATGCCGGCTCTTCAGCCTCCACGTATCGGGGGACAGTAACCTCCCGGACCGTTTCCCGCACCTCTACTAGCTGCGCCGCACCGGTCTTCGGGTGCCGTTCGAGCTTCCGACGCTCGGCCCAGCGATAGGCATCGTCGTGATGTCCTACGAAGCACAGCAGCAAACTGGTCTTTGTGCGGTGGACAATTACGCGGATGTCCCGGCTCACTCGTACCGACCAGAAATTGGAATCGCGGGCCCGATCAACCTTGTGAAACTTCATTCCCGGATTCGCCGGGTTTAGTTGAAGATCAAAGGCGGTTGTCTTCACCGCCTTCTGCTCATCACCAGTCAGGCGAGCTAGGCTGTCCGTAAAGGTATCCGCAATGCGAAAGTTCATTAAACTTCAGTCTGAATTGAAGCTGCAATCTCATTCGCAACGGCTGAGTAGAGCTCCACATCAACTTCCGGCGCACGAATTGATACCACTACCGCATATCGCGCTGGGCTGTCATAGCGCTCCAGAGGGGGCCTGGACTTCCACCACCCTAATGAGGGATACACTGCAATTACACCTCTACTAGCAAGATCAGCAGCACTCCCTTGCCAGATATCTGAATGGAGGGAGCCTTTGTGGCGATTTTGCTTCCCGATGACCCAGCCTGCATCGTTGCCACCAGTTTGTGTTCGTTCTTCTTCGTCGCGCGCCGCAGCGTTAATTCTTGCCCTAAAATCCGCCTCTGATTCAGCGGGCCGTTTGACGTCAAACCTTAGCCCGTGCGACTCATAGCGGTAACGGGTAGAAAATCCACGCTCAGACGGATTAGGCTCGATAAAGTAAGAGAGCGTCACTCGCATTTCCACAGGCGCCTCTCCCAAAGCCTCAAGCTCATCCAACGGCCAAGGTAGGTGGTGAAGATGCATGTCCCTCAGCTTCGGTGATCTACCTGCCTCACGCTGGAAGGGATACAATTCACTCTCGCATATGATGGCAAGAGAGTTCTCTACACTCCACATCGCGCGATCGAGATCGGGCACACCGAACCCACAGTGACGCACAAGGCGACCAATATCTGCTTTACTGGGTTTCCCACCACGAGGCAAGAAGGTGCCACGCATCGCACTGGTCCACTCAGCTGAATGTACGATGAGCGCTCGAATTGTCTCTGGCCAAAGATCTGGATATTCGGTCATCAGCTGTGCCGCCATTCGTGCCGCAAGCGCCGATGCTGCGCTAGTTGCGTTTGAGGTGGTAAATAGCCGTTCGTGGGGCTTCCAGTTGGCAGTGAGCAAGCTCAAACTCGGCATCCATGCTGCCCCATATTTATCCTGGGCTGCATTGCCACCCTCGAAAACGACATCCGGCTTGAGCGGCCAATGCCGCTGCCAGGTCAGAGATGTCGTACTGAACGGGCTCAATCCACCTTCTGGCGCAATCGGCTGATAATGACCAGAATCGGGTTCCGTAATTTGTACTAGGTTCGTAGCCGCTCCAACAGTGAGAGCATTCCAGCTCTGGCCTGGATCGTGAACCCCATCCGTCGCGTTGCTTCGTGGATACTGCGACCATGCGTTGGGGTCGCTGACGTTCCCGGCCGACACTATGAATAGCCTAGGTGTCTCGCCGTAGCTATCGGCATCTGCGGCGAGTCGATCGATAGTCGCCGACCATGCGGACGGGCGTCCACGGTCCCGGTTGTCCCGTGCGGTCACAGCCATACTGAACAGGCGGTTGCGCGCGGCCGCGGTGATTTCTGGACGGGCGACGGCTTCCGTGGTCAGATAGCCATGGTGTCTTGCTTCACCGCCATTGGCACCATCTTGATCCAGCAATTTCACGGACTCAAGACGATGCTTCACCTGAACTGGACCATCCGAATCCAGCACTTCTGTTAGGTTCCCCAGCATGGCGAGTCCCGCCATTTCGGTGCCATGCCCGTTATCATCTCCACTGCCCCAGCTCGGTTCTACAGTGTGCATGTCGGTAGCCGTAAGGGCAGTGGCAACCAGTGGATGACCGTGGTTCACGCCTGTGTCCAAAATGCAAACGTGCGGCACGTCTGAGCCTTCATCCGGAACACTTGTCCGCTGTAGGAGCTCATCGAGCCAAGCCGGTTGCTCCTCAGGGGCTAGCGCGTCAAAAAAATCCGCAGTCTCCTTCGCTCGCCTCAGCTCCGCAATGCTGTTCAAGGCAAGCATTGACTCCTTCACCTGACCGGCGGAGCCGTAGACAAGAATCACAGTGCGCTCTGGAAACTGGACTTCACCAGCTGCGACCTCAAAGCCCAAACCTTCAGCCAGCTCCTTGAATCGCGCTGTGGTAGATTCCCGATCGCCTCTGGTTGGAAGCCAAACCTCCCACCAAAAGCTTTCTTCATCATCCACAGGCAACTCAGCAGGATCATCGGTCCAAAGCGCACTCAGAGTCGCGGCGCGAATGTGTCGAATTGTATCGATAAGTTTTCTATGGTCCCGAGGCCGTCCGCGTCTATCTTGCTTTTCTTCGAGATATTCGGAAATAAGCTTCTCAAAGTGGCCAAGCTTCCCATCAGGAACATACACAGTTGCAAGCGTGGCCTGATCTTCGTGGCGGACGTTTAGCAGCTCAATCCCAGAGCGCTCTCGCGCCAATGATTCAAATGCAAGCTCAATATCAGGGAAACTTTCAAATTCAACTTGAAGCCCAAATCCCTCATCGACTCCAGCGGCCTCTTGGGCTTCCCGAGCGGCCGCCGCCTGGGGGCGCAGCTCATCAATCTGGCCAAGAAGTGCGCTACCATGCTGACCCCGATCACGAGCTGGCACATCGGGCGCTCCGCGGACTTGCTGCGGTGAACGAAACTGCTCTGTTTCAGCAGTTCCCTCAAGGATGAAGTGACGCTTTGGTTTTTCTTCGTTTGTAGCCATATGTCGTGCGAGCCCCCGACGCTTTCATCATCGCGACTTTAGACGTTCCGAGATCTGCTGTCTCTCCTCCAGCGTCTGCTTAATGTCTGTCTCAGCAACCTTATGACGTCCCTCAATCAGGGCTTCCTTCAAGGTTTCGTCACAAGCACGAACTACTTCAGCATAGCTCAAGCCAACAGCGCCAGTGGCGAGTCGCTGCCAAGATACGCCTTTCATAGCCACTTCTCCGAGCCGGGACTTGAGTACCGAAGCGATTCGTACCTCATCCGGCAACTCGTATTGGAGAACGTCGTCAAAACGGCGGAAAAGCGCATGATCCAAAATTTCTGGGTGATTGGTTGCTGCCACAATCAGACTGTGTGAATTGTCCTGCTCGATCATCTGCAGAAAACTATTGAGAATCCGTCTGATCTCCCCGACGTCGTTTGCAAGACCGCGCTGCGAGCCGATTGCATCTACCTCATCAAAGAAGTACACGCCTCGGGTCCGGTCGGTTGCCTCAAACACTTGGCGCAATTTAGCGGCCGTCTCGCCCATAAATTTAGTAATCAGCCCATCCAGCCGGACTTGAAACAGCGGTAAACCAAGCTCACCGGCGAGCACCGAAGCGGTCAATGTCTTGCCGGTACCAGGGCAGCCGACCAGCAACAGCTTCCGTCTGGGCGACAGGCCATGGGCAAGCAACCGCTGAGCCTGACGTTGTTCGCGAATTACCCGCTTGAGTTGAAAATGGAGGTGCTGGTCGAGCACCATGTCGCCCAGACGGTTTTTGGGAAATGATGCGTTAAGTAGGCCGGCCAATTCACCGCGTGGCCGTCCAATCGGTATCGTCTTCTCGTGCCCCTTTTTGGGAAGCCCACGACTCGCCTTGGCTTGATCCACTAGCCGGCGCAACTCCTCAGCCAGCTTGCCATGCCCAATTTTTGCTTCGTGGGCTGCCAGCTGCATAGCGATGGAATAAAATCGCTCTTCGTCGCCTTCTACGTGCGATTTAAGCAATGCTTTCAATTGATTAGCGCTGGCCATTGCGTCCTCCTAGCGAGACCATCATACCCTGAACACCTTCATCACTTCATCACCAAGGTGGTTAATGACCTTGACTGCGATGCGGCCGGATTCTGGCTTGGGGAACGGGCGAGAGGTGTCGCTGTGTAGGGTTTCCCAGGCTTCCTGGTCGATTTCCGCCTTGAGGGTGGTTTTCAGGGCGTTGTAGGGGTCGTTGGCGCCGAGGAAGTAAGCGTGGCGGACAAAGAAGCTTTCTTCGTTGTAGTCGGTGTCGACGAACCAGCAGGCGATGCCTTCGGGGCCGTCGGAGCGGACTTCGCCGGTGCTGGGGTGGAACACATCGACGCCATTGACTTTGACCTGGATCTGGTCGTCTTCGGCGTCGAGGATATCGATATCAGGTTCGCCGAAGATGACGAATAGGTTGCCCTTGCCGGTGTTTTTGAGGTCCTCGGCCATGTGCAGGTCCGCATTCATGCGGGCCTTGAGGACCGGGATTCGGCCGAGTTTGTGGAATTCGGAGGCGTGGGCTTCGTAGTTGAAGGCGCAGGCGATCAAGACATCGAAGCCGGCGTCAGCGGCTTCGCGGGCGGCGGCGACCAGGTCGGGGCGGGAGACGGTGCCGAATTCCGGGCCGATGAAGATGGCGGCTCGCTTTTCGCTGCCGCCTTCGCCGCCTTCGCCGCCTTCGCCGCCTTCCATATAGTGGCCTTCGGCGCAGATGAGGTCACCGGGCCAGGGTTTAAGGGCGGTGAAACTGATCCGGTCTTCCTTGTGCGCCTGCTGGACGCCGGTGGTCTTAAGGTTTTCCAGGATCATCTGGACGAAATCGCGTTCCTCGCCGTACTTACCCTTGTCGTCTTCTAGCGGGTCGATCAGCTCGTCGTCCTCGTCGACGCCCAGCACCCGGTGCGGCGAGAGGCTTTCGACGGTGAAGGGACCGGCGACTCGGACCTTGCTCTTGTCTTCGTAGGGCTTGTCGTAAAGATATTTCTGATCGGCGCGCGCGGCGATTGAAGCGTCGATCTCCCTCTGGCGTTCGGTAAGCAACTCCCAGAACCGTTCGTGCAATTCCTTGGTCGCCGCGGGCCAGTCGTCGGGATACTCTCGCGGCACCTCCCACTCCTGGATTTCCTGTGGCATGTCGGCGGTGTGTTGCTGTTCGTTGCGGTAGGAATCCAGCCAGCGAGCGGGTATAGCCTCCGTCAGACTTTCGCGAAGGGGCCCTAGGTCTTCCTCAAATCGCTCCCAGATGACATCGATTTCTGTGTTGTCGGCGATAGCCTTGAGCGTGATGTGCGGTACGCGCTGATAGACAAAACCGTGACTAATCCGGCCGCCCGTGGGCTGGGTAGACGGTGCGGTTCGACTAAGTTCGGACTCCTTGCTCTGGCCTTCCGGCGAGTCGGCCAGCAAGTAGAACGGGTAACGAGAACCCATGATGCGGGCGCGGGCCAACGCCAGTGCCACACGGGAAGTATCAATGGCGACCCAACGCCGGCCCCACTGTTCAGCAACATGCGCTGTCGTTCCTGATCCGCACGTTGGATCTAGCACCAGGTCGCCGGGATCTGTTGTCATCAAAACGCAGCGCTCTATAACAGTTGGCGTAGTTTCTACTACGTACACCTTCTCAGAACCAAAGCCACCGGACTGTGTATCTTGCCAAACGTTTCCGAGGTTCTTAGGAACCTCTTTCCAGCGTAGGTCGAACGCTAGATCATTACCAATCGTTAAGAGCCGTCCAGTTTTTGCAACTCGATACATTCCGTGATTGCTTGTGGACCAATGTCGATTCTTTTTCTTAGGAAAAATCCGCCCTCGAAACTGCATGTCTTCGTCATTTTGAGATGCTCCCTGACCGGTTATTGGTCCATATCTGAATACCTCAGACCCATCCGGGAGGGCCTTTTTCCGAAGGCGCTCGTCCAGTGTCATTCGGCGCCGATTTCCGTCAGGCGTCAAGACGTTCACATAATATTTTTCGTCTATTGGCGGCAACTCCTCCAAAGAGAACAACTTCCTAAATTTAAAGGCTTTCGACTTCTTTGAATACCAGAGAATAATGTCGAGCGCGGAACCAATATTGTCGTCGCTGTGACCGCCGGTCTTTCGAAAATAGATGTTTGCGACAAAATTCTCATCCCCAAGAATTTCATCCATTAAAGCCCTAACTCGATGCACATTCTCATCGCCAATCTGCACAAAGATGGAGCCTGATTCCGTTAGCAAATCTCGTGCAACGGTCAAACGGTCACGAAGGTAAGTCAGATACGAATGGATTCCATCACGCCAAGTATCGCGAAAGGCTTTGACCTGTTCCGGCTCACGGGTTATTTGATCAGGCTTTCCGTCTTGGACAGCCCGGCTAGTAGTTGACCACTGGAAGTTGGAGTTGAACTTGATCCCGTAGGGCGGATCAATGTAGATGCACTGGACTTTTCCTCTGAGACCCTCACGTTCGGCCAGTGAGGCCATGACCTGCAACGAATCACCCAGAATCATTCGGTTCTGCCAGCGGCTTGCGTGCTGGTAGAACTCGGTGCGGGCGTCTTCGTCGGGCAGGCCGTTGAAGTCTGCAAACAAATCCGTCTGGTCTGCATCCTCCGCTTCGTTCTCCTGGCTGCGCTGCACCAGGTCATCGATCAGGACTTTGGGGTGGATCTTCTCCTGGATGTAGAGCGGCGGGGCATTGACTACCAGGTCTGTCCAGTTCTGCTGGTCCTTGCCGCGCCAGACTAGTTGCGGGTCCAGATCCCGGTTGCGGCGATCGTAGGCGACTTGGATCGGCGTTTTGTCCTCGTCGGCCATGACGGACTGGTACTCGGCCGTCGGGATATTGACGCGATTGGCCTCGTCGTGTTTGATAGCCTCGACGGACTTTTTCACTTTGGACTTCTTCTTTCCTGCCATATGAAATGTTTGCCTGACTAAAGCTAGTTAAGTGGATTCGGGTTGCGAGTAAATGGAGATGATTCCGTCTACGTGCTCGTAGAGCTGGTCGCTGACTTTCTGCCATAGCGGGTCCAGCAGAAACTCAATCCCCTCGCGTCGCGCCAGTTTGGCAGCCGGCACAAAGTCGCTATCGCCGGTGACCAGGATCATGGTATCGGCCTGTTGCTTAAGGGTGATCGAGGCGATATCCAGGCCGATGCGCATGTCAACGCCTTTCTGCCGAAGACCGATTCGGACGTTGCGCTCTTCTAGGGCCTGCCAGCGCTCTATTAGATTCTGGAACTCTCGGCTCTCGTTCTCGGGCAGCTCAGGGGGTGCCTCGGGATGATCCAGAATGGCCTGGATGTGATCTGCCCACTTACGGATCTTGATCAGATCTTTGGTTAGCCGGGGGTCAATCTGCCAATTGGATTCCTTGTTGACGTGGCCGAGCCGGAGGGCAAATTTGCGCTTCCGGCGGAGCTGCGTAAAGAGCTCGCGGCGGGACTTAGCGACCTCCGACTTCCCGAAATCGATCGGCTGGTTCTTCAGTGGGTGGTGGCTCTTGCCGTCAAATGGCGTGGCGTCGTAGTAGAACAGCCGGTAGACGTGGTCGAGCCAGCGGCCGTCTTCGTCAGCATCCGCGTCAAGGCCGACCAGGCGCTGAACGTGCCGCTTGCAGAGGTAGCGGGCCGAATCGGCGATCTGCTGGGGCGTGGAGCAGAACTGGGGCGCAACGAGCTTGGGCAGCCGCTTGAGGAAATAGCCGCCGTCGATCAGGATTGCGATGCGCCTCATCCGCATGGGGCGCCCCCCAGAAAAAGAAAAGCCCCGAGGGTTCGGCACACGCTCTGGATGGGTGAGCGGGCGTACTGCCAAGGGGCGGATGTGGAACGAATTTTACACAAAACGTGTACGGCGTCAACCGTGGTTGACCGCAGACGGGCGCTAGGATTCCGGCGCCGATCTGTGGCGATCACGCCGGAATCTCCCGCGATTTGGCCTGAATTATTTCGTCCACTTCCTGCTCCAGCTTGTCGGCAAGATCGGATTCCATCTCCCAGACGTCGCTGAGTTCGACGAAATCCCAGCGACCGAAGCGGCCCAGGTTGTTCACCCCGGGAATCCAGTAATTCTCCATGGTTGTGTGCTTGTCTTTGACGTCCTCACCACGGAAGCCCTTGATTTCCACAATCAGATGGAGCGGATCGTCCTCGCCTCGGCCGTCGTCGATGTCGACGATGAAATCGGGGATATAGGTGCGGCTTTCCGAGCCGCAGCGATACGGCACTTCCAGACCGAGGTTGTGATTCTTGACGTACCGGAGCACGCGCGGATGGGATTCAAGCACGCGGCAGAATTCGCCTTCCCAGCCGGAATCGAGGATGGCGAAGTTGACGTGGCAGCGTTCAGGGCTTGTTGCCCAGCGCTCAGTGCTGGATGTGTTGAAATTAACGTGGCTGGTGGTTTCTTCCGGGTTGTAGGGATCGAGCACGACGCGTACCAGGCTACCGTCCTTTTTGAGTTCATGGCGCGTGATGGCGTTGGTGATGCGCACGCAGGCGCGCTCGGCTAGATCCTGATACATAAGCTGGGCCGGATAGGTGCCGCCCTTGCATTCCAGGCACTGGTCCAGCCATTGGCGGGTGATTCGCTTGAGCTGGCCGAATAGGTGCAGCTCCGGCTCATCGCCCGGATCGCGCCACTTGGTCATGAGCAAACGCTCGGTCAGATGATAGACCAGCGTGGATTTGCGCATGTCCTTGAGGTGCTTGAGATCCAGGTCGATGCCCTCTCCGATGATGCCCTCATTACGGGTTTTGGTCGGGCCGACGTCAGCAGGCGTAATCACCATCTTCGAGTCTTCGGTGAATTCAGCCACGAGGCGCTCTCCTGGCAATTCAGTGCGATAGCCCTCGACACGCGGGAAGCGGATTTCGAGGTGATCGCGTTCGGGGCGCACGGCGCGAACCTGGATGGTTTCACGGGGCGGCTGAGGCGGCGCGACCACCGGCTTGGCTGTGAAATCAAAGGGTATACCCAGCACATCCGCGTATTCGACATTGAAGCGGTCGTCCTCGTTGAGATCATAGGACTGACGCCGCAGTGCGCGGCCGATAACCTGTTCGCACAGCAGCTGGGTGCCAAAGGCGCGTACGCCTAGCACGTGGGTGACCGTATTGGCGTCCCAACCCTCGGTGAGCATTGATACTGACACCACGCATCGGATGGATTCACCCAGGCGGCCTTCCTTACCGACGGTGTTCATAACCTCTCGCAGCAGATCGGCGTCAGTGAGGTTGTCCGCCGCTCGCTGATCCTTGGTGCGCTCTCTGATTTCTTCCTTGAACCGCTCGATTTCGTCTGCCGCCATCTTGCGAAACTTCAGATCCAGTGCATCTCCCGATTCGAGCTGTTCGCTGTCGATCAGCAGGGTGCGAGGACGCGCCAGGGGTTCGCCGTATTCGTCGTAGTTGCGAAACAGTTCAAGATGGCCCTCTTGGATGGTTATCGTGCCATCTTCATTTTCTTTTTCGTAACCGGCGATGTAGTCGTATACGAGCTTTGACGTGGCGGTGTTGTTGCATACGATGATGAAGCACGGCGGGACGTTGACGCCTTCGCGTTGCCAAAGCTGATAGGTGCTAGCGTAGTGGCCGTAGAGCGCATCCAGGGCCGACTTGAGTAGGTCGGGAAGGCTCTGTGGGTCCAGCGTTTTCGCCTTGCCGCGGCCCTTCTTGGGCATCTTGGTGCCAATGTGTTCCCACAGGTTGCGGAACTTGGGCATGTCATCGGTGGGAATGTTGTCGGCAACCGGGACACGCGGCAGTTTGACAATGCCGCACTCGATGGCGTCCATGAGCGAGAAGTCGCTCATCGTCCAAGGGAAAAGCGTGCCCTCGACATACCCGGAGCCCTTGAGGAAGAACGGCGTTGCGGACAGATCCATCACACGGCTGATCCCCAACTTCCGATTGACCGCTTCGAGCCCGTTGATCCACAGCCGGGCTGCTTCGAGGTTCTTCTCAGCCTCCTTGCGCTCGTCGCCCTTGAGCCTGTCTTCGTCGCCGTCGCCCGGCTTTTCCCGATAGCAGTGGTGCGCCTCGTCGTTCATGGCCATGATGTTTTTCATGCCCATCAGTTCGGGCATGACCCGCTGCAGCATCTGGCCCTCGGACTCCTGCGTCTGCAGTGGATCCCCTCCACGCCCTTGGAGCAGCTGCCGGCCGCCCTTGGACAAGTCCATGCGCTCTCGCAGCTTGAAGGCGTGGTAATTGGTAATTACGATTCGCGCCTTGTTGAGCTCATCCAGCATGTCGTTGGGCACGAGTTCGCGGCTGCGGTAGTAGCTGTAGGGGTCGTTGGGCTGGAGGACCTGCAGGCGGTCCCGGATGGTGATGCCCGGCGTCACAATCAAAAACCCGCGGGTAAAGCGCGTGCTGGTGGGGTGGCGGACGCTGTTGATGCACTGCCAGGCAATGAGCATGGCCATGACCGTGGTCTTGCCGGCGCCCGTGGCCAATTTGAGCGCCAGGCGGCTGAGGTCGGGATTGGCAGCATTGTTGGCGTCTTTCAGGTGGTCGAGGAACCGCGCGCCGGATTTGCCCATCTTGGGGGCAACCTCGCTTAGCCAGATCGCGGTTTCGGCCGCCTCAACCTGGCAGAAAAAGGGGCGGATGCCGCTGAACTTGTGGTGGCGCCAGTGCTGCAGCAGACGCTGTGTTTCAGGAGTTACTTTCCAATCGGAGGGATTGGGAAGCTGTCGCCAGCGATCCACTTCATCGCGCAAGGCATTGATGATCGTGGCATTAGCGTAGAGGTCCTGATCGTCCGATATGGACTCGATATCCAGGTCCTGCTGACCGCCGGACTGGCGCTTTGCGCGAGGGATGGGGGTGACGAAATCGGCGCGGCGCCGTGACTCCTTTATGTTGTGAGTTGGCTGGCCGCTGTCGTCAAGCTCCCAATGGCGACCGGGATAGTCATACGGCGAGTTCAGGATGGGTTTCTTGAAGAATTCTTCGCTCATGGCCTCTATCGCTTGTAGACATGGTCGCGGTGCCACGCCAAATAGCCCGGATGCGGGCGGAAAGCCGGGTGATCGGGAGTTAGCAGCCGCCGCTCGGGCCGAATCAGCCGGTCCATATCGTCCGGCAGACCGTGCGGGGAGGTGAGAATACTGCCATCGTCGCCAAAACTGATGAGCCCCCGGTCGAACATCCAGTGAACTGTACCAGACAGGGCGACGCCGTTTCGAACGGTGTCCGGGCCGTCGTGCTCGACCGGCATGATGTGGGCCGCCTGGACTTCGGGGCGCCCGCCGCCGTTGACCAGGCGAAGGCCGGATACGGCGCAGCGCAGGTCGTAGGCCTGGCGGACCAGACGGCGAAATGACGGATCGCGGACCTTTCGGTTGAGGAAGGTTTCGACGGTGGTTCGCTCGGGCGGGGGCTGGGCAACGAGGTTGTCGGCCTCCTCATCGAACACGTCCGAGGCGATGCCCGCTTGGAGAATGGCCCAGAATTCGTCGTCCGGTAGTCCTCGCACAGCCCGGCCGAAAGCCCCCTTATTGGTGGCACCGTCGGGGCGGCGGAGCAATGATTCATAGTAGTGCGGCCCGTCACGGAACGGGACGGGATCGGGGAACTCGAAGTAGCCCTGAACGTCGGCGTAGTAGTGATTGGGCCGGTGTGGGTCCTGCCGGACGCCGGTAACCATAGCCGTGGCGAAGTAGACCTGACGGCCGCCGGGCTGATGGCCGCTGGATCGTCGTGGCTCGTAGTAGACCACCCAGTCGCCGATACAGCGCTCCACCTGGCGTAGGTAGGTGCGCGGGAAGTGATAGTGCCGTTCCGGCAGGTCGTCATATTCCGGGACGACTCTTGTGGTGAATACGCCTTTCATTACCCCTTGCCAAACTTCCAGACCCACCACACTACCGATTGGATTCTCAAATTTTGAGAAACTCTGGTGAGTCCCATCATCGCCCGTGTGGCGCGGAACAATCAACCTTGAACCAGGCCCACTCCTCTCGGGCAGCACGATCTGCGGTAGTTGGTGATGGGCAGGTTCCGCTGAGAAAATCGACTGCGGTGAGCACGCATAGCGCGGCGTCCAGGCAGTAGTCACTGTCCAGGCAGGAGCTGAATTCAGCCGAATGAGACCTGAAGTACTTGGGAAGCTCCAGGAGAACCCGGCGGCTTGCTACCGGCAATAAAAAACCCGCGCGATTTAAGCGTGCGGACCGAAGTCCACAGAGGCTTGGCGGGTCTATTGCGCCTTAATCTACGTGAACATTTTGCCTGGCGCAAGGCAATCGCCGGCGAAAGCTTCGGGGCCTGTCGTAGTCGTGAACAACGGCGCTTCCAATCTGGCAGCCTGCCGCGCTGGACCGGTTCGAACATATGCTGGCGGCAGAGGGCCAGACGTTGTGGACGACGTTGAACTGGATGGAAGCATTCACTCGATGTCAATGACTTGCTGTTGGTTCGGGATCGTCGCCTGTCGGCGATATTCGGGAGGTCCTTCATCAGCGGCAAGGCTCAGACCACCCGGGGCGCCCAGTGCTGGCTACCAGCGTTAATCGCCGTCCTCAGACTCGCTGTCCCGTATCCACAGCCTCGCACCGCTGGCGCAGACCTGTCCGCTGGCCCATCGGGTGTTAGGGTTTTAAGAGGGTCGCGGAAATGGATCGCGGTTGTTGGGAATGGGCTTTCTGGGAATCGGCAACAAGGACAGCGAAGGACGCCAGGTTCGCATCGAGCACCGGGGCGAACACCTTCGCGCAAGCCGCACGGGCGGCATTGCGCTGCGGGAACAGATCCGTGCCGGCGGCCTGAGCCTGACGGCGAACACTCAGCGGGGCACCCGGATTTCGATGACGCCGGCTCGCAACACCCAGGTCGCGTTTCAGAATTCGCGCTTCGTGCTGCGCGGTCGGTACGGGAAGGGCCCGGCAAAGTTGAATCTGTCGAAGTCGGGTGTTTCCTTGTCGGGCAAGATGGGACTTGGCACCATCAACTTCACGAACCCCGGCCGCTCCTCGGCAAAGATCGCCGGGGTTCAGATGCGCGGCCAGAAGGCGGCCGCGATCAATGGCGTGGTCGCGCTGTTCCAGATGCTCGTCATGCTCGTTCGGTTGACGATCGCCATGCTCGGCTACCTGATCGTCGGTACGCTGAATCTGGCGATCTGGCTGTCCGAGTCGAGTGCGGGGTTGATTGCGTATTGGCGCTTCCAGCGTCAGCAGAAACGGCGAGCGACACGCACCAGGCGTCTGGAAGAAGCTGCCCAACAGTGGATCGCCAGCAATCACGGACTTCTGGCGGGCCTCACGCCCGAATCCGCGATGGCAGCGATGGAGAGCCTGCTGGCCCAGGCCTCCGAGAACTCGGGCGCGAGCGATACGGAAGCGGACAGGGCAGGGTCGGCGGCCGAGGGTTGCCTGGGGCTGCTGCTGCAGCGTCTCTCCCGGGTAGACGGACCTGATTCCGAAACTGACGAACCATCCGCCAGGAACCTACCTGTGACCGGGATGGCAGCCCTGGCGGTTCATTACCGCGATTCCGTCTCGCAGGCTGATCTTCCGAGTGCGTTCTACCGGCTGGACGAGTTCGCGCTCGATAACGGGACGCGGACCATCGGACAGGAGTTGATGCTCGAGGATGTCGCGGATCTGTTCGGGCTTCGACTGGAGATCATGGAAAGCGGTGAGCCGAGCTAATTCGCGCTGACACTTCTTCGACCATCAATAGCTGAAGTGCGGTCGCTGCGTTCTCAGGCAATATTCATTACAAGCATGCTCTAGCCCTCGTAACGAGGTGAAGCGTCTTCGGCGGCGAGTCTCAGGGCGCTCGGGGCGGCCAGGGCGCTTTGCCAGCGGTAGTCGCAGTCCTCGAACTCACTGTCCCGCACCCACAGCCTGGCGCCGCTGGCGCAGCCTTGCTCGTAGGCCCAGCGGGCGATGAGGACGGAGCGCTCGAGGTCACTGGATAGTCCCTCGCGCTCGAAGGCCTTCGCCAGGCTGTGCCCCTCGTCCAGGTTCTGGATTCGCCAGCGCTCCAGGTGCGTGACTGCGGCCAAATGATCGCGCTTGGCGTTGTTGCAGCCCTTGTGGGCATAGACGAAGTTGTGGCCGAGGTCGAGCGGGTAGCGCGACCAGGGGATGAAGTGGTCCAGGTCGCCTTGGCCGGTGACGCGCTTGCCGCAATAGAAGCACTCGCGTGATTGGTGCGCGCGGATTACAGCGGTGAAGCGCTCCAGGGAGCGGCGATCGGTTCCGAAGAGGAAGTCTTCCAGCTCTGCCTGCGCGCCCAGGACCGGCTTGTTGGCTCCGATTCGGTGGATCTGGCTGATCCAGCCACCGCGGATCATGCTGGTGAGCATGGGGTGAAACGCCCGGAAGGCATCCGGGACGCCCGGGAGCAGGCGAAGGGACCGATCCCGGTATTCGGCTTCGCGGTAGAGGAATTCGTTCTTGCGGTTGCCGACGATCTGGAGTCTCCAGAGCGGCATTTTCACGATGATCGCCGCGACGCGACGGATCAATTTTTGCCAGGCGGCCCGGTCGGCTTGGAGTTGCCCGAGCTTGCCGTCCGAAAGGCTGCGATAGTCCTGGATGCGAAGCAATACTTCTGCCTGGCCCTTGGTGTTCTGCCGAAGGACTCTGTCGTGGAATGGCCTGGCCTGGTTCCAGTAGTACTCCACGAACTTCTCGGCCAGCTGGTCGACATGGAGCCTGAGCGACCCATCCTGCGCCGCCTGGTGCTCGACCGACAAGTCCGCCAGGGCCTGCATCAGGGCGAACTTGTAGGTGGCGACGAAGCCGCCTTCGGCCAGTAGCTCCTGGAACTGGCGCAGGAACCGGATGCCTTCTTCGGGCTTCATTCAGGGTCTTCCCAATAACGCGCCTTTTCCGGAACAACATGGCGCACGCCGCCACGCGGGTCTTCCTGGTCGCCGTCGTAGCGCGGAATCAGATGGACATGCAGGTGGAACACCGTTTGCCCAGCCGACCGACCGACGTTGATGCCGATGTTCCAACCACTGGGCTGGTGCATGCGCTCGATCTTCTCTCGCACCACGGGCAGTGCCGCGACCAGCGCCAGCTGCTCGGCCGGCGAGGCCTCGAACCAACCGGCGACGTGGCGACGCGGGACGAGCAGGGCGTGGCCCGGGCTGACCGGGTAGCGGTCCCACAGGGCGAGCAGGTGTTCGTTGTCGTAGAGAACCTGTTCAGGGTCCGGATCGCAGAAGGGGCAGTCTTCTTCAGCCATGCGGTCAGTATCCAATCTTGAAGGGCTGGCAACAAGCCAGCGGCTCTCTTTCCGGTTGAGTTCCCGTGCCGAGCCTCCTTGGCCCAGTCCCTTGATTGCGCCGTCACCCGGGGTTTGAAAAATCCCGTATTGGGTGCGATCATTCCCAATATGGGTGTTATCAAGGATTCGGGTGAAGCTGAGTATGCAGTCTCGGGCAGCGGTATTGCCGATGCCCTGTTCAATCGCGTTCAGCAGCGCGTGCTCGGCATCCTGTTCGGCAATCCGGGGCGCAGCTTCTATTCCAACGAGCTTGTCGGCATGGCCGAGTCGGGCACGGGTGCCGTGTTCCGCGAGCTCCGGCGGCTGGCGGAGGCAGGTATTGTCACCGTCGAGAAGATCGGGCGGCAGAAGCACTACCAGGCGAACCCCGAGTGTCCCGTTTTCGAGGAGCTGCGCGGGCTGGTTCTGAAAACGGTCGGACTGGGCGACGTGCTGCGTGCAGCGCTGGCGCCGCTCTCCAACAGGGTCTCCCTCGCCTTCGTATACGGATCAGTGGCCAAGGGAAGCGATACGGCTGACAGCGACATCGATTTATTGGTCGTCAGCGAAGACTTGTCGTATGCCCAGCTCTACGAGGCGCTCGAAGAGGCCACGGTGCAACTGGGAAGAATGGTTAACCCGACCGTCTATACCCATGCCGAATTGAATCAGCGCCGACAGGAGACGAACGCCTTCATCACGCGAATACTCGAGCAACCGAAACTCTGGATCCTGGGAAACCCGAATGAGTTCCAAGCTTGAGCGTTTGACCGGGCCCGGGCAACCGCTTGCGGCCGAACCGCCGGACAAGGCGGAATGCGAAGGTCTGAGGCACTCCGGCCTGACACGGCTGGCCGATTGCCGGCTCAGGCGTTTATCTCTGGAGGGCCGGTTCGACCTAGCCTACAACGCGGCCCATGCGCTTTGCCTGGCGGCACTCCGCGCCAAGGGATACCGCCCCAGGCATCGCTACATCGTGTTCCAGGTGCTGCCTCAAACACTCGGCCTGGGCCCTGAGGTGTGGCGCGTGCTCGCCAAGTGTCACGATGTCCGCAACCGGGGCGAGTACGAAGGCGACCTTCAGATCACCGACCGCCTGGTTTCGGATCTGATCGAAGCCACCGAGAAGGTGGCAGACGATGCGATCTAGATCCAGGGCGGGGCCATGATGTCGCGCATGACCAACTCGATTGCTTTCACGATCGTGCTGCTGCCCTGCCTGGTGGTCGGCGGCTGCGCGCGTCATCTCAACGACCCCGGGCGGGACATCTCGTTTCCGGACAACGGCCATGTGGTGCTGGCCGATCAGCGCTCTTCACCGCCGGACTGGCCGCAAGCGCTGTATGCCGATGTCTATATTCCGGACGGCAATAGTCCCGAAGGCAGTCCGGCGGCCTGGCCGGCTGTGTTGGTGGTGCACGGTGGTGGCTGGGAGCGGCGCAGTCGGGGCGACATGGCCGACATCTCGCGCCGGCTGGCCGACAGCGGTTTCGTGGCGGTCAATATCGACTATCGCTTTGCGCCCGAGTATCGCTTTCCAGCCCAGCTCCATGACGTTCAGATCGCGCATCGGTGGATGCGCGAGGAAGCCTCGCGGCTGCGGATCGATCCCGACCGGATTGCGGGGCTTGGGTTTTCGTCCGGGGCGCACCTGGTGGCGCTGGCCGGGCTGGTGGCCGGCACGGACTCGCCGCTGAATGCCGAGTACGGGCCGGACGACGACGGCTATTTTGCGGTGGTGGTCGGGGGTATTCCGTCGGATTTCATCCTGTTTTCCGGCGGGAAGCTGTTGCGGCAGCTGATGGGGGCGAGGCAGGACGAGGCGCCGGCCGCCTATCGGGCGGCCTCGCCGATTACGCATGTGCATGACGATGCGCCGCCGTTTTTCCTTTTCCACGGCACGCTGGATCAGACGGTGCCATTCGAGCATGCCCGGGTGCTGTACGAGGCGCTGCTCGAACACGGAGTGCACGCTGAGCTCTACCGGATGCGCCTGCGTGGGCACGTTACGTCGTTTCTGTTTCGCGGTGGAGCGATGCGGAGCGCCATTGGGTTTTTGCATGACATGGCGGGGCGTTCGGTTGATGGGAACGGGGGACAGTAGGAGCGATCTCCAGATCACGACGGATTCTGGGCTGGGAGATCGCGGTCCGGAGACCGCTCCTACGGGGGGTTGGTCGTTGTTGGGTTATTTCAGCTTGCTGTATTTCAGCGCACTTCCCCGCGCCAGATCTGCCGGATACTTCTCGGCGTTGAGCTTCATCTTCTCGGCCACCGCCGGGCCGATGTCGATGCCTAAGCGATCGGAGATGGCGGCCAGGTAGATCTGGATGTCGGCGATTTCGTGGGCGACGGCCTGTTTGGCGTCGTCGGGCAGGTTGCCGCTTTCTTCCTGGGTGAGCCACTGGAAGAGTTCGAGCAGTTCGCCGGCTTCACCCGCCAGCGCCATTGCCAAGTTCTTAGGCGAGTGGAATTGGGCCCAGTCGCGCTCGGCGGTGAACTGGCGGAATTGTTGTTTGAATTCGGCCAGTTCGGGCCATTCGGTGGTTGAGCTTCGCCGTGCGGAAGGGGTCATTCTCCAATTACTTTGGGCATCAGATCAATTCTTCGAAATCTCGCAGTCGGTCGGCCGTAGCCGGCAATCCCTGTGCCGCTAGTGTGTCAAGAAATTCGCTGGCGTCCTTCGCGGGATTTCTAAGGCTATTGCGCTGGGCCTTTGCGGCCTGAACGACCGACGCTTCACTCAAGTCCATCTGGCACTCCACAAATCGATCGGGGTGCATGGCTTCGACGCCGAATGGATCGAGTGCATGGCCCGGAAAGTCTTTCAGATTGAAGGTGACTATGATTTGAGCGTGGGCAACGATGGCGGCAGCAAGTACATGCCGGTCATCGGGATCTGGCAACTCCAGCGCCGGGACAAGGCGCTGATAGTTCTCAACGAGGCAGTCCGGCACCGCAGCATCCATGAGTTCGCGGGTGCGCTGAAGCTGTTCCTCGGTGAGGTCGGGGCGATCGGCCAGGAGGTTTCGTGTCCATTCGTCGTGAATGTGCCGGGTCCATCGGGCGGCAAAGAGCCCCGTTCCAGCCAACCGGATCAGGAAGTCGCGCAAAGGAGCGGGGTAGAGAACGCATGCGTCGTAGACGACGACAAAACGCATTCTCAGTATCCCATGTCCAGATCCTGGGCTTGATCGGCGAGTTCCTGGAGAGCAGCGTCAGCTTTCCGGTCACGCTGCTTCTTGTATTCAAGCAGGTCTTTCAACCGCACTCGCCGGTGTGTCCCCACCCTGGTGTGCGGAATCTCATCCGCCTCCAGGAGCTTCACCAGGAAGGGTCGGGACACATTCAGCATATCGGCTGCTTGCTGTGTGGTTAGTTCAGCATGCACGGGAATGGTGGTTACGGCGTGGCCTTGCGCCATTTCAGACAGTAGATTCCGCAGAAGAGAGAGCGCGCTGCGAGGCAGAATCAGCTCTTCCCCGTCCAGCTGCACCCGCGCGCGATCGCTTTCCGGGCGTTCGCGCAGCAGACGACTCAGGGCCGCCGCGCTTTCTCGTGCCAGGCTGACCGCTTCCGGACTCGGAAGATCATCGGTGTACTCAGCGTTGCTCATTTCATCCTTCCCCAGATGGTTCTCACCCTCTCTGACCGCCAATTTATTCGAAATATCCGAAATCAGCAAGGGCTATTGCGGCGTCATCGCCGATTCAGCGAGGCCTGGAAGGGACAGATGGGCTACGGCCTTCGGCCTCAACGCATCCTGCGGATGCTTCGTCGGCCCTCGGGAAATCAATCGCCGAATTGGCCGTTGGAGACTGGACCTGATCGGCCACGCGGGCGGGAGGCCCGCCCGCATGGGTTGGAAGGATGGTCAGCCTTACTCGACCAGCTCCATTTCCTCGATCAGGTGGTCGGCGCCGTCGACCTTGTCCATCACCCACAGCATGTAGCGGCTGTCGACGTGGATGGAGCGGGTGGTGCGGGGGTCGAAGTCCCAGTCGGAGTTGACGCTCTCGATGGTGCCGTCGAACAGCAGGCCGACCAGTTCGCCGCGGGCGTTCATGGTGGCCGAGCCGGAGTTGCCGCCGGTGACGTCCAGGTCGGAGAGGAAGTTGACCGGCACCGAGTCCAGGCTTTCCTTTTCCCAGCGGCCGTGGATGCTTTCGCGGATCAGCTCGAGCTGGTGCTCGGGGGCGTTGAAGGGGGCCTCGCCGGTGTTCTTTTCCAGGATGCCTTCCAGGGTGGTGAAGGGCGCATAGATCAGGCCGTCCTTGGGCGAGCCGCCCATCACGGTGCCGTAGGTGATGCGCAGCGTGGAGTTGGCGTCGGGGTAGGCGGCGTAGCCCTGGTCCCTCTGCCAGGCGATGATGGCGTCCATGTAGTCCGGGCGCAGCACCTGCATGCGGCCGGCGCGCGCCTCGCCTTCGCGCTCGAGTTCGCGTTCGGTGTCATAGAGAGCGACGGCCAGTTGGATGAAGGGGTCGTCGCTGTTCTCGAAGGCTTCCGGGTCGGCTTCCATCAGCTCCAGGCGGCGCTCGACGCTGTCGAGCCCGGTCTCTGCGTAGAAGCGGTCGAGGGTGTCGGCCACCTGCTGTTCGTCCCAGGTCTCGGGCAGGTTCAGGGCCTCGTCCAGGGCTTCGACGCGCACGCTGTCGTCGGCCTCGACGTACTGCTCGAGGAAGAACAGCCATACGGCCCGGTCGACGGCCGGATCGTAGCGGCGCTCCAGGCGCTGCATGCGCTGCTCGAAGAAGGCCATGTCGCGTTCCATGTAGCCGGGCTCGCGCTCGGCGTCGGGCTTCTGGCGTTCCTTGCTCAGGCGGTAGAGATCCTCGGCGGCCGACAGCAGGCTCGATCTGGTGGCGTCGTTGTACAGGCGGTTCTCTTTCGAGGCCTGCGCCATCTCGGCGCTGAGTTCGTCGAGCTGCTCGAGGGTTTCAGCGTAGCCCCGGTCGGGCGCTTCGGATTCGATCCAGGCGTTGAGCGCTTCTTCGCGCGCGCGGCGACGCTCGACCAGGCCGACGCGGCGCGCGCCCTCGATCTGGCCGCCCAGGTTCTTGACGTAGTTGTTCAGGCCGGCGAGCAGGCTCTCATACTTGATGCGCGCGTCCGATCCAACTGGTGCGGCTTCCTCGATGGTGTCGATCCAGCCGTTGAGGGTGTCGATGTAGGTGGGGTAGCGCCACTCGAAGGTGTGTTTCACCTCGGGCAGGCGCGCGTAGCGCTGGGTCGAGCCGGGGTAGCCGGCGGCCATCACGAAATCACCTTCGTCCAGGCCGGCGGCCGAGACCTTCAGGTAGTGCTCGGGTTGGTAGGGCACGTTGTCTTCGGAGTGCTCGGCCGGCTGGCCGTCGGGGCCGACGTAGGCTCGGTAGAAGGCGAAGTCGCCGGTGTGGCGCGGCCACATCCAGTTGTCGACGTCACCGCCGTACTTGCCGATGCTGTCGGCCGGGCCGTAGACCAGGCGCACGTCCTGGATTTCCAGGCGGTCGATCAGCTTGTACTGCGCCCCGCCGAAGAAGCTCGAGACCTGGCAGCGGTGGCCGGCCTGGGCTTCGCATTCGGCCACGATTTCCTTGCGGCGCGACTCGATGGTGTCGTGCACATTGTTGCCGGACATGTCGGCATTGATGCCCTGGCGCACGCGGTCGGTGACGTCTTCGACGCCGACCGTGACGTAAACGCGCGTGCCCGGCGCGGCCGGCAGCTCGGCGGCCATGTCCTCGGCCAGGAAGCCTTCTTCGAGGTAGTTCTGCTCGGCGGTGGCGTTGTACTGGATGGAGCCGCGGGCGCAGTGGTGATTGGTCACCACCAGGCCCTGGGGCGAGACGAAGCTGGCCGTGCAGCCGCCCAGGGAAATGACCGCGCCCATGGGAAAGTCGGTGAGCTCGTCGAGGCTATCGGGGTCGAGTTCCAGGCCGGTCTCCTTGAGGTCCTCGGCGATCAGCGACAGCTGGTCGGGGGTCCACATGCCTTCCTTGGCCGCGGCGCTGCCGGCCAGGATCAGGGCGGCGGCCAGGGCGATTGGTGTGTGTTTCATGGAGTTGCTCCGGTGCTTGGGGCTTTCGAAACGGGCAATGTTAAAGGAAGACAGGTTGCAGGGTTCAGTGTTCAGGTTTCAGGAAAAGACAACTGCATCGTCGCCCCGGCCTTGAGCCGGGGCCTTCCATCGGTCGGCGTCTTCGGTGGGGAGGTCCCGGATCGGGGTCCGGGACGACGCTGTGCGTCGGTTCGGGGTTCCGGAGGCAGGTGGGGCGTTTGGGTGGTGCGGGGCGGCTGCGCCGCGTTGGGTTGGGTTTCAGGTTTCAGGGTTCAGTGTTCAGTGTTCAGTGTTCAGTGTTCAGGAAAAGATAACCACATCGTCGCCCCGGCCTTGAGCCGGGGCCTTCCATCGGTCGGCGTCTTCGGCGGGGAGGTCCCGGATCGGGTTCCGGGACGACGCTGTGCGTCGGTTCGGGGTTCCGGAAAGAATCCGGGATCGGGGTGCGGGCCTGGAATCTGGTTCAGGCTTTTGCCGTGGGGTGGGGCTCGGCATCGGTTTTTCGGCTGCGCGAACCTTTTGGGTGCTCTTGCGACTACCTTGGTCAGGACACCCGGGAAAAAGCCCTTGAACGACAACCGGAACGAACAGGCACGACGTGACGAACTGCTGGCCATCCGCTGCCAGCTCGGCGAGCGCTCGGCCTTCGACGAGTTGATCGAGCGCTATGCCGATCGCCTGCGCGGCTACGTGCGGCGCGTGGCCAACAGCGAATCGGAGGCCGATGACCTGGTGCAGGACACCTGGTTGCGCATTCTTCGGGGAATGCCGGGCCTGCGCGATCCCGCCCGGTTGCGCTCCTGGCTGTTCGGCATCGCCCACCGCGTGCTGATCGACCGGCTGCGGCTGCGCTACGCCGAGCCGGCGCACGCGCCCATCGAGGTACTGGTCGACGACGCCGACCTGCAGGCCGAACACCTGCGCCGCGACCAGATCGAGCACGGGCTGGCGGCACTGGCCCCGCCCGAGCGCGAAGCCGTGGTGCTGTTCTACCTGGAACAACTGAGCCTGGCCGAAATGGCCGAAATAACGGCCGTGCCACTCGGCACTGTCAAGTCGCGCCTGCACCGCGCCCGCACCCGGCTACGGGCCGTTCTCGAAACCAACGACGCCCCGCGGGGCACTGGAGATTCGCCATGAGCACGTCAACCGACTATCGCCCCAACGACCTCCACCGCCAGCTCATGGAACTGACCGAGCGAAGCCTGTCGCCCACCGGGCGCTACGCCCACGTGCTGCTGATGGTCTTCGCCGCCGGCATGGGTGTGCTGGTGGCAGCGCTGCTGATCACCGAGCCGGCCCTGCTGCTTCGCACCCAGACCGCCTTCGGCGTGCTGGTCGCCATCGCGGCCTGCTGGGTGGGCTATTCGGCCTGGGCCCTGTTCCGCCGGCCGCTGATGCATGCCCACCGCGTGGTCGCGGGCACGCTGGCCACCACCTTCAGCGGGCTGTTCGCCGCGGCCACGCTGACGGCGGCCGTGATGACCGAATCGAACGCCGCCTGGCTGGCCGGCGGCTTGGGGCTGGTGATGCTGGCCATCGCCGTCGCCCTGCTGCTGCGCGCGCATCGGCAGCGTCGCGCTCTGCTGTCGAGGCGGGATGAGCTCGAGCGGGCGGCTGGTCGGTTTCGTTGAGCCGGATTTTCCGATGCGGGTGCTAGGGTGCACGCAATTCATAACCACGGAACCACCATGAGCGAACAACACGACAGAGTCCTGCTGATCACCGGCGCCTCCAGCGGCATCGGCGCCGAAACCGCGCGGCAGGCCGCGAAGGAAGGCTACCGCCTGGCCCTGGCCGCGCGTTCGAAGGACAAGCTCGAGGCCCTGGTCGACGAGCTGGGCAGCGATCGCGCTTTCTCCGTGGCCTGCGACGTCACCGATTTCGAGGATCAGAAGCGCATGGTGCAGGCGGTGATCGATCACTACGGCCGCATCGACGCGGTCTTCGCCAATGCCGGGGTCGGCGGGCGGCCCGCCGGTTTCGCCGGCGGCTCGGTCGACGACTGGAAGGAGATGGTTGACGTCAACATCCTGGGCGCGGCCTACACGCTGCGCGCCTCGCTCGACGAGGTGAAAAAGCGCAAGGGCCACGTGCTGCTGACCGGCTCGGTGGCCGGCCGGCGCACCCTGGCCGGTTCGATGTACTCGGCGACCAAGTGGGCCGTTTCGGCCATCGGCTACGGCCTGCGCGCCGAGCTGGAAGGCACGGGCGTGCGCGTGACCCTGATCGAGCCGGGCATGGTCGACACGCCGTTCTTCGACAAGCCGGTGCCCGACGCACTCGAGGCCGCGGACGTCGCCCGCACGGTGATGTTCGCGCTGAGCCAGCCGCCGCACGTGGACGTGCACGAACTGATGGTGCTGCCCACACCGCCGCAGGACCGCTAGAAGGGGCTTTTCCGGGGCGTCGAATTGGCCGGACCGTGAAGCTATAATCGCCGGGAAGGGGACGTTTCCCGCCCGGCGCGCCGCGCCCGCGGGGCCCGTTCCGATGCCCAAGGGGTCCCTGGAAAATGTCGATTGCCGGTCTGCTCGCCCGCGCCTTCCTGATCGTCGTGCTGTTGTCCGGCTCAGGAATGGTGCGCGCGCAGGGCGACGTGCTGGTGCTCGGGCGCGTCAGCGACAACCCGGCCGCCCATTACGACCGGCTCAAGCCGCTGCTCGACTACGTGGTCGCGAACATGGGCGACCTGGGCATTAGCGAGGGGCGGGTGCTGATGGCGCCCGACACGGCGGCCATGGCCAGCTACCTTCGCCAGGGCCAGGTCGACTGGGTCACCGAAACGGCGGGCGCGGCGATGGGCCTGATGGAGCGCGGCGGCGCCGAGCCGCTGGCGCTGAGCTGGCGCGGTGGCGAGCAGCGTTATTACTCGGTGTTCGTGGCCCGGCGCGACAGCGGCATCGACTCGCTCGACGACCTGCCGGGCCATACCATCGCCTTCCAGCATCCCAATTCCACCAGCGCCTACCTGGTGCCGGCCGGCGTGCTGCTCGAGCGCGGCCTGTCGCTGGCCGGGTTGCTCTCGCCGCTGGATGCCGCGCCCTCCGACCGCGTGGGCTATGCCTTCACCGGCGAAGAGGCCAACTCGGTGGCCTGGGTGCACCAACGCCTGGTCGACGTGGCCACGATCAGCAACCAGGACTACGACTATCTCATCCGTCCGGTGGCCAACTACAGCGCCGACCTGCATGTCATCGGTCGCAGTCCGGATTACCCGCGCGCGCTCGAGTTGGTGCGCACCGACCTGGCCGAGCCGATTCGCGAACGCCTGCTCGAACTGCTGCTGGCCGCCGGCTCGGACCCGGACGCCGACGCGGCCCTGAACAGCTTCTTCCGCACCGACCGCTTCACCCCCTTCACGCCCGAGGTCGCGCGCCAGCTCGAGGCGTTGGGCCCGCTGGTCGAGCGCGTGCGCCGGGAGCTGCAGTGAAACGCCCGTCCCCGGGGCTGGGCACCAAGCTGGGCATTTCGGTGCTGCTGGCCGCCGTGGCCCTGCTCGGTGCCCTGGCCCTGCTGTGGGTGACCGGCACGCGCAACAACGAGGCGCTGGTCGAACAGAGCAGCCGGGCGATTCTCGACAATGCGCTGTCCGACCTGCAGCTGCGCGGCGAGGTCACCCTCGAGCACCTGGCCGAGGAACTGCCCAACCTGATGTATTTCTACGATTTCTCGGGGCTGCGCTCGGCGCTGGCGCCGGTACTGGCCCGCGACGACGTGGAATACGTGCAGGTCTTCGACCTGGAGGGCCGGCTGATCCACGACGGAAAGCGGGTGCTGGAGCGCTTCGGCGAGCGCATGGACGATCCGCTGGCCGATACCGTCATCGCCGCCGTCGGCCGGCCGGAAGACCGGCCGCTGGCGCTGTGGAGCGAGCACCGCCTGGATCTCAGTCGAACCCTAATGCTCGGCAGCGTGCCGCTGGGCGGCGTGCGCCTGGGCCTGTCGCGGGGTGCGGCGGACGCGGCGGTGACGCGCGAACAGGCCGAGCTGACCCAGCGCCTGCGCGGACGTTTCGAGTCGCAGATGCACTGGCTGTTCGTCGCCTTCAGCATCCTGGTGCTGGGCGCGGCCGGCGCGGCCTGGCTGATCGCCCGCGGCCTGCTGAGGCCCATCCGGGCGCTGGCTGCGGCGGCCGACCGCATCGAGCACGGGCAGTTCGAGCCGGTCGAAGGGCCCAACCCGCGCGGCGACGAGCTGGGCAAGCTGGTCCAGTCGTTCAACCGTATGGCGCTGTCCCTGCGCGACCACGACCGCGAGATCCGGCGCCTGGCCTACCAGGACGCGCTGACCGGCCTGCCCAACCGCCTGATGTTCCGCGAACTGCTCGACCAGGCCGTCGGCGACCAGGATCACGAACTGACCGGCCTGGGCCTGTTGTTCATCGACCTCGACGACTTCAAGCGCATCAACGACACGCTCGGCCACGATGCCGGCGATCTCGTGCTGACCGAGTTCGCCCGGCGCCTGCAGGACCGGGTGGCGGCCTTCGCCGGCCATTCGGAAGCCGAGCGGCCCGTCATCGCCCGCCTGGGCGGCGACGAGTTCGTGGCCCTGCTCACCGGCGGTGACATCAAGGAACGCTGCACCACCCTGGCGCGCAGCATCCTCTCGAGCCTGGGCGAGGCGTTCCAGGTGGGCGACCGCCAGCTCTTCCTGAGCGCGAGCATCGGGGTGTCGAGCTTCCCCGACGACGCCCGCTCGGCCCGCCAACTGCTCAAGTGCGGGGACCTGGCCATGTACCAGGCCAAGCTCGAGGGCAAGAACGGCCTGTTCTTCTACCGCGACCACCTGCGGGCGGCCGCCGAGGAGAACCTCCGGCTCGAACAATTGCTGCGCGAATCGCTCGAGCGCGGCGAAGTGGACCTGAACTACCAGCCCATCGTGGCGCTGGACAGCGGCCGGGTCGTCGGCGCCGAGGCCCTGCTGCGCTGGCACCACCCCGAGCTCGGCCAGGTCGAGCCGGACCGTTTCATCGCCGTGGCCGAGTCGAGCACCCTGATCGACGAACTGGGGCGCTTCGTGCTGGCGCGGGCGTGTCACGACGCCGCGGCCTGGCAGGAAAGCTGCCCGGGCCTGCGCGTGGGCGTCAACATTTCCGGCCGGCAGTTGCTGCGGCGCGACCTGGTGCACCTGGTGGAGCAATCCCTGGCCGAAAGCGGACTGCCCGCCGCCTGCCTGAGCCTCGAACTGACCGAGTCGAGCCTGCTGCACGACCGGGACCTGGCGGCCGAGACCCTGCTGGCGCTGCGCCAGCGCGACATCAATGTCTGGCTCGACGACTTCGGTACCGGCTTCTCGGGCCTGAACCACCTGCGCCAGCTGCGCGTTTCGGGCGTGAAGATCGACCGCAGCTTCGTTGCCGACATCCTGTCCGACCCGGACGACCTGGCGCTGAGCTCGGCCATCATCGCCATGGCGCATTCGGTGGGCATGCGGGTGATCGCCGAGGGCGTGGAATCGCGCGAGCAGCTCGAACTCCTGCGCGACAACGGCTGCGACCTGGTGCAGGGCTTCCTGCTGGCCCGACCGATGCCGGCCGCCGAGATCGCCGCCTTCCGGCCCGAGCCCGGGCTGTTCGACCCGGCATCCGACTGAGGCCCGCGCGCCGCCTCGCCGCGCTTAACCGGCGGGCATTTATCATTGGGCGAAGGAAAATCCCGGAGAAACCGATGTTCAAGCAGCTTTTCGTTTGCGCTCTTGCCCTGTTGCTGGCCGGACCCCTAGCCGCGCAGGAGACCGAGCTTCGCCCCGTCATCCACGAGGAAGTCTGGCTGATGAAGCGCCTCGGCGCGCCGGTGGTCGCCCCCGACGGCGAGCGAGCCGTGGTGTCGGTGACCGAACCGTCCTACGAGGAGGACGAAGACGTCTCCGACCTGTGGCTGGTCACCATCGACGGCTCCGAACCGCCGCGCCGGCTCACCGCCACGCCCTCGGTCGAGTCCGGCGTGGACTGGCGGCCCGACGGCGGCGCGATCGCGTTTTCGGCCAAGCGCAGCGAAGAGGAAGACGCCGAAGCCCAGATCTACGTGATGGACATGACCGGCCCCGGCGAGGCGCAGCAGGTCACCGAGCTGTCCACGGGCGCGTCCAATCCGAAATGGAGCCCGGACGGCTCGATGATCGCCTACGAGAGCCGCGTCTGGCCCGGGCTGGAAGGCGACGAGGCCAACGCCGAGCGCAAGAAGGCCGAGAAGGACGACGGCATCAACGTCTCGCGCTACGAGTATTTCCCCGTGCGCGACTGGGATCACTGGCGCGACGACAAGCAGACCCGGCTGTTCGTGCAGGCCCCCGAGGCCGGGGCCGAGCCGCGCGACCTGCTGTTCGGCACCGAGCTGGTCTCCGGCCCCGGCTACGAGGGCGGCCTGAACGCCGCCTGGACGCCGTCAGGCGACGCCCTGGTGGTCACCGCCACCGAGAACCTGCACGAGGCCGCGCACTCGATCGTCGAGCGCCATCTCTACCGCGTGCCGCTGGAAGGCGGCGAGCCGCATCGCATCACCGACGGCAGCGACTTCAACTGCGGCGGGGCGCAGTTCTCCCCGGCCGGTGACTATCTCTACTGCCACTACGAGCCGATCAACGACTGGGTCTACAACCACAACGAGATCGCGCGCGGCGAATGGAACGGCTCGGGCATCGACGGCGAACTGGACGTACTCACCGCCGGCTTCGACCGCTCGGTGGGCGGCTTCGACATCGCCGCCGACGGCGAGACGATATACTTCGACGCGGCCGACCAGGGGCGGGTGCGCCTGTTCGCCATGGCCGCCGACGGCAGCGAAATCACCGTGCTCGATGCCGAAAGCCGGGGCGTCTACGGGGGCGTCCAGGCTGCCGGGAACTTCATCGTCGCCAACTGGGAAAGCTCGGCGGTGCCGGTGGAAGTCGTGCGCGTGAATGCCGAGACCGGCCGCCACGCCGCGCTGACCGATTTCAACGCCGAACGGCTCGAAGGACTGGACCGCCCGGCCTTCCGCGAATTCTGGTTCACCTCCTCGAAGGGCCGGCGCATCCACAACTGGCTGGCGCTGCCGCCGGACTTCGACGAGAGCAAGCAGTATCCGCTGGTGCTGTTCATCCACGGCGGTCCGTTCAGCTCCTCGCTGGACGCCGACCACGTGCGCTGGAGCCCGCACCTGCTGGCCAGCGAGGGCTACGTGGTGCTGCTGACCGACTACACCGGTTCGGTCGGCTACGGCGCGGAGTTCTCGCGCAACATCGAGGGCGACCCGCTGGCCACGCCGGGAGAAGAGCTGGTGGAAGCCGCCGACATCGCCACCGAGCGCTTCGACTTCATCGACCCCGAACGCCAGGCCGCCACGGGCGCAAGCTACGGCGGCCACCTGGTCAACTGGCTGCTGGCCACGACGAATCGCTTCGACGCGCTGGTCGGCCACGCCGGCCTGGTGGATCTGGAAGGCCAGTGGGCCACCAGCGACGTGATCTACCACCGCGAGCGCATGAACGACGGCCCGCCCTGGGGCGACAGCGAGGTCTGGGACGAACAGAGCCCCTCGACCTACGCGCCCGAGTTCTCCACGCCGACCATGCTGACCATCGGCGAGCAGGACTACCGCGTGCCGCTCAACCAGACGCTCGCCGCCTGGACCTACCTGCAGCGCATGCAGGTGCCCTCGCGCCTGCTGGTCTTCCACGACGCCAACCACTGGATCATGAAGGGCAAGGAGGCCCGGCACTTCTGGAACGAAGTGCACGAGTGGCTGGCGGAGTACCTGAAGGACGAATGACTGGTTCGTTCGTTCGTTCGACAAGATGAGCGTCTTCCCGGACGCCGCGGTGCGGCGATCCGGGAGCTTTCAGGGCAGCCCGCTCGTTCTCGGCGCTGCGGGCGCTCCGGGGAGGTCCCGGCTCGGGGGCCGGGACGGTGGTTCAGGCATAGCGGCCCGGCGCTTCGCTGACCTGGTTCGGGCGGGCGTGGTGACGGAGCCATTCGAGGAGCCCTTCCTCTTCCATCTCACCGGCCGCCAGCGCCATGAACACCGGATACAGCTCGCTGTCTTCCGCCAGTAGCTGGTGACCGTTGAGTTCCAGGAACAATTCGCAGGCGACCGCGGCGGTTCGCTTGTTGCCGTCGACGAAAGGATGGTTTCTGCTCAGGCCAAATGCGTAGCTCGCTGCAAGTGCAACGACATCGACATCCTCACCGTAGGCGTACAACTGCTGCGGACGCGCAAGCGCGGACTCCAGCATCCCGCGATCCCGGACACCGGTTCCGCCGCCATGCTCGATGAGCTGACGTTCATGGACCGCTTCGATCAGATCGCTTGAGAGCCAGATCGGATCAGTCATCGCCTACTCCGCGAGTTTCTTGAGCAGGTTGCGCCGCTTTCGCATGATCTTCTCGGCCGCATCCATCTGGCGGGCCAGTTCGGGATCGTAGGGGCTGAGCACGATGCCGTCGGGCGTTTCGCGCACCATCAATTCGTCGCCGCGGCCCACCCGCAGGCGCTCGAGCACGTCCTTGGGCAGGATCACACCGGTGGAATTGCCGATGGCGGAAACTTTGAGCTTGCGGGTCATGGTCGGGGCTCCGGGTTGATCGGCAACCCAGTATAACAATTGTATTACGGCGCGCAATGGGCGCACGCCGGCCCGACATTTGATCCCCGGACGACGCCCCGAGTGCGGTAATCTATGCCTCAGCGGGTTGGCGCCCGGGGACGCTGAAGGGGGAGTTTCTCTCCGCCGTTTCCATGTTGTTCGTCGATCTGCCCTTCGCGGGCGGCTTGCGTTCGCCCTGATCAAACAAGCGGGAGAAACACATGAACACCTCCATCCTGGGTCGAGGCGCCTTGACCTTCTTGCTGCTGGCCGCTTCGGCACTGGCCTTTGCCCAGTCGCCCACCTATAGCTATATCGAGGGCGGGGCCGGCTTTCACGATTTCGAGAGCTTCGACAACTGGGACCGCGAAGGCTACTGGGCCGGTTTCTCGGTACAACTGGGCGACTCGTTCTACGTCGATGGCAGGGCGCAACGATACAGCCGCGACCTTTTCGCTCTCGTGCCGACCACCCCCGACGATCCCGATTCGGAGTTTGTCCGCCGCCGTGTCAACTCAACCCGCCTCGAGTTCGTCAACGTCAACCTGGGCTATCGCCTGCCGATCGGCCGACGCACGGATCTCAACATCGAGCTGGGTGTCGACGATCGAAGCGCGCGTTTTCGCGATGAACAGGACTACCGCGCGTCCGTTGGCGTGCGCTCACGCTTGTGGGGCAGATTCGAAGGCCGCGCCATGTTGAGCTATCGGGACAAGGAGCGCTTCAGAAGCGGCGACTACCTGCTCAGCGTGGAAGGCTCGTACCACTTCTCCAGCCTGTTCGCGGCGACGCTGCAGCTCGAAACCGATGAATTCGACACCAACATCGCCCGGGCGGGCCTGCGCCTGATGTTCTGATCCAGCCCGCAGGCCGCGGCGCGGCAGCGAGTGCGTGTCGAGCCCGCCGACACCCCGTCGCCATGAATCTGCTAGATTCTGCGGCTCGTCCCGTTCCAGGAAGCACTCGATGCCCGCAGTTTCGAAGCCTGACCAGCGCCTTTGCGCCCTTGTATTCGCCCTTGTGGCCGCAGTGGGCCTGATGCCGGCCGCCATGGCACAGGCGCCGATCATCCAGCCCGGCAAGCCCGGCGAGGCCAGCCGCACAATCAGCGCCGAGGAGGCCACCGACCTGGCCGGCATCGGCTACTCGCAAGCCGACGTGACCTTCATGGCGGACATGATTCCGCATCATCACCAGGCCCTGGTGATGTCCGAACTGGTGGCCGAACGCACCGGTCGCAACGAAATGACGGAGCTGGCCGAACGAATCACCGCTTCGCAGACCGACGAGATCGCCTTCATGCAGGACTGGCTGCGCGAACGCGGCGAGGACGTGCCCGATCCGTCCGCGCACCACGCCATGCACACGCACCACGACATGGCCGGCATGGCCAGCCCGGAGGAGATGGCCGAGCTGGAAGCGGCCAGCGGGCCGGACTTCGACCGCCTCTACCTGCAGCTGATGATCGAGCACCACCAGGGCGCCATCACCATGGTCGACGAACTGCTCGAAACCCGCGGCTCGGCCCAGGACCCGGTGCTCTACGAGTTCGCCACCGATATCGTCAACGACCAGGAATCGGAAATCGAGCGCATGACCGCCATGCTGGCCGGTTTCTCGCCGGATCCGCGCGTGGGCCTGGCCGCCGGCTTCCGCGATGCCGGCGAGGCAATCTCCAATCTGGAACGGGTCGCCGCCCTGCCCAAGCCCGACGGTTTCTTCGACCCCGAACACCCGGCGGGCCGGCCGATCCCGCGTGACGACGAAGACGAGGCGGACGACGAAGACCAGGAAGAAGAAAAAGAGGACGAGGCCGCCGAAGCCGGCGATGAAAGCGAAGGCGACGCCATCCGCCCGAACGACGGCAAGCCGCGTCCGTCGCTGCTGAGCTTCTCGAACACGGATATGGCATTCACCGACGAGGTGATGGTGGCCGGCAACTACCACGGCTTCAACGTCTACGACATCAGCGGCGAGGGCGCACCACGGCTCATGAGTTCGGTCGTTTGCCCCGGCGGCCAGGGCGACGTCTCGATCGCCGGCGACCTGCTGATCATGTCGGTGCAGGACATGCGCGCCCGCGTCGACTGCGGCCTGATGGGCGTGGCCGGCAAGGTCAGCGAGGAACGCTTCCGCGGCCTGCGCATCTTCGACATCTCCGACCTGACCCGCCCGGTGCAGGTCGGCGCGGTGCAGACCTGCCGCGGCTCGCATACCCACACCATCGTCTCGGGCGACGGTTCGCCGGGCAGCTCGCTGATCGTCTACAACTCCGGCACCGCCCCGGTGCGCGAGGAAGAGGAAATGGCAGGCTGCGTCGACACCCGCCGCTACGGCGACGAGCGCACCGCGCTGTTCCGCATCGACATCGTCGAGATCCCGGTCGACCGTCCAGCCGATGCGCGCATCGTCGACAGCCCGGCGGTCTTCGCCGACACGGAGACGGGCGAACTGGCCGGCCTGTGGGCCGGCGGCGATCATGGCGACGACACCCAGGAAACCAACCAGACCGACCACTGCCACGACATCACCGTGTACCCGGAGAAGCAGCTGGCCGCCGGCGCCTGCTCGGGCAACGGCATCATCTTCGACATCTCCGATCCGATGGCGCCGAAGCGCATCGACGAAGTGGTCGACCCCGGCTTCGCCTACTGGCACTCGGCCACCTTCAACAACGACGGCACCAAGGTGCTGTTCACCGACGAGTGGGGCGGCGGCAGCCGGCCGCGCTGCCGGGCATCCGACCCGCTCGACTGGGGTGCCGACGCCATCTACGACATCGTCGACGGCGAGCTCGTCGCCGGCGGCTACTTCAACATGCCCGCCCCGCAGAGCGCCGAAGAGAACTGCGTCGCCCACAATGGCTCGATCATTCCCGTACCGGGCCGCGACATCTTCGCCCAGGCCTGGTACCAGGGCGGGTT
This sequence comes from Wenzhouxiangella sediminis, assembly GCF_003410055.1. Lineage (GTDB taxonomy): Bacteria > Pseudomonadota > Gammaproteobacteria > Xanthomonadales > Wenzhouxiangellaceae > Wenzhouxiangella > Wenzhouxiangella sediminis. The sequence continues at coordinate 33,290 of NZ_QUZK01000047.1, read as the reverse complement.
GTCGGTGGTCGATTTCACCGACTCGTCCGATCCCTTCGAGATCGCGTTCTTCGACCGCGGCCCGGTCAACGGCGATGAACTGACGATGGGCGGCTACTGGTCGACCTACTGGTACGACGGACGCATCTACGGCACCGAGATCGCCCGCGGCATCGACGTGTTCGAGCTGCTGCCCAGCGAGCACCTCAGCGAAAACGAGATCGCCGCGGCGAAGGCCGCCATCGACGGCGAGTTGTTCAACCCGCAGACGCAGACCCGCCTGAGCTGGCCCGACTCGCCGGTGGTGGCGCGCGCCTACCTCGACCAGCTCGAGCGCAGCGACACGCTGACCGTCGAGCAGCGCGCGATGCTCGACGAGGTGCTCGCTCGCAGCGAATCCGGCGGGGCGGGCGCCGAACTGCTCGAGGATCTCGATGCCGCCGTCGGTGTCGTCTCGGGACAGGCCGCGCGCGCCGAGGGCGCGACCCGCAAGCGCCTGGAAGCCCTGGCCGACACCCTGCGCGGGATCGCGGCATCGCTTTAGGCGGCAGAATCCTGGAAGGTCCCGGCTCGGGGGCCGGGACGACGGGTTATGGAAGTCCCTGACCGCCACCCGCTTCGTCTCGGACCCCCCTTCCGTCGCCCGGAACCCCCTCCCGTCGCCCCGGACTTGATCCGGGGCCTCGCCTCTAGCGGCGCCGATCGCGCCGCCGCGGGGGAAAGTGCACCCAGCTGACCACGACCACCACGCCGAAGGCGGTGTAGACGACCTGGAACACCCACCAGGGCAGGTCCAGGAACAGCAGGTTGCCCAGCCAGTACTGGATGAAGCTCTGGCCGTAGGCCGCCTGGCCGGCGGCCTCGCGCAGCCAGCCCTCCCAGACGGTCAGCGGGCAGAGCTCGCCCAGCCAGGTCTGGATGACGATGAAGGCGATCAGCGCCAGGTGCGTGAAGCGGAACCAGGGGTTGCGCACCCAGTCCCAGCCCCGCGCCCAGCCGATCATCACCAGCACCTGTCCGCCGACCACGAAGAGCACGAACAGGGCGTGGACAACCAGGATCGCGTCGGCCAGCAAGCCCGGAAAGGGAAGACTCTGGAAAAACTCGCGGGTCATGGGGGCATGGTAGCCGCGAACTTGATCCGGGGCCTGCTCTCTGAAGGTGCCTGCGGATGGAAGGTCCCGGATAACGACTTCGTCGTTTCCGGGATGACCCGCGTTGCGGGTCACCTTGACGTTTCGTTCACGCCGCCCCACCTGATAAGTCAGATTCACTTTCCACCCCGATCATGTCCACCCGGCCCGAACTGCAGCCGCTGTTGTCGCTGACCCTGTCCGGCGAGATCTCGACCAAGTCCTCGCACACGCGGCGGCGCTTCCAGCGCCGGCTGCGCAGCAACCTCAAGGCCGCGCTCGAGCGCGAGGGCTTCGAATCGCGCATTGCCGACAGCCGCGACCGCATCGACATTCACGGCGTGCCGGCCTCGACGGCGCCGGTGCTCGCCCGGGTATTCGGCGTGCAGTCCGTGCGCGCGGCGCACGCGCTGGAATGGGAATCGCTCGACGACATCGTCGAGGCCGGCACCGCGCTGTTCGCCGGCGAGGTGAAGAACCGGCGCTTCGCCGTGCGGCCCAGACGGGTCGGCAACGGCCTCGCTCGCGAACTCAGCGCCGGGGTCGCGCGGCGCCTCGGCGCGGCGCTGGTCGAAGCCGGCGGCCGCGTCGACCTCGACGACCCGGAAGTCGCCGTGCACGTGGAAATCCGGCGCGACGACGCGGTGCTGTTCGGCAACCCCTTGCCCGGCCCCGGCGGGCTGCCGCTGGGCACCGAGGGCCGTGCACTGACCCTGATCTCGGGCGGATTCGACTCGGCGGTCGCGGCCTGGCAGCTCCTGCTGAGGGGCCTGGACATGGACTTCGTGCTGTTCGACCTGGCCGGCCCGGAGCAGGTTGCCGGCGTGCAGCGCGTGCTCACCGAACTGGAGCGGCGCTGGCTGGCGGGATCGCGGGCGCGGCTGTTCGTGGTCGACTTCCGGCCCGTGGTGGCCGAACTTCGCGCCAACACCCGCGGCGACTACTGGCAGGTGATGATCAAGCGCCTGATGCTGCGCGCCGCCGACCGCCTGGCCCGCCGCAGCAAGGCCGGGGCCCTGGTCACCGGCGAGGCGCTGGGGCAGGTGTCGTCCCAGACCCTGGCCAACCTGGGCGCAATCGGTGCTCGCACCGAGCTGCCCATCCTGCGCCCGCTGGTGGGGCTCAACAAGGAAGCCATTCTCGAACGCGCCCGCGAGATCGGCACCTTCGAGGCCAGCTCGGGCAACGCGGAGTTCTGCGCCCTCGACGGCGGCCGGCCGGTCACCGGCGCGCGCGCCGCGGCCCTGGACCGGCTCGAGGAACGCATCGACTCGGACCTGATCGACCGCCTGGTCGACGAGGCCGAAGTGATCCAGCGCGAGCAATTCGCGACCCCGCGCCGCGACGAGGCCTCGCTGGATCACGTTCCCGACGGCGTGGCGGTCATCGACCTGCGCGACGAGCAGGCGCACGGGCGCTGGGCCTGGCCGGATTCCGTCCAGCTCGATTTCGATCGCGCCTGCCGTTTCGCCGGTTCGCTGCCGAAGGACCGCGAGTACCTGCTGGTCTGCGAATTCGGGCTCAAGAGCGCCTGGCTGGCCGAAGCGATGCAGCGGGAGGGTTTCCGGGCCTGGAGCTTCCGCGGCGGCATCCGCGGAATGCAGAAGTTGGCCCCAAGTGGGGCTAGTCCGGGTAGCCCGTGATCTCGCGGATGTCGCGGTAGAGCGGCGCCAGGCGCTTGTACAGGCGCTGGTAGACCCGGCGATAGAGTTTTTCGTAGACGGCGTGGTTGTCTGCGTCCGGCTCGATGCGGTGGCCGACGCGCGTCATCTCGTTGATGGCCACACGCACGCTCGGGTACCAGCCCAGGCCGTAGGCGGCCAGCACCGCCGCGCCCAGGCCGGAGGTCTCGACGGTATGCGGGCGCTCGACCGGGCAGTCGAAGATGTCGGCGGTGATCTGCATCACCGTGTCCGAACGCGCCCCGCCGCCGCAGGCGCGCAGCACCTGCAATCGCCGGCTCGAGCGACGCTCGATGCGCTCGGCGCCGTGACGCAGCTCGTAGGCCACGCCCTCGAGCAGGGCGCGGTAGAGATGGGCGCGGGTGTGCACGTCGCCGAAACCGATGATCGAGCCCTTGGCCTCCGGCCCGGAGTCGATGTCGTTGCCCCAGTAGGGCTGCAGCATCAGGCCGAGCGAGCCCGGCGGCACGTCGGCCACCAGCTCGTCGAGCAGGGATTCGGCGGTGACGCCGGCGGCCTCGGCGCGCTGGCGCTCGGCGAGCCCGAACTGCTCCTTGAACCAGCTCACCATCCAGAACCCGCGCGGCACGGCCGACTCGACCATGAAGTAGCCGTGGCGGGCGGCCGGGAAGGCGGGCATCGGCGGTTTGGCCTCGAAATAGCGCGCGCTGTGGACGCTCACCGTCGAGCGGGTGCCGAAGCTGATGCAGGCGGCGTGGCGGTCGGTGACGCCAGCGCCGACCAGGTCGCAGGCCTTGTCGGCACCGGCGGCCATGACCGGCACGCCGGCGCCCAGGCCCAGGTGCTCGGCGGCCGATGCAGTCAGCTCGCCGAGCTGTTCGCCCGGCTGGACCAGTTCGGGCAGCTGTTCGCGCCGGATCGACAGGGCCGGCCAGCGCCAGCTCTTCGGTCCGGCCCAGCGACGACCACGATAGTCGAAGGGAATGTAGCCGACCTGGCTGCCGACCGAATCGGCCAGCCGCCCGGTCAGCCGGTGGTTGAGGAAACCCGACAGCCCGACGAAAGCGGCGGTCTTGCGCCAGGTCTCGGGCTCGTTGACCGCCAGCCAGTTGCACTCGGCGTTCTCGCGCATGTTCGCCAGGGCCTTGCCGCGGGCGGTCAGCCCGATCAGCAATCGCCAGTGCAGCGGCATCTTCGGCAGCTCGTCGATGTCGACGCGGCGACGGTCGGTCCAGAGAATCGCCGGGCGCAGCGGGCGGCCGTCGGCGTCCAGGCAGATCTGCGTTCCGCGCTGGGTGGTCACCGCCACCGCGGCCACGCGGGACGGGTCGTGGCCTTCGTCCCAGAGCGCGCGAGAAGCCCGGCCGATCTCGGCCCAGAACAGTTCGGGCTCCTGTTCGGCCCAGCCCGGCGCGTCGGAAAACCAGGGCTCGATCTCGATCTTGTGGCGCCCGACGAGTTCGCCGCGGGCGTCGAACAGCAGGGCGCGGATGCTCTGCGTGCCGTTGTCGATGGCCAGGATCAGCGGTTCGGTGTTGTCGCTTGCGCTCATCGTTGCTTCTCCCCCGGACGATCCCGATGCGGCACGGCGTAGCGTGCCGCGTGGATCGCGCGGTAGCGTTGCCATTCTTCTTCCCACCGTAACGCGTCCCAGCCAAGGTCGCGTCGACACAGGGCCTCGACGCGCTCGGCCAGGGACGCGCCGCCGTCGTCGAGCAGCAGGCCCACGCGGCTGCGGCGCAGCAGCAGGTCGTCGAGGTGCACCACCGCCTCGCGCCGCGCCGACCAGGCCAACTCGGCCCAGAGCGTGTCGGTGCCCGGCACGGGCTCGCGTTCTTCCGCGCCGGCTTCGGCCAGCAGCCGCACCGCGGCCGTGCCGTAGGTCCCGCCGAGGCGGCGCGGCAATTCGTTGTCGAAGCGCAGGCCCGGCAGATGGGCGGGGGCGGGCGAGAAGACGGGGGTTTCGTGATCGGCCGCGAACGCCCGGCCGACGCGCCGCGCGGCGCGCCGCAGCACGTCGTTGGCCATCAGCCGGAAGGTGGTGAGCTTGCCGCCGGTGACAGTCACCAGGCCGTCCTCGACGAAGACGACATGGTCGCGGCTGGCCTTCGAGGGCGCGATGCGCGCCGGGTCGTCTCCGGCTTTCGCCACGATCGGGCGGATGCCCGACCAGGTGGAGACGATGTCGCCTTCGTCGATGCCGGCGGCCGGGAACTGCGCGTGCACGGCTTCGAGCAGGTAGGCGACCTCGGCGCGGGAGATGCCGGGCTCCTCGTCGAGATCGCCTTCGTAGTCGAAATCGGTGGTGCCGACGACGGTGCGGCCGGCCCAGGGATACAGGTAGACGAAGCGCCCGTCGCGTGGATGGCGACAGGCCAGGGCCTGGAAGACCGGCAATCGCCAGGCCGGCACCACCAGGTGCGAGCCCTTGAGCGGACGCAGGCGCGGCGCGCCGCCGACCGAATCGCGCAGGCGGTCCGCCCAGGCGCCGGTGGCGTTGACCACACAGCGGGCCTCGAGCGTCAGCCGGCGGCCGTCGACTTCGTCGACCAGCTCGACGCCTTCGACGCCGTCCTCACCGCGCTGCAGGCCTTCGGCGCGCAGGTAGTTGAACGCTTCCCCGCCGTCGCGGCGCGCCGCGGCCAGCAGGCGCATGACCAGGCGAGCATCGTCGGTGACCGCGTCGACGTAGCCGACCGCGCCTTGCAGACCCGCTTCATCGAGACCGGGCAGAAGCCAGGCGGTCTCTTCGGCCGAGTGGAATCGATGCCGGGAGCGGCCGGCGAAGCGATCGTAGAACCACAGCAGCGAGGAAAAGACGCGGCGGCCCGGGAATTCACCCTTGCGAACCGGATACAGGAAGGGCAGCTCGTCGACCAGGCCGGGCGCCTCGCGCAACAATCGCTCGCGCTCGGCCACCGCTTCGCGAGTCAGGCGCAGGTCGCCCTGGGTGAGATAGCGCAGGCCGCCGTGGATCATCCGCGCCGAGCGGCTGGAGGTGCCCCAGGCGAAGTCGCGCTGCTCGACCAGCAGCACGCGCCAGCCGCGGCGGGCGGCTTCGCGCAGCACCCCGGCGCCGGTGATGCCGCCGCCGACGACGACCAGGTCCCAGGGTTCCCCGTCACCGGCCAGGCGATCGAGCCCCGCCGCGCGCTGCCCGGGCTGCCAGCCGTCGAGGTGCTTCACGAGCGATCCTCCGGCAGCAACACGCCGGGATTCATGCGCCCGTCCGGGTCGAAGCGGTGAAACAGGGAGGCCAGCGCATCCAGGCCCAGCTCGCCCTTCTCGGCGGCCAGGTAGGGCGCATGGTCGCGGCCCACGCCGTGCTGGTGGCTGATCGTGCCGCCCCAGTCGACGATGGCCTGGCTGGCGACGGCCTTGACGGTGCGCCAGCGCGCCAGCGTCGTGTCGTAGTCGTCACCGACGCGATAGAGATAGCTGGTGTAGGCGCTCGAGCCCTGCCGGTAGACGTGAGAGAGATGCGTGAACACGTGAACGCGCTCGCCGTGGTCGGCGAGCGCCGCGGCCACGCGGGCTTCGACATCATGGATGTAGCCGTCGACCCGCGACCAGTCCAGCGCCGTCTCGAAGGTGTCGACCGCGTAGCCGAGTTGCCACAGGGCCTCGCGCAGGTAGGGATAGCGGAAGCGGCCGTGCGCCCACTTCGCGCCCAGCTTGCCCGCCATCAGGCCGACAGCGCCGTGCCGTTTCAGGATGCGTCGGGCCTGCCGGCGGGTTTCGGCGACCGCCACCGTCGAACCGGTGTAGCCGAGAGTGAGCATGCACTTGCCCTCGCCGACGCCGCGCAGGCGCAGTAGGCGCTCGAACCAGCCGAGCTGGCTCTCGTCCACGGCCAGGCGCAGGCCGGTGAAGGTCTCGGCCGGGTTGGCCACGCGCAACATCGACAGGCCGATGCGTTGCCGGGCGAGTTCGCGGGCGCAGCCGAAGGCGCGTTGCCAGTCGGGCAGGAACAGGGTCTCGAAGCGCTCGTCCTCGGGCAGCGGGCTGACCCGCACGCGCACTTCGGTGATCACGCCCAGCCGCCCTTCCGAGCCGAGCACCAACTCGCGCAGGTCGGGCCCTGCGGCCGAGGCCGGAAAGGTCGGCAGGTCGAGCGGCCCGGCCGGTGTCTCCACCCGTCCGCCGGCAAAGAGCTGCTCGATGCGCCCGTAGCGCAGCGACTGCTGTCCGCTGGACCGGCTGGCCACCCAGCCGCCGAGCGTCGACAGCTCCCAGGACTGCGGGAAATGTCCCAGGGTGTAGCCGCGGGCGCGCAGCTGTGCCTCGACCTCCGGCCCGCGGGCGCCGGCACCGAAGGTGGCGATGCCGCTGGTCTCGTCGAGATCGAGCAGGCGGTTCATCTTCGTCAGGGCCAGGGTGACGACCGGGCGAGCGCCCGCCGCGGGCGTGATATGCCCGGCCACCGAGGTGCCGCCGCCGTAGGGAATCACGATGAAGTCGCGCTCGGCCGCCAGGCGCAGCAACTCGCGCACCTGCTCGCCACTCTCGGGCCGGGCGACCGCGTCGGGGAAGACGCCGAACTCGCCCGAGCGCATGGCCAGCCAGTCGGGCAGGCTCTGGCCGCGCGCGTGACGAACGCGGAGCTCCGGATCGGTCTCCAGCAAGTGGTGGTCGCCACCGCCCAGGCGTGATTCCGGAACGCGCGCGATCACCTCGGCCAGCCCGGCATCGGGCAGGGGCGCCGACGGACCGAGCAGCTCGGCCAGCAGGGCAGCCGCCGAGCCCGGCAGGGCCATCGCCGCAGACTCGTCACCCCAGCCGTTCCAGCGGCGCATGGTTTTCTCCCCGGGTTCGCAGGGTTTTACGTTAGCAGACGGGGCCCGGCGTCGCTTCGCTCCTTCGGGGCTTTGTTCTTTGGTGCTTTGGTGTTTTGGTGTTTTGGTGGGGTGGCCGGCTTCGTAGGATGCGTAAAGACCGCATGCCGTAACGCTTCATCACCCCGCGGTAGAAGCGAATGCCTGCGGGCAGCCGCCCGATTGTCCTGATGCGTTTCACGCATCCTACGGTTCTTTGACTTGTCGAGGTTCGCTCAACGACCGGTAGAACCAGCGTCAACCGATCCCCCAACACCCAACGCGCCGCACCAAAAAACCAAAACACCAAAGAACCAACAAACCAAGCCGCGCGGCGAAGCCGCCGCCTAAGCGTTCTTCGCAATCACCTTCAGCGGAAGCCTCTTCATCACCCACCCGATGGGCCGCCAGGGCCAGCCCGGCACGCAGGCGGTGGCCGGGGCGCGTTCGATGGCGCGGACCATGGCGCGGCTGCCGGTGGTCTCGTCGACCTCGAAGGGCATCTTGTCGGCCTTCTCGTTGAGCTCGGTGCGGATGAAGCCGGGCAGGAGCGTGGTGACCTCGATCGGGGTCTTGATCAACTCGGCGCGGATGCCTTCGGCCAGGTGGGCCAGGCCCGCCTTGCTGGCGGCGTAGGTGGTCATGTGGCCGGGCAGGCCGCGCACCGCACTCATCGACGAGACCAGGACGAGGTGGCCGTGATTCTGCTCGCGGAAGATCTCGACGGCGGCTTCGCACTGGGCCAGGGCGGCGACCAGGTTGGTTTCCATCACCTTGCGGTTGTGCTCGAAGCGGCCGGTGCCGATGCGGCGGCCGTCACCGACGCCGGCGTTGACGACGATGCGGTCGAGGCGGCCCAGGCTGCGGGCGAAGTCCCTGAAGACCTCGAAAACGCGATCGTGGTCGTTGACGTCGAGTGCCCGCAGTTCGACGCGGATGCCGTGTTTGCCGGTGAGTTCTTCGCGCAGCTCCTCGAGGCGTTCGGTGCGGCGGGCACACAGGGCGAGATTGCAGCCCATCGCGGCGAACTCGCGCGCCATGCCGCGGCCCAGGCCGGAACTGGCGCCGGTGATCAGGATATTCTTGGCTGTCTGGTCGTTCGTTCTGTCGCTCATGCCTCGCATTATGGCGCACGGGCCCACGGGCCTGCCCGGTTCATCGCCCCGGGCGCGCATTCGTCGCCGCAGGACCGGCGTTCGTCACAGAGGCGCACGAACGCCGCGGCGTGTCGGCAAGCTGTGACATGAATCCAAAGCAACACGGAGAAAGTCTCGATGGATGCCATTTTCTACAACAACCTGCGATCACTCCTGTTCGCCGCCTCGGCGCTGCTGGCCGGGACGGCCACCGCGGCCAACCTGCAGGAAACGCTGGAAGAACGCCTGGCCGGCGACCGCTCCGGCGTCTGCGCGGCCGCCGTGCACCTGGGTGAGTCGGAGGAAACCGCCTTCTACTGCGCCGATCCGCAGAGCGCGCGTGAAGTCGACGCACAGTCGCGCTTCGAGATCGGGTCCTTGTCCAAGGCGCTGCAGGGCCTGCTCGTGGCCCGTCTGGTCGAACACGGCGAGCTGTCGTTGGACGAGCCGGTCAAGGCACTGCTGCCCGAGGGCGCCGAGGTGCCCGAACACGAGGACGGACCGATCCGGGTCCGGCACCTGCTGACGCACACCGCCGGCCTGCCGCGCCTGCCGGCCGGCTTCGAAGTGGACGACCCCGCCAACCCCTATGCCGGCTACGCGCCCGAGGACCTGCTGGCGGACCTGGCCGAGACCGAGTTGGCGAGCGCGCCCGGCGAGCAGTTCGCGTATTCGAACTTCGGCGCCATGCTGCTTTCCCTGGCCCTGGTCGAGCGCACGGGCACGCCCTTGCCCGAACTGCTCGAACGCGAGGTGCTTGAACCGCTGGGCATGGACGACACCTCGATGTCGGGCCCGACCCTGCAGGGGCACAGCGGACGCGGCAAGCCGGTGTCCAACTGGGACTTCCACCCCGACCTGGGCGGCGTGGGTGCGGTCCGCTCGACCGCGGCCGACATGAGTCGCTGGCTAGACGCCTTGCGCGGCGAGCCGCAAGGCCCGCTGGCCGACGCGCTCGTGCGCTCGCGCGAGGTGCTGGTCGAGGCCGGCGGACAGAAGTTGGGTTACGGCTGGCTGCACCTGCCGCTGAACGATCGATTCGTGCTGGCGCACGACGGCGGCACGGGCGGGTTCTCGAGCTTTGCCGTGGTCGATCCGGAAACCGACCAGGCCAGCCTGGTCCTGATGGACACCTCGATGATCGATCGCGGCAGCCTCTCGGATCTGGCCTTCCACCTGGTCGAGGAAAGCTATCCGCTGCAGTCGCCGCGCAAGGCCGTGGCGCTGCCCGAGGGGGCCGACGCCGAGGACTACGTCGGCCGCTACGCCATCTACCAGGGCGAGGCTCGTTTCATGGGCGACTTCACGCTCGAGGTGACCGCGCAGGACGGCGAAGTCGTGGTGCAGGGCAGCGCCGGCGGGCAGACCCAGCCCGAAGTCGGCGTCGACCCCGACGGCGTGGATCGCTTCATCCACCCGCCGCTGGATCTGGTCATCGAGTTCCAGCGCGGCGCCGACGGCCGGGTCACCGGCCTGGTCCTGAAGCAGGCCGGCATGACGCTGCGCGGCGAACCCCTGTAAGCCATACTGACGGCGATGCCAGAGTCGCGCCCCTCATTGAACCGACCGCTGCCGGCCGCCGTGGCGGTCGGCGGCCCGCGCCGGTGGCTGTCCTATCGCACTTACCCGGTGTTTTCCTGGCCCTGGGTGCGGCGGCGGGCGCTGCTGTTCGGCCTGCTCATCGTCGCCTGGGGCGGCCTGTCGGGCGTCATGCACTACGCCGGGGGCGGCAGCGCCGGTGACGCCGCCCTGGTGTTCGCCGCCTTCGTCTTCGGCGCCGGTGTCATGGTCAACGCCGGTCCCGTGCTGGCGGCGCTCGTCCGCCACCGCCGAATGCCGGCGCGCCGCGAGCGAGCGCTGGTGGTGGTCGCGCTTGGCCTGGGCCTGGCGCTGGCCTTCCTGGCCGACATGCAGTCCTCGGCTTTGCTGGCGGAGCTGAGCGGGACGAGCTTCGAGCGCGAACTGGGCGCCGGGGCGCTGGCGATCAACCTGCTGGTGCTGCTGGTCATCTACGCCTTCGTCGGGGGCGGGCTGGCCTTGCGTGCCTACCTGGGCGAAGAACGACGCCTGGCCGACTACCAGGCCGAGCGAGAAGTCCGGCGCCTGCAGTCGGAGAAACTGGCCGCCGACCAGCAGCTGGCGATGCTGCAGGCGCAGATCGAGCCGCATTTCCTGTTCAACACCCTGGCCACCGTCCGCTCGAGCCTGCGCGGCGACCCGAACCACGCCGAGGCCACCCTGGATGCGCTCTGCGACTACCTGCGCACGACCATCCCGCGGCTGCGTCGCGACGAGACCGGGTCGCTGTCAACCGTGGAAGAACAGCTCGAGATCTGCCGGCGCTACCTGGCCGTGATGAAGCAGCGCATGGGCGAACGCCTGGACTACGAGGTGCATGCCGAAAGCGGGGCGGGCGCGTTGGGCTTTCCCCCCTTCATCCTGCTGTCGCTGGTCGAGAACGCCATCCGCCACGGACTGGAACCCAAGCCCGGCGGCGGGCGCATCGACATTGCCGCCCGGCGCGAGAACGAGCACCTGCGGATCAGCGTCGAGGACAGTGGTGTCGGTTTCTCCCCCGACAGCGGCAGCGGCGTCGGGCTGGACAACATCCGGCGGCAGTTGAAGCTGCGCTACGGGGAGGGCGCCCGGCTGCGGCTCGAAAGCAGTCCGGCGGGCGGGGTCCGCGCAACCATGATCATTCCCCTGGAGCCCGCATCGTGAGCACCCGCATCCTGGTCGCCGAGGACGAGCGCGCACAGCGCGCCGAACTGATTCGCCTTCTCCGGGGTCGCTGGCCGGCGGCCGAGCTGGTGGCCGAATGCGAAGACGGGGATGCCGCACTGGCCGCGCTCGAGGAGGCCCGTCCGGACGTGCTCTTCCTGGATATCCGAATGCCCGGCGCCAGCGGTATCGACGTGGCCCGGGCGGCCAGCGGACGGGCCCACGTCGTCCTGATCACGGCCTACGAGGAATATGCCGTGAAGGCTTTCGAGGCCGGTGCGCTCGACTACCTGCTCAAGCCAGTCACCAACGAGCGACTGGACGCGGCGATCGAACGGCTCCGGGCGCGCCTGGCCGAGTCGCCGCCGCGCATCGACGAACTGCTCGAGCGACTGGAAAAGCAGCTCGGTCCGCAGCGCGATGCGCCCCTGAACTGGATCACCGCGACCTGCGGCGACTCGGTCCGGCTGATTCCGGTCGAGGAAGTGCTGTTCCTGCGCGCCAGCGACAAGTACGTGCGCGTGGTCACCGCCGAGGACGAGGCGATCGTTCGCACGCCGCTCAAGGAGCTGGGCGAGCGGCTCGACCCCGAGCGTTTCTGGCGCATCCATCGCTCGGTGCTCGTAGCCGTCGACGCCGTGCACAGGATCGAGCGCGACGAACTGGGTCGCTGGCACGCACGACTTCGTGGGCACGAAGAGACCTTGCCAGTAAGTGAAAGCGGCCGCAGCCTGTTCCGGGGCATGTAGCCGCCGGCGCTTCGATTGCATCCTGCGAAGGGGTTTCCTATGCTTCCCCTTCATCTCGCGCGGAAAAGGGTGGTCATGGAAATCGAGGCGTACCTGCACACGATGGTCAAGCACAACGCTTCGGACCTGTTCTTCAGCGCGGGCGCGCCGGCCGGCATCAAGATCCAGGGCGAGACCCGGCGCCTGGGCAAGGACAAGCTGTCCTCGCAGGACGTGCGCAAGCTGGCCTACTCGCTACTCAACGACAAGCAGATCGCCAGCTTCGAGGCCGAGATGGAACTCAACCTGGCCATCGCGCTGGAATCCCTGGGCCGTTTTCGCGTCAACATGTTCCGCCAGCGCGGCTCGGTGGCCATGGTCATCCGCTACATCAAGAGCGAGATTCCCTCGATCGAGTCGCTGAACCTGCCGCCGATTCTCAAGGACCTGATCATGGAGCCGCGCGGCCTGATCCTGGTCGTCGGCGCGACCGGCTCGGGCAAGTCGACCACACTGGCCTCGATGATCGACCACCGCAACGAGAACAAGACCGGCCACATCCTCACCATCGAGGAGCCGATCGAGTTCCTGCACCAACATAAGAAGTCGATCGTCGACCAGCGCGAATTGGGCCTGGACACGCTCAGCTACGCCAACGCGCTGAAGAACGCCATGCGCGAGGCGCCCGACGTGATCCTGATCGGCGAGATCCGCGACCGGGAGACGATGAAGCACGCCATCAGCTATGCCGAAACCGGGCATCTGTGCCTGTCCACGCTGCACGCCAACAACGCCAACCAGACCCTGGACCGCATCATCAATTTCTTCCCGGAGTCGGCCCACCACCAGCTTTTCATCGACCTGTCCGAACACCTGCGCGCGATCATCAGCCAACGCCTGGTGCCCTCGACCGACGGCAAGCGCGTGCCCGCGGTGGAGGTCCTGATCCGCACCCCCTACGTCGCCGACCTGATCCTGAAGAACGACATCGACAGCATCAAGGAGGCGATGAAGGAAGGCGGGCAGGCCGGTATGCAGACCTTCGACCAGGCCCTGCTCAAGCTCTACAAGGAAGGCAGGATCACCGAGGAGCAGGCGCTCGAACACGCCGATTCGCGCAACGACCTCGGCCTGGCGATTCGCACCTCTCGAAGCCGCAGCGCCGACGACGCGCCCGAAGGTCTGAGCATTGACCGATTCGACTGAGCCAGGCGACGGCCGGCGCGGACACGAGCGCGTCGGCAGCGCTCGACTGATCGACGCGCACGCCGGCACCCGCCGGGCGCGCCGCAAGTTCCTGCGCTATGCGGAATTTCGCTACCGGCAGTTCATCAACGATCCCAGGCAGCATCCGCACGGGGTGGCCTGCATCTATTTCAACAACTGGCGGGAATGCCGGGACCACTTCGGCTTCGGCGGGCTGGAAACGGTCAACGGCCTCGTCGAGCGGCGCACACTGGACACACTGGCCGACCACGACATCTTCCTCAGGCTGGCCGACAGCAGCCTGGTCGGGGTGCTCTGGCCGGGCGGCGGCGACCGCGACATCGAGTCGTGGGCGGCCGACATGATCGAGAAGCTCACCGAGTCCGAGTACCCGATCGGCTCGCGCTGGCTGACGGCCACTTTCAGTATCGGCCTGTGCTGGTTCGACCGCCGCGTGCGGGGCGCCGAGGAGGCGCTGCTGGATGCCATGCACCTGGCCGAACAACTGGCCGAGCAGGGCGAGAACCAGTACCGCGTGTTCCGGCCCGTACGCGCGCCGCGCGAGGAACTCGGCAGCGACGAGCAGCTGGCCCGGCAGATCCGCCGCTCGCTGCATTCCAACCGGCTGCGGATGGTATTCCAGCCGCTGCTGGCGGCCTCGCCCGAGGGCGGCCGTTACTACCAGGCCTGGGCGCGGCTGATGACCGATTCGGGCAAACTGGTGCCCGCCCGGCACTTCCTCGACGTCGCCCGCCGGCACGAGCTGATCGGCGCCCTGCAGCGCTGGACGCTGCGGCGCAGCGTGCACTACCTGGCCACCGCCCACGGCAACCCCTCGGCCGTACGCCTGTTCGTCAACGTCTCGCCCGAGGCCTTCGACGAGCGCATGCTCGAATGGCTGGTGCGCATCCGTCAGCGCCATCCCGAGGTGGGGCCGCGCCTGATCGTGGAGTTCGAAGTCTTCGACCTGGAGAACCGCTCGGGCGAGACGCGCCGCGCCATGGAGCGGCTGGCCGCCCTGGGCATCCGCATCGGCCTGAGCGGCATCGGAGAGAAGCAGCTCGGTCATCGCCTGGTCGACGAGGCGCCCGTGGATTTCCTGCGCCTGGCGCCGGGATTTGCCGACGGCCTGCACGAACGCGCCGGCCTGGCCGGGGAATTCATGGCATTCATCAGCCGCGCCCACCACACGGATCGCGCGGTGATCATGCCCGAGGTCGAGCGCGAGGAACAGGTCATCGAGTTCTGGCAGGCCGGCGTGGACTTTATCCAGGGCGACTACATCGAGCACCCGCAGACGGCGCCGGAGGCGACGGGGTGATCAGGAAGCAGGAAGGTAAAGTGGTGGAGCCGAGGGGAGTCGAACCCCTGACCTCAGCAATGCGAATGCTGCGCTCTCCCAACTGAGCTACGGCCCCACGATCAGGCTGGCCGCGTATTTTACCCAAATTCGCCCGCAAAAGTCACCAAGCGCGATCGGAGGCAACCAATTGCCCCGGCGGCAGTCGAAGCAGTGAGCCCCTTCCGGTTGCCCGCCCTTGGCCCCGAACCGATTGCTGACACCGGCCGACCTGCACGGCCTGGCCCGACTTGCCGGCGACGGCGTGAGCGGCACGAGCCGCCTGGTCGAGCAGTTGCACCTGACGATCTTGTCCGGCGCCGCCCCCGTGGGCAAGGCCGTCGAGGGACGCACGCGGGGAATCCCCGGCCTGGTCTACGGCTCGATTCGCGGCATCAACGCACTCGTCGGCGCAGGCGTCGACGCCCTGGCATCCCGGGTGATCACCCCGACGCCGGAAGGCGACGCCTGGGCCGCCCGAGAGCAGTGGCTGGCCGCGCTCAACGGCATCCTGGGCGATCATCTTGCCGCCAGCGGCAATCCGCTGGCCATTCCCATGCGCTTTCGGGAAGGAGGCCGGATTCTGACGCTCGAACGTGATCGACTGGAAGAGGCGTTCGCAAGGCCTTCGGGCCGCCTGCTGATTGCCGTCCACGGCCTGTGCATGAACGATTTGCACTGGGGCGAGGCGGGCGGCATGCCCGAGCGCCTCGGCAAGTCGCTCGGCTTCTCGACGCTCCATCTCCACTACAACACCGGGCGGTCCATCGCCGACAACGGTCGCGAGCTGGCCGACCAGCTCGAGATCCTGGTCGAGCAATGGCCGGTTCCGGTCGAGGAAATCGTTTTCCTGGGCCACAGCATGGGCGGGCTGGTGGCCCGCAGCGCGCTCGCTGCAGGGGCTGCCGAATCGCAGGCCTGGGTGGACTCGGTGTCGCGCATGGCCTTGCTGGGCACGCCGCACCACGGCGCACCGATGGAGCGCCTCGGCCATCGCTTCGAGACGATGCTGGGCTTCAGCCCCTACCTTGCGCCCTTCATGCGCCTGGGCGGAATCCGGAGCGCGGGGATTACCGACCTGCGCCACGGCGCGCTGCCGGCGCCGCTCGCCGATGTGGAGTTGTTTGCCGTCGCCGCCACGGCGCGAACCCGGGTCGGCGGCCTGCTCGACGGCGCGGCCGGGGATGGCCTGGTGCCGATCGACAGCGCGCTGGGTCGCCACAACGACCCCGAACGGGCGCTACCGATTCCGGAAGACAACCGCCTGCTCGTGCCGGGCGTGGGCCACCTCGGTTTGCTCAAGCACCCGGCCGTCTACCGTCAACTGCGCCGCTGGCTGGCCTAGCGAATCACGTGCCAGCCGGTCTGTCGGCCGGCCAGGTAGATCACGCGCTCGCCGTCGAACACGGCGGTCTGTTCCAGCTTGATGTTCACCAGCTGGTCGCCCCATTCGGGGACCGGCGTCTTGATGCTTCCCTCGATGGCATAGGCGGTATCGGCGTGCAGGGGCCAGTCACCGGTGTGCGCGACTTCGGCGGGCAGGTCCCACATGCCGATGGTCGGCCCGGGCGCATGGCCGAAAAAGCCGATGGGATGGGTATAGATGTTGAAGGTCCAGGGCGCATCGGCCATGGCCTGCTGGGCGGCGGCCAGAATTTCGTTGCCGGTCCGGCCGGTTTCGAACGCGGCAGTCAGTCCGTCCTGCCAGTCATTGCCCTGGGCCAGGGCGTCCCGGAGCCCTTGCGGTACTTCGGTCTCGCCCGGTTTCGGCACGTAGCCCATCTCCTGGGTGTCGGTGCAGAGCTTCAGATAGCAGATGCCGACGTCGGTATGCAGCACGTCGCCGGGCTGGACGGTGCCCGAAGCGCCGCAGAAGGGCGCCTCCTCGCCGCATTCCATTCCGGGGCGCTGGATGTTGACGTAGGGCATGAACCAGGGTTCGAGGCCCAGCGATTCGAAACGCAGGCGAATGAACCAGGCGACATCGTCGGTGGTGGTCACGCCGGGCGTGATGACGCGGGCGGAGAACGCTTCGGCGATGACGCCGCGCGCCAGCGAGACGATGTGCGGATAGACGTTGAGCTCGCTCTGGCTGCGCGTCTCCAGCCAGCGGATGACGAGGTCCTCGGCCGGCAGCAGTCGATCGTGGAATTCCGGCGGCAGCGCGGCCAGCAACTTCTGGTAAAGCCCGTGCGTGAGGCCGTCGGCCTCGGGCCAGTGCTCGGAAACGTTGATGCCGATGCGCGCGGGATCCCGATCGACGATGAGCTCGCCGAGCGCCGCCCACTGTTCCTCGAGCGAGCCGCCCTCCCAGGCCGACTCGTAGGGTTCGCCCAGGGGATAGCGGTTGACGGTGAGTCGCTCGACCCGGCCGTCTTCATTGCGGGAAAACACCAGCATCGTGGTCCGGCGGGCGGCGAAGCCGGGTTGGGGCACCAGGGTGAAGTAGACCGGATCCTCGCCGTACTCGCGGTTGAGGACCAGCCACATGTCGATGCCCGTCTCTTCCATCAGGCCCGGCAGCAGGTTCTCGAGCCGGGCGGCGAGCATGGCGTTCTCCGGCTCGATGCGCTCGCGGGTCGAGAGCACGGCGAGATCGGCCGATTCGAGTACGCGGCCCTGGTCGTGGGAAGAAGTCTGGGCGGCGGCTTGCGGATGCGCAAGCAACAGAGCCGGCGCCAGGGCCAGCAGGAGGGTGGTCCTGATCATCGTTTCTCCCGGTCGGGGCTTACTTGAAGTGCGACTTGAAGTAGTTGAACGAGTTCTGGAGCGCGTCCCAGGTGTACTCGGCTTCGCGCTTGAGCTTTGACCACTGCAGCTCGCCGGCCGACCGCAGCTCGTCCAGTTTGTTGGCGAGGTCCTTGCGGCGGCTGCGCATTTCGGCCAGCCTCTCGTGGTACTCCTCGCGGGCCTTCGACCCGGCTTCCTCGGCGCGCTTGTCGTACTCGTCGATCTTGTCGTCGAGTTCGTCCAGGCGCGATTTCAGGCGCTCGATGAAATCCTTCCGCTCTTCGCTGCTCATGACGGGCTCCCTTGCGTTGCGTCCAACAGGCGTGGAAAAAGTCTACGCCAGTTGCCCGCGCCGAACCAGCCTGGCGGCATCGGCGTCAGGCCAGCCAGGCGAACAGGCCCAGCAGGCCCCAGACGGCGATCAGGGCGACGAGTCGGCGGGCGGTCATTCGGGATTGGTTTTCGGGAATCAGCATGGCGTTTCTCTCTTCCTGGGTGCCTCGGGAAATTCAGTTGCAAAACGAAACCCGATTACAGGCTACGCCGATTAGTTGCATTTTGCAACCCAATCCCGCAGACTGACCCCATGAGCAAAGCCAACCCCTGTCACGGCAACTGCCCCATCGCCCGCGTGACCGCGCTGCTGGGCGACGGCTGGAGCCTGATGATCATCCGCGAGGCCTTCCTGGGCAGCGGCAAGTTCAACGAGTTCGAGAAGCGTCTGGGCATCGCGCGCAACATCCTGACCAACCGCCTGCGCAAGCTGGTCGAGGCCGGGCTGCTCCAGCGCAAGGCCTCGGAAACCGACCGGCGCGTGGTCGAGTACCGGCTGACGCGATCGGGCCGCGCGCTTTTCCCGGTGCTGATCGCCCTGTCGCAGTGGTCCGAGCAGCACCTGAGCGATTGTTCGCATTCGGTGCGCTACGTCGAAAGGGCCACCGGCGAGGAGATCCAGCGCATCAAGGTGCTGAGCGCCGACGGGCGCGAGCTCGACGCCGGCGAGCTCGCCATGCTGCCCGGCCCGGACGCAGACCCGGCGCTCAAGGCTCGCCTGGTCGCGGCGATGGAACAGGCCGGGCACGAGGCGGCCCATGCGGCGTCGTGATCCAGGCCGTCAGTTCGTCCGCGCGGTGGCCTGAGCGTGGCCGCGCCGTCACCAAAGCGCTTCCCATGGCGCCGGGTGCTGTTGTTGCTGATCGTGTTGGGAGCGGCGCTGGTGTTCTGGCCCCGGCTGCCTGAGCGTCCGAACCCCGGGCGATCGGAGGCACTGCCCGCCGAGGCCGCGCGCAACACGCGCCTGGGGCGGTCGCTGGCCGAGCAGAACAGCGAACACCCCGGCGAAAGCGGCATCCATCCCCTTTATGGCCCGCTGGATGCCTTCGCCGCCCGTTACCTGTTGGCCCACGCCGCCGAGCGCACGCTGGATGTGCAGTACTACATCTGGGGCGACGACCTGACCGGCACGCTGATGCTGCACGCCCTGCTCCAGGCGGCCGACCGCGGCGTGCGCGTGCGCCTGCTGCTCGACGACAACGGGGTCGAGGGCCTGGACCAGACGCTGCTCGCCCTGGCCCGGCACGAGCGCATCGAGATCCGACTGTTCAATCCCTTCGCCCTGCGCTGGCCGCGCTGGGTGAATTACTTCACCGACTTTCGCCGCATCAACCGGCGCATGCACAACAAGGCCTTCACCGCCGACAACCGCGCCACCATCGTGGGCGGGCGCAACGTTGCCGACGAGTATTTCGCCGCCGGCACCGGACTGTTGTTCGCCGACGTCGACGTGCTCGCCGTCGGCCAGGTCGTGGACGAAGTGTCCGACGACTTCGACCGCTACTGGAACAGCGAATCGGCCTGGCCGGTCGAGACCCTGGTCGAGCCGGGCGGGGGCGATCCCATCGCCCGGCTGCGCCGCGAGGCCGCGCGCATCGAGCACGACGAGGCGGCGAGCGCCTACCTGGACAACTTCGAGCACTCACGCTTCATCGAGCGCTTCCTCGACGGCCGACTGGAAATGCTCTGGGGCCGGGCCGAGCTGCTCAGCGACGACCCGAGCAAGATTCTCGACAAGCCCGGTCCCAAGGGCCTGCTCAGCGACCAGCTGCAGGAAACCATCGGCCTGCCGCAAGAGCGCATGTACGTGGTCTCGCCCTATTTCGTACCGACCCGCACCGGTGCGAAGCTGTTCACCGAGCTGGCCCGTAGCGGCGTGGAAGTGGTGGTGCTGACCAACTCGCTGGAAGCCACCGACGTCGCCGCCGTGCATTCGGGCTACAGCCGCTACCGCAAACGCCTGCTGAAGGCCGGCGTGAAGCTCTTCGAGATGCAGCACCTGTCGGGCCAGGAACGGATGCGCGGGACCGGCCCGTTGGGCAGTTCCGGTTCGAGCCTGCACGCCAAGACCTTCGCGGTCGACGGCGAGCGCGTGTTCGTGGGTTCGTTCAACTTCGACCCGCGCTCGGCGCGGCTCAACACCGAGATGGGCCTGTTGATCGACAGCCCGGAACTGGCCGCCGAGCTGGAAGAGACCTTCGCAGTGGACGTGCCCGAGCGCGCCTACTCGGTGCACCTCGACGACCACGGCGGACTGTACTGGATCGAACGCACCGAGTCGGGCACGCTGCGCCACGAACACGAACCGCACACCAGCGTGTGGAAACGCATGGGCGTGGCGATCCTGGCAAGACTGCCGATCGTCTGGCTCTTGTAGGGACCCGGCTCAGCCTCGCCGGTGCAGCTGGTAGGCGCCGAAGGTCAGCTCGGATTCGCTGATGCCCAGGCGCTCGAGTCTTTCCGCACTCAGGGCCGGGGGCGCGGCGGGCGGCAGGTAGAGGGTGGACACCTGGCTGAAGCGCGCCTCGTGCAGTCGATTCAGCGGCACCTGTTCCCTGCGGGGCTCGTCGAGCGGAAAGACCGCGGCTTCGTAGACGGTCACCGGGTGGTCGGCCGGGTAGTCGGCCGCGAGCACCTCGGCGAGCACCTTCACCCACTCCGGATCGTGCTCGAATGCATCGCGGCGGAGATCGCCGAGCGTGACCGGCTGCCAGAGGATCAGCGCGGCGGTGGGGTCGAAGCGGCGGGCGTGGAGCAGAAAATCGGTGGCCTCGAAACTCTGGCAGCCGTGCAGGGCCGGGTCGAGCCCCAGGTCGGCGAACAGGCAGTCCTCGGCGGAGATGCCGGGATACATGACGGCGCGATGCCCGGCCGCGCGTGCTTGCCGGATGGCTTCGTGCGCCGGCCAGACGAAAACGCCGGGGTGGCCGTAGAAGGCGGCGCAGACATGGGCGCCTTCGTCGAGCGGTGCAAGGATGCGCCGCACCATCTCGGCATAGCTGTCGTCGCGCCGCCGGCCGACCGCGTAGGCGTCCTGGAGCGATTCGACCCGCGCGTTGAGCTCACGCAGGCGATCGAGGGTGAGGCCGTCGACCACGGTGAAGACGCGGTCGGCGCCGCGCAGCAGGTGCTGCGCTTCGCGGGTGAGATGGCCGCCCGGGCGAATGCCGGTACCGACAACGCTCAGGCGGCCGGGCACCATCAAATAATGATGAACTGGAGCTTGTTGTGATCGATCCCCGCTTCGTCGGCGAGCTTCTCCTTGTCGCCGGAGAGAATCAGCTTCTGGTGGTCTTCCGGCACGCCGTACTCCTTCATGACGCCTTCGGGATCCTTCTTGAATCGCTCCAGCGTCTCGGGATCTTCGGCCAGGCTCGATAGCAGTTTGTGCGTGTTGTCGGACATTTTTGTCTTCCCTTTCGTGGTTTTCCAGAATTGACCGTCGAGCGAATCAGCTCGACGGATCCAGCCAATCGGGTGCGTCCAGCCCGAAGCAGCGCTGGAGCATGTCTTCGGCCGACTGCAGCGCGCCCTCGCTCCAGCCCTGGGCCGTGCTGTAGCTCTCGCCGCAGACATGCAGCGCCAGGCCGTTCACGGGGGCGCACATGGCGTCGGTGACCTCCCAGCTCTTCCAGCCGGGCATCCAGCTGTGCCAGCCGCCGCCGTACGGCCATACGCTCCAGTCGATGAAGCAGGCGGCGGTGGGCTGCGGTACGTCGACGCCGTGCATTTCGGACAGTTCGCGGCGGATCTCGGTGAGCGCGACGTCGCTGAGATCGCTCTCGAGCGCCAGGCCGCGTCCGCTGTCGGGGGTCAGCGCCCGCCAGAAGCTCACCGCATCGGTGTCGGCGTAGCTGGCCAGCATCAGCGCCTCGCCCGAGCCCTTGTCCACGCCCAGGTAGTAGCACTGGCGCATGGGCAGGTCGGTGTGCGAGACGCCGTAGGTGCCGTCCGCGATCTTGCCGGGCCCATCGGGCACGTCGCGCCACCAGGGCTTGTCGAAGGTCAGGAAGATCTTGCAGGCGGGCACGCCCTCGACCGAGTCGATCCTCGCGGCCAGTTCCCCTTCTTGCAGTGCAGGGCTGGCTTCGATCAAACGGGTGATCGGCGCCTTGGGAATCGCGAGCACGATGCGATCGGATTCGAATTCTCGCTCGACACCCTCGGCGCGGACCGAAAGACGCAGCCGATTTCCCGACGATTCGACCCGGCGAACGACGTGGTTTCTGAGGATCGACGCGCCAGCTTTCTCGACGGCTTCGGCCAGGGCCTCGGGCATGTGCTGGTAACCGTGGGTCAGCCGGTACCACTTGCCGCTTTGCTCGACGACGATCGAGACCATCGCGTCGAAGGCGTTCCAGTTCGACAGCATCTCGTAGCTGCTGATCATGCCGCGAAGCGCCAACCAGGCCTCGTTGCTGATCACACGCGCAAGCAGGTTCCAGAACCCCCAGCGCCACAGCGGGCGGCCGTCGAACTCGTGCTTCTTGAGATAGTCGAGGGTTTCCTCGCGCGAGCCCTTCGGGTTGCGCGGCCAGAGCGCCTTGATGCCCGGGGCGATTCGCGTGCAGGCCAGGTCGAGCAGCTGGTAATAGCTCAGTCCCTGTTCATCGGGCGCCAGGTTGTAGGGCTGGATCTTCGGGTCGGCGAACTGGGAAACCTTGAAGCGCGTGGCGCGCAACCAGGCGAAATCCGGCTGCGGCTCGACGGTTTCCTTCGGCAAGTCGAAGGCCCGGCTGCACAGGCCGTAGACCAGCGGCTGCTGATCGTTGAAGAACATGCCGCCCAGCTCCGCGGGCAGACTGCTGTCGGGGTGCATCTTCAGCGACCACAGCCGCCCGCCGATTCGGTCGGTGGCTTCCAGGACGGTCAGCCCGGCCGGGTCATGGCCGGCCTCGAGCAGGCGCCAGGCGGAGTACAGGCCGGAGACGCCGGCGCCGACGATGGTGATGTTTTCGTTCTTCATGCTTCGTGCCTGTTGGGAACGCGGGAGGGACCGTGCCGGAAGGGCGTGGCCTTGTCGGGATCGAACAGCACGGCGCGGTTTCGACCCGCCTGCTTGGCCTGGTAGAGCGCCTGGTCGGCCATGCGCAGGATATCGCTGACCGCACACTTCGGTGAAATGCTCGACACCACGCCGATGCTGGTCGTGACCGGCATCTTCGCGCCGTCGAACACGAAGGGCTCGGAGGCCACCTCGTCAATGACGCGGCGTGCCACCTGAAGGCCGGTGCGGTCGGTCTGGTCGGAAAGCACGACCACGAACTCGTCGCCACCCAGGCGGCAGATGACATCGCCCTCGCGAAGCACGCGCTGGCAGCGGCGCACCAACTCCCGCAACACCATATCGCCGGCCGCATGACCGTACTCGTCGTTGGTTTCCTTGAAGTTGTCGAGGTCGAGAATCAGCACCGCCCGATCGAAGGAATCCGAATTCGGCCCGGGCATTACGCTTTCGAGGTAGGTCTGCAGAAAACGACGGTTGTAGGCGTCGGTCAGGGGATCCAGGTTGGCCAGTCGAGCGGCCTTGTGTTGTTCTTCCAGGGCCCGGGCGTGACGCGCGTAGAGCTGTCGCACGCGCCAGGTCAGCCCCAGGGCAAGAATGGTCGCCTCGGCAACGGCGCCGAAATACATCATGTACTCGAGCACGTCCGTGCGCGGAAGCAATCCGAGCGACATGAAGACACGCAAGAAACCGCTGAGCAGAAACAGGCTCCACGCGGCCAGGAAGATGTAGCCTTCGGTGGCGCCCTTGCGGCCGACCATGAACGCTGCCACCAGCAGCAGCACCTGGTAGATAAGCTGCGTGGGCTGGATCAGGGTCGCGACGAACAGTAATTGATCGATCGGAACCACGACAAAGGCAACAGCGAAGACACCCAGTATCACCAGTGTTGCCCGGACCAGCCAGGTTGTCTTCGGGATGTATCGCGGCGCATTGGTGAATGCCAGGAAGAACAAGCCGATCGTGATCAGCATCGCGTCGGAGAACAGCATGACGAGACGGGCGACGTGAGGCTGAAGGGCATCCGGCAACAGATAGGTCTGCAGCAAGCCCGAGTCGATGCCGAGCAGAAGCACCATGCTGAGCATGGCCATGACGTAGTACAGGTGACCTCTCTGGCGGAGGTTCATGTACAGCACGAGGTTGTAGAAGATCAGCGCCAGCAGCACCCCGCACAACATTCCGAACACCACGAAGCCGTTCAGCTTGGAATCCGTGAAGGACTCCCGGTCCTGGATCCATAGCTCCAGCGGTTGCAGAGAAGCCTGGAACGTGTTGACGTAAACAAGGAGGGTCTGGGTCTGGCCCGGGGGCACTGCAAAATCGACGGCGTACTGCCTACCGACCGTTTCGGCAGTAACCACTTTGCTGAAGGCCGCGCTTTCCCGGCGCAGGGCTCCTCCTCGCTCGGGAATGTAGACATCGAAGTCGACGAACAAGCGCCGCGCAACCCGAAGCACATAGCGCCCATCCGAGTTCCGCGGCGCCGACAACCTGATCTTGAGCCACAGGGGCGGCGCCGTCTGTTCGAAATCAACCGAGTACGGCTCGAATCCGGCATCGCTTCGGATCAGGGCTTCCGGCCCGAGTCGCTTATCGGGATCGAACTGCACTGCCGCCGACTGCTTGATGTTGCCGACGGTGCCCTGGGCAGGCAGCTGGACCAACTCGGCTCGATACTGGGCCTGCAGCGGCAGGCTGGCCGCAAGCAATGCGAACGCGACCGCAAGCCACGCGAGCCTTCGATACCCGGCGCGGCCGCTCACGATCGACCCTCCCAGCATTGGCGGCGGGCGCCTTTGAGCATCTGCAGAAGTTTCCCTCGAACCCTTTGGCGCAAAGAGTAAACGCCAAGCACGGGCAAGTCCACTTGGCGCGCGTTCACCTATCGGGAATCCAGGCGGTCGATTCGGAGCCGCTCGCGCGCATCGAACAGGCGGCGGCTGCCCATCGAAACCGCGACCATCGTGCCGAAACCGGTGCCGGCGCTGATGGTGAACATGATCAGGATCTGGTATTCGACGGCCACCGCCGGCGGGCTGCCGGCCAGGATCTGGCCGGTCATCATGCCCGGCAGGCTGACGATGCCGGCAGCGGCCATGGCGTTGATGATGGGGATCATGCCCGAGCGCATGGCGCTGCGGCGCATCTCGCCGATCGCCTCGTGCCAGGTCTGACCCAGCATCAGCCGGTGCTCGATGACGGCCCGCTCGCGCCAGGCCGATTCCGTCAGCCGATCGAGGCTCAGGGCGACGCCCGTCATGGTGTTGCCCAGCAACATGCCGAGCAGCGGGATGGCGTACTGCGGCGAATACCAGGGATCGGGCCCGATCACCGCCACCAGGGTGAGCACGGTCACGCTGAAGGCCGATACGAACATGGACACGGTGCCGATGCCGAACGCCCAGCCGCCGACGAGTCGATACTTCTGTCGCGCCATGACCTCCCGGCCGGCCAGCAGCAGCATGGCGAACGCCATCAGCACAATCCAGCCCAGCGCGCCGACGGCGAAGAGCGCCTCGAGCACCAGGCCGATGAGCGAAAGCTGAACCACCGTGCGCGCGGCGGCCACCAGCAGCGATCCGCCCAGCCCCACCCGGGCAAGCTGCATGCACCCGGCCAGGGACAGCACCAGCGCCGCCGCGATGGCGAGCTGCCACCATGCAAGATCGATCACCCCGGTCACAACGCCGACTCCAAGCGATCACCGGCAATCCTCAAGTGCCTGCTGCCCACACGTTCAATCTGGCTGGGGTCGTGGGCGACCCAGAGCACCGGCAGGCGTCGCTCGCGAATGAGCCGGGTCAACCACGTCTCGACGCGGGCGGTACTTTGCGCATCGAGATTGGCGGTGGGCTCGTCGAGCAGGAGGGCCTCGGGGTCGTAGGACAGGGCGCGGACCAGGGCCAGCCGCTGTTTCTCGCCGGAGGAAAGGCGGGATATCGACCACTCGACCACCTCGGCCTCGAAGCCCAGCTCGGCCAGCGTCTCCGGCATGTCACGGGCAAAGTGTTCGCCGACCCGCTCGTGCCACCACTGGCTCTCGGCCGGCACCAGCATCACCGCGCGGCGCCAGGCATGCGCGTGCATGGCCGCCTGGTCACGATCGCCGAGCCGGATCCGCCCGCCGTGGGCTTCGAGATCGGCCACCGCCCGGAGCAGGCGCGACTTGCCCGAACCCGACGGCCCGGACAGGCAGACGACCTCCCCGGGCGCGATCGCCAGGTCGATGTCGCTCAGGGCGCCGATCGAGACGCCTTCGAGTTGCAGCGCCGGCTCCTGCACCCGCTATTCACTCCTCGAAACCCTCGGGAAGTGTACGCTAAGGGCTCACAGACGCGTTGTTCAGTTCGGGCGGCGCCGGTCAACCCGAGCGCCTTTTCGCTGTCATAGCACCCACACCCGAATCCGGGAGGGATGGACATGATTCACGACAACATTCTCCAGACCATCGGCCGCACGCCGGTGGTGCGCATCAACCGCCTGGCCCCGTCGCACGTCGATTTCTACGTCAAGGCGGAGTTCTTCAACCCGCTCTCGTCGGTGAAGGACCGACTGGCGATCGGCATCATCGAGGACGCCGAGCGGCGCGGGGATCTCAAGCCCGGCCAGACGGTGGTCGAGGCGACCTCGGGCAACACCGGCATCGCGCTGGCGATGGTCTGCGCAGCCAAGGGTTATCCCTTCGTGGCGGTGATGGTCGAGACCTTCTCGATCGAGCGGCGCAAGCTGATGCGCGCGCTCGGCGCCAAGCTGATTCTCACGCCCAAGGAAGAGAAGGGCACCGGCATGGTCAAGAAGGCGGCCGAACTCGCCGACAAGCACGGCTGGTTCCTGGCGCGGCAGTTCGAGAACGAGGCCAATCCGGCCTACCACCGCAACACCACGGGGCCGGAAATCCTGCGCGACTTCGCCGGGCGGCGGCTGGACTACTTCGTGACCGGCTGGGGCACGGGCGGCACCATGACCGGGGCCGGCGAGATGCTCAAGCTGGCCCGGCCCGGCATCAAGGTCATCGCCACCGAGCCGGACAAGGCGCAGCTGATGGCGGGCAAGCCCTGGGAGGCACACAAGATCCAGGGCTGGACGCCGGACTTCATTCCCAAGGTGCTCAAGGTCGACATCGCCGACGAGATCGTGCCGGTTACCGACGAGGAAGCCCGCGATACCGCGCTGGAACTGGCGCGCAGGGAAGGCATCTTCACCGGCATCTCCGGCGGCGGCACCGTGGCCGCCGCGCTGAAGGTCGCAGAGAAGGCGCCCGAGGGATCAGGCATCCTCGCGATGCTGCCCGACACCGGCGAACGCTACCTGTCGACCTACCTGTTCGAGGACATCCACGAAGGCTCGGATGACGACTGGCTGGCCGAGCAGGGCTAGTCGGCCATCGCCGATTGCCTCCCGGCCCGGTCGCGCCAGGCGCGGCCGGGTACCGGGACGAGCTGCGGCACCTGCTCGCGATAGCGCTCGTAGTCCGAACCGAGATATCGGACCAGGTCGCGCTCCTCGAGCTTGACCCCGACGAGGATGTAGGCGGACATGCCTGCGGCGAACAGCAGGTGGCCGAGCGTCATCGTCGGCGCCGCCCAGAAGGCGATCAGGAAGCCGAGGTAGAGCGGGTGGCGCACGACCCGGTAGAACAGCGGTGTGACGAATCGGGGCGGCTGCACTTCGCGACCACGAAACTGCGACCAGACCTGCTTGAGCCCGAACAGGTCGAAGTGGTCGATCAGGAAGGTGGAGACGAAGACCATCGCGAACCCGATCGCGACGAGACTCCAGAGCACGACCTGCCCCACGGCGGCATCCACCGACCACAGCACGGGCCCCATCGGCCGCCACTGCCACATCAGCAGCACCAGCAGGGCCGTCGACAAGAGCACGTAGACGCTGCGTTCGGCCGAGCGGGGCAAGTGGCTCGCCAGCCACGACTTGAAGCCCGAGCGCGCCATGATGCTGTGCTGCGCGCCGAACAGGGCGATCAGGCCCAGGTTGATGGCCACCGCCAGCGCCGGCGGTCCTGTCTCGCGCCCGAAGCTGACCGAGTACGGCACGAGCTCGACCAGCGCCGGCCAGGCATCGGCCAGCGCGGTGGTCTGCAGGTTGCCGACGAAAGCGATGAAATAGAGGAACGCCACGAAGAAAAACAGGTAGGTGACGATTCCGAACAGCAGGATCAGGCCTTTCTGCATGGCGGCCCTCCTTCGGTGTGTAAGCCTACCCGGGGATACGGCGGGCCCGGCCATACCCCGCCAGCCAATTCAGCCTTCCGGCACGAGCTGGCCCGAGCCGCCCATTTCGGCCGGCACGTCGCGCTGCTTTTCGATGCCGTCGTGGATCTTCAGGACGCTCTCGCCGTAGTGCACGTGCACACCCGGCCGGAAGGGAAAGTCGGGAATGATCGCCGCATAGACGTCGACCAGGCCCAGTTCGGGATGGTCGGTCAGCACGTGACCGCCGCATTCGGTGCACCACTTGCGCACGCTTTTCGGAGTCTTGCTGTAGGCGCCCAGGCGGTCCCCGCCGCGCGTGACGGTGACCGCATCAGGCGGCCACAGGGTGAAGGCGTTGACCGGCCCGGCCGACCAGTGTCGGCAGGACTCGCAGTGGCAATAGCCCATGGCCGCGGGCTCGCCGCGCACCTCGATCTCGACCGCGCCGCAGAAGCAGCGGCCGGAATGCACGCCCGCTCGAGCCTGTGCCTTGGCATTCACTCCGGCGCGTCCATGGACTGCTCCTCGACGGGCATGGCGTCGATCGGCTCGTTGAACGCGATGAACAGCACGCATTCGCCGGCGTCGAGGCAGCGCGCCGAGTGCGCCCGGCCGGGCGGGCCGTAGGCGTAGGATCCGGTCTCGATCACGGCCGGGTCCTGGCCTTCGTAGTCGACCCGCATGCGGCCGGAGACCAGCACCATGCGCTCGGCCGAGGTGTGGGTGTGGGCCACCAGGTCCGTGTTCGCCGGCACCTTGAAGAAGATGTCGGCGCGCGGTTCGGCCGGATTGCCGTGCAGCACGCCGATGCGGCAGGTATCGGGAAAGAAGGCCGGGCACGGCCCCCACTGGATGGCTTCGCTGTTGGCGCCGATGACTTTGGCGTGATCGTCGGCCCATGCAGACACGACAAACGCGAGCGCAGCGACCGTTGCGGCAATCCTTAGACTTGATCTGGACATGGCTTTCTCCGTCATTCCGGGTTGTCGATATCAAGGGACACGGAAGGCGGACGGTGCGCCCGCCAGCTTTCTCACTCCGGGGCCCGGGACAGCACGGGGTGGGACCCCAGGCCGGCCTCGCGCAGTAGCCGGGAAGCCTCCGCAGCAGCCGCCCGCGACGGCGCCGCCCTTTCGAGGGACGACAAGACATCGGCGCGCAGAAGCTGGCGCTGGGCGCGCACCATGGCGTAGCCCGGCGGATCGAAGGCCTCGAGGCTCTTTCGAATCTCGGCAAGTGCCTGCTCGTGCCGGCCCGCAAAATGCAGGCAAGTCGCCTTCGATTCCGCCAGTTCTCCCCGCCGCTCCGGCGTATCCCGCCCGCTTTCGATCAATCGAGCAGCGAGCGCATCGAGGGTGTCCAGGGCGGTGTCGGTTCGCCCGAGCCGGCATTTCGCGCGTTCGTGATAGACGGCTGTCATCATCCGGCCCAGAGGCTTTGGCCGGTCCCTGCCGGCAAACAGCTCGCGCGCTCGGGCCAATGCCGATTCCGCGGCTTCCCAGCGGTTCATGCGGGACAGCAATCGACCGCGGTGGTGATGATAGAACTCGTAGTCTTCCAACCGCCGGTCTTCCACATCGGCCCATTCTCTGGCCGAATCGCGAATGGACGCCAGCGCTTTGTCGTATTCCCCGCGGTGGAGATGCAGGTTTGCCAGATTCGCCCTGGCCGTCGCCCGCAAGGCAACCGGCCGCTGATAGATCCGGTCATACAGCGCGATGGCGCGCTCGAGCGCGTCTTCGGCATCGTTCAGCCGGCCACGACTCAAGGCCTGACCACCCAGGTTCCCGAGCTGGATGGCATAGCCACGGCTCTGCGGCCCATCGAGTCGCCGGCTGAGTTCGGCGGCCCGCTGACGCACTTCGAACGCACGTGCCCCGCTACCGGTCGACGAAAGGGCGAAGGCCAGCGTGTTGGTCAGCTGCAGGCGTCCGCGCGATTCGGCCGGAGAACCGGATTCCACGGTTTCGTAGACGGGCTCGACCAGTTCCAGGGCTTCGCGACTTCGCCCGGTGATCAGGCGCAGCCAGCCTCGGTGGGCACGCGCGGCGATCCACGTCTCGCGCGCTCGCGGGTGGCCGGCGGCCACCGACTCGGCCTCGGCCAGGCGCTGTTCGGCGCGGTCGTAGCGCTGGGCCGACAGGGCCGCATACCCCTGCAGGTGCAGCGCCCGCGCCAGGTCTTCCGGACGCTCATCAACGCTCTCCCGGCCCAGGCGCACGGCTTCGGCAAGCAGCGGCTCGGCTTCTTCACGCAACGTGCGCGTCAGGTAGACATGCGCCAGCGTCAGCAACATGGAAACGCGTTCGCCCGGCGGCGCGCTGTCCTCGCGCAACGCCCGGCGAGCGCCGAGCGCCAACAGATTTTCGGTCGAGGGCAGTTGATTGCGCGGACGGTCGGGCTCGGCGGCGCGGAACAGTCCGATGAGAAAGTCGCGCAGCGCTTCGGCGCGCGCCAGCGCCGACTCGGTCTCGGCCAGGGCCGCTTCGGCGCGCTCGGCCTGCATCCGCGCGCGGTCGCGCTCGAGCGCGAGCTGCCAGGTCAGCCAGGCGCCGCCGACGACGATCACCAGCAGCGCCAGGACGGAGACGGCCGACAGCGCCCGGTTGCGCCGCACGAACCGCGAGAGGCGATAAACCGGACCGCCGTTGCGCGCAGCCACGGGACGGGCTCCCAGCCAGGCCTCGATATCGGCGGCCATGGCCGAGGCCGAGGCGTAGCGATCCTCCGGCGCCGCCTGCGTGGCCCGCTGCACGATCGCCGAAAGGTCGGCCGGCAGGGCGTCGGCCCCCGGGGAGTCTTCAAGCAGGTCTTCGAGCAGGTGCCCGAGTTGCCAGATGTCCGATGCGGTGGTGAGATCGGCGCCCGCGCGCTGCTCCGGGCTGGCGTAGTCGGGCGTCATGCCGTAGCTGCTGCCGGGACCGGCCCGGCGCAGGCGCGAGATGCCGAAATCGACCAGGCGCGGCCGTCGCTGTTCGTCGACCAGGACGTTGGAGGGCTTGATGTCGCCGTGGATCAGTCCGCGGCGATGGGCGTGGTGAACGGCGCGGCAGAGCATGCCGACCAGTTCGACGCGTTCGCGCCGGTCAAATGGCTCGACGGCCCGGTCGATGGTCTCGCCCGGGGCGAAGTCCATGGCGAACCAGCGCATACCGTCGTCGGTTTCGCCGCCGTCGATCAGGCGGGCGATGTTGGGGTGGTCGAGGCTGGCGAGCATTTCGCGCTCGCGGGCCAGCACTTCGCGGCCACCGGGTACGGGCCGGTCGCTGCGCAGCCATTTGAGCGCGACTTGCTGGTCGTAGGCGCCGTCGGCGCGCTCGGCCAGATAGACCACGCCGCTGCCGCCGCGTCCGAGTTCGCGCAGGATCTTCCAGGCGCCGATGCGCTCACCGGGCTCCGGCTCGCGCACCTGGCTGAGATGCGTGAGGAAACGCTGGAAGAGCCGTCCCTCGAGCGCACCACCGGGCCGGAGCGGATCATCGCCGCTCATGACTGCAGGCGCCTTCCGAGCCAGTCGCGCGCCTGCTGCCAGTCGCGCTGGACGGATCGCAGGGAGCGCCCGGTCGCCTCGGCCGTTTCCTCTTCGGTCAGGCCGGCGAAGAAGCGGCACTCCACTACGTGCGCTCGGGTGGGTTCGGTTTCGGCCAGTTGTTCGAGGGCCTGGTCGACCGCCAGAAAGCGTTCGGCCTCGGCCCGCTCGACGGCGTCGTCGTCGCGCAGCTCGAAGTGGGCGGCACCGCCGCCCCGCTTCCCGGCCAGCCGCTCGCGGGCAAAGTCGCACAAGAGCTGGCGCATGATGCGCGCCGAGAGATTAAGGAAATGCGCGCGATCGTTGACGGCGAGATCGCCGCTGTTGAGAAAGCGCAGGTAGCACTCGTGGACCAGGGCGGTCGTGTCCACCGCCTCGGAGCCGCGGCGGCAGCGATGCGCGAGCTGCTTGAGGTCGACGTACAACAGGGCGACGAGCCGATTCAGAGCCGGCTGGTCGCCTTCGCTGGCGGCGTGCAGCAGTTGCGTGAGCTCGCCGGGCATGATCGCTGGCGCGGGTTGGAGCCCGCCTTCCAGCGTATCACCCCGACGTTCGAGTCTCTAGCGGCGTCCGCCGCGCTTGCCGCGCGGGCGCTCCTCGCGCACCTGGATGGCCTGGCCGTTGAACATCGATCCGTCCAGGCCGGCCTGGGCAGCGCGAGCTTCGTGGCCTTCCATGTCGATCGTGGCCACACCCTTGCAGCGGCGAGTGAAGATGTCCATCGGCAGCTTCAGGCCGCGGACGGTGCCGTGGTGGGAGAACAACTCGCGCAGGTCCTTTTCGCGGGTTTCAGGATGGATGTTTCTGACAAAGAGGGTTTTCATTTCGGGGGCGGCCTCCGGGCCGGTATTGATCGACGCAGCATGCGAACGCCGGGCGGCCGGGAGCCGCAGCGGTTGTGATGGAAGGAGCGGTGCAGTCTGCGAGGGTAATTGGGTGTCCGGATGTCCATCCATCCGGTTCCCCTATGGTGGGTGCGTCTGCCTCCGGTTGCAAGGCCCGCAGAAGATTCTCGAAATAGTTGTAGCTATTTGTCGAAACTGCGCGTATAGTGCGAGGTGCTGCGGAACACAGCAGTGGTCGAATCTGAAAGTATTCCTTCCCGTCTACCCCCTCATTTTCCACCATCTGGTTCTAAGGAACGGCCGTTCCACGGCGCGCGAATGCGCGTGTGGTCGACCGATTCCCGATACAGCACAACCGGGACCGGCCATACGGCCGTACCCCTTACATCGAAATATTTGAAAAGGTAAAAGACATCATGTCCAGCAATACCGGAACCGTGAAGTGGTTCAACGACGCGAAGGGCTTCGGCTTCATTTCCCAGGACGGCGGTGGCTCCGACGTCTTCGTGCATTTCAGCGCCCTGACCGGCTCGGGTTTCAAGACCCTGACCGAAGGCGCCAAGGTGAGCTTCGACGTCACCGACGGCCCGAAGGGCCCGCAGGCCGCGAACGTCGTCACCCTGTAAGGGTTTCGATTCAAGCAGCTTTGCCGAGAAACCCCGCCACTGGCGGGGTTTTTCTTTGGCGCCGGCCGTGCCGGGCGGCGTTTGTTCGCTTCTTGGTTTGTTCGTTAGTTCGTTAGTTCGTTAGTTGGTTTGTTGGTTTCGGCGCGTTTTGCGTTGGAGGCCTGGGTCGGGCTGGCGGCACGGGGCGTTGTGGGGGTCTCGACACGTCAAAGGCTTGGGTGAGCTTGGCGGCACCGGTCGGTGTGCGGGTCTCGACAAGTCAAAATCTGTTTCGCCCGGGCCCGCTTCGCGGGGTCTTGCGGCGACTCAC